>JAWOKN010000143.1:0-6837 GCA_033854175.1 Bacteroidota bacterium | reverse complement strand
CCATCTGTGCGCCCATATTCTCCATCGGATCTTCCAGCTCGATTTCCTTCGCCACCGTCACCCCGTCCTTTGTCACCGTCGGCGCGCCGAACTTCTTGTCGATGACGACATTGCGTCCCTTCGGCCCGAGGGTGGCTTTCACCGCATCGGCCAGTTTATCCACGCCCTTCTTCAGCGCGCTCCGTGCATCCGCGCTGTATGTGATGATCTTTGCTGACATAGTATTATACCTCTTTCGATTTGATATGAGATGATTAATGAATTCCTGGATTATAGGATGGCAAAAATATCGCTCTCGCGCAGGATCAGGTACTCCTGGCCGTCGACGGTTGTCTCGGTGCCCGAATATTTGCCATAGAGCACGCGATCACCGACTTTGACTTCCAGAGCGATAATTGAGCCGTCGTCGGACTTCCTACCGGGTCCGACTGCGACGATTTCACCGACAACCGGTTTTTCCTTGGCCGTATCGGGCAGGAAAATTCCCCCCTTCGTCTTCTCTTCGGCGGGAAGCGGTTTAATCACAACGCGATCGGCTAATGGTCGAATCTTCATTTGAACACCCTCCAAAATGGATAAGATTATGAATGGTAAAAATTGAGGACGAACGCCGTAACAAGGACACTTCGCACTTCAATATCACTTTTTTGCTAAACAACTCAAAGGTTGTGCCAAGAAAAACCCTCAAAAAACAGAAAAATTCCGGGGTTTTTCAGGCGGCTCTTTTGCGTTTTATGACAATCTGGCAGGATCGTCTACACAAATTTCAGGCGTTAACGACAAATCGGCAAATGAGGTGCGCTCGGCATAATCGGGGAATGACCTGATCGGGCTTTACATCACGTTCATGGATTCCGGTGTTGATCGTGCTTACAGGAGTAATGCAAACGGAGAAGCCTCTCCCGCATATTCTTTTTATACGTAATTTTCAAGTCGTCGGGAAGAAACGACTTGTCCAGCAGCTTATCGGCCGACAGGAGGGTCCCCTCTGCGAACATATTCAGATCACGATCGATCCGTTTATGGTCGAGTCCCAAACGTACGCCCAGTTCAATAAAATCGTCCCTGGTATATTTCCCGTTGAACCCATACCCTTCCGTCTCATAATCCCCTTTGAAAAGGGAGAGTGCGGTGTCGGGTTCGCTTTCAAGGTGGAGTTTTGTATTCATCAGGTCGTATGCCGGAGTAAGGAGGTAGTCGCCATACTCATCGGATCTCGCGAGGGAAAAATTCTTCAGATTGGCATCTCCGTTGCAGACGAGGTAGTTAAACACCACGAGTTTAAAGAACTTATCGACTTCAACTTTGTAGGCCTGAACATATTTTTTCATCAGCTCTCCCACGCTCTCATAGGAGAAATCATACTTGTAATCGGGTCCATCCTTCTCCTCGGATTTCCCGGCAATCTGTGCAAAATCCTCCTGTGGCACCCTGGCGCCATCCCGATGGACGTCAAAACGTCGTGTGAGATACGCCGGAGCACCGTCGTTAAAAAACACGATTGCGCATTCGGCCGTAGGAATCCGAAAGACATCCCTTGCCAGGCGCATGGTGATATGTTCGTTCGCCGGTGTAGACTCCCGATGCAGCAGATTGGTGATGCCGACCGGTTTGAGGATATACTGGCCGCCCTGTTCAGTCATCAGAAGGAGATTCCCCTCGCGCTTCAGAGAGTGTTTTGACTGCAAACCTGAAATGGATATCCGTTGACCGCCCGTCCGGCGTTTTCGCTCATTGTACTCCGGACGGGAAAAGGGGAGAACGTGACTCACAGGATGACCATCAAACAGTTTCCTCCGGCAGCCCGCACAAAACGAATGACACTCCTCCTTAAGACACGAGGGACAGAAACGGACGTCGACCGGGTATCGGGATTTTTGTCTCAACTATTCTCCCCGACCTCACCCACCGTTACCGCACCGATGGTATCGGATCCGGCAGTTTTCACAAGGCGCGTGAAATGATCCCTCTCATCGATTTTGAGCAGGAGGCATTGTAACTGTTTATTCTCACCTTCGGCAAGCAGGCCAAAAAAGAACGGAAATAAAAAATCCGATTGATACATTCGCCGATCCTTCGGGAAGGAGAGGCTTATCGGCTGTTTGCCCGGGTCATTGAAATACGCCTCATCGTAGATGAATTCGTACTTCTGACCCTTTTTGATCAGAATTCCGGCAAGCTCGCCACGACAATAGACATTGACTTTTTGATCCTTCATGACTTCATCCGAACATACAACGACATCCCCAACGCATCCACTATTTTTGACAGTGATTCAAACCTCGGATTGGCTTTTCCGGACTCCAACATCTTCAAGCTCCTCAATGAAACACCCGCGAGTTCGGACAGACTTTCCTGGCTTATTCCGAGATATTTCCGCCTTTTTTTTATTTCGCTTATTATTTCTCGAAGATTTTCCATTTGCAGAGCGTTATGGTATCGAATAATGCACCTTGGTTTATAATATGAAATAAATGATTCTGAGTCAAATAAAAAAGTGTAACATGCTGCACTATTAATCCTGATGAGACCTGGATATTGTCAATTTAGTCGTTTTTAAAAGACTTGACCATATTGCGGATATATAAGTGTAGTATATTGCACGATGACAATTCTAAAATTTATTTCCCTTTTCTGTAAATCTATTTTTGCTCCATAGATATCAAAAAGATTCTATAGTGCAATATATTACATCAGTCTATGTTAAATTGATCAGGCATGAGATGATCGGGATAAAACAGTTAAAATAAGCTTCCACGAGTAAAATTTACGAATCCCGTATGACCGGCGGTCGATTCCGGAACGACACAAGAACCATACCTGTGACTCATGTGTGTCCTGGCTTCTCAATCGCCGATCCGTGGGGAATATCCGGTTCAGGCGGGTGAGCAGGCCGTTGAACATTCCCCCGCAATTTGATATATTGTCGATGGATATTTCCGGAATCATCAGGATGGACATCGTTCTTACACGCAGAATTCTCTGTTTCATCGTGCTCCTGCGCAGTCTTGCATCAGCGCAGGGTGAAGCCAATGCCGACACAGGTCTTTCTTACGGCCTGCTCATCCCTGCCAAGGCCACAATGCAGCGCGCATGGGAAATCCCCAAAAACCCCCTCCTCGACAGCGTAAATGGCAACTCGCCTGAGATGGAACAAATCCGGTATGGTTACCGTGTATTCACCAGCACCGCTTTGGAATCCCCCGCATCCACAGGCAACTCGCTCTCCTGCAGTAACTGTCATCTCAATGCGGGTCAGCGGGAAAAAGCTCTGCCGCTGGCCGGAATTGCCGGTGTCTATCCGGAATACAACAAACGTTCTGCGAAAGAGGTGACGCTGGAGGATCGGATCATCGAATGTTTCAACCGGAGCATCGATGCCTCAAGGATCAACGAGAGACCACATGCGGGTGAGCAGCCGGAGAGCCTGATTGTAAGGACGAAGGACTCGAAGGACGTGAGGGCGATTGCCGCCTACATCGGCTGGTTATCGCACGGCAGCCGGGAAAAGCCGCCCTGGCGCGGACAGAACGCCATCTCTCCCGGAAACATCATACCGCTTGAGCGTCTGGACACAGCCCGGGGTCATGCATTATTCGCCGACAAATGCGTGACATGTCACGGAGCCGACGGGCAGGGTGTTTTCATCGGGGACAAGAAAGCAGGACCGTTATGGGGGAGCGAGTCATGGAATGACGGAGCCGGGGCTGCTCGGATCTACACCCTGGCAGGAATCATCAGGTACATGATGCCCTATCTCGACCCCGGAAGCCTGACAGACGAGGAAGCGCAGGAGATCGCGGCTTTCATCAATTCTCAGGCGCGGCCTGTCTATCCCTACAAATCGCTGGATTACCCGGGAAGCGCCGTACCGGCCGACGCCGTCTATTATCCGAAGGAGAGAAGAAAATAGAGGGCGGACCGGAGATTCCGGTCCGCTCGTCGACAACGCGGGATCAGCCTGCAAAGCAATAGGTACAGCCCCGTTCCTGTGTACGGTTGACCGCATAAACGCCGGAGGGCACAATCTGGACACCCGGCAGAAGACCGTCGACCCACTCTTTCTTGACATCCTTCGGGTCCATATTCATATTCTTGCCGAAAATCCCGCTGTAAAACGTCAGAGCCATATTACACACACCGAACATGACCCCATCCTTCTGAAGCTGATCGATCGACATACCCGGCAGAGGGAGTGGCTCCTTGGGCTGCCAGAAACCGTTCCCGGCGGCAGGGGACTTGGTTTTGGGGTCATTGATCTTATAGAACTCGCCAAACTTGTATTTGGTCCACAGTTCGTCGTGCATCGCGAGCGGAATGGCCTCGTGGCGAAGGATGACGACGATCGAGACATCGCTTGCCGGGACGCCGGCGTCGCCGTTCGACATCAAAAAAACCCTTGACCAGGCCATTGGCATTCCCATATTCCATGCCGTCGCGTCAAAGACCATTTTATGTTTCCCGTTGATTTTCCCGAGCCAGGCCTCGAAGGCGCTATCGTCGGACTTCGGCGGAAGATCTTTGGGTTTTGCGTTCATAGTGAGTGGCAGGGCAAAACTGCTCAGGCCGACTGCGGCCGCGCCTTTTGCGATTGAACCGAGGAAACCCCTCCGGTGAATGGTATTTTGCAGATCAAGCATATAACACCCTCCTTGTGGAAGAACGTTGATGAATGAGAATTTAATGATTCGCAAATGTAATGAAATCAGAGGCTTAAATCAAGTGAATCTGGCGCAATTTTAGGGATAGGGGGGATTTCCCGGAAGAGCGGATTTTCAGGTGAATTCCGTGAAAACACCCTCCCCCGGGAAAAGGTAAAAAAAACGCCTGCAGCCGAGTTTCGCACGGTGTGGGAGGGCCACCATGCAAGTGGGATCTCAGCTGCAGGACTTAAAAATCAAAACACCCGCTGAAGGCCGGAAGCCGATCCGGCCGGCCGGGGTCATCACCAGATCTTCACCTCATCGCTTGCCGGTCTGGCCATAGGGCTTCCATCCGGTACATTGAAAGCCTCACGGAACTCCTTCAGATTGGAAAGAGGGCCGTTGACGCGGAAATAGCCTGGTGCATGCGGGTCGATATTCAGGCGCAGGCGCTGGGCCTCGGGTCTGATATTCGTGCGCCAGATCTGTGCCCATGCGAGGAAAAACCGTTGTTCAGCTGTCAGCCCGTCGATCTTTTCAGGTCTCGGCTTTCCCTCGAGGGACTTCTCGAACGCCTCATAGGCGATCTTCAGGCCGCCGAGATCGGCGATATTTTCCCCGAGCGTGAGTTTTCCGTTGACATGGAACGTATCGACGGCGACATATCCGTCGAACTGTTTCACGACCATTTCGGCGCGGGCGTTGAAATTCTTTGCGTCCTCGGGAGTCCACCAGTCGGTCAGATTTCCCTCGGCATCAAACTTCCGCCCCTCATCGTCGAACCCGTGTGTCATTTCATGTCCGATGACGGCCCCCATGCCGCCGTAATTGACGGCGTCATCGGCGTTCGGGTCATAGAACGGGGGCTGGAGGATCCCCGCCGGAAAAACGATCTCATTCCTGTTGGAATTATAATACGCATTCACGGTAGGGGGAGTCATTCCCCATTCGGTGCGATCGACAGGTCTTCCGATCTTCCTCATGTTCCGGTTAAACTCATAATTCCGCGCTGCGAGAACATTGGCCAGGTAGGAATCCCGGGTGATCTTCAGCGAGGAATAATCCTTCCATTTGTCGGTATAGCCGATCTTGATCCCGAAGGCGTCGAGTTTTTTCAAAGCCTTTTCCTTCGTCTCCTCGCTCATCCATTCGAGGTGCTGGATACGGTCATGCAGGGCCGTCTTGAGGTTCATGACCATTTCGCGGGCGCGGGCTTTTGAAGCCGGGGGGAACGCCTTATCGACATAGAGCTGGCCGAGTGCATCGCCGATGGAGCGGTTCACGGTTTCGAGGACCCGTTTCCAGCGGGGGCGGTTTTCAGAGACACCGGTAAGAACGGTGCCGCTGAAGCGGAAATCTTCATTGACGAACGGGCTGCTGAGATAGTTCGCGGTGCTGTTGAGAAGGTGCCATCGCAGGTAGATCTTCCAGGTGTCGATGGGGACAGAGGTCAGCATCGAGTCTATTTTCTTCATAAACCCGGGCATGCCGACATTGGCGACATCGATATCCGGGTAACCGATACCGGCCAGGAAAGAGTTCCAGGCGAGGGATGGTGTCAGGTGCGACAGTTCCGAAACGCTCATCCGATGATACGTGGCATTGGGATCCCGTCGTTCGACGCGTGTCATCGATGCCCGGGCCATTGTCGTTTCCATCTTCAAAATCTCTTCGGCCGAGGCGGCTGCTTTCGAGCTGTCGTCCCCGGCAAGGACGAGCATTTTCCTCATGTGGTCGAGATACGCCGTCCGGATCTTGACCGATGCCGGATCCTTCTTCATATAATAATCCCTGTCGGGGAGGCCGAGGCCCGACTGGTTGATATGGGCGATGACATCGGTACTTTTTTTGGCATCCTGGTCCGAAGAAAAGCTGAACGGAACGCCGATTCCGATCGTATGCAGGTGGGCAATCTCGCTGACAAGTGTGGGGACATCCGTGACGGCCTGGATCCGGTTCAATTCATCCTGAAGAGGAGTCGTGCCCCGGGCCTCGATGCCTGTAGAATCCATCCCGCTGGCATAGAAATCCCCGACCAGTTGTCTGGGGCTCCCCTGGGGTGCAGATTTATCAGCGGCAGCATTTTCCAGAATCTCACGGAGAACGGCATAGTTATGATCCTGCAATTCATTAAAACTCCCCCATACGCTCTGATCGGCGGGGATTGGATTCCGGGCCATCCAGCCGCCGTTGG
>JAWOKN010000142.1:0-29189 GCA_033854175.1 Bacteroidota bacterium | reverse complement strand
AATATCGATTGCACAAACCGGAAGATGCTTGGTGAGTATCCGTTTGTCCTTCCGGTGTTCCACACAGCTTCTGCGATCATCTATTTCGACAAATCGCATCCTTCCTATATCGAACTTCCTGTGCTGGGTGCCTTTCCCCGCAGTCAGGAAAAGTCTCCGCCCCCCATTGTCCGGTGAGGGAGTGCTTCCCCGTCTGTGAAGTCATGCTGGTTCACCGGGGATCCGTTTCCCCCCCGGTGGCCACCCGATCTTTTCACTTGGAAATGGCTTTTAAAGTTGTATATGTGCTTTATCTTTCGTAAGATACGACTGCTTCAGGCAGTAAAAGAGGTCGTAACTACGGAATAAATCGCCCACATTACCATCGGATATCATGTCATTGCACTCCCCACGGGGTTTCGGTATCTGGGCGGCTCTCCTTGCCGAAATAATTGTTTTAACGGTTCTCACCTCCTCCTTCGGCGGGCCATCGTTTTTTGAATCAACATTTCTCAACTGGTCAAACCTCTCGCAGGTCATCCGCGCACTGTCATTTATCGCGATCATGGCTGTCGGACAGTCGCCGGTGATTATTTCGGGAGGAATTGACCTTGCTGTTGGTTCATTGCTCGGATTAACGGGCGTAGTAACAGCGGTCCTATTGACGATGGGTGTGAATATCACGTTGACAATCTTTGCCGGTCTTGTAGTCGGTCTGACAAGCGGTCTGATCAACGGGGTGATTATCACCAAGGCGAAGCTTCCCCCCTTTATCGTCACGCTGGGGAGCATGAGCATGGTGCGGGGGCTCGCATTTGCGATCACGGGCGGGGAAACGATACGGAGTCTCCCTCCGGAATTCCTTACCATCGGCCAGGGGAGTATTCTGGAAATCCCGATACCCATAGTCATGATGGCGGTGGTCGCCCTCGTCGTGGGATATTTTCTGAGGTCTTCGACCTGGGGAAGATATGTTTATGCGATCGGTGGGAATGAACAGGCGGCGCTCTACAGCGGGGTGAATGTCGACAGGGTAAAATTGATCGTCTATGGATTATGCGGGCTTTGCGCGGGAATTGCGGGAGTTCTTTTTACCTCGCGATTTGGTGTCGGACAATCCACAGCGGGGTTGGGGTACGAACTGGATGTCATCGCCGCTGCGGTTATCGGAGGCATCAGCCTCTCAGGCGGACGCGGCACAATTCTTGGAGCGATCATCGGATCCCTCCTGATGGGAATTCTCCGGAACGGTCTCGTTCTTCTGAATGTTTCTCCCTATTGGCAACAGTTTGCCATAGGTGTGGTGATCATTCTTGCCGTCATACTGGACAGGAAAACAAAACGCTGATGGATGTCTTCATGAATATCTGTGTACTTTTTTTGTAACGATGGAGAAGGAGTGTGTACAATGAAGAAATTTGTATGGTTGTTTTTGGGGATTCTGCTGGTGTCCGGATGCGGAAAAAGGGCCGAGGAAAAGAAGCTGGTCTTTGCGTTTGTTCCGAAATTGCTGGACAATCCCGTGTTTCAGCTTGCCTGGCAGGGGGCACAGGGGGCCGCGAAGGATCTCGGAGCTGGAAAAATTGAGGTGCAGCGGTTTGCACCGGTAAAATCAGACGCGGTCGAACAGGCGGGTATAATTGAGAGCCTCATCGAAAGGAAGGTCGATGGCATTGCCATATCCGTCAATGATGCCGATGCGCTTCAGGAATCAATCGATAAGGCCGTCGATGCGGGGATACCCGTGGTAACCTTTGATTCCGACTCACCAAAGAGCAAACGGCTCGCATATTACGGGACAGCGAATAAACCGAGTGGGAGGCTGATGGCAGAATATCTTGTCAAGCGCATGGGGACAAAAGGGTCGATCGGTATTCTGATGGGTACGCCTGGCGCGCCGAATCTGGAGGAACGCAAGGAAGGAATTCTCGAATATCTGAAAGATTATCCCGACATCAAGGTTGCCGCGGTCATCTACTGTGACGATGATGTAAACAAGGGGGTGAGTTTAATGGAGGCGACGATGGAAGCGCATCCCGAACTCACCGGGTGGGTTCTTCCCGGCGCATGGGCGCTGTTTACCCCGCCGCCCGGACCGTTCGCCTCAAAGAAGCCCGGGCAGCTGACAGTGATCTCGATCGATGCTCTCCCCGAGGAACTCGATTATGTCCGGCAGGGCTATGTCCAGGTCCTGATGGGTCAGAAACTCTGGGGATGGGGCTACGAGAGCGTCCGGATGTTAATGGAGTTGAAGGAAGGAAAAGCGCCGCGGGGTGTCATCGATTCCGGGGTCGATATTGTAACGAAGGATAATGTTGAAGAATATGCACAGAAGTGGAAAACCGGGAAATTCTGATGACTGCCTATAGTCCACTCGGTCGATTGGATATATGCACGTGATGGGATAGCAGCAGGGAACATGATTGTCTCCAACGGATTCACGAAAATGCAAGGATTAGCAATAATGAAAAAAACCTTAACCGCACTCCTCATAGCTCTCACGCTTGTATCCTGTGGTAAGAAACAGGAAACCAAGGCTTCAAAAACCATCGGTGTGACGCTTCTTACGCGTGCCCATGTCTTCTATAAGGATCTGGAGGAAGGACTGAAGGCGGAGGCCTCAAAAGACGGATACGATCTTATCATTACTGCCGGTGAGTTTGACCTTGGAAAGCAAAGCTCGCAGATCGAGGATTTCATTACAAGGAAAGTTGATGCAATTATTGTCTGTCCCGTCGATTCCCGGGGGATCGGACCTGCGATCAAAAAGGCGAACGAAGCAAACATCCCGGTTTTCACGGCTGATATTGCTGCCCAGGAGGGGCAGGTGACATGTCACATTGCTTCGGATAATGTGGCAGGGGGGCGATTGGCTGGAGAGTACCTGGCGAAGATTTTGCACGGCAAAGGTAATCTTGCCATCATCGACCAGCCGACGGTCACCTCCGTGCTGGACCGGGTGCAGGGATTCAAGGAGGCGATCGCAAAGTATCCCGATATGAAAATTGTTGCCGATGTCAACGGTGAGGGGGTCCGTGATAAGGCAATGCAGGCTGCAGCCGATGTTCTCCAGGCTCATCCCGTTCTCGACGGCATCTTCGGTATCAACGATGACTCTGCACTCGGCTCTCTCGATGCTGTTCAGCAATTCAACCGGTTGAATGTTTCGATTATCGGGTATGACGCGATTCCTCCTGCGGCTGATGCCATACTCAAGGGAACACCGCTAAAAGCCGACATCGTCCAGTATCCGAAAAAGATAGGGGAAACAACCGTGGCGGAGATCAGAACATACTTCTCTGGTGAGACAGTGCCGAAGGTTGTTCCGGTGGAAGTGGGCATCGTGGATAAGCAAGCGCTTGAGAATATGAAGTCTGCAAAATGACGTGTGGCCATACGATACACATGAAAGTTCGGGACTATGCCCCTCCTTCTTGAAATGCGAAATATCCGGAAGCAATATCCGGGCGTTCTCGCACTTTCCGACGTGTCATTTGATCTGCGTTCGGGGGAGGTGCATTGTCTCCTTGGGGAAAATGGTGCTGGAAAGTCGACCCTGATGAAAATCCTCTCAGGGGCCCTGCGCAAGGATTCAGGGGCTATTGTCATCGAGGGGAAGGAGGTTGCGATTCATTCCCCGTCCGATGCGCAAGAATGCGGTATTGGAATGATTTACCAGGATTTCAAGCTTGTTCCCGATTTATCGGTGGCGGAGAACATTCTTCTCGGCCGTGAGCCGCGCAAGGGCTCCTCTCCGTTTATCAATTTTACCCAGATGCATGAAATCGCCCGCGCGGCGCTCGCTCAGCTTGGAGAGGATATCCCCACGCATGAGCTTGTTCGCGAACTGAGCAGTGCACAGAAGCAGATGGTTGAGATCGCCAAGGCAATCTCGAACAAAATCCGCATCATCGCGATGGATGAACCATCTGCAGCCCTGACCGATAAAGAGCTGAAAAATCTTTTTGCCGTTATCGGCAGGCTGAAGGGGGAAGGGGTGGGGGTCATTTACGTGTCACACCGTCTCGAGGAAATATTTGAAATCGGCGATCGTCTGACCGTCCTTAGGGATGGCGGCGTGATTCATTCATGTCCTGTCGCTGAAGCGGACCGAAGGAGTCTAGTACGCTGGATGGTCGGCCGAGAACTTGAACAGGAATATCCCAAAGTCGATCTTCACAGAGGCGAGGAGATTCTCCGGCTTGATCACATTACCTCAGGCATTGTCAGGGATGTCTCGCTATCGGTCTATCACGGAGAAATTCTTGGGTTCGCCGGACTTGTGGGTGCCGGTCGGAGTGAAATCGCCCGGCTGATTTTTGGTGCTGATCCGTTGGAACAGGGACATCTATGGTACGAGGGGAACGAAATTCGACCTCGTTCCCCACGTGACGCCATCGATCTGGGGATTGGCCTATTGACAGAAGACCGCAACCAGTTCGGCCTGATCATGCAGATGAGCGTCCGGGAGAATATCTCCCTTGCAAATCTCAGAGAAGTGGTCGGAGGCATGTTCATCAGACGCTCGAAGGAAAACAGGGTGGCGGCCGAGTTCGTGCAGGAATTAAAGATCAAAACGCCCTCGGCTGAGCAATCTGTGGAAAATCTGAGCGGCGGCAACAGGCAGAAGGTTGTACTCGCCCGGTGGCTCTTTACAAAATCAAAATTACTCATCTTCGATGAACCCACTGCCGGTATCGATGTGGGGGTGAAGTACGAAATCTACAACCTGATCAACCGGCTGGCCCAGGAAGGCATCGGTGTTATCGTCATTTCGTCCGATTTACCAGAACTTCTCGGCATTTGCGACCGGATTGCCGTTCTCTGCGAAGGAAAGTTAGCGGGAGTTCTGAAGGGCAGGGAAGCGACACAGGAGAAAGTCATGACACTTGCCACAGGTGGAACTCTGGAGGTGTCCTCTGAGCGCTGAGTCCCGTACACCAGCCCGGTCGTTCTTCTCTGTCCGCTTTCTGACCAAATATGGCATAGCAATTGCCCTGGCGGCGGAAATTCTCCTTTTTTCCCAGCTATCTCAATATTTTTTTACCACTGAAAACCTGCTGAATATTTCTCTCCAGGTCTCGATCACCGCAATTATCGCCGTCGGTATGACGTTCGTGATCCTGACGGCGGGGATTGATTTGTCCGTTGGTGCGCTGGTGGCCTTCTGTGGGATCATTGCGACCAGCCTCCTAAAACTGCCCTTACCACTGACAGCTGCATTTTGTCTGGCCACATGCGGAGGTGTGCTCGTGGGCATTTTCTCAGGATGGATTGCGGGGCTTTTCATCACGAAGATGAACATCACACCATTTATTGTGACGATGGCTCTCATGACCATCTGGCGGGGTGCGTCGTTTATGTACACCGATGGTCGGCCGATATGGGACCTACCACCCGAATTCAGCTTTCTCGGCTCCGGAAGGCTTGGCGGTGTACCTCTACCGACCATTATCATGCTTGCGGTTTACATCGTTGCATATATCGTTCTGACGAAGACCCGGTTCGGGAGGTATGTTTATGCTGTTGGGGGAAATAAGGAAGCATCGCGCCTCTCAGGCATTGCCACCGACAGCGTGATCATCAAGACGTATATCATCAGCGGTGGTCTTTCAGCGGTGAGCGGGATATTGCTTGCCTCACGGATGAACTCAGGGCAGCCGAACGCTGGCCTGATGTATGAACTCGATGTCATTGCCGCCGTCGTAGTCGGAGGCACCAGCCTGTTCGGCGGGGTTGGTTCAATTATCGGAACGTTTCTTGGCGCGATGCTGATTGGTATCCTGAGGAATGGATTGAATCTGATGAATGTGAGTTCCTATCTGCAGATGATTGTCCTCGGTGTTGTCATTTTACTTGCCGTCATGCTCGATCAGATCAAACAGCGCATATGAGGAATCTCTCTATGAACAAAATGCGGTTGTTGTTTAGCCTTACCTTCATCCTGGTCTCGCATTGTCTTTATGCTCAGGATGGCCAGCAGCCTTTCGTGTTCACCCTTTATGGTGGATTGTACTTTCCGGCGAATATTCACTTCGCCGATCAGTATAAATCTCACTCCGATCTGATTTGGGGTGGAGGCGTGTCGCTCCCTGTTGAAAACCTTCTTTACCTGACGCTTGATGATGCCTTTTTCAGGACAAAAGCCTTCGTTGATCCCGGGCAAGACAGCAGCGCATCCCTTTATGAAAATTTCATTCATTTCGGAATTCTCCTCAAGCAACCCGTCTCACGGAGTATTTTCTTCCGGCTCATGGGAGGTGCGAATTATCTGGCAGTTAAACAGACCTTTTCCAGCCCGCATGCCCCCGATCAATCGTTCGAGGCCGAAAAAAAAGTGGGATTTTTTCTTGGTGCCGGGGTTGAGGAGATGCTTCCGGACGGTACAGCCTCACTTTTTAGCGATGTTGTATACGATTACCGCCGTTCCCATGAAAAAACAATGGAAGGTGATTGGGGCGGGGTAAGGATTGTCCTCGGGGTTCACCTCTTCCTGTTCTGATACTGGCGCCGTGTGCAGCCACCAGAAACATATGCAATTTGAATATCGGCCGCAGCATTCACTGACTACCCTGGAAACGGATTACAAGCTTCTCCGGATTGTCACAGGGCTTGGAATTCTGATTATTGCTCTTCATCTCTATGGATGTTTAAAACCTTCGGCGCTGCTATGGGGCATCGATCTGTTTTTCTATCTCCCTGTTTTTTTGAGCGGATTCCTACTGATCCTCATGACCATTCTGCTCTTTCCGCCTGTCCAGGGGATTATTCTTCGATGGGTGTCTCTCCTCATGGAGAAATCTGAAAAATTTTCAAGATCCTGGCATGCTGTAGTATTCATAATCTCTCTGATTCTTGTTCTTACCCTTTTTTGGATCGGACGCGAAAAAGTTTTCCTGCTCGGTGATGGAAACCTGGTTATTCGTCTGATCAGGGATCTCAGATCGGTTTCGGATATCCCCCCTTTTTTTAAAAATGAACCGCTGGCCGGATATCTGATCTGGCGCGTGTATCAATTTATGCTCTCGGTCCATATTCCCGTGGATGAGGAGTTCACCGTCCAGATTGTCAGTATTCTTTGTGCCCTGGTTGCCCTTGTCGTCTTCTGGAAATTCGCCCGAAATATTGTGCAGGATACAACCGAAAGACTTTTTGTGTTCGTGTGGTGTCTGGCCCTCGGAACCTCACAGTTCTTCTTCGGTTATGTTGAGGTCTATCCGCCCCTTTTTCTGACATTCATTCTTTTTCTCTGGATGTCGTCTTCCTATCTCAACGGCCGTACCAGAATAATCTTTCCATCTTTGCTCTACGCGGTTTTGCTGATACTCCATTTTGGAATGATTTGTATGTTACCGGCCGTGGTCTTTTTATGGTATTGTGAGATCAGAAGGGGGCGTACGGTGGACGTTGTTGCCGCAGTCGGGGGCACTCTTCTTGTTGTAGTCGGTCTCTTGTGGCTTTGTGGGTATTCTCCGACTACGTTTTGGAATGCTTTCGCCGGGAGAGAACGACACCTTCTTCCGCTAACGGGAAAAATTGAATATTGGTCTGCATATGGTTTATTATCGGGGGCTCATGTTGTCGATATGGCGAACCTGCATCTATTGTTGTTTCCGTTTGCACTCATGGTAGGTCTCATTTTAGGGGCACTCCATACCCCGCTGGCGGCAAAAGGGTCCACAATGAAGTTTTTTCTCCTCGTGGCTACATGTGGACTGCTTTTTACCGTCATCATCAATTCTGAGATCGGTGTGAGCAGGGATTGGGATTTATTTGCAACATTCGTGTCAGGTGTTGCATTTTATACGATCGTTATGCTTATCCGTTCTGTGCGAACGGAGGTCGTTCGGCGGAGGATCTATTGTATAATTCTTGGGATTACCGGTCTTCACTCTTTGGGCTGGATAACGGTTAATGCAAGGGAGGAAAGTGCAGTCCTTCGATACAGGGAACTCCCCGATTCCCGGCTCTGGGGGACTCATGCCCACCTTTCTGCTTTCGAGGAAATGGCGGTTTATTATCGGGGGAAGCACGATATTCAGAACGCACTTGAATGTTATTATGGGTATCTCAGGTTTGATTCGACGAAGGGGAGAATTTATGCGGCTATCGCACACCTGAATGATCTTGCCGGTGACAGGGGAAATCAGATGCTCAACGATAAAAAGGCCATTGAGCGTGGTGTGTTATATCCCGATATTTACGCCGATCTTGCAAGATTATACCTGTCGGAGAAACGGATGAAGGATGCGTCCGACGTCCTCAAGGAGGGTGTTGCAAAAAATCCTGAATCTTCCTTATTGAACGAGTATTTTGGGACATTTCTGGTGGCCTATGAAGGTGATTTCAGGGCTGCATTGCCCTATTTTCAGAATATGATCCGCATAGATAGCACGTATCCCGGAGGGTATTATCATGCAGGTATGTGTGCGTACCGTCTCAAGGATTATCCGTTGATGAAATCCTATTTTGACAGATTTCTCAAGATGAATCCGGATGAAAACATTGTACGTCAGGTAAATGCCATACTTCAGTCGACAGGAAATCAATAACCGATGATGTAACCTGCCCTTTGCAGGGTGGGTAGTGTTCTATATGGTGATCGGTACTCTTTTTGAAAAACTTCACGGAGGAAACGTCATGCGTACGCTGGTAAGTATACTCGCGGTTATCCTTGTGGTTATCCCTGCGTTGTCGCAAACAAATGTCGACAGAGTCGTTCGTGCTCTCGATTCTCTCGGTACGGTATCCTTTGACAGCTGGAGGGTTAGTCCGGATTTGAAGAATTACCGACCCGCCGGTGATCCGACCCGGCCCGGATTCGACGATTCAAAATGGGATATTCTCCGCTTGAATCAGTGGATTTATCCCGATTCATGCTGGCTCAGGAAAGAAATCGTGTTACCGGAGAAGATTCTCGGGACGGTTGTCCGGGGGACAATGAACATCCTCCTCTCGGTCGACGATTATGGTTATCTGTGGGTAAACGGGGAAGATCGCGGGTATTTCCCCTGGGACGGTGAGTTTGTGCTGACAAGAACCGCCGCTCCAGGTCAGAAATTTCTGCTCGTCATCAAGGCGATCAATACCGGCGGACCGCTGCGGTTGCTCCGTGCGCAGATAGAATCCGAGGAGGCCAAACCCATTCACAAAAGAATTGAAGATCTCTCGTTGAGTCTCCTCACCGGGCAAAAACTGCTCAGTTTTGATACTCGCCAGTCCAATGCGCATAAGACGATCGATCCGCATATCGATAAATCGACGCTTGATAAGAACGAGAAAAAAAATCTTAACACCTCATTGCAGTCTCTTGCGAATGTGATTGACATAGATGCACTTGGGTCCGGCTCGCTCGATAAATTTTCCGCATCCGTCGACAAAGTTCGCTCTCAGCTGAAACCGATCGGTGCATATGCGAAACAATTCACACTTTTTTTTGACGCGAATGCGCATATTGATGCAGCGTGGCTATGGAGAGACAAGGAGACAATCGAGGTATGCAAGAATACGTTTTCTTCTGTCCTGAATATGATGGATGCACATCCCGATTTCACCTACACCCAGAGTTCTGCAGCCTACTTCGACTGGATGGAACGTCTCTACCCCGACGTTTTCAAACGCATCCAGCAGCGGGTAAAGGACGGTAGGTGGGAAATGGTTGGTGGTATGTGGGTCGAACCCGATTGCAATCTGCCGAGCGGTGAATCCTGGATGAGGCATCTCCTCTATGCTACCCGGTATTTCAGGGATAAATTCGGGTCAAAGATTTCCATCGGTTATAATCCCGATTCGTTCGGGTACAACTGGAATATGCCCGAATTTTACGCCAGCGCCGGCATCGATGCCTTCATAACACAGAAAATGGGCTGGAGCGAAGTCAATGTCTTTCCGTATCATGTCTTCTGGTGGGAATCTCCCGACGGCTCACGCATTCTGAATTACTTCCCCTTCGATTATGTGAACTCGATCGATGATCCGGTCAGGACCATAGACCAGCTGCGGCAGTTTGAGGCGAACAGCGGGTTCCGGAAGATGCTGATCCTCTTTGGTGTGGGTGATCACGGAGGGGGACCGACGAACGAAATGCTCGACCGGATCGAGCGGCTGAAAACGCTTGATGTATTCCCGGCGATCGAATACGGGACAGCCTCACAGTATCTTGCGTGGCTCCGTGGCAACGATCTTTCGAACCTGCCCGTGTGGAAGGATGAAATGTATCTCGAATATCATCAGGGATGTTATACCACGCAGGCCAATACAAAGGCGTGGAACAGGAAAAGCGAGGTTCTTCTGACGAATGCAGAAAAGTTTTCAACTCTGGCCACGCTCTTCGGTAGGGTGTATAACGGGTCCGATCTTGAGGAAGCATGGCGCAATGTTCTTTTCAACCAGTTTCATGACATCCTGCCAGGTTCGGGGATCCGCGAGAATTATATCGATGCGGAGGAAAAGTACAGGTATGCGGAAAAAATCGGTGAGTTTCAGCTTCAAGGTTCGATGAGTACCATTGCCCGGCATATCTCTACTTCCCGAATGAAGAAGAGCACTCCTCTGATAGTGTTTAATCCCCTTGGTTGGGACCGTTCTGATCTTGTCAGGTATAAACTTCCCGAAGGCGACATGGGTGATTATACGGTTTTTTCATCCGACGGCAGGGAAATCCCGTCTCAGATGATTACAAAAGAAAAATATGAACGGGAAATTTTATTCCGGGCTGAAAATGTCCCGTCGTTCGGCTATTCGTCATATGAACTCCGGCATGTCAAGCCGGTAAACATGCAAAGTTCACTCAGAATCACTCCGGCTTCCATCGAAAATGGATTCCTAGTCGTCCACATTGATTCCCTGACCGGATGCGTGACCAGTGTCATAGAAAAGAAGACTGGCAAGGAAATTATTGCAGGCAAAGGGAATGAGATGCAGCTTCTCGAGGATGTGCCGAAGGAGTGGGATGCGTGGAACGTCGGCTTGACCGGGGTCCAGTATCCGACCAGACTGAGAAAGATTGAAGTAGTGGAAAACGGGCCTGTCAGGGCGACGATCCGCGTTACGAGGGATTACCTCAAACCCGGGATAAAAAAGGACGTTCCGACCCCGGATTATCCTTCATCGTTCTTCACGCAGGATATTTCACTTGTGGATGGAAGCGATATCGTGCGGTTTGTCCTTGGTGCCGATTGGTGGGAGGATCATACAATGATGAAAATCGCGTTTCCGGTCACCGTGCATGATACGGTGGCAACCTATGAAATACCGTACGGTACGATCACGCGTTCAACCCAGATGCGGAACAGCTGGGATTCAGCAAAAGTCGAGGTTCCGGCAGAGCGATGGGCTGATCTGTCGCAGGATGATTTTGGGGTGAGCCTCCTGAATAATTCCAAGTATGGATATGATATTAAGGGAAATATTCTCCGCCTCTCGATGCTGCGTTCCCCCAAGTGGCCCGATCCGACGGCCGACAGGGGGAAGCATTCGATGGAGTACGCACTCTATCCGCACCAGGGACGCTGGCAAACCGCGCAGACAGTCCACCGAGGTTATGAATTCAATTATCCGCTGCTGGTGATGGCTACTACACCGCATGGTGGTACTCTACCGCAACGCCGGTCATTTATCCAGCTTGCTCCATCGCAACTCGTGGCGACAACGATTAAGAAGGCCGAGGAAGGAAACGCGTGGATCGTGCAGTGGTATAACACAAGTGCGAGTGAAGCCACGGCGACGCTGACACTGCCCCAGAAACCTTCGAAGGTGGTCATATCGGATTTCCTGGAGGAAGATAAAGCGTCAGTGCCGTTTTCCTCGAACGTTGTCCGTGTGACGTCTCCGCACAACGGTATGATGACGCTGAAGATTTATTATTAGGCGAAACGCAGTTCAGCGGAGGAGCCGGAGCCGGTTCATGACGTGGTATGTTGCCACGATGACGAGTTCGACCAGTTTCTCGGTCGCATCATCCGGCCGGAGATAGAGATTATTGAGGGCGCAGATGGTTTTGAGGGTTTGCAGGAATTTCCGGATTTCCCGGATGTCCGCATGGGCAATCCATGTTGAGAGTTCCTCTTCGAGGTATTTGCCGGAGGTTTGAATGAACATATCGGCGCGGACAAGTTTTCCGCGTCGCCTAACCGGCGGGGAGAGGAAGATCTCTTTCAGGTCCTGCGTGTATTCCCTGATCCGGGGATCGACTTTTTTCTCGATGGCAAAGTATTCCGCGACAGTTGTTTTGATCGTTGTATAGCCATTTGTTTCGTTGTATCGGACTTTCATCGGACGGCGTTCAGCGAGATCCTCACGGCGGAACAGCCGCTCAACGTACTGAAGCTTGCCGAGGGCGACTTTCCACGACCTGTAATTCCACCTCCATTTTGAGGCAGGATCAAGCCACACCGCAAATGACTCTGCAAAGTCTTCATCGGGATGTTTCTGGGCATAATGGGGGTTTCCGATACGGTGAAGATAACGGACGTATTCCTTGCTGGTTGATACGAACGTATAGAATTTCGGATACTTTTTCCTGAAGTTCCCGAAATGTTTTTTCCAGTCGTCGCGTGTCCAGAGTTTATAGGCGTAGTTGAGTGCATGCCCCGCCTCATGGCGGAGGATCATCATGATTTCCTGTTTTGAGTAGGAAAAGTAATACCGCTCAGCAATCCTCCGGAGGCTCTTGTTTGCCAGATAGAACGGGATTTCAATTGATCCTGTTTGGTTGATGCAGCCCCAGGGTTCTTCCCCGAAGTAAAAATGTGGGTAGAAGTTGATATTGCTCCGCTTGAGTTCGTGCCGGAGCTGGATCAGGCATTCACGGAGGGTATCGGCGGGTCGCAGATCGAGATCACAGATGCGGGAGTTGAGAAGTTGTTGAAATGAAAGTTCCCGCACCCGGGGCGGACCGGCAATGACAACCATACAATACTCCAAAATAAAAAACCCTTGTCCGGCGGTGGGAAGGACAAGGGTGGAAACACTCTTGCACTTCAATTATGAAACGTTGGCGTTCTGTTGCGCCTCAGGCTTTGGGGCTTCCGGCTTTGGTCGTTTCGCGCCTTCGGTGAAACGCAGCGATTCGGTTTTTTTGTTGAATTTTATGTGGATGATGCTTCCCTGACCGAATTTGTTACGCAGGATTTCTTCTGCGATCGAATCCTCGACATATTTCTGCAACGCTCGTTTCAACGGCCGGGCGCCAAACGCGGGATCGTAGCCCTTGTCGACAAGAAATTCCCGGGCTGCTTTCCCAAGATGAATTTTAATGTTGAGATTCTCCAGACGCTTGACGAGCTCCGTGAGCTGAATGTCAATGATCTTGTTGATATGCTCGCGTTCAAGACTGTGGAAGACGATCGTATCATCGATCCTGTTTAAGAATTCGGGATTAAAGACCCGTTTTACAGCGTCTTCGATCGTGCTCTTCATCGACTTGTACTGATCTTTCGCGGTGTCGAGACCGAAACCGAAACCTCCGGTCGCCTTGATATCGCGGGCACCGATATTCGATGTCATGATCAGGATCGTGTTCTTGAAGTCGACCCGCCTGCCCAGACTGTCCGTGAGGATGCCGTCGTCCAGTACCTGGAGGAGGATATTGAAAACATCCGGATGGGCTTTTTCGATTTCGTCGAGAAGAACGACCGAATAGGGTTTTCTCCTGACTTTCTCTGTAAGCTGGCCGCCTTCTTCGTATCCGACGTATCCGGGGGGTGCTCCGACAAGCCGGGATACGGTGAACTTTTCCATGTACTCGCTCATATCGATCCGGATCAGTGCTTCCTCGGAGTCGAACAGGTAACGGGCGAGCGCTTTTGCCATCTCGGTTTTTCCAACCCCGGTAGGTCCGAGAAAGATGAACGAACCAATGGGGCGCTTGGGATCTTTGAGGCCGGCACGAGTCCGCCGGATTGCCTTGCACAGTTTTTCGATGGCTTCATCCTGTCCGACAATCTGCTTCCTCAGGGCGGATTCCATCTTGAGGAGTTTTTCGGATTCGGACTGTGCGATTCTGTTGACGGGAATGCTGGTCATCATCGAAACGACATCGGCGATCGTATCTTCGTTTACTTCATAGACAGTTTCCTGGGCCTTGAGCTCCCATTCACGTTTCGCGATGTCGAGGTCGTTGAGATGTTTTTTCTCAAGATCGCGCAGTCGCGCGGCTTCCTCGAAATTCTGGCTCTTGACGACCTGGTTCTTTACCTGCCGGACTTTTTCAACCTCCCCCTCCAGATCGAGGATTTCTTTCGGTACATGGATATTGGAAAGATGAACGCGCGAACCGGCTTCATCCATCACATCGATTGCCTTGTCGGGCAGGTATCGGTCGGTGATATACCGGTCGCTCAGCCGCACAGCGGCATCGAGTGCCTTATCGGTGTATCGGATGTTATGATGCTCCTCGTATTTATATTTGATGTTTCTCAGAATCTGGATCGTTTCTTCGACTGTAGTCGGATCGACCATGATTTTCTGGAACCGCCGGTCGAGTGCTCCGTCTTTTTCGATGTACTGCCGGTATTCGTCGAGGGTTGTGGCACCGATGCATTGCAGGTCGCCGCGGGAAAGGGCTGGTTTGAACATGTTGGATGCATCGAGGGATCCCGATGCCCCGCCAGCGCCGACGATGGTATGGAGCTCGTCGATGAAGAGAATGACGTCCTTCGCTTTTTCGAGTTCGTTCATGACAGCCTTCATTCGTTCCTCGAACTGGCCGCGATATTTTGTGCCGGCAACGAGGGCGGCGAGGTCGAGTGTCACGACGCGTTTATCATGGAGAACCCGTGAGACTTTCTTCTGGACGATGCGGATGGCCAGACCTTCCGCGATTGCGGTTTTGCCCACACCGGGCTCACCGATGAGGACGGGATTGTTTTTCTTGCGTCTGCTCAGGACCTGGGCGACACGTTCGATTTCTTTTTCGCGCCCGACAATGGGATCGAGCTTGTCTTCGATTGCGAGTTTTGTCAGGTCACGTCCGAAATTGTCGAGAACAGGAGTCTTTGATTTTTCAACCCGGCGCTCAACCTGAGGAGTGGCTGCTGGCGGATTGGATGGTTTCCCGCTGATGATATTGTCCAGTTCGTTCCGGACGACGTCATAATGAACGTTAAACTGATGGAGGATCTGTGCAGCGATGTTATCATCGTCGCGCAATAATGAGAGCAGCAGATGTTCGGTGCCGATGACATCCGATTTGTATAGTTTTGCCTCGAGATAGGTGATCTTTAAGACTTTCTCGGCCTGTTTAGTTAGTGGGATGTTGCCGATGGTCAGGGTACCGCCCGATGTACGGACGGTGTCTTCGATGGCCTTTTTAAGCTTGTAGAGGTCAACCCCGAGATTGCGTAAAATCTTAACAGCAATACCTTCACCCTCGCGGATCACGCCGAGGAGGAGGTGTTCTGTCCCTATATAATCATGCCCTAATCGTAGTGCTTCTTCCCGGCTTAGCCTGATAACATCCTGGACACGGTTCGAAAAATTGCCTTCCATCTCAGTCCCTTTTTCCTATACGCTCTGTTGTAAAATTCCTCACTTTTCAACAATCAATATACTTAAAACGGGAGGATTAGTCAAATACAAATAATTGACTTTCGGGGCGGTTTTCGCTATATTAACAACGGTTTATGCGATTATCGCCTTCGATTCCGAGGCTGTCCAGATAGCACATACCTTTTGATATACAACAAAATTCCGCAGTAGCTCAATGGTGGAGCATCCGGCTGTTAACCGGAGGGTTGCAAGTTCGAGTCTTGCCTGCGGAGCGAAAACCCAGATGTTCGAAACAGCACATCTGGGATTTTTATTTACTACACAGACATTCAAGCGTTGCTTGCACCCAATTGACTCCCGGTCCCATTAGTAGTATATTTCCGCAACGATTCGGGGCGGGAATCTGTGATCGGTACAATCATATCTCATTATAAAATCCTCGAAAAGCTTGGTGAAGGCGGCATGGGTGTAGTGTATAAGGCCCACGATACCAAGCTTGACCGTGACGTTGCGCTGAAGTTTCTGCCGCGCGACATACCCGTATCCGTTGAAGAACACCTGCGATTTATCCATGAGGCCAAAGCCGCCTCGGCGCTTGATCATCCAAATATTTGCACGGTCTACGAAATTGACGAAACAGCGGATGGACAAATGTTCATCGTGATGGGTTACTATGATGGCCTCTCCCTGAGCAGAAAGATCGAACGTGGCCGGCTCGATGTTGAAGAAGCCGTCACCATTGCCATTCAGATTGCTGAAGGCTTACAGGCGGCCCACGAGAGCGGGATTGTTCACCGGGACATCAAGAGCAGTAATATCATCGTTACGGAGAAGGGGCAGGCAAAGATTCTTGATTTCGGTTTGGCGTACAAGAGCGGTCTCTCAAAGTTAACTAAGACCGGATCGACAGTCGGGACGGCAGCCTACATGTCGCCGGAACAGGCCCGGGGTGAGAAGCTTGATCACCGGACCGATCTATGGTCCTTGGGGGTGGTATTGTACGAGATGGTGACAGGAAAAATCCCATTCCGAGGGGAGCATGAAGCGGCCATCCTCTATTCAGTAGTCAACGAAGAACCACAGCCGGTTCAATCTATGGTCCCGGATGCATCGCCGGAGCTTGTGCACATTATCCGACGGGCACTCGAGAAAAATGCGGGGGAGAGATATCAGTCTGCCGCCGACATGCTTATAGACCTGAGACGGTTGAAAAAGGACACATCGAGGACGGGATATCAACCCTTACCCGGTGCAAAGAAAGTGATATTATCCGGAAAAAACAAAGTACTCTCCGGAATGATTTTCTTACTATTCCTAGCCCTAGTAAGTTATCTTTTCTTCTTTAATAAAGGTGAAGAGATAAATCCTCATTATACAACACGGTTATTACAAACCCCCTTTGCGCTATTCGGGATGTCTGGAATAACAGCAGATGGCAAGTGGATACTCTTCGGTGCGGCGGATAAAAACAACAATTGGGATCTTCACGTTATAAATGCGACCGGTGGCGAGGTGCGCCGTTTGACCCAAGATGCATCTGAGGGTGTAGACGCCCCAAATATCTCCCCTGATAATGAAAACGTAGTATACCTACGCTACACAGGGGGTACATCTGAAATATGTATCGTACCATTTATTGGAGGCACGAGTAAAAGAATTGGATTTGGATCCACACCAAAGTGGTCGCCTGACGGGCGAAGGATCGGTTTTGTTCCATCCGACATAAATCGCGCACACCTTGAATTTTGGACAATGACTCCGGATGGCACCGACCCCCGGCTGGAATTCATTGATACGCTGGCACTCAACAACAATATGTTCTCATTCGCGTGGTCACCCGACGGCGGTTCAGTTGCCTGGGTACGGCAGCGCAAGCAACGAGATTTTGAAATCGTCATTCATGATCTTTCAACCCATATCGAACATCCGGTCATATCAGATAAAAGCACAAAAAATGAGATCTGCTGGACAACAAACAACCAGCTTATTTATTCCTCCTCGGTCGGGGATGAAATGAATCTCTTTGTGATCTCTCCCTCCGGAGGAACACCGATACCGATAACAAAAGGAATGGGGAGTGTAGATTATCCAGTGATTTCAAAGGATGGCAAAACATTGGTCTTTGTCCAGACACGGCTCACCGGGCACCTGTGGCTGGCACGTCTGGACGGATCAATGCGGCGGGAAGAGATATTTTCGACAGACAGACGTTTTGATTATCCGGACATCTCCCCGGACGGTAAGTTCATCGCGATGGGCATACGTATGACCGGTACGCTTATGGATCAAGCTGGAACGACACCAAATCACTTATACATCATTAACCGGGATGGCACAAATCTCAGGCAAATAACCTCGGGAGAAATCGCATGTTTCAAACCCCGCTGGTCACCCGATGGGAAAATGATATCGTATTATGCCCGTGGCATCTACGAACCAAGTGATTCCTTCAAAGTCTACGTCATTAATGCTCACAAGCCAGATATTCCACGCTATGTATCTCATGGATGGAATCAATCATGGGTGGATTCAGTGACACTCACAATGGCATATTATGATCGTTCCGGATTCCGGAATTGGCAGGGATATCTTGACGGCAGACAACCGAAACCATTTTCAAATGACTCAGTAGCCGCTTGGACAATTTGCAATGGGCGGTATGTTTGTGCTAAGGATGTTCATCGGGGTGCCGCCAAGGTATTTGACTCCATACGAGTGTGCCGTTCTGAAGAGTGGGATGGGAGGGGTCTGAAGTATTCCTATACGTTACCCGAGTTCATGGGTCAACCAAACTACGATGCCTTATATGGCCGTGATAAGTCGGATATCTACCGGGTTTCCTTCGATGACTGGAAAATGAAAAAATTGAATGTAAATCTTCAAGATGTGGACACGGTCACGTTTCTGATCCGTACCACTGCTGACGGAAAGGAACTGGTCTATAAAACAAGTGATTATGTCAATAAGCTGGGGGTGATCGAGAATCTCTTTAAGTAACTCTATGCCCGGTCAATCAATTTCACATTATAAAATCCCCTAACAGCTTAATGAGGACGGTACGGGCATAGTGTATCGAGGCCACGATACCACGATTGACCGCGATATGGCGTTGAAATTTCTTCCGCACAACCTCACAATATCTGACGAGGAACGTACACGTTTTATCCACAAAGCCAAAGCCGTTACTGGACGAATAGAACACTCTCCGCTTGCCAACTTCTGTCAACACTCTATGGTCGGCAGTTCGTAGTTAGGCTTTGAATTGAAATCTGCTTGGATATTTCCCGTGCAACTAGCCCCGCTGCTCGAAGCGGGAAGAGATCCGCAGTTTTTAGGTTCAGGAAGTAGGGGAGTCGGTCATAATCGATGAAAATTTGCTTCTTGGACCTAGAGGATTTAGCGAAAATCACAGGTATTTCAAACATTATCGGTATAGAGTCTTCGGGTTTGACGCGGAGCCATTAAAGCCCCCCCCCCCCGAGTAATTTCTGGGGGATTTTATTTTTGTGCCACTGAAAGCATAAAATCTTCTTGGGAGGTTATTCAAAAGAACGATGAGAAACAATGAATTGATTCCTACCGATGTAATTGAAACCCGCATCTTATTAATCCGCGGTCAGAAAGTCATGCTCGATGTCCATCTCTCAACCCTTTATGGTGTTCCTACAAAAAGGCTTAACGAACAAGTCCAGAGGAATAATGATCGTTTCCCGAAGGATTTCATGTTTCAGCTTACTCGCACAGAATTTAAACAATTGAGGTCGCAATTTGCGACCTCAAAGAAACACCGTGGCGGCAGAACGTATCTCCCGTACGCTTTTACAGAGCAAGGTGTTGCGATGCTTTCGAGTGTGTTGAGAAGTAAACGAGCAGTCCGGGTAAACATACAGATAATGCGCGTATTTGTAAGGTTAAGACAATTTCTCACAACGCACCGGGAATTAGCCCGGAAGCTGGAGGAGCTTGAGGGGAAATATGATACACATGATAGGCAGATTAAGATAATTTTTGAAGCCATCAGACACTTGATGCAACCACCTGAACATAAGAGGCGAGAAATCGGTTTTAGGGTGGAGTGATGGAAGATGGGGTCCTGAATCTGCTTCATCAGTTCCTACCATCGTCAGGCCTCACTAAATTTTAACCGATTTCATTCCGTCCATCACTTTCTTACCCTATCCTATTGACTCCGACTCCCATTAGTAGTATATTTCCGCCATGATTCGGGGCGGGAATCTGTGATCGGGACAACCATATCTCATTATAAAATCCTCGAGAAGCTTGGTGAAGGCGGCATGGGCATAGTGTATCGAGCCCACGATACCACGCTTGACCGTGATGTCGCACTCAAATTTCTCCCTCAAGATCTCACAACTTCTCACGAGGAACGCACACGTTTTATCCACGAAGCCAAAGCCGTCTCCGCGCTTGACCATGCCAATATCTGTACGATCCATGAGGTTGGTGAAACACCCGACGGACGATTGTTCATAGCAATGGGTTACTATGAAGGGGAATCCCTCGCCAAGAAGAT
Source organism: Bacteroidota bacterium (assembly GCA_033854175.1). GTDB lineage: Bacteria > Bacteroidota > Ignavibacteria > UBA10030 > SZUA-254 > DATKPE01. The sequence goes on along the minus strand of JAWOKN010000142.1, from coordinate 9,187 downwards.
CCAGAAGGGTCGATTAAGGGTAGAGGATGCAGCCGATATCGCCATCCAGATCGCGGAAGGACTCCAGGCGGCACACGAGAATGGGATCATCCACAGGGATATCAAGAGCGGGAATATCATAGTTACTGACAAGGGACAGGTCAAGATTCTCGATTTTGGGCTGGCGCGCAGGAGTGGGTTCTCGAAGCTGACAAGGACAGGAGCGACCGTCGGAACAGCAGCCTATATGTCGCCCGAACAGGCGAGGGGAGAGAAACTCGACCAGCGGAGTGATCTCTGGTCGTTGGGAGTTGTGCTGTACGAGATGGTAACGGGAAAATTGCCATTCCGCGGTGAGCATGAAGCTGCCATTCTCTATTCAGTAGTTAATGAACAACCAAAACCGATAGAAGCATCGATATCTGACATATCTCCGGAATTGATCCATATCATCAATCGCACATTAGAGAAGAATCCTGCTGAGAGATACAAATCGGCCGAGGATATGCTGATTGATCTGAGGAGATTGAAGAAAGAGACTTCAAGTACAGGATTCAAATCAACAGGATCTGGATACAGAAGATCAACAATACGCAGAAAACAAATATCAATAATGCTCGTTGCTGTGATATTCGTAATTATAATGATTGTATCTGTACTGTTTTTCTCTAAAGAGTCGACACAAATTAATCCAGACTGGAAACTACGCACTCTCCAGATCCCCCTCACAATACATTGGGATGTACCGGGGATCTCCGGTGATGGAAAATATATTGCATTTAGTGGCCGGGATGATAAAGGGGTGTGGGGTCTATATGTCATGAATGCAATACAAGGTACGCTTCGCTGCGTAACGAGCTTATCCTCTCAGGCCGCGGTTGACATCTCTGTCGATGGCAATCTCCTGCTCTATTGTCAAGCCAATTATCAGACAAATAAGGCGGATGGGTCGGTTATTCCATTCGATGGAGGACCTGCGCGAAAGCTTGTAGATTCGTGGCAGCTGCCTCGGTTTCGCCCAGGTGGACAACGTGTTGGATATATTCTGGGCTGGGGTAGTGCTCCCTCGCCATCTGGTAAAATTGAGTTATGGAGTGTTGGAATTGCCGGATCTGATCCTCATAGAGAATTTATTGACTCGCTGAACTCGGGATCGTGTGGCTTTGCATATTCACCGGATGATAAAAAGGTTGCTTGGATAAGGGGTCTGTCGGGAAATACTATACAACAAATCATTATCCATGACCTTGATACGGGTGAGGAAAGAGTTCTCACTTCCGGTAAAGAGACAATTATTTATCTCGATTGGGTACGGGATGATAAGATAGTTTATACGTCGGACAGGAGCGGTATTTTCAATGTCTGGGTTGTTTCTGCCAAAGGAGGAAATCCGATTCAGATTACCAAGGGAACACACTCGGCACAAACGATAAAATCTTCTGCAGATGGCCAGAGGATTCTCTACTCGGAGTTAGTAGGCTATAGTACTTTCTGGAATGTTGATATCGCTGGAAAGAGCTCGCGTCAGATTACATTCACAAAAGAAAATCAGTACTGGCCTGCATTTTCCCCTGATGGAAAAGAGATCGCGTTCATCGTTGGTGTGCCTTCCGATGACCCATCGTCATTTTTAACTAAAGGTCCAATGAACCTCTTCGTGATGAAAAAGGACGGCAGCAGTCGGCGTCAGCTCACGTTCGGTGAGGAGGTTCTGTCTGAACCAAAATGGTCACCCGACGGTAAGAAGATCGCCTATGGTGCGAGAAATCTTTCTGAAGAGAATGATTCCTTCCGTACCTATGTTGTTGAGCTATCGAATCCAGGTTCACCAAAGTACATCACACGCGGCATCCCGGACTTATGGATTGATACACTGAGATTTCATGTCATGGTCGATAGCACGATGTACGTTGTATCCATCAATGGGGCTCAGCCAACGAAGGTGTATGAAGATTCTACATTCGCGCGATTTATTGAGGGTGAAAAATATATATTATATAAAGATCTCCACCGAGGGAAGAATCCGTCACTCTGGTGGATCGTCGCTGGAAATAAACCGCGCGATGTACAGCAAAAAACTGCACGAATGCTTCCACATCGCCCGGGTAATATCAAACTATCCGGAAATGGTAAGATATTTTATTCGCTCAGCCTTTCAGAGATCTGGATGACGTCATTGCCTGATGGTAAGAATGAACGTATCCCTGAGAAAGTCCTTAAATTAGAACCGTATACCACCCTTACTCCAAGCTGGGACGGAAAACAGGTAATTTTTGTCAAGTATGCCCAAGAATGTAAGCTCATATTGATAGAGAATCTCTTCAAATGATCAGATGAGTGCATAACTTGCCCTAGTACAATAATTTAGAGTGATTCTGGTTCATGCTCTGATACTGCATTTGGGAAGTAAAGTAGCTGAGTTTTTCTTTTTGGCTTGCAAAGGGTTTGATATCTTTTACAGGGACTTGGAAAACTTGATTAAGATGGTCCACCGCGCTTCCGGACCAGGAAAAATACTCCTGAATTCTGCTCATATCCAACGTAAGACGGTATCTTTGGTGATATATTTTGTAGAAAACGACGGGGAAAATAACCTTTAAAGGAGTTCGTACATCTATAGCTTTCGCGGAGCAAAAACCCAGATATTCGAAAAAGGATATCTGGGATTTTTATTTTGTACACAGGCATTCAAGCGTAGCTTGCCCCCCAATTGACTCCCGCTCCCATTAGTAGTATATTTCCGCCATGATTCGGGGCGGGAATCTGTGATCGGGACAACCATATCTCACTATACAATCCTCGAAAAGCTTGGTGAAGGCGGTATGGGTATCGTATACCGTGCCCACGACACAAAGCTTGACCGGGATGTTGCACTGAAGTTTCTCCCGACCAATCTTGTGCTCTCACCTGAAGAGATCACCCGGTTCGAGCTGGAAGCCAAAACAATATCGGCGCTGAATCATCCCAATATTGCGACAATCCATGATATTGATGAGGTGAACGGGCAGAGGTATCTCGTACTCGAGTACATTCCCGGCGGAACACTCCAATCACGGCTGAAGCAGCTCAGGTCGGAAGACAAAGAATTTTCAGTCGGTGAAGTAGTCAACTACGGAATACAAATCGCAGAAGCATTATCACATGCCCACCGCCATCAGATTATTCACCGGGATGTGAAAACGGACAACATCATGTTAACGGAGGATGGGAAGGTCAAGCTTACGGACTTTGGACTGGCGAAAATCCTGGGCCCCGCGCATCTGACGAAAACCGGCAGCACGCTGGGCACAGCTGCCTATATGTCACCGGAACAGGTGCGAGGTGAAGAGATCGACCACCGTTCCGACATCTTTTCACTCGGGGTTGTCCTGTATGAGCTTGCGACATCACATCTGCCGTTCAGAGGTGAATTCGAAACTGCATTGAGTTATTCCATCCTGAACGAGAATCCATCGGGTGTCACATCAGTACGAAAAAGTGTTCCTCAATCGCTTGAACGGATCATCAGCAGGTGTCTGGAGAAGGAAAAGGGGAAACGGTATCAGAATACGGACCACATCGTCGCCGAATTAAAAAATGTCCAGGTGGAACTCACGGGAAAAACCGTTGCGATTCAGAAGGAGTCAAAAACACCCTGGATGATTGCTGCCGGATTAGTACTGCTTGCCGTTATCGGAATATATCTTTTCCTTTCAAAACCGGTTCCACTGGTCCCGGCGGACAAATCTGTTGCAGTTCTCCCATTTAAAAATCTCAGCGATAGTAAAGAGGACGAATACTTCAGTGATGGCATCACCGATGACATCATTGCGCAGCTCTCAAAAATCTCTGATCTGAAGGTTATCTCCCGCACGTCGGTAATGCAATATAAAGGGATCAGCAAGAAAATACCGGAGATCGGCAAGGAGTTGAATGTCGCCACAGTCCTGGAGGGGAGTGTCCGCCGGGCGGGCAATCAGATACGCATCGTCGCACAGCTGATCGATGCAACAAACGAAGGACATCTGTGGGCTGATACCTATGATAAGGAGCTGACACAGGTGTTTGCAATCCAGAGTGATGTCGCCCAGCAAATTGCTGCAGCTCTGAAGGCAAAACTCTCGTCCGAAGAGAAAAAGAAGATCGAGCTGCGACCGACCCAGAATGTTGAGGCGTACACACTTTATCTCCAGGGGCGTTTTTTCTGGAACAAAAGGACTGAAAATGGGTTCCATAAAGCGATTGATTATTTCCAGCAGGCGATTGCCAAGGATTCCGGATACAGCCGAGCGTATGCGGGAATTGCCGACTGTTACAATCTTTTGGGCGTTTATGGCTCTCTGTCGCCAAAAGAATCAGCTCCCAGGGCAAAAGCTGCAGCACTGCGGGCTATTGAGACCGACAATACGCTTGCCGAAAGTCATGAAGCTCTGGCACATGTGGGGATGCTGTATGATTGGGACTGGTCAAATGTCGAACGGGAATATAAGGAAGCCATCACTCTGGATCCTGAATATGCAACTGCACAGCAACGGTATGCTATTTATTTAACGATGGAGGGCCACATCAATGAAGCACTTGCAGGCATAAAACGGGCACAGGACTTGGATCCGCTTTCGCTCATTATTACCACCGACGTAGGATTAATCTACTGTTTGAAGGGTGAATATCTTCAGGGCATTGAACAATGCCGGAAAGTTCTCTCGCTAGATTCCGAATTCGTTGCCGCATATTTTATACTCGGGATTATTGAAGAGCAGCTAGGCAAATCCGACGAGGCGATTGTTGCCTTTCAAAAAGCAGTACAGCTTTCCCCGGGCAATTCAATCTATTTATCAGCACTGGGCCATGCCTATGCGGCAGCGGGAAAACGTTCCAACGCAGAGAACGTATTGAATGCATTATCAGCCATTTCCAGGCAACGGTACGTTTCACCCTACAGTCTTGCAATTGTCTATGCGGGGATGGGAGAAAAGGGCAAAACGCTTGAATGGCTGGAAGAGGCTTCCGAGGACCGTTCGGTGTGGCTGATTCACCTGTATATGGGAGCCGATCCGAGGCTTCGTTTTCTTCACGCTGATCGGAGGTTTAATGCGTTAGTAAGGAGCATGGGGTTGGGGTTATGAGGAATGGGAGGTTTATATCATCCTCCCTGCAAAAGAAACTTTTATGATTGGACAAATCATATCACATTATAAGATGCTTGAGAAGCTGGGTGAAGGTGGGATGGGTGTGGTCTACAAAGCAGAGGATATCAAACTCAAGCGCACTGTCGCATTAAAATTTCTTCCCAAAGGAATCGCAGCTCACGAACCAGAACGCGTCCGGTTTCTCCAGGAAGCTCAGGCTGCATCGGCGCTTAACCATCCGAACGTCTGTACGATCTACGATATTCTAGAAGAAGGTGGTCAACAGTTTATCGTGATGGAATATGTTGATGGCGTTACTCTGAGAGAAAAGATTGCAGGGGCAAGGGATGCCACAACTCTCCAATTGAGCGATACCCTGACCTCTGCCATTCAGATCGGTGAAGCGCTTCAGGAAGCACACAGCCATGGGATTGTCCACCGGGATGTGAAACCTGAAAATATCATGATCAACAGGAAGAATCAGGTCAAGGTGATGGATTTCGGGCTCGCGAAACTCAAGGGCTCATTAAAACTCACCAAAACATCATCTACTGTGGGCACGCTTGCTTACATGGCCCCTGAGCAGATACAAAGCGGAGAAATCGATGCCCGGAGCGATATTTTTTCCTTTGGCATAGTGCTATTTGAGATGGTCACCGGAAGGTTACCCTTCCGTGGTGAGCATGAAGCCGCATTGGTATACTCAATTGTCAACGAAGAACCGGAGCCAATCGAACGGTACAGGCCTGATCTCTCCCCTCTTCTTTCAAACATCATCCAGCGCTCATTAGAGAAAGATCCAAATGACCGTTATCAGTCCGCGGGTGACATGGTCATCGAGCTGCGCCGTGTTCAAAAGAGAACCACGAAGGTTTCGCGTGGATTGAGTGTGGAAGCCCCTGCTGTTTCAACGGCACTGGCCTCACCGGAAGTCCCTGTCCGGAAAAAGGGAACCGGGGAAAAATCATCCAAGAAGATCATGTGGGCGGGAATTGGCATAGCCGGCTTTTTCATCATCATCGCCATCGTGTATCTCCTCCTTCCCAAGCAGCAAAAGCATCTTACGCTTAACCCAGATATGACATTCCGTGTTCTCCCAGTCCCCATGACTCAGATTCAAAGTCCGGGTTTATCACGGGATGGAAACTGGGCGACGTTTCCGGCGGCTGATGCCAACAGCACGTGGGATATTTACTTCATGAACACAACTTCAGGGGAATACCGTCGGATCACCTTTGATTCTGTCGGGTGGATCAACGGGGTTGACATTTCTCCTGACGGAAGTCAGATAGTCTACGACAGATACAACAGCTCAGCTGAACAGATGGAAATTGCCATTGTTTCTTCCGTTGGTGGATCGAGCAAGAAAATTGCCGAGGGAAACGTTTTCTTCCCGCGGTGGCGACCGGATGGGCAACGAATCGGTTATATACATGGAAGTCTCTATACCCAGGCAGGGGTATCAGAATTCTGGACGATCAAACCGAACGGAACAGACGGCCGCTGTGAATTGATCGATAGCGCATCGGGCGAAGCAAGAAGGTTTTCATGGTCACCGGACGGGCAATCCATTTGCTGGATCAAATACTTCTCCGAACAGTGCAAAGAAGTGTTCATCCATGCGCTTTCAACCAAGAAAACCCGACAGGTGACATTTGACAAGAAAGTTATCCGGAATGTTTATTGGACTCACGATGACCAGATTATTTATACTTCGAACAAGAACGGCAATTACAACCTCTGGACGATGCCGGCACAGGGCGGGTCTGTATCGCAGATAACCAAAGGCACGGGCACAGACTTATCAGCGATGATATCGCAAGACGGGTCAAAGCTCCTGTATTCTCAAATGCAGCATTTCAGCCACATCTGGATCGCCAGGCTTGACGGTAAGGCTTCACGCCAGATTACCTCTGATGATGCAGAAATCTGGCATGTTTCATTCACTCCTGATGCGAAAGGGGTGCTGTTTGATTTTGCCCAACCGGAAGCTCTGAAAGGTGGATCGTGTCTCTGCTCAATTGACCGGAATGGAAAAAACCGGAAAAAACTAACCTCGGGTGAAGAATGGATCGGGTGGCCTGTTCCATCGCCGGATGGCCGGTGGATCATCTACCAGAGAAATGCACTCGATGAACCGAATGATTCCTCCACGGTATATTTACTTGATGCAGAAAATCCCTCCTCTCCAAAACTTGTCCGCAAAGGCTGGGCAGATCACTGGGTGGATGAAACGACGTTTCTCATTGACGATCTTTCGACACCAAGGACATGGATCTGCAGCATCGAAGGTGGAGAACACCGGAAATTCTTCGAGGACTCGACATATGCTCGCCCCCTCCAGGGAGGAAAGTACATCGGTTACCTTGATTTTCGTCGCGGTAAAGTGGGCAAATGGATCTGTACGGCGCCAGGTGTGAACGACCCCAGCCTACCGTCTCCGATGAAACTTCCCCCCTCAATTGCCGAAAGCGGGTTCGACAGAGATGGCCGGTTCTTCTACTACGTGAAGAACGCAGGAGAGCTTCGCCGGGTTGCGGTACCCACCGGAGAAGAAGAGGTCATACCTGCAGAGTTTCCCGGATTGGGCACATCTCCCTTTTCATCGTTTGACATCAGTACTGATGGAAAGGAGATTGTCTATACCGATTCACGCATCAGTGGAAAACTAGTAATAATTGACAATCCTTTCAATTGAGCGATCAAAGGTGACTATTTAGCTTATCCAGTGATGGTAAACCCAAGCAATGGTCAATATTTTTACATCAGGGGAGTCAGCGAGTCGCCCTTGCAAACTTTTTTCTATATTCAGAAAAGGGAAGACCATGGGATAGGTTCGGGGAGGGAACCTGCCAATGATCGGGCAAACCATTTCTCATTCCAGCATCCTTGAGAAACTCTGCGAGGAGGGAATGGGAGCGGTCTATAAGGCCCACGACACGAAGCTCGACCGCAATGTTGCACTCAGATTTCTCCCTCAAGATCTCACAGCTTTTGAAGAGGAACGCACACGTTTTATCCATGAAGCCAAAGCCGCCACTGAACGTATAGAACACTCTCAGCTTTCCGACTTCTATCATCACTCTCTGGTCAGCAGTCCGTAGTTCGTCTTTGGATTCAAGTCTGGTTGGGTATTTCAGGCGCAACGAGCCCTGCTGCCCGAAGCGGAATGAGATCCGCCGCTTGAAGCTTCAGGAAATAGGCGGAGTCGGTCATGAGTGATGAAAATTTGCTTTTTGGACCTAAAGGAATTAGCGAAAATGATCGGTATTTCAAACATTAAGAGTCTTCGTGTTTGACGCGGAGCCATGATCCAGAAGAAGCAAGTATGATACTCCGGTGTGACTTTTTCCTCCCGTGTATGCCTAGATTTATATTCGTTAAAATCTTAATTTTAATTTTCCCCTTCTTTTTGTCTCCTTTCGTGAATGACCGCAGTTATTAGTTGACAGTTATTTTTATCTTGATTACAGTTATTGTTATATTTTACTGCTTAGTTTGGGGGAGGTGGGACAAATAAAGGTTCAGGGTAAGGAACCCGGATTGTATGAGACTCTCCGGAGTGGATCGTGGAGAGGTCATTACAGTCCCGAAATCATCAATGCATATCTCAGTTGCCTACGTTCTTTTGTAAAATAGAGATCACCCAAACATCCAGTAGATAGCGCCGAGATTGATAATACCATAGGTATTGTAAAGAAATACCTTATTGGATAGTGTGAGGATAAACGTTTACTAAATTAATTATTCTTTAACCTCAAAACTGCATGCTAACGGGCGCTGGTATTTACCACCCGTCATGAAGACTACACGGAGACTGCCATGAATAATCGGACTCTTGCTTGGACCGTTGCACTACTTCTTACATTCTTGTGGATGGATCACACCTATTGTCAGAACGATACTCGCATCTGGAAAGAATTCATCGGTATAGTGAAGGCAGGGAAGATGTCGGTCGACCAAATCCGTCCGCTTGACCAACTGGGTGATTCTTACAAGCCGATCCTGCTAAGTTACCTCGATTCAATCAGGATTCAGGCATCACCGGAAGATTGGGATGTACAACCTGAGATCATTCGTAGTGGGGACCGGATTCAGTT
>JAWOKN010000141.1:0-9658 GCA_033854175.1 Bacteroidota bacterium | reverse complement strand
GCCAGGGAAAGCCGTTGTGCGGGGGTATGCTGAATTTCGATGCTGCACTGAGCATGAGCGGGCGGATGATACAAAAGCAGCACGGCAGCCAGAGAGCAACCCCGCAAGGTTTTCAGAAAACTTATGCACTGTTTCATGTATGGCATCCTTTCAAAAGCACCATATCATCGCGTCAGAAGGTAGTGAATTCCACCTTTTTTATCAATGATAATATCGAGAAACGGAGATTAAAAATGAAGGGAAATGTGACAGTAGTCACACCGCCGGATCAGAACCGCGAAATATCATTATAGATCACGAACGCCATCAGGAGAAGGAGGAGGATAAAGCCGGTTTGCTGGATAATGATCTTCAACCGGTGGGGAATTTCGCGCCGGAAAATCTTCTCATAGATCATCATAACGAGATGACCGCCGTCGAGAGCGGGAAACGGGAGGATATTAATCAGTGCGAGACTCATACTCAGGAGGGCCATAAAGCCGAGGAAGCTTGTCAGCCCGTAATTGGCGCTTTGTGTCGCCAGTTGTGCGATGGCGATCGGGCCACCGAGTGATTCCTTAATCGAAGCCTTCCCGGCGACGATTTTATTGATCGTGAGATAAAAAAGGTAGACCGCCTGCCAGCTTTTATTCAACCCCTCGGGGAGCGCCCCGATGAAGGAATACTGCACCCGTTGCACCGGTCCGACATACATCCCTTCGATACCGACTCCGATTCTTCCCTCCCTGGTCACGGCAGTCTTCCCGGAAAGCTCCTTCCCGTTCCGTTTCCATGAAAGCGTAATCGACTGACCGGCATGTTTTTTAATCAGGGTAACGACGTCAGGATAGCCGACCTTCGCGGAATCAACCATCGTAAGAAGGTCACCGGGCTGCAGGCCGAGAATTTCCGCAGGCATTTTACTTTCGACACTTTTGACTACGGCCACCGTATGCGCCTCGATCAACCCGAGCGGTTTATCATTCCCCTCCTGAACCGACCGTGGGGGAAGATTCACCAACCGATGCTGGCCGTCCCTGAGAACATCGAAAGCCATTGCGTTGCCGATATTCTCGATATAGACAAGATTTTCAACATCATCCCAGCTTGAAACCTGTTTTCCGTTAATGGCAAGAATACTATCGCCCCCCTTAAAGCCATATTGTTCGGCTGGAGTTCCCTCCATGACAAAGCCGATCGAGGTTGTTTGTTTTATCAGTTTACCGGCGGAATAGGAAATCCCCCAGAAAACAGCAATAGCGAGGAGGACATTCATGATAGCGCCTGCGGAGATAACCAGGATACGAGCCCAGAGGGGTTTCGACCGGAATTCCCAGGGTTCAGGTGAGCGGTTAAGGAAGTCTGTATCCATGCTCTCGTCGATCATCCCGGCGATTTTCACATAACCGCCGATCGGCACCCAGGAGACACAGTAGTCGGTATCGCCGACTTTCTTGCCGAACGCGCGCGGGGGAAAACCGATAGAAAACCGGTCAACGCGCATCCCGGTAAGTTTTGCGGCAATAAAATGTCCGAACTCATGAATAAAAATGAGCACACCCAGGGTGACAGCGGTATAAAATATCATCTGGACAATCTGCATACTAGCGTATCACCTCATAGGCATGGGGGGAGGCGGAATAATGACGGCCCTGTTCACGGACCAGAACCCGCGCGGCGCCGTCCGAGGCAATAATCTCCTCAAGTGAAGGATCGGGAATGGAGGGGACTGATACAAGAGCCTCTTTAATGAGAAGCGGTATATGGTGAAACTTAATTTTGCCGTGCAGGAAAAGCTCCACGGCAACCTCATTCGCCGCGTTCAGGATTGCGGGGGCTGTACCCCCCTTATTGAGCGCATCATAGGCAAGGCCGAGGCACTCGAACTTGGTAACATCCGGTGTAAGGAAAGTCATCTCGTGCAGTTCATTGAAATCCAGCCGCCGGAAGGCCGAATCGGCGCGTTCTGGATAGGTGAGGGCATACTGAATCGGGATCTTCATATCGGGCACGCCCAGTTGTGCCTTCACCGAACCATCGATGAACTCCACCATCGAATGAATAATCGACTGGGGGTGAATAAGAACGGTAATCTTATCCGGCGGGAGATCAAAGAGCCAGTGGGCTTCAATAACCTCGAGGCCCTTATTCATCATCGTGGCCGAATCGATGGTGATTTTATTTCCCATTTTCCAGTTAGGGTGTTTAAGGGCGGCGTCGACGGTCACGGAGGAAAACTCGCTCTTATCGAGATACAAAAACGGTCCGCCGGAGGCAGTAAGGATAAGGCGGGCGATACTGGCATGATCCTCGCCGGCGAGACACTGCAGAATCGCGCTATGCTCGCTATCGATGGGAAGAAGGGTTGCATGATACTGGCGGACAAGCCGGGTAATAACGGCGCCGGCGGCGACGAGCACCTCTTTATTCGCCAGTGCGATGGTTTTTCCAAGTTTAATCGCTTCGACCGTCGGGCGAAGGCCTGCAAATCCGACGAGCGAGCTGATAACAATATCAACATCCTGGCGGGCAATAATCTCCGCGCAGCCCTCCTCGCCGGTGAAAATTTCGGGAAGACCCGGGCGAGAACGTTTCAACCTCTCGGCTGCGCGCGGATCAAGGACAGCCACCGCATCCGGATGGAACCGGTCGATCTGTTCGCCGAGCGTTTCGACGCTTCTATATGCGGTCAGACATGAAACGCGGAAGCGGTCCGGGAACCGAGCGATCACCTCCAGGCTGCTTCTGCCGATCGAACCGGTTGAGCCGAGAATACAGATATTTTTAGTATCAGCCATAAAAAGGTATGCCCCATCGAACCGGGGCAATGTATATCAAGGTAAGCAAATGTTTGGATGAAAACAAACCTACGATGGTGGAATGGCGCGGAGAATTCACTCCCCGGGTTTTGGTATAACCCGCACAACCATAATACCGGAATCCCCGGGATGTTTCCGAAGATACTCCTGAAGCGTTTCTGGGGTGATTTCAACTCTTCCGTCTTTTTCAGACGCATGGAGAAGATGGAGGGAGCCGTCGCTGCTGCGGACGGCAAAACCGGTATGTCCCACATCCAGCCCTTCGACCGAAGTCGTCATAGCGATCACATCGCCGTCGCGGACACCGGAAGCAATGCGGTGAACATCGCCGGCCGGTATGACAGAGAACGTACGGGCAGATAATTTTTCTTCCGTCGCGGCGATCTCTTCCCGCAGCGAATCGATCCCGAGGCAGGGATTCGCCTTCGGATGGGTGGAAAGATAGTTCAGAACCTTTTTTTGCGGCTTGCCTTTGAGATCCCGCGTCACATCCCGGACAAATCCCTTCTCCTCATTATCAGCGATCCACTCGGAAAAATAATGCAGCCGGCTCGGATATCCGCGGCGGATTCCGCCGCGGTACCTGATTTTTTCAAGTATCGTGCGATAGCCGTCAAACGACAGCTGATCGCTGTGCACGCAGACGGTGAGTGCAAGGACATTTTCAACAAACGTCACGCAGTCGAAACTATGGAGATTTGTCACAAGATTTTCTGCAGGTCCGGTCTCAAGGGTATGCTCCTCATACGGAGAGCCGACAAACCGTCTGGCGACCGCGCCGGTGATATTGCCCGCCGGTTTTCCGACCAGCCGATGTTCGAACGCGTATGAAAAAAGTTTATTACAGACGAGTGTGTCATTCTGCTGGGCTCTCAAGGGGAGGGCAAGAAGGGAAAACAGTATGCTCCAGACGGTCTGCCGGTGCAAAGGGAGATCAGAAAGGCGGTTCGGATTCAACGGACTCGGGTGACGGAGCAATTGATTCGAGGCTCATCGGTGCGAGACGTTCGAACGCCGCGTATTTTTTATGGAATTGCAGCCGGGTAATGCCCGTCGGGCCGTTTCGCTGTTTCCCGATGATAATTTCGGCTATTCCCTCCGTGGGGATCGAGCCAAGCTCCTCGTCCTTAATCTCGGTTATGCCATAGGTTTCCGGCCGATGGACAAAGAGGACGACGTCGGCATCCTGTTCGATGGCGCCCGACTCCCGCAGATCGGCAAGCATCGGGCGGCGGTCCGTCCGGGATTCCAATTGACGGTTCAGCTGTGAGAGGGCGATAACGGGGATATTCAATTCCTTTGCGAGGGCTTTGAGCGATCTGGAGATCATGGAGATCTCGCGTTCCCGGGATTCCGCGTTCCTCGGCCCCTGGACAAGCTGGAGATAATCGACAATGACGAGATCAACATTATGTTCGGCTTTCAGGCGGCGGGCCTTGGCGCGCAGTTCGAGGATTCCGAGGGAGGGTGTATCGTCGATATAGATTTTCGTATCCGCAAGTTTACCCACGTTCCTGCTCAGATTCTTCCAGCTCTCCTCGGCCAGGCGGCCGGTACGGAGCGCATGGGCATCGACCCTGGCGATTGCCGAAAGCATTCTGATAATAAGCTGCTGTTCGGACATTTCGAGGCTGAATATGGCAACGCCTGCTTTTTTCTCACGGTCGAGCGCGGCATTCCGGGCGATGGAAAGTGCAAGGGCGGTTTTCCCCTGGCTGGGTCTGCCGGCGATAATGATGAGATCGGACTTCTGAAATCCGCCCGTGAGTTCATCGAGTTTATCAAAGCCGCTCGGTATGCCCGTCACGCCGCCATGTTTGCCGTGGATTTCCTGAAGCATTTCGAATGTTTCATGCAAAGCACGGTTGATCGGAGTAAAAGTCTTCTTCAGGCGCCGTTCAGAAATCTGAAAAATGCTCGCCTCGGCCTCATCCAGAAGATCGAGGGCATCCTCAGTATCGCTGTAGGCGCGTGAAGCGATTCCCGAAGCCGATGAAATGAGGCTCCGCATCAGGGCTTTTTCCAGGACGATACGCGCATGATATTCGACATTTGCAGCCGACGTGATATTCATCGTCAGCTCGGTAATATAGAGCGGATCCTCGGCCTGATTAAGATCGCCGCGGCGTCTCAGTTCCTCGACGACAGTGACGGAATCGATCGGTTCAGATTTCTCGAACAGCGAGAGCATCGTCCGGAAAATCTTCTGGTGGACCGGATCATAGAAGCTCTCGGGATCGAGGATATCGAGCACCTTTGGAGCGGACTCCTTATCGATCAGCATCGCCCCGAGGACAGCTTTTTCGACGTCGACGGCCTGGGGAGGTATCCGAGGGCCGTCCTGTGGTTCCCGTATAAACTGAGATGTCGGTTGTTTTGCCATATTACTGAGCAAATGTCTCGTCGTACATTTTCCTGAACATCTTCATATCCTCCCATGTCGGCCGTTTCCAGTTCGGGTTACGGAGGAGGGCTGCGGGATGATAGGTGACCATCAGTTTGGCACCCTGAAAATCATGAAATTTCCCCCGGAGAGCCGTAAGGCTATCCGTTGTCTGGAGAAGCCACTGTGCCGAGATGCGGCCGAGGCAGATGATGAACTTTGGTTGTATCAGGTCAATCTGTTTCAGAAGATACGGCGAGCAAGTCTCCATCTCGCCGGGATCCGGGTCGCGGTTATTCGGGGGGCGGCACTTGAGAATATTACAGATATACACTTCCTCCCTTTTCAGGCCGACGGCGTCGAGAATCTTATTCAGAAGCTGGCCAGCGCGGCCGACGAACGGTTCACCCTGGGCATCTTCATCTGCCCCGGGAGCTTCGCCGATAAACATGACGCGGCTGTGGGGATGGCCGACGCCGAAGACAAAGTTTGTCCTGGTTGAACCGAGCGGGCATTTCTGGCATTCGCAGATCTGCGCATCAAGATCCCCGAGAGTTCCGGCGGACGCCCATGGTTCGCCTGTCGCGGAAGCCAGTTTATGCTGGGTCCGGTGACCGGATTTTTTCCCCTCAAAGACAACGTCCCCGAACAAATCTTCCTGTTGCATAAGATACCGCTGGGCCTTATCGAGAAAATCTTGTAATTCGTCTGACATTGACTGACTAAAACCGATGGCTACGATGCTGATAACGAAGTACAACGTTACGGACTACCCGGGAGGCCGGTATTTAAGATAGCACACTCAAAGGAGTTTTACAACCCTGTCCAGAATAATATTTGCGACGTCGAACTTCGTCATCCTGCCGAATTTTTCTGTTTTCCCCCGTTTGTTCAGAATCGTGACAACATTCGTCTCCGAGCCGAACCCCGCTCCCGGTTTGAGCGGATTATTGATCACGACAAGGTCAAGTTTCTTTTCCCTCATTTTCCGGCGGGCAAACTCGATTTCATTATGCGTCTCAAGCGCGAAACCGACCAAAAGGGTATTCCCCTTCCGGGGTGCAAGTTCGGCAAGGATATCCCTGGTCGGTACAAGTTCCACCGTCATGGCAGCGTTACCGAGCTCATGTTTTTTAATTTTCTTCGGCACCTTCTTCAGCGGTGTAAAATCCGCAACTGCGGCGGCCATAATAATGGCATGTTTGCCGGTCCGGTATTTCATCACCTCCCGGTACATATCATCGGAAGTCTCGACATCGATCCTCCTCACATGGCGCGGTGTGGGAAGTGTGACAGAACCGGTCAGGAGAGTCACCTCCGCCCCGCGCTGGGCGGCGGCTGCAGCAAGTGCAAAGCCCATTTTCCCTGACGACCGGTTCCCGATAAAACGGACCGGATCGATCGGTTCATACGTCGGGCCGGCTGTTATCAGGAGTTTTTTCTTCTGCAGATCCCGGTGCAAATTCCGGGCAACATCCCTGATGGCCCCGAGGAGCGTATGAACCTCGGGCATGCGGCCGGGACCTTTCAGACCGCTCGCAAGCTCCCCTTCTTCGGGGGGCAGAACAACATATCCGGTCTCCCTCAGAATCCGGACATTCGTTTGTGTGAGGGAATGATTCCACATATCGACATCCATCGAGGGGGAGACAACGATGGGGCAGGAGGCTGCCAGGGCAAGTGTTGTCACGGCGTCATCCGCCTCACCGTGGGCGAGTCTGGCGACGAGATTGGCGGTTGCAGGTGCGATAATCATCATATCGGCCCATCTGCTCATCTCGATATGCCACGTCCCGCTTCCGTTGCCCTCGGCGGACGAGGGAAACATCCCGGTAACGACCTCATGACCGGAGAGCGTGGAAAGCGTGAGGGGAGTGACAAATTCCTTTGCGGCGCCGGTCATAACGACGCGGACGTCGGCGCCCTCCTTTTTCAGTTCCCGAACGAGAAGTGGAATCTTATATGCAGCGATACCCCCCGTGACCCCTACCAGTATATGTTTCTTTTCAAGCATGGGTCATAACCGCAAAGGGTCAGGTCGTCGGTGGTGCGGGTGATTCTTCCTCTTTATAGCGGTAGGTCAGCTTGCCGTCGAGGAGTTCGGTGATAGCTGTCTCCGTCGGTTTCGGGCGATGTTCGAACTCCTGGGCTACAAGGATCTGGTCGGGGTTCGTCTGAGGCTGGTCTGTCTCCTCCTCCGGTTCGAAAACGCGCGACTGGAGCATTTCGATCCGCTGATTGAACTCGATTTTCATTTCCTCGTTAATCTGCCGGGCGCGTTTCAGCAAGATGACAATCGCCTCGTAGACATTTTCCGCCCTTCCGGCGAGATTTTCGAGATGGAGTGGTTTTACTGCCATGAATGTATCCTTTGATGATAGAACAAATGCTTATTCGATATTCTGAAGTTGCTCGCGTATTTTTTCGAGTTCCTCCTTGATCGCAACGACCTTGTGGGCAATTTCGGCATCGCCGGCTTTTGAACCGATTGTATTCGCCTCGCGGTTCATTTCCTGTATCAGGAAATTCAATTTCCTTCCGGCGGCGCCTTCATTCCGCATCGCGTCGAGGAAAAACTTGTTATGGCTCTGGAATCTGACGCACTCCTCGGTTATATCGAGCTTGTCGGCATAGAGTGAAACCTCAAGTTCAAGCCGTTGTTGATCGAGGACCGAGGGATCGGCAAGCAATTCCTGCAGACGTTCCTGCAGGCGCTGGCGTTCCTGGGGCACACGTTTTTCCGACAGCGTTTCGATCTCACCGATCATCCTTCCTATGAGGTGGATGCGCGACTCAAGATCCTTCGTCAGCTCAGCCCCCTCCCTGCAGCGCATCCTCGCCGTTTCCTCAAGGGCAAGGAGGACACACCGCTGTACAAGCGACCAATCCTTTTCATCCCCCGCTTCAAACTCATTGACCTCCAGAATTTCCGGAAATTTCAGAAGATGATCGAGAGTAATGGCCCCTTTAATCTTTGTCTCGGCCTGGAGTGACTTGAGCAGCGATTTATACGCCTTAGCCGTGGCGGCGTTGATCTTGAGAGGTATCTCGTTGGTGTTCTCGTGGTCGATATTGACGCTAAGATTGATCTTACCGCGGACGATCTTCGACCGCACGAGATCCTTCAGTTCGTTCTCCCGCAGGGCTATAGTGCGGGGCAGCCTCATGGAAAATTCCAGATAGCGGCTGTTCACCGTACGGATCTCGGCAGAGACGGTAACATACCCTTCCGCGACCTCGCCGCGGCCGTAGCCTGTCATGCTTGAAATCATGAATTTTTTGCGGTTTCGCCTGAAAAAACTATATTAAGGTACAAAATTTGTATATACAGGTCAAGAAAAACCTATTTACAAGTTATTCACACCTTCTCAACGTCATCCACTCGACCGACCGGGCTTATTCCCGCAAATTTGGACGGATAAGACCGATCGTCCGCGTTGTGCACAATGAGGACCCTGGCGGAGTCGGTTTCGGGCGCCATGATGACAAACTACTTCACCCTGCGGGCGCTTGCGGGAGAGCTGCAGGAGATGCTGCAGGGATACCACATTACAGAAATCTACAGCCAGAAAAAAAACGAACTCATTTTCACACTCCGCCGCTCCGGGACTGAAGATGAGAGTATCATCATATCGATCGATCCGGCCTTTCATTATCTGTACGCAACGGGCCGGATGGTGCGGGCAAGAAAAAACTCCGTCGACCTTTTCACGTCGATCATCGGCCATGTGATAGAACACATCGAAGTGCACCCCCGTGACCGCATCATCACGATTGCGTTTTCGAACTCGGCATCGGTCGCGTTCTATCTTTTCGGTACCGCAGCCAGCAACATTTATCTCATCGACAAAGAGCGAACGGTCCTTGAATCCTTCAAACGGAACGCAGAATTCCGGGGCACTCCGTTGCCGGCTGACAAAGGAGAGACCGATGACCATCGGCATAAGGACAAGACCTCGTTCATCCGGTTCTTCGGTGAGCATCCTGAGAAAACCGTCATCTCGGTGCTGAAGCGGAGTGTTCCCATACTGGGCACGGTTTATGCGGAAGAAATCTGTGCCCGCGCAGGTGTTGAACCATCGCAGGCAGCCGGTACAGCTGCGGGATCAGCCTGTGAACACCTTCATACAGAGCTCAACCGATTCATGGCATCACTAGATCATCCCCGGCCGACGGTATATGAAGATGAAAAGGGTGACAGTGTGCTGACAATAGTGCCGCTGACCGTATTCACGGACCTGAAGGCCCGGGAATACCCAACCGTTCTGGATGCGGCTGCGTCAGTTGTCAGCCGGGAGCAACGCCGCAGGAAATTCGAGGCAGAGCGGGACACACTACTTGCGTCATTGCGGCGGGAAGCAGAACATGTACGGCGGGCGCTGGCGGCGGCCGAAACCGAAGCCGGACAGGGAGAGCGTGCAGAGGAATACGAACGCCGGGGGAAACTCATCCTCGGAAACATTCATCTGCTGAAGGG
>JAWOKN010000140.1:0-25984 GCA_033854175.1 Bacteroidota bacterium | reverse complement strand
AACACCTGAGAAAAACGCTGCGGAGAGGGAGAGATTTGAACTCTCGGTAGAGGTTTAAGCCCCTACGGCGGTTTAGCAAACCGCTGGTTTAAGCCACTCACCCACCTCTCCGATCCATCAACCGGCCTGGCGCCATCAGGCCTCGAACCCGGCAGTCTCAAAAACTGATTCACTCTTTATGATCCGCACGTGAATCAGGTCGTTCTCAAAACCGAAACGCGTCCGCCGGATGAATGTGATTAATCCCTTGTGAATTTAATGATTTCCGTCCAGAGTTGCAACTTCAGCGCTCGGACGTCTCTCCGGCCGCACCGCCTCCTGGTGTTCTTTCCCCCTGATCGCGTCTCTTCTTTTTCCTCTGCATCATGGAGAACTGAAAGAAAAAGCCGATGGCGGCAAGAACAATGAAGATCATTCCCCTTGATGAAGGATCAAGCGTCAGCTCCTGGACGACCATATAGGAGCCAAACAGGGATGAAAGGAGAATGATTGCGACATGAAAGAGGGATGCGGCGACAATAAGTCCTATCACGCCTCCCAGAAGCAGCGCCCACCAGTGAAACGGGAGTCCCAGGTGTTGGATAATGTTAAAGGTCAAAAACACCCCGAGGAGAAATCCCAGGACGCTCAGGGCGACTTTCTGGATCAGGTACAGAAAGACCACGCCGGCGACCCCGCAGATGAGTGCGATAACCACCCCGTTCCAGTCATTACCGGGATCCAGAAAATTCTTTGCAAAGAGAAGGCCCGCATAAAATCCGAGTGCAGCGATAAGAAACCAGAAGAGTTTTCTTCCATAAAAAAGGAAAAGGAGGCCCAGGAGGATCCCGAGGGATCTGAAGTGTGAAGGTTCAATAAATCCGGTCATACCGGGGCCGGAATTTGAACCTGGATGGGCGGCGTTGTGAGGCCACCGGATGGGAGAGAAGATTGATCAATGGCCGGCATTCTCTTTCGCATCCCGGAACTTTTTCAGCTGGTTGAAATAGAGAGGATTTGCGGGATCTTTCGCGACAAGCTGTGATTCCACCGATATTGCCTCGTCGTACCGGTTGAGCTGATAATAGCATTCGGCCAGGACATTGAGAATCGTCGCGGAGGCCGGGGCCAGTTTTGACGCCCGTTGCGCAAGTTCAAGTGCGCGGGGGCGGTCAACGTTGTGGGTGGCGAGTGCGAATGCGATGCGGCCAAGCGTTTGGGGATCATCCGGTTTCAGGCGGAGTTCCTCGTTCATCGATGCGACGACCCGTTTCAGGAGTGCGCGTGCATTATCGAACTTCTGGTCCTGGTTCAGGGCATCGATCGACCTCCACCGCGCATCAAAGAGGTACGATGTCAGATACGTCATATAGATCTGGTGCAAACGGGCAAGAGGCAGTGAATCGGCGTCCACGCGCAGATCGATATAGCGATCATTCAGGCCGCCGTATCCGCCATGATCGCGGACAACGAGCATCGCCGCCGACCGTGGTACGAACTTTTGCTCGCCGGCGAGGTGCACGCTTTCAAGGGCTTTGAGAAGGCGGTCCGACAATTCCCCGTCCGCGGTCTGGAATGCCGCCGATATTGCATTGAGAACCTGGTCACCGGCGAGGCTGTTTCCCTGCACGCAAAATCCCGATCCGGCGGCGTAACCGGCATATGGCAGACACCTGGAGCCTGTGAAGCTGAACGCGTTCCCGCGGGTGTCGAGGATTGCGATCTGGCGTGTCTCGCTCTCGGAATCGTTCCGCATCAGTGTATCGAGTGCCTCGCGGGGATGGGATCCCTGTTCGAGGAGGTGGAGAGCGGCGGGTCCGAGACGGGGATCGGCGTTTCCCATCAGGAGAACCGCACCTGATGAGGCGCCTGCGTAGGCGGTAAAGGCGCCCGCGGCGGGGACATCCGATACCAGAATAATGCCGATATCGCCGGTTGAGGAATCCCGGGCGACGAGTGCAACGCCCCCGATGTTCTGCAGATTCTGGTCAGAGCTGTGCGAAGGTGATTGAGCGGGGGCGATGCCGGTCGCCAGGGCTACCAGCAGCACGAATTTGAATGCATTCATGGAGTGCTCCACGAATTATTTGGTGCATTGAGTCTGATTAGAGAGCTTGAATCGCCGGATGACCTTGTTCCCGGTATCCGCGATGTAGAGTGTGCAGTCGTTTGAGAACGCGATTCCCATCGGTCCGTTCAGTGCGGGAAAATTCTCCGAACCCGTCAGGTACCTGCCGAACGATTCCACCTTAAATCTCCCTGAATTGGTGAACTTCATCACGCTGTCAAGTGTGGCATCAAGGACAAAGATCTCCCTCCTGATCTTATCATACGCCGCGGCGACCGCATTCCTGAACCTGTACGGGCGGATGATGTCCGCTCCCCGGGTATTGGGATTGGCCGGATCATAGGTCGGCGACCATCCCTCGACGATCGCGTTCTGGGTATAGGTCATGAGAACGGCGCCGTAGACCACGCCATCGGTCTTCTGTGTAAGGAGGAAATTGCGGGTACCCGGGAAGGTCATGATTCCCGTAAGGTACCGGATGTCGGTGATCGCTGTTCCGCCGGATGGTTCGGTAATCAGGTCACCGACGGGTGTCAAAAACAGATCGGTGGTGTCGTTGGCATTAAACCGCATGACGCGGCAGTCCGGGTCGACAAAGCTTGAGTTATCCGGGCCGTACCGTGCGACAAGATAGCTGTTGTCGGGCATGATGGCGATTCCGCGGAATCGTCTGGCGGGACGGCCTGCTTCCTGCCAGACGATGCGCGTGTGTGCAGAATCCAGGTGGTGATCCGCGAAATAGGACGTGTCCCGGATTACCGGGGTTATGATGGTGTCGCCGAACTGTATGACGGTATCGTACCGTGCAATATAGGTGGTATCGAACCGTGCAAGAAAAATCCGGTAGATCGCACCGATGGTATCGACACCGTTCGGGGAGATTGCTTCGCCGCCGACATACAGATCGAGCTTTGAGTTCTGTGCAATCGAAATCGGATGCATGATAAACCGTTTGGAAAGGACGGTTCCCCCGAGATCGAGCATGATGACTTCGTTTTTTTCGTAGTCGCAGACATAGATCAGCTGGTCGTTTCCGACCATCACGGCCGTGGGACTTCCGAAGCCTCCCCAGGGCGGATAGACTTCCGCGTACGATGTATCCCCGGAACTCGTCGCCTGTGAGGGGCTCGGAAGAGATGATATATCAAACCGTTGTTCGCATCCGCCGAGGAGCAGGATGGGGACGGTGAGCGCGAGGAATAACCTCAGTAGATTCGTGGAGTTCATATGTTAAAATGATAAACCGACTGAAATTCTGTGGACGCTGCCCAGTGCATTGAAATTTGCGAACGCATAATCAAGATGAATACTGGTGAAGGATGTCGGAACGGCGACGCCGAATCCGGCAGTATAATCGTTCGAGGACGTGTTATCTCCCCCGAGAAGCCTCTCCCCTATCGTCCGTTTGAGTCCCGTCCGGAGCCACAACCACGAACGCCACTGATATTCGACCCCGAAGTGGAGATTTTCTGCGTTGTCATTCGGGTGGTTCAGTTCGAGGGACGTTGTGACGCGATGCTGCTCATCCTGGTACGGTTCCATGGCCAGGCCGATTTTAAACTGTGTGGGGGGTGAAAACGATTGAAAACTGCTTACCGATTCACCGCTCAGCTCCGTCGCTGTTCCTGCGGGTGAGACATCGGCGCCGAAATTCGTCACCACGACGGCAAAGCGGGCCGAGCCCAGACCTGTCCAGTAATAGGTGCCGATATCGGCCAGCACGCTTCTCATTTTGAGCATGTCAAGCGTCTCCTCGATGTAGCGCATGGTAATCCCGAAGCTGAACTGGTCGGTCATTTTCCGCGCATACGTCAGGCCCACCGCGAAATCCCCGAAGGAAAAGTACTGTCCGTTCCCAAACGGCTGTGTTTCGGTTGTGACCGGCATGTCCGCCATATGAAGGGAGATGACCGAGAGTCCCACTGCGTCGCCGGAGGTGAAGTGGTGAGCGACCCCGAAAAATTCATGTTTGATATCGACGACATACTCGGAATGGCTGAAGATGGCCTGATCACCGGTAAACTCGGTCAGGCCGGCGGGATTCCAGTAGAGTGCCGATACATCATTGGCGACCGAGATGAAGGTTTCGCCCATGCCGACCGCCCTTGCCCCGACGCCAATTTTCAGAAACTGATAGGCAGAAATACCTGCCCGTTGACCGCCGAGATTGGGGATGAGTTGAGCCTTCCCCGGCCCACCGCAGCAGACGAGGAGGATAATGACAATTACGGATCCACGAACAGCCGGAAATGTTTTCATTTAGAATGAATAGGCAATGCCAAGTTTATAGGTTCTTGGATTTAGGTACCTGGATTGATCATAGGGATACGGTGAAACCGGATAGGTCAGATCGGGATAGAGCGGATCGTTCATGGAATTGACTGTCGGGTCACCGTACTGGTACGCACGGCCGGTCACCGGATTGATGATCTGGGAATTTTTCCGGTTGAGGAGATTTTGCACCTCAAGGGAGAGCGTCACCCTTCCGAAACCAAGGTCAACATTCTTTTCAAAATTCAGATTGATATAAAACCACGGATCGCCGATCGAGCCGTAGTAGGCGTTATAATCGGGTTCATACTGGGGGCGTAGGTTGCTCTTTTCGACCGAGTAGAGAATCTGCGGCGTATACCGTTTCCCGGACTCGTAGAATATCCTGATGAAGAGGTTATAGTCGTCGAGGATGCCGGGTGCGAAGCCGAAGAGGGGTTCCCCCTTTTTTGTATTGATGTTCAGGTTCGCGCTCAGCTGCAGGGGGCGGTCGAACTGGGCGGGCGTCTCCTTGATATTATCGAAATTATTCGACACGAGATTGAACAACGCCTCATCGGCCGACGAGCTCTTCCCCGTGGCGATGGAATACGACCCGGAGAGCACGCCCGAGAACCATTTTGAGAGCCGCGTCTTGTATTCCACCTCGACTCCGCGGGTCCGGCTGTAATCCTGGTTGATGTAGGTGGAGTATGCTCCCGAGAAGCGGGTCGAGACGTTCCGGAGGGTCACGTTGCTGATATAATCGAAAATATCCTTGTAATATGCCGTAACCGTGAGGACGTCGTTTCCGCTGAGTTGATTCCGGAGGCCGAGTTCATACGAGACTGTGGTCTCCGGATTCAGATCCGGATTACCGATCGTCTGTGATGTGGATCGTGCACCGGTAACGGCAAGGTCCTGGTAAACATACTCGGGCCTCGGTAACTTGGAAAAATGCCCGTAGGAAAAGAAGAGGGTCTGATTATCCGAAACGGGGTGTGACACACCGAGGCGCGGGCTCAGGCGGGCCTTCATGCGCTGGCCGAAGATGTCGTAGGTGTCGGCATAGTAGAGGTCCCGGAAGGTGGATGAGACATTGATCTGGTTTTCGGGCAAACTGAAGACCCTGTCGATGGCTTTTCCCGGGAACCAGTAGTCCAGACGGATGCCGTAGTTGAGGATCATACCTTTGATTGTCAGGTTATCCTGCGCATACAATGCCCCTTGCGCGGGATTGACGACGAAGATATCGTTATTGAGCCCGAGCGGCTTGTACCAGGGCTGGGAGATGTCGACCATCTGCATGTTCTGGAACCGCATCTCGATGCCGGTTTTAAATTTGTTTTTCTCGGTGAAATTGTTGGTGAAGTCGCCCTTGAACGTATATTCGTTCAAATAATGGTCGCGCCAGGTTTCCGCGTTTCCGATATCGATGAACCCGTCCCCCGGAATGACGCCGATCGTGTCCCGGTTCTTGTTATAATACTGCACCGGAAATGTGATGATGTCTCTGTCCTGGTTATACTGTGTAAAATACATCCCGTTGACATCACCCCGTACGTGTGAGGTGTACCTGCTCAGTTTGATTTCATAATAGGCCTTGGGACTCAGGGTCTGGGTCCAGGTCAGTGCATGCTGGATATACCGTAACGTGAACGTATTGGCGCTGTCCGGAATGTTCTGGAAGAGCCACTGATATCCGGGTGACGGCTCCACATACTCAAGCGTAGCCTGGACCGCCTTGGTGTTCTGGTTCACGGTGATGGAGGAGGAATACGTGTAGGCAAGTTTTGTCACCGAGGTCGGTTTCCAGGTGAATTTTGTCAGCCATGACCAGGCGTTGTTCCGGCGGGGAGAGAAAAAGTCCGTCGAGAGAATCGAAGATTGGAGGTGAGGAGCCGGTGTGAGCATATAACCGACCGGTTGGCCGTTGATGATCTGCTCCGTCCACCGGGTATAATCGTCGGTCAGATTTGCATAAAACGTCCCGAAAAAGGTCACATCGCCGGGAAGTTTTGCCCCCATGGAGGGAAGCAGATATGTGGTGATCGGTTCCGGCCCGCTCAGACTGAAATTGTAGATGTCGCTGTTCTGATTACCGGGGGAATCCTGATTGAATCCGAAGTGGTCGCGTTTATACCCGATTCCGCCGGAGAAATTTTTGGCCCCTTCTTTTGTCGTAATGTTGATGATCCCCGAGGTTGCCTGTCCGTATTCGGCATTATATCCGCCCGTGATGACCTCTGCCTCCTGGATGGCATCGGGGCTCAGCTGCAATCCGAATCCCGTACCGGCGAGGGGATCCTGGACGGAGATCCCGTCGACGAGGTAGGCGTTTTCATACGTCCTGCCTCCACGGATATGTATTTCATTGTCGGAGGCCACGACGCCGGTCTGCATGGCCACGACATCCTGGACGCTCTTCACGGCCGATGCCTTGATCTCGGAACTGTTGACCGAGCGCGAACTCTGCGTCTCTTCGAGGTTGAACAGGGGTTTATCCCCGATGATGACGACCTCCTGGCCGAGGCTGAGCACAGTTTCATCGAGTTTCACATCCATGGTTTTTGTCTCGCCGCTCTCGATTTTTACCGACGTGTATTCGACGGTTTTATATCCGAGGAGGGAATAGACGATCGTATAGGTCCCGGCATTGATATTTGTGACGACGTACTCGCCGTTGAGGTTTGACACATTTCCATAGTATGTGCCCTTGATCGTAATATTGACATTCGGAAGCGCATCGGAGGTTTTTGAATCCGTCACTTTTCCCTGCAGAGTGGCTTTACGCTGACTGAGGCCCTCAGTAACAACGGCGAGCAGCGCCAGAAGGATGCACAACGAACTCCCCGAAATCGAACAACGTCGTATCATGGTCATAGTTTTAGAAGCCAAATTCGTTCTGGAGGACATGTTGGAGGAACGCAACGACATTGCCGTTGGGGTCCGACGAGCCGTCAAGATCGTGCAATGGCAGACCCAGGAAGAGAAAGCTCCTGTAGCCGTCTGATCCGACGCCGTCGACCACACCGACATTGATATTTCCGCGTGGCTGGAAGGTCCATGTCAACCCGCCGTCTGCCGTGTGGATGATCACCCCGCCTGTTCCGGCGAGCCAGCCGTTCAGGTTGTCCACGAACGACATTCCGCCAAGGATCTGCGTCACCACATGCTGCTGGCGGTTCCAGGTCAGCCCCCCGTCGTTTGTCACGGCGAGTGTTCCATTTGTTCCGCAGGCAAAGCCGGTTGATGGTGATGTGAAGGCGATATCTTTGAAGATACTGTCCGGTGTTCCGGCACCCACGACCTGAGCCCAGCTCGACCCCCCGTTCGTCGAACGGAGCATCGTGTAGCGGGCGCCGCAGGCAAACGCGAGCGAATCGGTGACAAATTTCACCTTATAGATTCTTGACGTCGTCAGGCTGAGGATGGGCGACCAGGTCTGGCCGCCATCCAGCGTTCTTATCAGATATCCGTTATCGCCCGCGGCAAGCCCCATGGACGGATTCCGGAAGTCGATTGAGCGGATTCCGTTCTGGGTATTCAGGCTGACAGACGACCACGAAGTCCCGCCGTTGGTGGTGTGGATGAGGAGGCCGGAGGTTCCGACAAGGAATCCGTTATTGGAATTGAAAAAATAGGTCCCGAAAAAGTTCTGTGTTGTGATCTGGGAGCGGTTTGTCCATGTCGATCCGCCGTCGTTGGTGGTGAATATCGTACCGGTATCGCCGACGACGATGCCATTTGAGGCATCGGTGAAGTTGATCGATTCGAGTGTATATTCGCGGCCGAGGTTCTGAACCTGCCAGCTTTGTCCGGCATCGGCAGACTGAAGGACGGTACCGTTGCGGCCGCACGACCAGACATCCTGACCGACGGCGGCGATATCCGTCAGGTCGAGGAGGGTGGCGACATAGGTATAGCTGAGCGGAATTCTGTTGTCCTGCTGGATGTGGTAGATATACCTTGCATTCGTCAGCCGGTAGATCGAGCGCATGAAGATCGAATAAATCGGAATATTCGTCAGGTTGTCATAGGAATTTGCCGAGGAGTTCCCGAACGAGAGGGTCGGGAAAATGTCCGTCAGGTCGCTTGAATCGGGGAGCAGTTTATACCCGTTTGGAATTTTCGTTTCACCCGGGACCGGCAGCAGGCGGGAATTATTCAGGCCGACGGCGCTCACGCTGTCGAGAGGTGAAAAATCGACAAGTGCGCCCCGCGGGTCGGTGGCGGTCTGGAACATCGTCGAGTAAATGACCTTACCGCGGTGGGACGAGCTGCGGACATACTGGTAGAGCGGAACCTGGGCCACGGCGAGGCTCGGGGTCTGGTCGGTGAACCAATAGACGAGGTCGTACAATTGCAGCATGAAAATAAAGGCTGGATCGATGAACGGAGGCACCATCCGGCCAAACTGGGAATTGCTTTTCTGCTGGGCGGTGAGACCGGTTGCGATATTCAGGACCTGGGGGCTAGAGAAATCCGGAAGGCCGAGATTCGTCGAGGCGACTTGAAAGGCCGATTTATAAAATCGAATAATCGCGGCGCTGTCGGAGTTGATATAATCCGCGATCATGAGGAGTTTTCCCTGGGGTCGTTTCACGAACCAGTGATGGAGGGAATCACCCGGCATGGCGATGAATTTGCTCACATCGCCCGCGATATCCCGCGCCCGGACGAAAAACTTGTTCAGGGTATCGAGCCTGAGGTTCGGGAGGGATCCGATAAGTCTGGGCGGCGAGGGATATCCCTTGCCCGGAGTAAAGATGCCGCTCCAGACATCCGCACTGACAGCCTGAACGCCCGTGAGATTGTCGGTGCGGGTGCGCGGAACGACGAGCGAGATGAGATTAAGGCTCCCCGGGACGACGAAATACTTGGTTGAATCCGTGGTGTCGTTCAGGGCGATATCGTAGCTGGCAATCGTCTGGTCACCATCGGGGTCCGTCCCTATCCAGGAAAACGACGCAGCGGTGAATGTGGTGTCCGGCTGCTGCATGAGGATCGACGGATTGTTGGGATTGAAGGCGAACGAGACCGAAGGCGGCTGGTTCAGGAGCGGGACGGAGAGGCTGGCGCCTTTCGGATCCATCGCCCCTTTGAGGCTCGGCAGCAGGACGTCGGAGCTGTCGTAGAGGCCGTTTTCGTTTTTATCCCAGAACGGCTGACGTGACGGGGTCAATCCGCTCACAGGGACAAAGCGGATGAGGGCCTGATCGGGGAGATTGGTTGTGAACGTATTATCGACGGCGCGCACGACGACTTCAAACGTATCGCGTTTCGTGAGAAGGGGAAAAGCGATGATGGTATCGTTGGCATTCCTCCATCGCCATCCTATCGTGTCGAGGACAGGGCTTGTCCCCTGCTGGAGGACAAACTTACCGCTGGTAAAAATGAATCCCTTGACAATTCCGTCGGGATCCTCACCCCACCACCGGATATGCTCCTTGCTCTGGCCCTCTGCGATTGTCGAATCGGGAAAAAGCCACAAAAACGTCCTGGGAAGTTTGTTGGCGTAGGCCTGGGTGGGTGTTTCTTTCGAGCATCCCGCCGCCAGGAGGATGCAGATGATAAAGAAGAGACCAACGATCTGTTTCATCAGAGTCTTATTTAATAACCAGGAATTTTCCACGTTTGATGTCACCTGAGTTTAGATCCTTCACAGAAAAAAGGTAGAGGCCGGTGGCGATCGCCTGGTCGTAGCGTGTAATAAGATCCCATGCGTGTTCGCCTCCGGAAAAGTGCGGCGCTATGGAAGCCGATCCGAACTGCTGAAACCAGTTAATCGACGTGCCGGTATATGTGGCGGCATCGTGGTGAAGGACGGTCACCACATCGCCGGCGAGCGTATAGACCGTAATATCGCACCGGGCCGGCAGGTTATAAAAATATATTTTTCTCAGTCGCTCCGTGCTGCCGGTTGTTCCGTCCCAATAGGCGTTCACATAGTACGGATTTGGGTAGACGCCTATCTCGGCCGATGGGGACGATGTTGCGGTGGTGCCGGGAATGACCCTGAGGAACGATTTTGCGCTTTCGAGGCTCGGGACATTGTTTGCCGAGTCACCCTGGTCATACGCCGACACCGCATAAATATACTGCCAGCCGTTCAGGCTCCTGACACTGAGCGAGGCGGGTGGAAAACGGTACCAGTATTGCACCGTATCCCCAGGGAAGACCTTCGGGGTATCGAGGAGGATCTGGCTGAAGCCGGTATTATAGCCGATCCGGTCATCAGATCTGTCAAAATCGGCGATCAGCGGAAGGTTCAGGATATAATCCTCCGGATGCTGGAAATCGGCCCCTTCGTTCGATCTGTAGACCCGGTAGCCCTCAAAATCCTTCAGCCCCGAAATCGGATCGATTGATTCCTCCGCGGACGATTTATCCCAATAAATCGTCACCTGCTGGTTGCCCACTTCCACGCGGACCTTGGGTTGTTTGGGAGGGGCGGGAAGAAGATACCGGGTAAGTTTCCCATCCGGTTCGTAGCGCAGGCCGAGTTCTGACGGGGAGACGGAGTCACGGCGGGCGATATCCTCGCCCGGGTCGAGGGAGTCATTTCCGTTGATATCCTCTCCCTGGTAGCATTTTTGTGCCCAGGCGAGTTCCGCATACAGGGTCGACCGCTGTTGCCTGGTATCGAGCGATGCAACATCGGACCCGTATTTTTTTGCGCAGGTAATGCAGTAGACCACTTCGAGTGAATCCCCGGGGAAGAGCTCGTGAAAGGGTCCCGTGGAAAGGAGTAAGACAGTCCCGGATGGATTGAGGTTCCTGAGCGGATCTATGGCTGACTGCGGCATCGACTGGGTCATGCGGGAATACCGGCTCAGATAGGGATTTTGAGAATTATAATCATCGGTCGGTGAAAGGTATTCATTCTGTGCTGTTGACGAGCGGAACTGCCACGCATTGTAGTACGTGTGTGTGGAAAGGTTGCCGACGGAATCGACGCCGATGGGGAACGGGGTCGATCCGAGCAGCCGTATGCCGAGATAGCTGTTCGCCGGAGGTCCGCCCGGGGCACCGTCGTAATCGAACGAATACGCCAGTCGCGCCGCGTTATCGTATCCTTCACCTGTATGGTTGAAATAGCCGGGGACGCCGGGCCGGACGTAGTTGGTATTATGGACAGCCGGGTCGGCCCAGAAACCGACATAGACCGAATCGAGGGTATCCTGGGAAATATTATAGATATCGTACCGGAGGATGACGAAAAAGTCCGAGAACGGGAAATCCCACGCATAGGTTTCCTGATGGATTTTAATGCCCATCGGAACGTGATTCAGGATCGTATCGCCGGTCGCCGGGACGCGTGTAAACTTATCATAATAATCGCAGACGAAATCCTGATGGCTGATCGCAAGCGGGCTGAAGATCGATCCCGTCGGTCGGTTGTCCTCAAGCGTTGAATAGACGGTGATGCTGTCGCCGATATTCGAATTGAATTCATATCCCACGCCGGTGACGCCCGAGGCTGAGGACTGGTCGGTCGCGCCGGTGCTGACGAGGATCAGACCGTTTCTCGGGTCGGTGGAATCGCGGGTTTTCAGGACAGAGCCGATCCAGAGCGAACCGATCGGAAGATGTTCAATTCGCGAACCCCGTGGATATTCGCAGGACGGTTGATTCGGCCAGAAGTTATTCCTCGTTCCGACCGTGCCGAAGTTTGTGACCGTCAGACCGATGTTCCCGACGCTCGTATACTTGTTGACGATGTCATCGTAGACACCGCGCCGCCGGTCTTTTCCATCGCCGGCGAAAAGAAGCACACACACGAGAAATTGTAGAGGGACAAATGTGAGTAAGGTCCGGATACGAGCCATGCGATCTTCTTTGAGTTGAGTAGAGTCGAGAAGAGGAATAATTTCGGCCTAATATACTTTATTTCATTTCAAAAAACAAAATAAAAATCACTTTTTTCTTCCGTATGATGCACCGAAGAAGGAGCATGACCTCTTCGGTGTCGCACCCGTCCGGCGTGTCATCGTTCATGACAGATGAGATGAGATCGCGGTGGCGGCGGACGTACCTAAGTGGATATTCCTACTTGACTTGTTCATGACTCCCCGTCGTCCCCGGAGCGGGGAAAATTGTCCAATGTTCACGATGTTTATAATTTTATAGTATATTACTTTAAAATATTCTAATAAAAACCACCTTGACATGCAGGAGTTTATTCATTTAATTGGGTGCAGTTACTGTTTATGCGAATCCCTATCAGCATAAACAGATTTTTACCAGACGCCTAGGCAAGCCCCCGACCTGGGCGTTTTTATTTTTGACGCCGTTCACTCAATCCCATCCCGATCTTTGACCCGAGAACATCGGGAGACCGCCCGGCGTCTCAGATGCTGCGCATGATATCGGACAAATTGATAGGATATCGCCCCGCTCCCCACCCTGATAACAACCGGCCGGTGAGAGCACAAAAGGTGTAGAATGAGTACCTGATGGAGGAAGGATCGAGAGGTCGACAGAGAACTCATCGGAAGGGGAAGCCGAGAGAAGTGTTTTCATTTCGCTAAATATTTTTCTATATTCTCGTGGTACAAACACGGAAAGGTGCAGGAGTGGTTTAACTGGCACGCCTGGAGAGCGTGTGTTCCGCTACAGCGGAACCGAGAGTTCGAATCTCTCCCTTTCCGCTGAATAAATGAGAACCGGTTCATCCAGTCATATGCCAGTCTTCGACACCATGATCCGCAGATTCATACCGATATGCACCCTTTTTCTCATCCTCACGGCGATCCCCGCGGAAGCAAAAATCGTTTATGTCATAACGATTGACGGAACCATCAATCCGGCGTCCGCTGAATATCTGCATGCGGAGATTGAAAACGCGACCTCACAGAACGCCGAGTGTCTGATC
Organism: Bacteroidota bacterium; assembly: GCA_033854175.1. GTDB lineage: Bacteria > Bacteroidota > Ignavibacteria > UBA10030 > SZUA-254 > DATKPE01. The sequence goes on along the minus strand of JAWOKN010000140.1, from coordinate 12,809 downwards.
CTGAGACTCAATACACCTGGAGGGCTTCTCAAATCGACGAGGGTCATGGTCTCCGACCTCCTCGATGCGAAGGTTCCCGTGATCGTCTACATTGCACCAGGCGGGGCGCAGGCAGCCTCGGCTGGGGTGTTCATCACACTTGCGGCGCATATCGCGGTTATGGCGCCCGGAACAAACATCGGCGCCGCCCATCCTGTGACGACCGGTGAACAGATGGATTCCATCATGATGACCAAGGTGACGAACGACGCTGCGGCATTTATCAGAACCATCAGCGAGAAACGCCATCGCAATGTGCTCTGGGCTGAGGACGCTGTCCGGAAAAGTCTGTCAATAACCGAGACAGAGGCGCTCGAGAAAAATGTCATCGACACCATTGCAAATTCCATTCCTGATCTTCTGGCCAAAATCGACGGCAGGCAGGTCCAGACCTCGGCGGGCACCGTCATCCTGGAGACAAAGGATGCGACCGTCATCCAGCGGGAAAAGACATTTCAGGAAAAGTTTCTCGATCTCCTGAGCGATCCGAACATCGCCTATATCTTCATGATGCTCGGTATCTACGGCCTCCTGTTCGAGCTGTACAATCCGGGTGCGATACTTCCGGGGATTGTCGGTGTGATCGGATTGGTCCTGGCGTTCTATTCGCTCCACACGCTCCCCTTCAATTACGCCGGTCTGGCCTTGATCCTGTTTGGTATCATTTTGTTCGTTCTCGAGATAAAGATTACGAGCCACGGATTTCTCACTGCCGGAGGTATCACCTCGCTGGTCCTGGGTTCGGTCCTCCTGTTCCAGTCGAACTCAGCGCTCGACATGCTGAGCCTCTCCTGGCAGGTGATCGTTGTTGTTGCGCTCTTCACGCTCCTGTTTTTCCTGTTTGCGATCGGGATGGGGATCCGCGCGCAGCGGCGCAAACCGACCACCGGTGTCCAGGGACTGGTTGGTGAGACCGGCGAGGCGCTGACCGATTTGAACCCCGAAGGCCGGGTCCAGCTTCACGGGGAAATCTGGAATGCGGTAGCGCTCCAGCCCGGTATCGAGCGGGGGTCGAAGGTTACCGTGGAAAAAGTTGAAAATCTGACACTGACAGTACGCAAGATTCAAACCTGACCGAACATCATGGAGGATGGCATGCAGCTAATATCGATCATACTTTTTCTGGGGGTGGTCTTTGCCCTGATCATCCTTTCAAATGCGATCCGCGTCCTGCGCGAGTACGAACGCGGCGTCATATTCCGTCTCGGGAGATTGATCGGTGCGAAGGGGCCCGGGATCATCTTCCTGATCCCGATCATTGACCGGATGGTCAAGGTGAGTTTGCGGACGATCGTCCTCGACGTACCGCCGCAGGACATCATCACGAAGGACAACGTTTCGATCAAGGTCAACGCCGTGGTATATTTCCGTGTCGTTCAGCCGGAAAAATCGATCGTGGAGGTTGAAAACTACCTCTTTGCGACATCGCAGCTCTCGCAGACGACCCTGAGGAGTATCCTGGGGCAATCGGAGCTGGACGAGCTCCTCTCGCAGCGTGACAAGATCAATCAGGAGCTCCAGCTGATCATCGACCAGCACACCGAGCCGTGGGGGATCAAGGTCTCCAACGTGGAGGTCAAGCAGATCGATCTACCGATCGAAATGCAGCGGGCGATGGCAAAGCAGGCGGAAGCCGAACGGGAGCGGCGCGCAAAAATCGTTCATGCGGACGGTGAATTTCAGGCGAGCCAGAAATTATCCGATGCGGCGACGATCATCTCCTCCAATCCGGTGGCGCTCCAGCTGAGGTTTTTGCAGACGCTGACCGAGGTTGCGGCGGATAAAAATTCGACGATCCTCTTCCCTGTTCCGATCGACATCATCACGCCGTTCATGAAAAAGTAAGGGCCTGTTTTTCGCCTCATCTCTCCCCCCTTCCGATCCGGAGGGGGTCAAACCGGATGCGGGCTTTTCAGGCCGGGCGGTGCTGCCGGACCCATTCCTGAACGTAGCGGATGATATCGGTCGTCGAAGCCCCCGGTGTGAATAATTCTCCGATTCCCATCGCCTTGAGGGATGCGATATCCTGTTCCGGGATGATACCTCCCCCGAAGAGAAGGACATCCCCGATCCCTTTTTCCTTCATCAGACTCCAGACGCGCGGAAAGACCGTCATATGCGCACCGCTCAGGAGGCTGATCCCGACAGCATCGACATCTTCCTGGAGGGCGGCCTCGACGATCATCTCGGGTGTTTTCCTGAGGCCGGTATAAATGACCTCGATCCCTGCGTCGCGGAGTGCTGCGGCGATGACCTTCGCGCCTCGGTCATGGCCATCCAGACCCGCCTTTGCGATTAATACCCTTATTTTTTTTGCCATGAGGATCCTCCTACTCTTCCACAGTCTTCAGGAATTGTTGAAGTGACAGATAAAATTTTGTCAGCGGAAAGCCGACGACGTTATAGAAACAGCCCTGGATTCCCTCGACGAAGATCGCGCCGAAATCGTCCTGAATGCCGTATGCGCCCGCTTTGTCCATGGGTGAACCCGTAGCGACATAGGCCCGTATCTCCGGGGGGGACAAAGGGCGAAACTTTACCAGTGTCCGCTCGACCTCGGTGACAGAACGGCCTGACGGGCGGTCGAGGAGGGTGAAGCCGGTGAACACCTCGTGTGTCCTCCCGCTCAGGTGTTGCAGCATCGAGACGGCCTGATCCGGATCCTTTGGTTTCCCCAGGATGTGGCCGTCGAGGACGACGATGGTGTCGGCACCGATAACGATTCCCTCGCTCACCCTCCGTCCGGCGGCCTGTGCTTTCTGCAGCGAGAGGGTCCGGACATGTTGTTCGGGATCTTCGGAACCGTTCAATTCCTCGTCAACGCCGCTCGGGAGGACATCGAATGCGAGGCCGAGCTGCCGGAGCAGGTGCTGGCGCCGGGGAGATGAGGAGGCAAGTATCAGGTGTTTGTGGAGTATCATCGTCAAAAAAAAAGAGCGTTCTACCTACGCTCTTCTTCAATTATCCAGATCATATCGGACGGGTTAAAACCTGAACATTGATTTGATGCTGCCCCAGGTTCGCCGGACACCGGATACCGTATGATCGATGCTCGCTTCCGCCGGAACGATCTGTGTGGTGTTATCCGTGAAAACGACTACCAGGCGATAGTAATAGACAGAGGTGGTCTTTCTAAAGGCCGTCTGATCGCGGAACGTATAGACGGGCAGATGAACTGCCTGCACCGTCCCGATGAGTTTATAGTCCGGATCGTCGCTTGAATGGCGGTCGAGCTGAAATTCTTTGACATTCGTTTCGTCGATGGTTTTCCACGACACGATGACATCCGCATCGGCGTTCGTCGCCTTAAATGTGCTCACGTCAACCACCTGTGCGGAAGCCGCCGTTCCCAGGGTAAGAAGCAGGATGACGATATAGGGAAGAAATTTCATTTCATCAGGTTTCGAACACCTAAAAGTACGGCTACAATCTGAAAAAGTCAAGTTTTTTGTGCGCGAGGCGAGACTTGAACTCGCATGCCCTCACGGGCGCCACCCCCTCAAGATGGTGTGTCTGCCAGTTCCACCACTCGCGCAAAAACCTCTGAAATCATGCAAAATGAAATATAATCCGGAATATTTCATTTTACAAATAGATCTGGCCTCTATGGTGAGCCCGGTGCGATTCGAACGCACGGCCCACGCCTTAAAAGGGCGTTGCTCTACCAGCTGAGCTACGGGCTCGATTCCGGCGTGTCCAATATATGTAAATTTCGGAGGTTTTCAAAATCTTTTCTCCTTATTTCCGGGCCTTTTCAGACTTTCCCTCCCGTTTCATCGACGCTTAAAATGCGGCCCGGCCGTCGAACCTTTGTCCGGCACGTGTGGTGGGAAGGGGGGCAAATCCCATGCGACAAATTTTACATTTCAGGACTTGACAATATGACATTTTTGTCGTATTGTTATTATAGCACATCGTATGAATTTCACAACTGCACATCCGACGAACGAAGAACCGCTGGCACCGGTGGCGGGCATCGAGGTTGCCGTCGGGCGGCTCCGGCAGCGTCCGGCGGCGGTGCATCTCCTGCACGGACATTCTTCGGTCTACGCGGGGAGTCTCCTCATCGGTGCGGCGACGGATCAGCCGGTCGCTGTCATCGACGGGGCGACACGTTTCAACAGTTACACCCTTGCGCGGATTGCCGCCACGCTGCATCGTCCGCCGGAGGTGGTGCTGCGCCGGACGCACGTTACGCGGTCGTTCACTGCATTTCAGACGGAAGCCGCCATCACAAAAAAGCTTGTGCGTTTTCTGGGGGCTGTCCCCTCCTGCCGGCTTGTCATTGTTCTCGGACTTCTCCACACCTATTATGATGAACAGGTGACGCCGCATGAATGCCGGCAAAGCCTGCTGCGCGTCATCGACACCTTCCGTCTCCTGGCGCGCAACAACACGCATATCCTCGTTGCCGACGTCAGCGTCGAGCTGCCGCCGCCGGGCAAGGAAGCGCTGTTCCGGACTCTTTTGCAGGCGGCTGACAATGTCATCTGTCTCAGCCAGGACGGTGTGATCACCCAACAACCACGGAGTCTATCACAACAAGGAGTACTCACCGATGGGCCGCAACAACGATACCTTCACGCTCGTCATCGAGCGGAACAAGGAAGCATGGAGTAAATTCCGCCGGGCACTGCGGAAAGAGGATCAGCTCCTCTTTGATGAATTGTGGCGCGCGCCGAAAATTCATCTTGCGGCGGGCGCATTTCTTGCGCACGAGGCACCGCTGGAAAGCATTTTCATGGCAATGTTGCTGGAGCAGTACAAGCGGATCAGGCGGCTGGAACAGGCCGAGGAGATGCTTCCGGCTTCCGTTGTGTCCGAAGGGCCGGACCGGATTTCCTGATGCGCATGGTGATCGGCGGCTGGTTTTTCGATGTCTATCCCGTCCGCAACGGGGTGGTCGTCTGGATACTGGATAGCGAGGGGCATGCGCGCCCGTTTTTCGACGCGTTTCAGCCGGCATTTTATCTTCGTCTCGACCCGCACGATGAACGCCGGTTGCCGGCGCTGGCGGCGAAGCTGCGTCTGCCCGTCAGTGTCGGGGAGGACCGCAAGACCGAGCTTTTCAGCGGCGAGGAGTGGCGCGTCACGAAAATCACGGTCACCGACCCCCTCCGGCTGAACGACTGCGTCCGCTCGCTCCAGAAATTTTTTCCCCATTTTGCGTTCTACAACAGCAATATCCCTGTCGCGCAGATGTACCTGTATGACCGTCAGGTCTTTCCCCTTGCCCGTTGCGAATTCATCACGGCTGGCGGCGGCGATTCCCTTCTGCAGATTGTTGTTGAGGATTCGTTTGAGGCCTGTGATTACCGGGTGCCGGATCTCCGGATCATGCAGCTTCGCAATGTGAGCAGCCGGCAGACGACAAAATTTTTCCGGACCCTCACCCTGGAGCTTCAGTACGACGGGACAACGCATCTTCTCGAACAGGAGCAGCCGCGCGACATCATTGAAACGCTGAACTGGCATCTCTATCATTACGACCCGGACGTCATCGTCACGTCGTGGGGGGATGCGACGCTCTTTCCCACGCTGCTGCGGGCTGCGCGGCAGAACCGTCTCCCTCTTCTTCTCAGCCGTGACCAGACGCAGACGTATTTCACAACGCAGGAACGCAGTTACTGGACCTACGGTGAAGTCATCCACCGCGATGCCGCGATCATGCTCGCCGGGCGCTGGCACATGGACTCCGAGAACAGCTTTATCATGGGGGAGTCCGATATCGAAGGCGTGATTGAGCTGGCGCGGCTGACGCAGCTTCCGATGCAGAAGCAGTCGCGCGCCGCAATCGGAACCGGGCTTGCCAGCATGCAGATGAGTTATGCCTACCGCCACAATATTCTCATCCCCGCCGAAAAAAAGGAAGGGGAAGACTTCAAGACCGCCGAGGATCTGCTCCTGAGCGACAGAGGCGGCCTGGTGTTCCTCCCCGAGGCGGGTTACCATGAACATGTCGCGGAGCTCGACTTCGCAAGCATGTATCCGAGCCTCATGGAACTGCACAACATCAGTCCGGAGACCATCAACTGCCCCTGCTGCAGGAACAGCAGGGTGCCGGAACTCGGCTACTCGATCTGTGAAAAACGGCGGGGGATCGTTCCGATAACCCTCAAACCCGTCCTGGAAAAGCGCGCCTACTACAAAGCGAGAAAGAAAGCCGCGACATCGCTTGCGGAATTCCAGAAATATGACCGCCGCCAGAGCGCGTTAAAGTGGATGCTGGTGACCTGCTTCGGGTATCTCGGGTACAAGAACGCGCGGTTCGGGCGGATCGAGGCGCACGAATCCGTCAACGCCTTTTCCCGCGACGCATTGCTCACCGCGAAGGAAATCGCGGAACAGGAGGGTTTTCACCTCCTCCATGCAATCATTGACTGTCTCTGGCTGAAAAAAGCGGGTGCAACGCACGAAGACTACGAACGCCTGTGCGCCCGGATCCGCGAAGTGGTCGGCGTCAACATATCGCTGGAGGGAGTCTACCGCTGGATCCTCTTCCCCAGTTCGAAAACTGATCCCGGTATTCCGACCGCGGGAAAATACGTCGGCTGGTACGATCACGGCGAAATGAAGATGCGCGGTATCGAGGCGCGCCGGAGAGACACGCCGTTCTACATCAAAAAAATGCAGTGCCGCCTCCTTGACATGCTTTCCGATGCCGGCGGTGTGCATCAGATTTCCGAACATGTCCCCGAGCTGCTCCAGGAAGCCGGCTTTTACCTCCGCGAGCTCCAGCACGGCCACATCGACCCGAAAGAGCTCGTCCTTCGCCGGCGCGTCCAGAAGGATGCCAATGCCTACGCAAGCAATAATCTCAACGCTATGGTTGTACGCGAGCTTGCACGCTATGGCATGGACATCAAAGCCGGGGAAATCATCGAGTACATCATTGTGGACCAGACAGGGAAGCGCGATCCGCAGAAGGCAAAAAGCCTCCTCACCTACCAGTACTGGGACGGTTACGACACGGACAAATACGCAGAACTGCTTCTCAAAGCAGTCGAAACCCTCCTTTCACCCTTTGGATACACCATGGAGCAGTTGCAGCGGCATTTTGGGCTTGAAAAGAATGGTTCGGCCAGGAGCAACGTCTCCGGACGCAGGATGATTGCCGAGCGCTGAGCGGACGGGTTTCAGCCTGCGGGCTCCAGGCAGCCCGGTGAATCGTTCCGGCTGTTGTTCACGCGGGGGGAAACCGGGTAGAGATGCATCTCTTCGTCCGGGTAGGAATCGAGAAGCTGGAGAAGGCGGTCGAGCGATGCCACGGCCGGATCGAGCCAGATATCGAGGTCGCGGTCGCTGAGGATGACAGGCATGCGGTTATGGACAGTTGCCACGAGGCTGTTTGGCGTGGTGGTGATAATGCCTCCTGAAAGAACCGGGCCCTGCTGCGACGGGAACGTCCGCCACACCCCCGCAAGTGCAAACAGGGACTGATTTTTGAGCATGATGCGGTAGGGGGTTTTCTGCATTCCCTTCGGCAGGCGCGCACCGCGTTCCAGCTTCTCAAAACCCTCGGGGAGTTTCCATTCATAGAATCCGTCGGCGATGAATACGCATCTGGTGTGGAGCAGCCGGTCGCGGAAAAACGGGTTCCGGGCAATGGTGTCATCGCGGATGTTCGCCTGGTGGGTATACGAACCCTTCTGTTCGCCCCACGGCGGCACCAATCCCCAGAAAATATTCGTGAGAAATCGTCTGTCCTCCTTTGCGACGACGGCCGGGACAAGTTGTCCGGGAGCGGCATTATACCGCGGTTGGTAGCCCTGAAAGTTCGGTGCGACTTCAGCCCTGAATTTCTCAAGGATCACTTCAATGCGATCAACCGTTATGGTAAATCTTCCGCACACGGCAGTTGGATGGATTTGTCGTAATATACACACTGATGCTCCACGAAATCAAGAACCGGGGTCGAATACGATCCCTCCCCTCCACGGGTTTCGTGTCCGTACGGAGGGGGTGAGTGCTGGTGGCAGAGCGTGAAATTTCCTATATTACGGCCAGCATGATGAAAAGTATGTCCACGGACGAGCCTCAGACCGTCTCACCGGGGAAACGAAGAATATTTTGGTTCATTCTCGTGATCTCGCCGCTCCTTTTCCTTCTGCTGGCGGAACTTGTGCTGCGCGTGTTTGATTATGGCGGAAATCTCAGCCTGGTCGTGACGAAGGAAGTGATGGGGAAGGAATATTACACGCTCAATCATGACATTGCCAGGCGCTATTTTTCCCAGCCCCATATTTCGTTGCCTGAGCCCTATGACGATATTTTCGAGGTACAGAAGGGGCCGATGACAAAGCGTATTTTCATGCTGGGTGAGTCGACGATGGCAGGTTTTCCCTATGATTACACGGCAACGGCCCCCCTGCTGCTGAAAAACCGGCTCGAACGGCTCCTCCCCCAGTTTCACTTTGAGGTCATCAACGCCGCGCTTTCGGCGGTCAACAGTTATACGGTTGTTGATTTCATGAAAGAGCTTGTCCGGTATCAACCCGATGCATTCGTCGTTTATGTCGGTCACAATGAATTTTACGGTGCCCTGGGGGTCGGCTCGACCGAATCCCTAGGTAAGTCGGGCACATTTATCAGATTCTACCTCGGGTTGGAGAATATCCGCCTTTTCCGTCTTTTGCGGGACGGTCTGGTCCGGTTCCGGGGCTTATTCCACAGGGAGGAAATCCCCACAGACGCCTCGCTGATGGAAGCGCTGGCAGGCTCGCAGACAATTCCGTATCATGGGGACGATTATCGTGAAGCGCTGTATAATTTCGGCGAAAACCTGCGGAGGATGATCGCGATCTGCAGTGACCGGCACGTTCCTCTGGTTCTCTCGACTCTTACCAGTAACATCCGTGACCAGGAACCGCTGTCACCCCTGTTTTCACCGGATGTGACTCAGGACGAGCGACAATCCTATGACCGCGCTATCAGCCTGGCCCGTTCAGACATCAGGGAAGGAAACTTCCTGCAGGCAGAGCGGGATTGTGACAGTGCCATGATGATAGATTCGATGAATGCGACAGCGCATTTTATGAAAGGCAAGTGTCTTGATGCCCGGCAGGAATACAGGGAGGCTAAACACGAGTACGGGCTCGCCAGGGATTACGACGGGCTTCGGTTCCGGGCATCAGCGGAATTCAACACGCTCATCCGCACGCTTGCCCGGAGCGCCGGCCTGCCGCTGGCCGATGCCGACAGTGCCTTTGACCGTTCGTCACGGGACGGTATCGTGGGCAATAACCTCATGCTCGAACACCTTCATCCCAATTTTGACGGATATCTCCTTTTGGCCAAAACCTTCCTTCGGACGATCGCCGATCATCATCTCCTTGCCGACCAGGCCGGATGGCACTGGTCGAATGATCTGACGGATGAAGCCTACAAACGTGATGCGGGTGTGACGGAATTCGATCTGGAGGCGGGCAGGTGCAAAATCCAGACTCTGACAAGCCGCTGGCCGTTCCGCCGCGAGGGGACGTCCGCCTGGCATTACCAGCCCCGCAATCTTGTCCAGAGGATTGTCCAGCAGTACATCCAGAAGAAGCTCAGCTGGTCGAGTGCGCATTACGCCCTTGCGGATTCGTTCCACGTGCTTGGCGAGGACAGCCTTGCGCTTCTGGAATATCACGCCGTCTCAAAGGTCCAGCCATATTATTATTACCCCCTGATGCTGGCCGGTGATATTTACCGCACGGAAAACAGGGACAGTCTGGCTGAAGTCTACTATGAGCGGGGGCTGCAGCTTCAGGATTCGCCGTTTCTTCATGTACGGCTCGGGATGCTGCACTATACGCAGAATAACTTTCCTCAGGCGCTGAAGGATTTCCAGATGGTGTTTTCGAGCGAGGAGAAGAGCAGTGAAAAAATGGACGTCAAATCGCGGTCGCTTGCCTATTATTTTCTCGGCGTCACCTACGGAAAGCAGGGCGATCTGCTGACTGCCAAATCAAATCTTCAGCTTGCGCAGGAACTCGATCCGACCAACAAGGAGATCCAGTCCCTGCTCTCCCAATTCAAATAAGCCATGTACGAAAAACTCAAAAACGCGCTGAGAACGTCAAAATCCTGGTGGATGAAATTTGCATCCGCGCTCGGATGGGTGAACACCAGGCTGATCCTCACCCTGGTTTATCTCATTCTCATCGGCGTCATGGCTGTGATCATTCGACTCCTTGGGAAGGATCTTCTCGGGAAACGCCGCCGCATGGTGTCAAGTTACTGGCGACACAAGGATAAGGTTGTGCATTCACTCGAATCGGCCAGGCATCAGTTTTGACGGCATGACCATCCTCGGCATATCGTGTTATTATCATGACGCGGCGGCCGCCATCCTCCGTGACGGCAAGCTTCTCGCCGCGGCGCACGAAGAGCGTTTCACCCGGAAGAAACACGACCCGGACTTCCCGAAAAACGCCATCGGCTACTGTCTGCGGGAAGCAGGGATCACCGTCGGGCAGGTTGATTACATCGGGTTTTACGACAAACCGCTCATGAAATTCGACCGCATCCTCCAGACATACATTGCCACCTGGCCAAGGAGCTACGCGTCGTTTATCAGGGCGATGCCCGTGTGGGTCAAGGAAAAGATCTGGATACCGCAAATGATCAAGAAATATCTTGGTTATGACGGGCCTGTGCTCTTCGCCGAACACCATATCTCCCACGCGGCGAGCGCTTTTCTTGTTTCCCCATTTGCCACGGCGGCGATCCTGACCATGGATGGTGTGGGGGAATGGGACACCACGACATACGGCATCGGCAGCGGTACGGACATCACGCTCCTCCGGTCGATCGAATTCCCCCACTCGCTCGGTTTATTTTACTCGGCCTTCACCTATTATCTCGGTTTCCGGGTCAACAGTGCGGAATACAAAGTCATGGGTCTTGCGCCGTATGGCAGGCCGGTATATTATGACACGATCCTCCGTCATCTCATCGACATCAAGGACGACGGGAGTTTTCACCTCAACATGAAGTACTTCATCTACGACCGGGCTTTACGGATGACCGGGAGGAATTTTGAGGATCTTTTCGGTCATCCCCGCCGGGAGCCCGAATCACCGCTCGAGCAATTTCACAAGGACCTTGCGGCCAGTCTGCAAAAGGTGACCGACGAGGTGGTCCTGCGGTCAGCGATGCATCTTCACCGCGAGACCGGTGCGACAAATCTTTGCATGGCGGGCGGTGTCGCGTTGAACTGCGTTGCCAACAGCAAGGTTCTGTCGCAGACGCCGTTCAAGAAAATCTTCGTTCAGCCCGCGGCAGGTGATGCGGGGGGAGCCGTCGGCGTTGCGTACTACATTTACAACACGATACTCGGGAACAAGCGGAATTTCGTCTGGGAACATGCATTCCTCGGCCCCTCATTCTCGGGTGAGGACATCCGGGCATTTCTCGACACCCACCGTATCGCCTGTGAGGAATACGGAGACACGACGCTTCTCCCCCGGATCGCGACCTACATCATGAAGCAGAAAGTGATCGGCTGGTTCCAGGGGAGAATGGAATACGGTCCCCGTGCCCTGGGAAGCAGGAGCATCATTGCGGACGCCAGAAATCCGGAAAACTGGCAGCGGGTCAACCTGAAGATCAAATTCCGGGAAAGTTTCCGCCCCTTTGCGCCCACCGTGCTGTTTGATCAGACGTCAAGCTATTTCGATTTCCCGGAGCCCTCCCCCTACATGCTTTTCACCGCCCAGGTCCACGAAAACCGGAGAAAGGAGATTCCGTCGGTGACGCACGTGGACGGGTCGGCGCGGCTCCAGACGATCAGCCGTGACCAGCACCAGAAATATTATGATTTGATACGTGAATTTTATACCATATCTGGCTGCCCGGTTATCATCAACACCTCGTTCAATGTCCGGGGAGAGCCGATCGTCTGCACGCCGGAAGACGCATTCCGGTGTTTCATCAATACCGATATGGATATCCTGGTGCTGGGCAATTTCCTGATCGACAAAGAAAAGATCAATGTCGGGGAATTCCGGAGAAAATACCGGACAGCATATTCACTCGATTGATCCAGATCGGTCTTGTACCATATTTCAGGTCATGCATATGAAAGCGTTCAAAAATTTCCTTTCAAAACTCGCGATATTCGGTGAACTGTGGGCATTCATGCGCGTCCGGAAAAAATGGTGGCTCGGGCCCATCATCATGATTATCGTCCTTCTGAGTCTCATCATCATTCTCACCGAAGGTTCGGCGCTCGCTCCGTTTATCTACACCCTTTTTTAGGTTCTTCCACCTCTGACCCTGATCCGGGCGGTCGATATGACTACCGGCTGCACCTCTCTCGTTTGCCAGATGACGTTTCGCACAGACACGACGAGAGGCAGAGGCTGGCTTCTGAAAGTATCGGGAGCACCGAAAGGGTCAGAAATATCCGGGAGCACGGACTGGTTCCACGGATCCCGATCGCCCTCCTGATAAAACAATCGCATCCGGTCTATTCAGGCTCGCATCCTAGTCCCTGGGCTGAGCATCGCTGAAGCAACGGTAAATCCACGCATTGCATTTATAGAGATTAAATCAGGAAGGTCGTAACATCGAGGTGGATATATGACAATAACTGATATCGCCAATCACTTTTATATTAAAGAGTTACCCGCTTTCTTTAACCTTTTACGCTTCCCAATGTCAGGCCGGACACGAGCCATTTACTGAGTATGATAAAAAGGACGACGACGGGGATCATAACCATGAGTGAGGCCGCGCCATAGAGTCCCCACTCGGTTGACATATTCGATTCGAACGATTTCAGT
>JAWOKN010000139.1:0-15429 GCA_033854175.1 Bacteroidota bacterium | reverse complement strand
TTATCGGTGAGAAAGTCCCCGGTATGGATATGATCTCGTTCGGTCCTACACTCGAAGGCGTCCATTCGCCGGATGAGAAGATCTATATCGATACGGTCGACAAGTTCTGGAATTTCCTCCTCGGGATCCTTAAAAACGTCAACTGACCGGTTCATCTGCGGTACGCACGCGCCCGGCGAAAACCGGGCGCGACTTTTTTTACCCACCCCGAGGGGTGAGATGGCCGGCCCTGGCAAAATCTTCATGACCCCCCACCCCGATGACCCCCCACCCGATATCCTCTTTTTGCATCTTCCTTTTTTTTTCTCTATGTTTCCCAATGATTTTTAAGAATTTTCCAACATATCCATTCAGACCGACTCCATGACGAACGAACTGGTGCAGGAATATGGCTGGTTTCACCCCTCGCGACGCGGATACCGCTACACGATCCTCTTCTTTGTGGCGATCCTGACGTTTGGAAGTTATTTCGCCTATGACAGCCTCGGCGCTATCGCCCCGACTCTGATCGAAAAACTCGGCCTCGACCGCGAGGCGATCGGTCAGACCTATACACTCTATAGCGTCGCTGCCATACTTTCGGTTTTTATCGGCGGACTCCTGATCGATAAGTTCGGCACACGGCGGGCGAGCCTGTTCTTCTCCTGCCTTGTCACACTCGGTGCCGCCATCGTCGCGATCGCCCCCGGAATGTGGGCCATCTTCGTCGGCAGGTTTATCTTCGGCTGGGGGTCGGAATCGCTTGTCGTCGCCCAGAGCGCCATTTTCTCGCGCTGGTTCAAGGGGAAGGAACTCGCGTTTTCCTTCGGCGTCGGCCTCACCCTGAGCCGCCTCGGAACTCTCTTCAGCTTCAATACCGAGGCGCTGATCGCGGATTATTTCAAGGACTTCCGGTTTGCACTCTGGGCCGCAGTCCTCTTCTGCATCCTTTCACTCCTTGCGAATTTTATCTATATCCTCATGGACCGGAAAGGGGAGAAGGTCCTTAACCTGAAGGAGGAGGGGGGCGGTGATAAGATCGTCCTGGCAGATATCAAAAAGTTCAATAACTCCTACTGGTATGTCACACTCCTCTGCCTGACATTTTATTCGGCAATCTTCCCCTTCACGTCGCTCTCGACCGATTTCTTCAATACCAAGTACGGCCTGCCGATGACCGCCCCCACCGAAGGCGGCTTCTTTTACCAGGTGTTCTATAACATCATCCATATGTTCACCACCGCCGGCGGAACGACGACTATTATCATCTTCGCTTCGATGATTTTTGCGCCCTTCTTCGGCCAGCTCGTCGACAGGTTCGGCCGGCGCGCATCGGTTATGGTCCTCGGGTCTGTTCTGATGGTCCCGGCCTTTTTACTCATGGCCTTCACGATGCTTCCGCCGGCTTTTCCGATGATTATCCTCGGCTGCGCCTTCGTCATGGTCCCCGCCGCCATGTGGCCCTCCATTACCCTTATCGTCGAGAAAAACCGCGTGGGAACCGCGTTCGGTCTCACGACGATGATCCAGAATATCGGACTCGCCCTCTTTCCCTGGCTCAACGGACTCCTCCGGGATGCAACCCAGACCTATACCGCCAGTATGGTGATGTTTTCCACATTGGGACTGTTCGGTCTGACCTTTTCCATACTCCTCAAACGGGCCGACGCTCGGGAAGGCAACCATCTCGAAAGAGTTGAACATGATGTTGCAACGTAATCGCTAGTGACCGTCATCAGGGCTCTTCTCGTCTGACCCCCCTCACCCGCAGGTGTCCCCCCGGGGGTGTATGCACAGAATGGCTCCTCGTCGATTTACCTTGCTGGAACAGAATTGCGGCCGATCTCTCGCATCCGGAACGGCTGGCCGTTGTGGTTCCCTACGGCGGTCATGGGTACTATTTTTGATAAATCTGCCTATTTTAAGTATATTTATAAATCACCTGTCCACGGTTAATCGATTTTACATTTTTATTGTCTAAAATTGGGTGGAGCGTTCCAGATACCTGCCAAGAGGCGTATTTGGGGGTTTTTTTTGAGGGCAGGGCCGTCTGGCTATCTGGTTATATTGAACGATTTTGATCATATCATTTTTGGCCAACAGTCATGAAAAAAATTTATCTCTATGGAATCATCCTTGCCGCGATTCTCTTTGGTGGCGGGTATTTCATCCTTTCCAGAGGGGGTAACGGGGATGTAAAATTTCGCACCGATAAGGTGACGCGCGGCAACGTGGTCGTCCAGGTGCGCGCCACCGGTACCCTGAACCCTCCCCTGACGATCGAGATCGGAAGCCAGGTCTCCGGTACAATCGCGAAACTCTCTGTCGATTTCAACAGCGTCGTCAAAAAGGGTCAGGTCGTCGCCGTTATAGATTCCACATTCCTCTATGCCGCGGTCCAACAGGCCGAGGCGAACGTTGAAAGGAACCAGGCGGCACTGAATCAGGCCAAGAGAACCCTGGACCGTGAACAGGACCTTTTCAATAAGTCGCTCGTATCACAGGCTGACCTCGATGCCGCCGTGGCCACCTATGAGGCCGATGTCGCACAGCTGAAACAAACCCAGGCAGCCCTCTATCAGGCGCAGGTCAACCTCCAGTATGCCATTATCAAGGCGCCGAGCGATGGTGTCATCATTGAACGTGACGTCGATGTCGGCCA
This sequence comes from Bacteroidota bacterium, assembly GCA_033854175.1. Taxonomy (GTDB): domain Bacteria; phylum Bacteroidota; class Ignavibacteria; order UBA10030; family SZUA-254; genus DATKPE01. Next base: position 12,788 of record JAWOKN010000139.1, on the reverse strand, counting down.
GACCGTCGCAGCAAGCCTCCAGGCACCGAAACTCTTCCTCCTTGCGACCGATCTGAAACATATGCAGGTCGAGGCGAGCGTCGATGAGGCTGATATCGGCCAGATCAAGGATGGTCAGACGGTGACATTTACCGTCGACGCCTACCCGGATCAGACGTTCCAGGGTGTTGTGACACAGGTCAGGATGAATCCCGTCACCGTCCAGAACGTGGTGACCTATACCGTCATCATCGCCGTCGATAACCCTGATCTCAAACTCCGTCCGGGTATGACTGCAACGGCGTCCATTCTTGTCGATAAACGGGAGAACGTCCTCCGTGTCCCGACCCTCGCGATCAGATTCCAGCCGCCGGCGGATTATATCGATAAATTCTCAGACCGTGCTTCCTCACCCGAATCGACGGGCCGTCTGTCCGGCCAGCCGGGTCAGTCCGGTCAGCAGGGGGCGAGAATGCAGTGGCACCAGCACGGCGATTCCAGCCGGAGCGGCCAGCATATGGGCCAGAAAAGCTCTGATGCAAACGGGGACTCAAGACCCGGCCGCGTCTGGGTCGTCGAAGCCAATAAGGGATTGAAACCTGTCCCGGTCAGGATCGGTCTGAACGACAACAGGTATGTCGAAGTAACCAGCGATGCCCTGAAGGAAGGCGATGATGTCATTATCGGCATGGTCGCATCCGAGGCTGCCTCCTCGAATGGGCAGACGAACCCGTTCCAGCCGAGAATGGGGGGACGTGGCCCTGGAAGATGACATGAGGCCGTGCCTTACCCCACCATTATCACGGAATTAAAACTATGATGCGATTTTTCGAAATATTACGGATAGCATTCGATGCCCTGATGCGGAATAAAATGCGGTCGGTCCTGACCATGCTCGGCATCATTATCGGTGTCGGCGCCGTTATCGCCATGGTCGCAATCGGCCAGGGTGCACAGGTTCAGGTCGATGCGCAGATCAGCAGCCTCGGAACAAACGTGCTGCTGATTTTTCCCGGTTCGTTTACTTCCGGCGCGGTGAGAACCGGCGCCCAGACCGGGACTACACTGACAGAAGATGACGGCCTCGCGATTAAGGACCAATGCCCCGCTGTTGCCTACCTGAGTCCGATGCTCCGCACGGGTGCTCAGATCATCTATGCCGATAATAACTGGGGGACCTCCGTACAGGGTGGATCACCGGATTTCTTCGCAATACGGGATTGGCGCGTCGAGGAGGGGGACTTCTTCACCGATGCCGATGTCCGGGGCGCTACAAAGGTCTGCCTCCTCGGCCAGACAGTGGTCGATAATCTGTTCCAGGCTGAAGATCCTGTCGGAAAAACCATCCGCATCCGGAACATTCCCTTTCGTGTCGTCGGTACACTCCAGTCGAAAGGCCAGAATATGATGGGACAGGACCAGGATGATATCATTATCGTCCCCTATACGACACTCCAGAAACGCATGATGGGGGCGAATGTCCATGCATGGGGATTTACCGCATCCGCGAAATCGAAAAGTCAGATGCTCGAGGCTCAGCAGCAGATCACCGATCTTCTGCGTGCCAGACATAAACTCGGCCCGGCTGATGATAATGATTTTACGATCAGAAACCAGACCGAAATCGCCGAGGCGTCCGCATCGACCTCAAAAGTCATGACGACACTCCTGGCAAGCATCGCCTCTGTATCACTGATCGTCGGCGGGATCGGGATTATGAACATCATGCTCGTCTCCGTCACCGAACGTACGCGAGAAATCGGAGTCCGGATGTCGATCGGTGCCCGCAAACGCGATATCCTGACGCAGTTCCTGATGGAGGCGATCGTCCTCAGCCTTCTCGGCGGTTTTGTTGGAATCGGTCTGGGAGTCGTCGGATCCTCCCTCGTCTCGAAAATTGCGGGATGGCCAACGTTTGTAACCGGCGCATCCGTACTGATATCGGTCTTCTTTTCAATGCTCGTGGGCGTCTTTTTCGGCTATTATCCGGCCCGGAAAGCTTCCCTCCTCCATCCGATCGATGCTTTGCGGTACGAGTAAACAGGCGCCCCCCTGATCTCCATCCTGCGCCGAGACATCCGGAAATATCCACGGAGACGGGCGGACTACCCCCCCCCACATGCGGAGAGAGGTGATTGTATAATTCATCGCAATTCTCTAGATTCTGATTCAGATATTCCCTGCATCTCAATTGGCTGTTCCTATGTCGTTTCAACTCATATCGGAGTATCAACCGAGCGGCGATCAGCCCTCGGCAATCCGCGAACTGACCGAGGGCGTGAAACGGGGTGACCCGTACCAGACACTTCTCGGTGTGACCGGCAGCGGAAAGACCTTTTCCGTCTCCAACGTTATCGCCCAGGTGGGGAGACCTACACTTATTATGTCGCATAATAAGACCCTCGCCGCACAGCTCTACGGCGAATTCAAACATTTCTTTCCCCATGACCGCGTCGAATTCTTTATTTCCTATTACGATTATTACCAGCCGGAAGCCTACATTCCGCAGACCGATACCTATATCGCGAAGGATTCATCGATAAACGACGAAATTGACCGGCTGCGGCTCCGCGCCACGAGCGCCCTCCTGAGCGGCGATCCCAATGTGATTGTCATCGCCTCGGTCAGCTGCATCTATGGCATCGGCGCCCCCGATGAGTGGCTGAAACAGATGGTCCCCCTTCGCAGGGGCCAGCATATTGAACGCGACGTCCTCCTCCGGAGACTTCTCGACATCCACTACCTCCGGAACGATTTTGACTTCACCCGCGGCACGTTCCGCGTCAGGGGCGATATCATCGAAATTATCCCCGCCTACGAAATTGAACAGGCCGTCCGCATTCAGCTCTTCGGCGATGAGATCGAAAAACTGGCCACGATCCACCCCCTGTCGGGTGAGGTCATCCGCGAGATCGATTACGAGATTATCTACCCCGCGAAACATTTTGTGACGTCAGCCCCGACACTCGAAAAGGCCATCGGCTCGATCGAGGAGGAACTCGAGGAACGCCTGTCGTATCTGCGACAGGTCGGAAAACTCCTTGAGGCTCAAAGGCTCGAACAGCGGACCCGCTTCGATATCGAGATGATGCGCGAGGTGGGCTACTGCTCGGGGATCGAGAATTATTCCCGGCATATCGCCGGCCGGCCGCCGGGCTCGAGACCCTACTGCCTCTTTGACTATTTTCCGAAGGATTTCCTGCTCATTATCGACGAGTCGCACGTCACTGTCCCCCAGATAGCAGGTATGTGGCACGGAGACCGGTCGAGAAAGACCACACTGGTCGAACATGGATTCCGGCTTCCCTCAGCCCTCGATAACCGCCCCCTGACGTTTGAGGAATGGGAACAGATGGTGCCGCAGATTATCTTTGTCAGCGCCACGCCGGGCCCCTATGAACTCGCGAAATCCAGGGGCGTCGTCGTCGAACAGGTCATCCGCCCCACCGGTCTCGTCGATCCCGAGGTCGAAATCCGCCCCGTCCACCACCAGATCGATGACCTCATCGAGGAAATCCGCCGCCGCGCCGAAAGGAAGGAACGGGTCCTCGTCACCACCCTTACGAAAAGGATGGCCGAGGACCTGACGCGGTACCTGAGCGATATCCATGTCCGCGTCCGGTATATCCATTCTGAAATCGATGCACTGGAACGGGTCGAGATTCTCCGCGACCTCCGCCTGGGCGATTTCGATGTCCTCGTCGGCGTCAACCTGCTGCGCGAAGGCCTGGACCTACCCGAGGTGTCGCTTGTCGCCATCCTCGACGCCGACAAGGAGGGTTTCCTCCGGTCGGAACGCTCGCTGATACAGACCGCAGGCCGCACGGCCAGAAATCTCAACGGCAGGGTGATCCTCTATGCCGATACCGTCACCGGCTCGATGAAACGGATGCTGGATGAAACCAGCCGCCGCAGGACCATGCAGATTGAGTATAACAGGGAACATGGCATTTCACCCCGCACAATATTGAAATCGACAGAGGAAGTCCTGGCAAGCACCGCCGTCGCGGATGTGAAAATCTCCCGCGACGCGCGGAGGGAACGCGAAAAGCCTTCCATGATCTCCGATTCGATCGTGAAGTATATGACACCCGACCAGCGCAAGGATTTGCTGGAGGAACTCCGCAAGGAGATGCGGAACGCCGCCAAGGATCTGGAATTTGAACGGGCGGCCGAACTGAGGGATGAAATTGCACGCCTTGAAAAGATGAAACAGTAGTACAATGTGTTTCCGCTGGGAGGCGGTTTTCTATGAAGTCATGCTGCCATCGGCTGCTATCTCCTGTCCTCGATTTTATCTATCCCCCGGTCTGCTGTACATGCAATGCCAGCCTCCAGGCGGGGGAAGATCAGATCTGCACCACGTGCTGGACCCGGTTTGTCCGGGTCGATGCATTGCATCCCCTCTGGCGCAAGATGCAGGCAAAACTTGCATCCGAGGCAGGGATCGCCAATTTGGTCTCATGCTATCTTTTCGAGAAGGATAACGTGATTCAGGATGTGATCCATTTGCTGAAATATAAGGGGATGAAATCAATCGGTTTGAGACTCGGCGCCGAAATCGGGGCCCGGATACGCGAGCAACTTGTATCGAAACATATCGACGTTATCGTTCCGGTCCCCCTTCACCCGGTCAGGAAACGCGAGCGCGGGTACAATCAGGCCGATATTCTTTCCCGTGGGATCTCCCGTGTCATCAGCGCACCCGTCGATACCCGGTTCCTTATCCGGAAAAGATACACGCCCTCACAGACGCAACTCGACGTCCACGAGCGCCGGGGGAACGTCAGGGATGCATTTATGCTGAATCCGAAGAAAAGGGGGGAAGTGAAGGACAGATCGTTTATGATCGTGGATGATGTGATGACAACCGGTTCGACACTGTGCGCGTGCGCAGGCGTGCTTCGCGCCTGCGGCGCGTCTGTTGTCTACGCGGCTTCGGTGGCTCTGGCGCGTTGACAGAACCGTGTCAGTTCTGTTTTCCGGAAAATCCGCTTCCATGCACCATGATGAACACAACACCCGCTGCATAGACGAGGATCGGCAGTTCTGCCCGGACCCCGTGAACCGTCAGGACGACCGCAAAGATGATCAGAAGTATCACACCCCCCGCCTGGAGCGTTTTCGGAATGATGAAGAGGACCGCTCCAATGAGTTCACCACCGGAGACAAGCGCTGCGTGCAGGCTGAGCCTCCCGAATTTGTGCGCCGCCAATGCATCCCATAATGTGTATGTGCTTTCAATGAATATCACCGCTGTGAGTGTGGTGTGGAAGATGATGAATGTGCGTCGTACCCAGGGTCCGGCCATTGTTACCTCCGAGCTGGAAAACATTCACTATCTGCTGCACCCGGATCTGCCGGCGTTGTGCGTGGTTCGCTACCGTTCATCGGCCGACGGACCATAGAGACCCGGGATCGGGATGTCGTTCAGGCGAAGATAGAGTATCAGTTGCGCCCGGTGATGAATGAGGTGGTTGATGAAAAGCCTCCTCAGTGCCGCAAGGCGCGTCATGGTGAAGATCGGCACGGGGCCTGCCGTGAGCGACCAGGATTCGGCCAACACGCTGTCCGGTGCCTCTGCAATCACAGCCTCCGCCGTCGCGGCGAGTTTGTCGAACGTCTCAAGGAGTTCCTTCCTCGAACCGAGGGGCGGCAACGGGGTGAATTTCTGGACGTCGAGGGAGCCGGTTTCAAAGAGCATTGTGCCCAACCTCGACAGTGTGGCCACATGCGTTGCCAGACCCTGAAGGTTCGACGATCTGGCATGCGGCCGCCAGTCAAATTTGTCTTCCGGAATCCGCTCGAGGATTTTCCGCGTGTTGAGCATTTCCTGATGGATTTCCTTCGTAAGCTCATCTCTGAAATTCATGCTGATCTCCCTTTCATTGGTAAGAAGTTGTCATGATGATTGCATCGTTTGCTATACCCGGGAAAATATATATCATTCCCCCTTCAAGTCCAAACCTCTGGCGAAGATGCCTGCCCCCCCCAGTGGGGGGGGGCGGGCGGCGGAAGAGCGGAATTGTTTTTCTGTCAATTTCTCGGTACCATACCTCCCCCGATAACAACCTGATTGATAGTGATGAATATGTTCATCCATGACCAGTACCGGCGATGAAAAATAACAAGGGGGGCAAGAATGCGGCCATTTTTAACCGCTTCCGGGATCTGTTCCCGCCGGGTCCCCGGGCCACCGCCGGCGGGGGATTCCTTCTTGCACTGACCGTCGGCCTCGTCTACTGGCCTTCCGTGAAGTATCCCTTTATTCAGGATGACTGGTGCGTTCTGAATTCCCTCTCCAGGGACGGGATATGGAACTTTCTTTCGACAGCCATATTATCCTACCAGTCGAAGTTCTACAGACCTTTCAGCCAGCTCGTTATCGCGGTTCTCTACTACCTTTTCGGTCTAAACCCAACCGGTTACCACATCGCAGCCCTGATTCTCCATACCGTGAATGCGATTCTGGTGGTTTTCATCGCCCGGCGATGTGTGGGGAACGGATTTTCAGCCTGGATAGTCGGCTTTCTCTATGCCGCAGCGGCCTCCCTCCAGATGGATCCCCTCTTCTGGGTCGTCGGCATGAACGATCTGTGCGCCGCACTGATGTTTTTCCTCGCACTTCTTTTTTTCCTCAGGAAGAACTCCCCTGCGGCGTTTGCGTTTTTCCTTCTCGGACTTCTTTCGAAGGAATCTGTCATTGTCCTTCCCCTGATTTTTTTCATTATCCGCCTGTTTTGGACCGGCGGAGAAGGTTCATGGGGACAGAGGTTCGAAAATTCTCTCCGCTCTGTGGTCTGGTATCTGGCTGCTGCCGCACTCTACATCGCTTTCCGGTTTTATGGAATCCGGTCTCAGGCGGGGGCCAGCCTCGTGGATCAGTATCAGATTCAGTTTTTCGGAATGCATCTTATCACGAACCTGTTGTATTACGCAGAATGGTTCGCCGAATCTGTGACATGCACCGACAACCTCCCGATTGTCCTTGTCATTCTTGTCTGGCTTGTGCCATGCCTTGCCTTTATCCTGTCCGGGAAGAGAAAACAGGAGCGGACAACTTTTTTGGTGCTGGGTTTCTGGAGCATCGCCGGCATCCTGCCGGTCATATTTCTGACCAATCACCCCTTCCGCTATTATCTGGTCTATTCTCTCCCCGCACTTTTGATGATCCTCGTGAGCTCGCTGACATTGGTGGCCAAATGGCGCTCAATGGGGGAGGAGAGGATGAAAACTTTCCTCGCTGCGGCAACGACATTGGTAATACTTGGATCGGGATATTATCTCCTCACACTCGACCGGCAGGGCTTTGTAGGAGCCGAAAGCATTCAGGGATCGAATAACCTTCTCCGGAAAGGCGCGCTGATCACCACGGTCCGCGATGATCTTCTGCGGGATGCACCGGTTCTTCCCGAGGGCGCGATTCTGATTTTTGACTGGATGCCTGTGGGGTCGTTCTGCCGGGATGCGGGCATCCAGATCTGGTACCATGACTATTCCCTCAGGGTCTATAGCATCGACGAGGTCCACTTCGATTCTTCAGGAGTCTCTATCACCGAAGCGCTCTCATCAGACCCGACCCGCCAGGTGCGGAGAAAAACATATCTCGATCTCCAGAAACTTTTCATCTTCAAAATTGAACAGGGACACTTTTACCTCCAGAGCGTGTCGCGGTACCGTCACTTGATGGGGTAGACGCCTCCCGCACCAACCAGCGACCACCCCGGAAGATGGTGAAATAGTTGTTTTTCGTTTCATTTTTCGATATATTTACACATAACCCTCGCCTAAAGAGCGGTTCAATTCGTCAATTATTAATCCAGAAACTGGAGGATCAGAATGGCGGTAAAAATTGGTATCAATGGCTTCGGCCGGATTGGCAGAAACGTGTTCCGCGCCGGAGTGGGAACCCCCGAACTTGAATTTGTCGCAGTGAACGATATTACGGATGCCCCGACACTTGCACATTTGCTGAAATATGATTCGGTGATCGGAAATTTTGCGGGAAAGGTTGAAGTCAAGGAGAATACCATCATCGTCAACGGCAAGCCCCTCAAGGTGCTCTCCGAAAAGGATCATACGAAACTCCCCTGGAAGGACCTGGGCGTCGATATCGTCATCGAATCGACCGGTCTCAAGCATTTCACGGACGGAGACGCAGCCCGCCAGCATATCACCAACGGCGCGAAGAAGGTTATCATCAGCGCACCCGCGAAGACCCCCGATGCGACACTTGTCATCGGTGTCAATGACTCGACGTACGATCCGGCAAAGCATCACGTCATTTCAAACGCGTCGTGCACCACCAACTGCCTCGCTCCCGTTGCCAAGGTCCTCGTCCAGAGCTTCGGCGTGAAGAAGGGTCTGATGACGACGATCCATTCGTATACGAACGACCAGAAACTCCTCGACCTTCCCCATAAGGACCTGAGGAGAGCCCGTGCTGCCGCCGTGAATATGATCCCCACTTCGACGGGCGCCGCCAAGGCCATCGGCCTCGTCGTCCCCGAACTCAAGGGAAAACTCGACGGCGTGGCTGTCCGCGTCCCGACACCGAATGTCTCGATCGTCGATCTGGTTGTCGAAGCGAGCCGTCCGACGACGAAGGATGAAGTGAACGCGGCGTTCAAGGCCGCGGCGGCAGGACCGATGCAGCATATCCTGGAATATGTCGAGACACCACTCGTGTCGAGCGATTTCCGGGGTAACCCCCATTCGGCGATGTTCGATGCCCCCCTCACGTTTGTGGTCGAGAATCTGATCAAGGTCATGGCGTGGTATGACAATGAGTGGGGATATTCATGCAGGATGATCGATCTCACGAAGAAAGTCGCTTCGTCGCTGAAATAACCATGCGTTCTGTCATGAGGCTAACGATCGTTCTGTGTCGTTAGCCTTTTTCTTTTTCACTTGCGGAGAAACTACCAATGAACAAGCTTACCATCGATAATGTCAGCCTGAAGGGGAAACGCGTTCTTGTCCGCGTCGATTTTAACGTCCCGATCGAGAAAGACGTGATCACCGACGACACGAGAATGGTCGAATCCCTTCCGACAATCAAGAAAATTCTTGCCGACGGCGGCGAAGCCATCCTGATGTCCCATCTCGGACGCCCCAAGGGTAAACGGAATCTGGAATTTACACTGAAACCGGTCGCGGAACATCTCGCACAACTTCTCTCCAAACCGGTCGCCTTTGCCCCCGACTGCATCGGCCCCGAAACTGCGGCCATGGTGAACGCCCTCAAAAACGGCGACTGCATCCTTCTCGAAAACCTCCGGTTCCATCCCGAGGAGGAGGCCAATGATCAGAATTTTTCAAAGCAACTGGCGTCGCTCGGCGAAGTCTTTGTCAACGATGCGTTCGGTTCAGCCCACCGCGCCCATGCCTCGACAGAAGGGGTCACGCACTTTCTTCAGCCCTCGGTCGCCGGCTACCTGATGCAGAAGGAGATCGACTACCTGGGACGCGCCATCGGCTCGCCCACTCGCCCCTATGTCGCCATTATCGGCGGGGCAAAAATATCGGGCAAGATCGACGTCATCGAGAATCTCATGTCAAAGGTCAATACCCTCCTTATCGGCGGCGGGATGATGTTTACCTTTTATAAGGCCCAGGGGCTCGAAATCGGCAGTTCGATACTCGAAAACGACAAAATCGATCTGGCGAAAAAGATCCTCGCCGAGGCAAAATCGCGTAATCTCAACGTCCTCCTTCCCGTCGATTGCGTGGTCGCCCAGAAATCAGAGGAGAATGCCGCAACAAAAACCGTCCCTGTGACGCAGATTCCACCCGGGTGGATGGGACTTGATATTGGGGCAGAAACGGTTAAATTATTTACTAAGGCACTCCTACCGGCAAAAACCGTCGTCTGGAACGGCCCGATGGGCGTTTTTGAGATGGACAGGTTTGCCGGCGGAACGAAGGCGGTTGCCTCTACCCTTGCGGATATCACCCTCAAGGGTGCCACCACGATCGTCGGCGGCGGAGATTCGGCGGCTGCCCTTGCAAAATTCGGACTCGAGAAACAGGTATCCCATGTTTCCACAGGCGGCGGAGCGTCCCTGGAGTTTCTCGAAGGGAAAATACTCCCCGGCGTTGCCGCCCTCACCGACCGTTGAGGTGGTCACGAGAACGGAATTATCGTAGAAGATCCGGTTCAATGTCATATTACCGATATCAAAATTCGAGCTACTACCGCCCGTCGCTTTTTGGCGGATTCAGGTTCTTCCCGCCTGTCATCAAGACCCTCCTGGTGACGAATACAGCGGTCTATTGCTTCGTCCTGTTCCTTTCGATGTTCCGCCTCCGCGGCTCGGCCCTTACATCGGTCATTGAGTCGGTGTTTTATCTTTTTCCCCTCGGCGAGGGGTTCATGCCGTGGCAGCTCTTTACCTATATGTTCATGCACGGCGGGCTGATGCACCTCCTGTTCAATATGCTCGCCCTCTGGATGTTCGGCATGGAGCTGGAGAATACATGGGGGTCGAAGAAGTTCCTCACCTACTATTTTCTGTGCGGTGTCGGAGCGGGCCTCTCCAACCTCTTCATCGGGCCGCTCTTCGCTCCCCCGGCACCCACGGTCGGTGCGTCCGGCGCCATCTACGGCGTCCTGATCGCCTTCGGAATTCTCTTCCCCGACCGGCCGATTTTTATCTATTTCCTTTTGCCGATCAAGGCCAGGTATTTTGTCATCCTCTATATCGCGCTGGAAATCTATGCCGGTGTGAGCAGCACCCCCGACGGGATCGCCCACTTTGCCCATCTCGGCGGGGCCGCGGTCGGCTATGTCTACCTCCTCATCGACCAGAGGCGCGCACCGTTCTCATCCTTTATCGCTCACGCCAGGGAACGCATGGTTTCCTCCCGTCAGCATGCAGGGAGTTACAACTCGACCGATATTACCGACGCGAAGTACTATGATATCGTCGACAAGGAGGAGCGGACGAGCCAGCAGCAGGTCGATGAGATTCTGGACAAAATCAGCAAGAGCGGATATCAGAGCCTGACCGACGAGGAGAAAAAAATCCTCTTCGAGGCAAGCAAAAAACTCAATTGACATTTTCACCCGATCGATGAATATCACACTCCCTGTTCTTAATTCAGCGGCCCCTCCTGCAGCGCCCGGTCATCCGCATCCCACCTATAAGGTCGGCGTGCGGCGGCAGACCCGGCGAGTCAATGTCGGCACGATCGCCGTCGGCGGCAACGCCCCCATTTCAGTCCAGACCATGACCAAGACCAAAACCTCCGACGTCGACGCGACCCTGGATCAGATTTGCCGCGCCGCCGATGCAGGCTGCGATATTGTCAGGGTGACGGTCAATGACAAGGAAGCGGCCGAGGCGATCGCCCCGATTGTCCGCCGTTCCCCCATCCCTGTTGTCGCTGATATTCATTTCAATCACGTCTTTGCATTGAAGGCTATCGAGGCCAATGTCGCCAAGGTCCGCCTCAATCCCGGGAATATCGGATCGCAGGAACGGATTCACCAGGTGCTCTCCGCCGCCAAGGCAAAGGGCATACCGATCCGCATCGGCGTCAATTCCGGTTCGCTCGAGGAGGATATCCTCCAGAAACATGGCTACCCGACCGCAGAGGCGCTCTATGAAAGCGCAATGCGCCATGTCGGTATCTGCGAGGAGGCCGATTTTCATGATATCATCATATCGGTGAAGTCCACCGACGTTAAACTGATGATCGAAGCCTACAGGCTTGTCGCCCAAAGGACCGATATACCCCTTCACCTCGGTGTTACGGAGGCGGGTACGACAAGGGTCGGCACGATAAAGTCTGCTGTGGGTATAGGCACACTGCTTGCCGAAGGGATCGGCGATACGATACGCGTTTCACTCACCGACGACCCCGTGAAGGAGGTCGAGGTGGGGAAGGATATCCTGCGGTCCCTGAGCCTTGCCTCCCGGAATGTTGAACTTATCGCCTGCCCGACATGCGGGAGGCTGGAAGTTGACCTTTTCAGCATTATGAAACAGCTTGAGGATAAACTGGCGAATGTGAAAAAACCAGTCAAGATCGCCGTCCTCGGCTGCGTCGTGAACGGCCCCGGCGAAGCAAGCGAAGCCGACATAGGCATCGCCGCCGGAAAGGGCGTCGCAATCCTCTACCGCAAGGGGGAGGTGATCAAACGCGTGAGGGAAGAGGATATCGTCGCTACTGTCCTGGAAGAGGTCGAGAGGTTCAGACCGGAAGCCTGAGTGCTTCCGCCGAAATTGTTCTTTGCATCCCGGTACCCCGTTAATTTTAACAGATATTGGAGGATTCTATGTCATTACGCCCCGTTAAACGTATCGTCCAGGCCCGGCCGACTATCGAAGGCGCAGGCGTGCACCTTCGCCGCGCGTTTGGCTTCGGGACAACCTCGGATTTCGATCCGTTCCTCCTCCTCGACGATTTCCGGAACGATATCCCGGCCGATTACCTCGCAGGCTTCCCCTGGCACCCGCACCGCGGCATCGAAACGATCACCTATGTTCTCGCAGGCACCGTCGACCACGGAGACAGCATCGGCAACCGGGGTACAATAGCAGCAGGCGATGTCCAGTGGATGACCGCCGGCAGCGGCATTATCCACCAGGAGATGCCCAAAGGGGACCAGACAGGACGTATGCACGGATTTCAGCTCTGGACGAATCTTCCCTCGTCACTCAAAATGACACCGCCACGCTACCAGGAGGTCAAATCCCCCGATATCCCCGTCATTACCGACGATGATGCGACCGAGGTGCGTATAGTCTGCGGTAACTTCTGGGGAACCAGAGGACCCGTTGAAGGGATCGCCGCCGATCCTG
>JAWOKN010000138.1:0-29165 GCA_033854175.1 Bacteroidota bacterium | reverse complement strand
GCACCGAGGCGGTGTGAGGAAAGTTCATGGCCGTCGGTGGCATTGACAATCCGTATTTCACCCTGGAGGTTCTGGATAAAGAGCATGCTGTCGGCAAGAGCGCCGGAATAGGGGCTGAAGCCCGAAGAAGCATCATACGACCAGGCCAGGGTAAGCGGGGGAAGAACAGGGCTCGTGGTGGCGTTCGTCCTCCCGGGGCCCCCGCCGTACATGAGCCAGTCCTGGCCACCGGTTCTCAGCGGGCGGTCTAGCCTCAATGTTGAGCAGGAGCAGCACGCAACAAGAAGAAGAACGATATAAAAAAAACAGCTTCTCATCTTAAAAATCCCATCCGAAGAAAAACTGTGAGAAGAGGTCGTCCTGGAGTTTCCTGAAATTGGATTCAATCCGTTTACCAAAGTCATAGCGGAGGACGAGGACGCCGCCGAGATTAAGGCGCAGACCTGCGCCGACGCTCCCGAGCGTCTCGGTATAGACATCATCCCAGGCATTACCGGCGTCCATAAAGAGCGCACCGCGGATGCCGACCAGAGTGATGCCCATAAGGGGGAAGCGGAGGGCGAACTCGTCGATGAACGGAAAGCGGAGTTCATTACTGACCAGCCACAACTTTTTCCCGCGCAGGGAAAACCTGTCATAGCCGCGGAGGTCCCAGCTTCCGCCCATAAAAAAGCGTCGTGCCTCCTCGCCGTCGTTATAAAACAGCCAGAGGCGCACCGCATAGGCAGAGCGGGACGCTATGCGGAAATAGCGGCGGTAGTCGAAGATGAGCGAATAGTAGTTCGCCAGAGAAGACTGGACGTCGGTGGTATAGGCAAGCGTCACATTAAACCTGCTCCCGTCGATCGGGCCGCTCGCCTCCCAGAGGGAATTGTCATGTGTAAAGGAGACAGAATTCGACAGAAGAAGCGCCCTGCGGGAAAGGTCATAATTCGACTGGCCGGAATTCAGGAATGAAATCCCCGATGCATCCTTCATCGAATTCGAGAGGCTGGTAGAGACGGCGATTCTCTGGAACTTCGAGAGGGGATAATTCATAATAAAGTAGCCGCCGTAAACCTTTTCAAAATAATACAAATCCGGATCGGTAAGATCATACCTCCTGCCGCTGAAGCGGTAGATGCCGTAGGCGAAATTCGACCGGTGCTGGAGCGAGACCCGTGAAATGGCAATATCGAAGCTTGAAAGAAGCTCATCGGACGACTGGGCGGTATTATAGACGAGAAAATCATACTGTTCGTTGCCAAGAAGGTCGCTGAGAGCGATATAGGCGCCGCCGTTGGTACCGAACACCGGATCAGTTGCGATCTGGCTTTCGGCGATATCGAGGCTATAATTCCCTGCGTAGCGGTAGGACTTCACCTCCGTGCTACCCTCCACTGTCGAAGGGGTCCAGGGAGGGGAGATCGGGACAGGGTCGGGGGGATGGATCGTGGGGGATGAATCACAGAGCGCCCGAAAATTATTCAGGGAGCGGATCTGGAAGCTGAAATTCTGGAACGCGACGAAGGCCATACCGGAATCGGTAAAGACCGGATCAAAGGCTGCGGTCATGAAGTGCGTCAGTTTTTTCATTTCACGGACTCGGGTGCGGGCAGTATCGAGACGGAGCAGCCAGACATTGCGTGCACCGCCGGCATCGGAGGTAAAGAGGACCGAGGACCCGTCGGTCGACCACTCGGGTGCGGAGTGGCTCTCATTGCCGCAGGTCAGGTACCGGACACCATGAGTCTGGAGATCATAGAAAAATAGGTTATAGACGCCGTGATCGCCGAACGGACTCCGGTCGGAGGTAAAGAGGATCTTATCGCCCTGTGGTGACCAGGCCGGGTCGCGATCGTCATAGACATCGTTCGTCAGGCGGGTAAGGCCACTATCCCGGAGATCCCAGACATAGAGATCGCTGTTGCCCGACTTATCGACGGCAGAGAAGGCCAGGCGGTTCCCGCCGGGGGACCAGGAGGGTGAGCCGATGACAATAAGGTCATTAAAGTGGTAGGAAGAGACGACCTGACCGTTGGCGGTATTCAGAAGATGGAGCGCATCATTCTCGCCGCTTTTGGTAACAAACGCCAGTATCCCGTCGCGTGAAATCGAAAGTTTACTCTGGAAAAGGTGAAACGCCTCAAACTCATCCGATTTTTCCCCCTCGAGGACAAGTTCCGGTTGAGCGTGTGCGGTATCAAGCGACACGCGGTAGATGCTTGTATAGCCGGTATGATTTCCGATAAAATAGATAAACTTATGATTGCCGCGTTTAAGGAACACCGGTTTAGCATTAAACCCCTCGGTAACGAGCGGGCGGGAGACAGCGTCCGGCAGGTCTGTGGAATCAAGCAGGGGATAATATTTCTTCTTCAGGTAATAGACCCATTCCTTATCGAACTCCGCATAATTGCGACCGATGGTGATTTTAAAGAGCTCATCAAACGACTGAGCCTTCCAGAAATTCTCCATCAGAAGGAGGATCTTTTCATGCCCGAAGCGTTCGGCGACGAACTGAAGGATATTCTGTCCCTCCTTATACATGAGAAACGAACCGAAGATCCGGTCCATATCGCTCAAAGGCGCGAGATATCCGCTCATCGTGGCATCGCGCATGACCATTTCGGCCTGGATATCCCAGTCGGTGGACCAATATTCCGCGAGGCCCTCGACAAACCACAATGGGGGAAGCCGGTCCTGGGACATATGATGATCATTGAGAACCCTGCCGAGTTTGCTATACATGAACACATGGACAAGCTCATGCCGGATAACGTGGCGGAAATCCCACATCGATCCGTCGTACGGGATAACGACGCGTCCCTTGAGGAACTCGGTAAAACCGCCGACCCCCTCGGGAATAAACCCGGCTGTAGTATTCGTCTGTTCGAAATGAAGGTGGGAGCTATAGAAAATCAATGGTATACGGTTCAGGACATTATGGTTGAAGCGTTCGGAGAGGACCCGATAAGACTCCTCGGCCAGAAACGCTCCGCGGCCGGCGAGGTCTTTCATTTCCGGGTAGTAATAGATATCAAAATGCTCGGTCTTGAGGACATGCCACTGAAAATCCGTATACTGAACTTTATTCCGGCCGAAGGAAAAGAACTGTGCGGAGGTGATGGTAACAGACAGCAGCATCAGACAGCAGCACGCAGATATGTATCGCACAAAGGGCACAATAAACAGTTCGCGTTCTAGCGCACAAACGAGAATATCCGGATCAAGACGGAGGTCCGAGACATTGCCGGACCATTGTCACACCTTTCCCAACTTTTTCTTCAAGAAATCGATCACCTCAACGGGAGTTGGATTGACCCTGTTGAGGACGGCAAGGTAATAGCTTGTCCAGTCGCCGAGATAGATCAGGGAGAACATTCTGGCGAGAAGTGATTTGCCCTCGCTCGCGATTTCGATGACATCATCGGCATAGGACCGGAGGATATTTTCTGTCAGGGACATGCGGAGTTTCACGCGGGGGTGATCCCCGGCATCGCGCAGCATGATCACGACGATCCGTTTCATCACCGATGTCAGAACCTTCCACCCCACCAGTTCGTTATGGTTCATCTCGGGGAGGACATGGCCGAAGGCCAGTGTTTTGGCGTTCTCGGCGATCTGGCCGCGCCACCGGAGGTTGACGACATCGAACCTGTCGGCGGAAGAATAGATCACGGGGAGTTTACCATTAAGTTTCATCGCCAGGCGGAGAGCGGGATTCGTGCGGTCAGGCGACGCAAGCAGGCGTGACTTTCTTGAAAGAAGGTCGAGTGTCTCAAGGATATCCCGTTCACGCGACCGGATCAGTTTCAACCGGGCAAGGATAACCAGCGGGGCGAAGAAGGAATATCCGAGAGCGGCGCGTGGGGGGTAACCCTTCGGGAGCGTAACGAGAGTCTGGTGGTAGCGGGCGGCGAGGCGGGCGGTTTTGCCGTCGGAGCTCATGCAGATCACCCGGGCCCTGCGGCGCACGGCATCCTCGTGAGCGGCGAGGGTTTCCTCGGTATTGCCCGAATAGCTCGACACGATCACAAGGCTCTCCGGGCCCACGAACTCCGGGAGAAAATAATGCCGATTCACGACAAACGGGACAGGGAGCTCGGCGGAAAGATAGGACCTCAGGAGGTCGCCGCCGATTGCAGAGCCTCCGAGGCCGGTCACGACGATATTCCTCGTGGTGGGGACGGCCGGCAGGTGCAGCGCGGCCTCATGGCCGATCCTCACTGCATCCTCCACCTGTTTCGGGAAATCGGTGAGCAATTTTTTCATCGACGCCGGATCGTAGCGCTGCAGTTGAGCTTCGGTTACCATTCGGTACATTCTCCTTCGGGATTAATCCTCGTTATCGAGGGGGATATCCGGGAATTCCTTCTTCATAAAAGCCCTCAAATAACTTTCAATCTCGTCGCTGGTGGTCATAGCAAGAACCTTATGAACGATCTCCTGAGTCTGGGCATAGGAAAGCGACCGGATAATCTTCTTAATCTCCGGCAGGACGATCGGGACGACGCTCAGTTCATCGATACCCATACCGACCAAAAGCGGAGTCGCCAGCGGGTGGCCGGCCATTTCGCCGCAGACCCCGACCCATTTTCCGGCCATATGGCCGGCGTCGATCACCTTTTTAATCGTTGCGATCACACTCGGTTCGAACTCGCGGTAGAGGGAGGAGACAAGGTTATTCCCCCTGTCGACGGCGAGGAGGTACTGGATAAGGTCATTCGAGCCGATGCTCAGGAAATCGACCTCCCGGGCGATCACATCGGCATTCAGGGCGGCGGCGGGGACTTCGATCATCACGCCAACGGAAATTTTATCATCGAATTTAATCTTCTTCGCGCGCAATTCATCCTTCGCCATCCGGACAAACTCCTTTGCGCGGCGCACCTCCTGGATGGTTGTAATCATCGGAAACATGATCGCGATATTCTTGCGTGTACTGGCCCGGAGCATAGCGCGGAGCTGGTTCATAAACAGGTCCGGGTGATCGAAGCAAATCCTCACGCCCCGCCATCCCAGAAAGGGATTCTGTTCCTCGGCCATTTCGGGAGCGATCTTATCGCCGCCGATATCGAAGGTCCGCATGATAACGCGATTCGGAAAAATCCGGCCTGCAACGCGGCGGTAGGCCTTATACTGGTCCTCCTCCGAGGGAAAGTCATCCCTGCCGATCAGGAGGCTTTCGGTGCGGAAGAGGCCGACGCCCTGTGAACCCTGGAGGACGACATACGGGAGCTCCTCCGAGAGTTCGATATTTGCCGAAAGCTCGACGCCATGTCCGTCCTTCGAGACCGCGGGAAGGTTCTTGAGGCCTCCGAGATCCCGTTCAAACTGCAGGAAGTGTTCGCGTTTGTTCTCGAACTCGGCGATCCGTTCGGGTGACGGAGAAATAACCACCGTTCCGCTATACCCGTCGAGGATCAGCGTATCGCCCGATACAGTTTCCCTGCTGATATCGCCAAGGCCGACGACGGCGGGTATTTTCAGCGAGCGCGAAAAAAGGGCCGCATGAGAGGTAATGCCGCCGATATCGGTGGCATAGCCGAGGATATGGTTACGGCTCAGGATCATCGTATCGGCGGGGGTGAGGGTATGGGCGATAACGATCACCGTCCCTTCCAGTCTTGATATGAGTTTTTCCTGGAGGAGGTTCCGGACGATCCTGTTTTTCAGATCGTCGACATCGTGGGCACGTTCGTGCATATACTCATCGCGTGCGCGCATCATGATGCCGGCATACTTCCCGATCTCATCGCTCACAATGAACTCGGCATTAAGCTTCTCGCCCCGGATACGTTTATGGATAGCACCGATGAGAATCTGATCCTCGAGCATCATAATCTGGGCA
The DNA here is from genome assembly GCA_033854175.1 of Bacteroidota bacterium. GTDB lineage: Bacteria > Bacteroidota > Ignavibacteria > UBA10030 > SZUA-254 > DATKPE01. The sequence goes on along the minus strand of JAWOKN010000138.1, from coordinate 23,332 downwards.
TCGAGGATTTTGGCCTTCGCCTCGCCGATTTTCTGCTGTGCGAAGAGGAGGATTTTCTGGAGTTCCTTGACCGATTTTTCAATAGCGCGGTCAAAGCGTTCGATCTCGCCGGGGCACTCCTTCTCGCTGACGGACCACTGTTCGACGCGGGGGACCTCCTTGACATAGAGATAGACCCTGCCGATGGCGATACCGGGGGAGGCCGGGATGCCCTTAAGGACGATTTCATGTTTCACGGATGGAGGCTGGCGGTCCATAATCATTCGTCGAATCCGTGATCGAACAGCTGAAGGATGGCCTCCATGGCCTGGGATTCATCGGGTCCATCAAAACGCAGAAGAAGCGTCGACCCCTGTTCGGCCGCGAGGGTCATGACGCCGATGATGCTTTTGCCGTTGATCTCCATATCATCCTTAATAATCGTAAACTCCGAAGCAAACTTCGCCGCCGTTTTCACGAGTGTCGCCGCGGGGCGGGTATGCAAGCCGGTCCGGTTTTTAATCGTCACTTCGTGTTCAAGCATGTCGTTGCCGGTCAGACACTACGGGTCCGGAGCTGTTCAGAAAGCCATGCAAGCATATCCCTCGACTGCCGGGCGGGGAGTTTATCGAGCTCGCGTTCTGCTCTTTGCGTACAGCGCTGGATCATCGACTCCGCCTCATCGAGGATCCCGAGGTCCGAGTAGATCCGCCGGACGGTAGTCACGCCGTTCCGGCGGGGGGGATGATGCCGCATAATCCGGCGGAGGACATTCCGGTCATGGCCGCGGGCGCGTTCATAGGCACGCAGGAGGAGGAAGGTTTTCTTCCCCTCGACAATATCCCCGCCGATCTTTTTCCCGAACTCACGCTCACTGCCTGTGACATCGAGAAGATCGTCCTTGATCTGGAACGCAAGGCCCAGGTACTCGCCAAATTTGCGCAGCGCCTCGACCTGGCGCGGGGTACCGCCCCCGATGAGTGCGCCCATTTCGGTGGAGCTCGCGATGACCCGGCCGGTTTTCCTGGCGATCATCCGGAGATACTCGGGCAAGCGGACCCTGAAGCGTGATTCAAACTCCAGATCCAGTCCCTGGCCTTCGCAGACCTCATTAAACGCCCTTGTAAAAACATTCACAACCTCGCGAATGCGGGGAGAATCGCAGCGCATGAGCATGAAATATGCGCATGCGGCCATCTGATCGCCTGCGAGGATTGCGGTATTGGCATCCCATTTGGTATGGATCGTGGGGCGGCCGCGCCGCAAACGGGCATTATCCATGACATCGTCATGGACAAGCGTAAAATTATGGAGAATTTCAATCGCCCCGGCGGCCGGCAGTGCACGTTTGGACTGGCCGCTGACCGTTTCGCAGGCCAGGAGGACCAAAACCGGCCGGACGCGTTTTCCGCCTGAAGAGAGGACATAGGCCATAGGGCCGTAGACCGAACGGGGAGTTCTGACCCTGCAAAATTTCCAAATCCATTGTTCTACCTGTTTCGTATAGTGCTTATAGCGTTCTTCGAATGAATTTGTCTTCAACTTTCCGATATCCTGACAGGCGGGTTATACTCTGACGACCGTTATTTCACAACATAATAAGAAAAGGGGTCAAGAGAAGCAAGGAAGCGGAAACCGGTGAAACACTGGAAATCCGCAATCTTTTGCCGGATCGGGGTGTGCGGGCAGATAGGGGGAGAAGAACGGGAGTGAAATTGATTTCATCGGAATTTTCTGTATCTTTATAACCTCACAACCAGAGATATCCACCAAATGACGACTTGTTGTTAACAGTGCAGACTGATGCATTCACTCTCCCGACATATCGTTATCCCCTTTTTCGTCATCCTCCTCATAATGAATTCCTGCATGAAAACACAGAACGAACCGCCGAAAACCGTTTCCGGCGCGGAAACGATCTCCTCAAAAAATGATCTCATCCCCTATCTCAGCGGGCTCGAAAAAAAATACGAAAAAGCATGTACGGCGATGGGCATTGCCAACTGGAACAGTTATTCGCATGAAGGGCCCTATGATCTTGGGGCGGCGAAAAAGCAATTTGCGGAGATCTTCTCCGACACGGCGGCCAGGGCCATCATTGACGAATGGCTGCGGCGGTCGCCGTCGCTGGCCGACAAACTTCTGGCCCGCCGGCTGGAGCTCTGGCACCGTTGTTTCCTCGGGGGAGCGATCTACGCCGACTCTGCGATATCCGAAAGCGAGAACGCCCTGCAGCAGAGGATCACAGAATTCAAATTCACATATGAGAAGAAGCCGGTCACGCGCGCCGAGGTAAGCAACAGGATGCGTGAAGAGCGGAAGGCCCAGATCCGGCACCAGTTATGGAGGGTACCGTCGCAACTCTCGGCGGCGGTTGCCGATGATCTGCGAAAACTGGTAAAGCTGCGGAACGCGAAGGCGAAAAAGCTCGGCTTCCCGAACTACTACTCCCTCAGCCTTCATCTCCATGCGATCAAGGAAGAATGGCTTCTCGGCACGCTTGATTACCTGGAACAGCAGACGCGGGACCGGTTCAGCGAATTCATTGCGGCATCGGAGAAAAAGTACCATCTCAAAACCTTCGGCCCCGCCGATTTTGACTATGTCCTGCGGGAAAGTGCGTCGCTGCCGGACAAATATTTTCCGGGGGATTCGGTATTTCCGGTCCTCCACAGATTCGAGACGGGGATCGGATTCCGCGTCGACACGCTTCCGATCAAGGAGGTTGTCAAGGACATTCCCTACGGCGGGTTGAGCCTGGCCATCACCATTCCGACGGACTCCCGGTTCCTGGTCAACCCCACAAAGGGAAAGGGATTTTACGGCGTTGCGTTCCACGAATACGGCCACTCGCTGAAAGCGGTATACACGGATGTCGACTATCCGATACTGAAGGGATACGAATGGATCCCGGGAGCGCAGTGTGCCGGGTATGAAGAAGGCGTTGCGGACATGCACGGAGAATTTACAGACGACTCCGTCTGGCTCACGAAATTCACCGAGGCCACCGTGCCCCAGATCGAGCGGTACATGAAAGCCCGCGGGCTGCCGGCGATCTACCGGGTGCGCAGGCTGATGAAGGACTTCTGGATCGAATATGAAATGTACAAAGACCCCGATCAGGACCTCGCGCTCCTGGAGCGGAACGCCTACAAAAAATATCTCCTCGTTAGTCTTGACACTACGGAACCCCACCAGTATGCGTCATCGATCTGGTACACATCGTACCCCTGTTATTATCAAAACTACATCATTGCAGGGATGATCGCGACGCAGCTCCAGGAGGCGCTGACGAACAAGTTTGGCGACGACAAATGCGTCAACGGGCGTCTGGCCGATTTCATGATCAAAAATCTGTATGAAAGCGGTGAAACCCTTGAATGGACGGAGCGGATCCGCAATGCAACCGGAAAGTCCCTCGAGCCGGGAGCATTCCTCAGGAAGCTGGGGATAGAAGATTCCCACCCGTTGACCGAGGACTAACCCGAGAAGGAGAGTGCGATAATGAAAATCCAGCATGCCATATTCTACCTCGCCGTTTTGATGTTTGCCTCCTGTTATCCCCCCGAAGAACCCCTCTACCGGATGAGACGTTTTCCCATGATGGCGGGGAATCAGTGGCACTATGAGCGTCAGATATCAACGTACAATTTCAGACCAGTCCTGTCCGGGTACATCTATCCCGACACGACAATCACCTTCAGTACGGACGTCAACGTTCTCGGTCAGGTCACACTCGGGGGCACAGCGGTATGGAAAGTCCAGACCGTAGAACAAGAAGGCGGTCAGTCGCTCGCGGCGTATGAATTTTACCAGGAAACAACCGACTCACTCAAACTCCTGGCCTACAGCGGCATCTCTGCAGAGGTCTACCCCAGGCAAAAATCCCGGTCGCCCGTTTCCTATTCCTACCAGGGGATAACCTTTGGTTCTTTACCAGCTCTAAGCAGGTACATCCAGGGATACCGCCAGATATCGGGCACAGCTATCGACACGATAACATACGAGGAGGGACCCGTCGTCCCGTTCATTTTCCCGCTTCAGCTCTTCTCGGCATGGAATTACCGCCTCCCCGAATACCCTCCCGGCTGGCGAATATTCAAAAGAGTCGTCGGACCGGATGTTCTTGGAGTAGATCACAATCAGCATCCAGTCTATAAAATCGAATGGTTCTGGGACACAAATCACAGCGGCATCTGGGATCCGAACATGGATGGATACGATTATCTATCCACCAGCGGCCTTTTGAGGCGCACATTTTTCATCAAAAATCTCGTTGTCACGGGACCATCCACCGGAGACACACTCGGATTCTTCGATTACAAGGAGGATTATCTCGTGCAGTCGATGTCGGTCCACGTCAGTCAGTAGGTACCACCGGCGGGAAAATCCCCGATCAGTTTACCGAACGGGTAAGCTCCGGATGCACCATCCTCACTCGGCGGCACTGTCGATAAAATTTGCATCTTGCAGGAAATATCCTTTACATTTTCATCAAGAGAGATATTCAGTACAGAGTATTGCAACCGGAACTATCATGAGAACGACCAGGGATAGCACCTACAACACACGTTTAAAGAGCTGCACACAACTTTTCATCCTACTGTCAGTCATTGCACTCCTCATCTCACCGCGGGCCGGGGCGCAGAGCAACAACATACTTGGATACTACGCCTACGTCGACTCGCTCGTCTACTTTCCGCCTCTTGACAAGGAACCCTACGTCATCAGCAGTCAGGAAATCGGCGGAAACTTTGTCACATTCGTCGGATTCAAGGGGGACAGCATCGTACGGATCGTGGCTGTGACGGCAAAACCGATCACGGACATAAAAAAAGAAATCTCGCTTACGGTAGATTTCGACGGACCAATGCCAACGCCCGGGAAAGTCACAACGTGGGGATACATCTTCGACAGGAACAATGACGGGAAAATCGATTACATGGCGCTTGTCGGCGGGGCGGCGGCATATGAGGGGGATGACTTCCCTGAGAATTTCCCACTTCGCGGGCAGCCGCTCACGAGGGAGCAGGTTGACTACTTCGTCGGGGCATGCAAAATCATCTTCAATCACATCACCGATGACAATTACGACGGAAAGGTTGATGCGCTTGTTCAGGCAGACATGGATCCAAAACGCGACTGGGTCAGGCGGGAGTTACTCATAAGGTCGACCAGGTACAACGATACTTTCGACGACGTGCGGGCCTTCCGTGGTACGCCGGACAAATCCCCCGAGTACCTCAAACCCGGCTCAAAGGGCGTTCCCTATCATCCCGTTGGAAAACCTCCTGCTGTCATCAACAAAGCCACCTTCGATGAAAAAACAGCGATACTCAACCTGATCAACACCGCGCTTGAATCATGCAAGATCGGTGCGGGGCAGCTGGCCCGGAGGCCGGTCAGGTAAGAGCCCGGTCCTTTCCCTCGAGGGAGGAACGACTTACAAACCCGGTGATACACTCCGCCATTTCAAGAGGTTTTTCGAGCGGGAGCGAATGTCCGCATTCATCAAGAAGAGCGAGCGTCGCGTGAGGGAGTGACTGAGAAAGCCGCACGGCGTCGGTGCAGGGGACAAGGCGGTCCTCCTTTCCCCCTAAAATCAGTGTCGGGAGGGTAAGCGATTGAAGTTTTGCAACCCAGGCCGGGTCGGAAACGAGTGCATCCCTGAGAGCTCCCAGCCACGCATCGATTTTCCGGTCATCGGTAAACTGTAAAAGAAAATCCCTGCAGAGATTTTCCGGACGGTTGTGCAAATCGTAGAATGACCGGCTACCGAGAGCGCAGGTCAGGCGGACATTCCGGAACACCAGATATTTGATCACGTTGTGAAGAAAAAACCAGGCAGCCGGTTTCGTAAACCCGGCGTGGTGTGAAACGCCTGTGGGGGCGATGAGGACAAGTTGTCCGATGCGGCCCGGATACTCCATGGCGGCGGTGGCAGCAATCTGGGCGCCATAGGAAATACCAACAACGACCGGGCGGTCAAGCCCGAGTGTGGACATCGTCTCATCAAGAACCGCTGCATACCGGAGTGTCGGAAATGGCAGCGGAGGAGCCCCGGATGATCCGAAGCCCGGGAGGTGAAGAATAACAGTCCGGAAGATCCGTGCGAGGGGCTCAAGAACGCGCGACCAGATGGCAGGACCGCCCAGGCCATGGACAAGGAGAAGCGGCCGACCGGTGCCGGATTCCGCGAAGGCGACACTGGTACCGCCCGTACGAACCAGGAGGTGATTTATCTGAGAGTCCATTCCTCAAAGAGCCTCCGAAGCTCATCCGGTGGAAGCGAAGGATTCTCGTACATACCCTTCTTCAAGCGCTGGCGGAGCGCTTCATAGAGGCAGACGGCGCAGGCAACCGAGACATTGAGACTCTGGATCATTCCCATCATCGGGATGCGGAGCAAGCCGTCGGCATATTTCACGGCCTGGGCAGAAACGCCGCGGTGTTCATTGCCGAAGATAAGGGCAGTTTTTCCGGACAGATCGACATCAAAAAGCGACTCCGACCGGTCCTCCAGGCGTGTGGCATAAATTTTCCAACCCTCGGTGTGGAGAGTATCGCAGCACTCCTTCATCGACTTGAATTTTCTCTTTGCGATCCATTTCACGGCGCTGGCCGAACTTTTCTTCCCGAGTTTCGGGAATGTCTCGTTGACGTAGACAAGCTGGATCTCCATCACGCCAGCGGCATCGGCGGACCGGAGTATCGCGCTGACATTATGGGGGTCATGGATATCCTCCATCACGAGTGTCAGGGTTGGCTGCCGCTGGCGGAGGACCCTGAGAATTTTTCCCCTTCTCTGTTCGGTCACATATCACTCCGAGATCGGATACTGCACCGTAACAGTATTTTTCGAGGAATCCTCCACCTGGGGTTCCTGCCGCAGCTGAAGAATGGCGATAGCCACAATCACCAGGAGTGCGCCTATGATCTGGACATCCGAAAGGACCTCACCGAGGAAGACAAACGCCGTCAGGATGGCAACGACCGGTTCAAACGTCGCTGTGATAATCGCGCGGGATGCAGTCAGGTACCTCATACCGCTGAAGTAGAGCGAATGGGGGATAAGAATAGAGATGACGGCAAAGAAGACAAACAGGTACCAGGTTGAGGCGGGATACTGCGCTGCGACGATGACCCAGGGGGGATTAATGACAAGCCAGAAAAGCGTAGCAAAGACAAACGTATAAACGAGGCAGGTCCAGACATTATACCTCTTCAGGAGGTGGCGGAGCCAGACATTGGTAAACGACCAGCAGAACGCGGATCCGAGGCCTGTGAGGAGGCCGAGTTTACTGATCGTAAGGAGTGAAAAATCCTTTCCGGCGATGGCCAGGTAGCAGCCGACGAGTGAAACAGCGCCCGCAGTAACCTTCGTAACCGAGAGATTCTCGATCTTTGTCGCGGCGCCATAAGCCAGGACAAGCAGCGGTGCGAGGTATTGAAGGAGAATGGCAGTCGCCACGTTAGTCTGCTGGATGGTAAAATAATACGTAAAGTTTGACCCGGCGGCGCCGAGAATGCCGAGGAGGGCAAAATGCGGAAGGTCGGCGAGGGTGACCCTGAGGAACCTTCTATTCGAGACCAGAAAAAATGCCAGGATCATCATACAGGAAAAGGACATCCGCATCTGGACAAGGACGAGGGGTTCGATGTGCCGGGTAAAGAGATACCGTGCTGTCGTCGCAGAAGCACCCCAGAAGAGGGTCGCCCCCAGGATATAGGCATAACCCTTAAAGCGGTTCATTTCGCCGGTGGTTGATCTTGTGAGGCAGCCGGCGGCTGCTCATCTGCGCGCCGGTGGTAGTATTTACTCATCTCATCATTTCCGCTGAGGTCAAAAAAATGGGCAAGTTTTTCATAAAACGGTTTCGGGGTTTCGGTGTGCTGGAGACCGATCTTCAGGAAATCGATCAATGAACTGAGGGAGGGAATATTCAGATCAGGCTCATAGCACTCTGACGCCTCCATATATGGATCGGGGGAAGAAGGTTTTGCGCGGGCGGCTTTTGTATAATACTCGAAGGCCAGTGTATAATTGTCGTACATCGCGTAGGTGACGCCAAAAACGTTCGCAAGCCACATATAGACATCATAGGCGAGCGCGGGAAACTCCTTCGCCAGTTTCTCCCCGAACATGCACAACTCATCGGGGCTCAGGCTGTTATTCCAGAAAAGGAGGCGATAAAGTTCCATATCCACAATTTTCTGCTGGAGCGCCTGTTCAAACGCGTCGAAAATCTCATTGAACTCGCTGGAGAGCTCGAATCGCCTGCGTATATCCTCACGGGAGAGCTTGGCCACGCGCGCCTTTCGAAATATCGCTGATGAAGGTTATGTTGAGTTCCATCAAGGGGGGAATCCGCCCCTGAACATCATGGAAAGAAATGAGCATGTTTCTAAAATCCCTCAACCTTTTCAAAATAGCAAAGGGGGTGCTGAAAATCAAGACCGAAATTGGAAAATGGGGGGAAAATTCCCTATTTTCCCGGCACACAATCAAGGAGGTAATTATGGAAGAAAGCACCACCAACACGCAGATTCCCACCGTGACCTCATTCATGACACGGGCGGCAAACGTTTTCGCTTCACCGGCGGAACTCTACAGTGAAGTCGCAACCCAGCCGGTGAAAGCCTCCTCGTGGTCGATTCCGTACATTGTCTCGATGCTCCTTGCGCTCGTTTTCACCTATGCGTTGTTCAGCAATCCGATACTCCGGCAGCAGATTTACGACATGCAGGAGCGCACATGGAAGGAGCAGGTTGCCAGTGGAAAGATGACGCAGGGCCAGTACGAGCAAATGACGAACGGAATGGAATCGTCCGGACCCGTCATGTTTATGATCATCGGTGGCGGAACATCGGTCATCATGATTTCGCTGATCTTCTTCGGCCTTGCGCTGATCGTCTGGCTGATCGTCAGGGTCGGGTTGAAAGCCACAGCAAGCTACGGAAAAATACTCGAGATCCTTGGCTTGGCATCGATCATCAGCATTGCGGGGACCATCGTCACGCTCCTTCTGATGAACGCATTCAACAGCATGTATGCCACGCCGGGGGCTTCGCTCCTGATCCTGAGCTCATTTGATCCGGCGAGCACCGCTCACAGATTCATAGCGGCGGTGAACATCTTCACGATCTGGGAATCGGTCATCAGCGGACTTGGCATCGCCAAGATATCCGGAAAACCGTACAGTGTCGGGGTTGGCGTCATGGTCGGGTTATGGGTTATATGGGTGATCGTGTCGTCGTTGCTCGGTCTGGGCGTACGGTAAAGATTCAGAGGCGGTTCAGAATCGGGGGGCCAAGCGGTTCCCCGATTCTGAGATCGTTCTGACTGACGGTGAGGCCCTTCATGTCGCGCTCATCCAGACCGGCAAACGTCGAAAGATCCCCGATATCGACCAACTTCAGGGGAGGTTCGGAGTGCGTATCGACCTGTGATGACAGGCCGAGATCCGCGCGTATGATTCCCCCCGAATTCAGCCGTACGGTCACATTTCGCAGAATCTTCTCATAGGCCCTCTTCGAATTAAAGGGAAGGGTGGTATAGGTTTCAATCGGGGCCTGAAGGTATTCGCCTGTAGCAATCGAGAAAAGTGCAGAAAGGATTCCCGTCACATTCAGCCGGCGGAGAAACTCCTTCTGGGGATCATTCCTTGCATGACCCGACTCGACCAGCAGCGTGCTTGTCCCGGATTTCTGGTAACTATCGCCGAAAGCTCTCGGCTCGAACGCATCATCATACTTCGCAATTTTCCCCTCGATAAAAAGGTTCATCGAACTGGCGAATGCGGCCGCGAGCTGTTTGGCCTTCGTGCGCACATCATTATCTGATTTTTCCTCATCGTGTGCGGGTGCAAGGAGGGCGAGAGAAGTCAGTTCGCGCGAGGATCCGACCGTACTCAATTCCTGATCGTGCAGGTTAAATCCGAACACCGGCTTAATGGTTTGCTGCATTTTTTTCAAGAGGATCCCCTCGGGCGACTGGAGAGCAAGCGCATCGCGGTTGACGTCGATATTCTGGGCATTCCGTCTCTGGCGGCGCGAGGCACCGTCGGGATTCACAAGGGGAAGGAAGTGGAGTGTCAGGGAGGAGAACAGTATATGGACCTCCTCATCGCTGGTGTGCTGTGTGAAATAGAGGAGGATATCCGCGATTGCGGCCGTGGCGGTAGGTTCGTCGCCGTGCATCTGTGACCAGAGCAGGACTGGCATGGATCCGTTTCCGAGTGTCACCACATTCACCGGTCTTCCTTCCGCTGAAGATCCTGCTAATTTCACAGCGAGAGAACCGGAAGGAAATTTTCCCTTCAGGCTGTCGAGAAAGCCATACAACGTTGCGGGCTCAAAATGCCTATCGTTCCCGAGATCGGCGCGGAACGAGGGTTGAGACTGGAAGATTTTCTCGGCATAACGGATAAAACCCGTCTTTTTCATATCGATAATATTCTAAGGCTTATGGTAGAGATCCCGATAACAGGTTCACAATATAACAAATTTCCTGAGTAAAGATCATCCAACCTTACGGGGGAGTCGGGAAACAGAAACGGGAATTCCGGAGAGATCACGTGAGGAGACCGACACCCAGACTGCATGCCACTTGACAAGAAGAAGTTTCCTTATTTCTGAAAAACCACCCGTTTGCAGCCGGTAGAAATAAACCCCGCTGGTCAATCGTTCGGCGGATCAGGGGAAGAATTCCCCCCGGAGCGCGGACTTCGTTCACCTGACCAGACATGAGCATCTTCCGCATGATACACGTATAGAAGAACCGGCACAGAATCATCCGGCCCGCCCCCGGCACCTTGCATCCCGCCGACAATCTTCGTATATTTTAGCAACCACAACAATCATTGTCCTGTATACATTCCATCGTACAGGGCATTTTTTTTCAATTGCCTATGAAACAAGAAGAAATCCAGACCTCCGAAGATCACATCGCCTCGCACGAAAACATCCCCACGCGGCTCCCGGTACTTCCGCTGAGGGACGTTGTGGTCTTCCCGTTCATGATCTATCCCGTGCTGGTCGGGCGGGAATCCTCACTCAGAGCTTCAAACAGTGCGGTTGAGCGGGACAAATTCATCTTCCTTGCGGCCCAGCAGAATCCGAGCATCGACGAACCGGGAAAGGACGACATCTACCTTGACGGAACGGTCGCGAAGATCATCCAGATCGCGAAACTCCCCAACGGCCTGATGAAAATCCTCGTCGACGGGGTCGTTCAGGGAAAAATCATCTCATTCATCCCCAATGAAAAGTTCCTCGAGGCGGAGATCGAAGTCATCAAACCCTCGTTCGAGATCACGCCGGAGATTGACGCGCTGATCCGGCACGTATCGGCGCTCTTTGCCGAGTATGTCCATCTGAACCATGACATCCCGAGTGAAGCCCTCGTGGCGTTTGAGAACATCAAAAGCCCCATACGGCGGCTCTTCTACGTCGCGGCAAACATCACGCAGAACGTCGAAACCAAGCAGAAGGTCTTATCGTTCACATCGCTCAAGGACCAGTACTTCGAGCTCGCGCGGATACTCACCGCAGCGCTCGACATACTGAAAATCGAGCATGATATCGACGCGAAAGTCCACGAGAGCATCCAAAAATCGCAGAAGCGGTTCCTCCTCCAGGAACAGATGCGGATACTCCAGGACGAGCTTGGGGCGGACGAAATCCTATCGCCGGAAATCACCAAACTCAAGGAACAGATTGAAGAAGCGAAGATGCCGCATGACGCTCATGAAAAGGCCGTCGAGGAGCTCAACAAGCTGAAGAAGACGCCGCCGCAGTCGCCCGAATTCGGCGTGAGCAGGAACTACCTCGACTGGCTCATCGCGGTACCCTGGCACAAGCGGACCGAGGACCAGCTGGACATCAGGCATGTCGAGCGCATCCTCAACGCTGATCATTTCGGCCTCGAAAAACCGAAAGAGCGGATCCTCGAGCACATCGCCGTTTTAAATCTCGTCAAGGAAATGAAGGGGCAGATACTCTGTTTCGTCGGCCCGCCGGGAGTGGGGAAGACCTCGCTCGGGAAATCGATCGCGCGGGCTCTCGGGCGGAAGTTCGTCCGGATCTCGCTCGGCGGCGTACGGGACGAGGCGGAGATCCACGGGCACCGGCGCACATACATCGGATCGATGCCCGGGAAAATCATCCAGTCGATGCGGCGGGCTGGCGTGATGAATCCGGTCATTCTCATGGACGAGATCGACAAGATGAGCATGGACTTCCGGGGCGACCCGGCATCGGCGCTCCTCGAAGTATTGGATCCCGAGCAGAACGTCAACTTCAGCGACCACTATCTTGATGTCGATTACGACCTCTCGAGCGTCATGTTCATCACGACGGCGAACATCCGGTACAACATCCCGTTGCCGCTGCAGGACCGGATGGAGATCATCGAACTTCCCGGATATCTTGATTACGACAAGGGAGAAATCGCCCGGCGGCACATCATTCCGAAGCAGCTGGAAGAGCACGGACTGAAAAAAGGTGAGGTCATGTTCACCGACGAAGCGATCTCGACGATCATCGAATCGTACACGCGGGAAGCCGGCGTCAGGAATCTCGAGCGGGAGATCGCCTCGGTTTGCAGGAAGGTCGCAAAGGACATCGTCCTCGGCCGGCAAAAAAACGGAAACCGGGACCACAAGATCGAGCTCACCCGTGAGAAGATTGAGGAATACCTCGGTGTTCCGCGCTACCGGACTCGTCCGCCGGGTGTCAAGCACATCGGCTCGGTGATCGGGCTCGCCTGGACAAGCGTGGGCGGAAGCATCCTGAACGTCGATGCGACAATCATGAACGGGAATGAAAAGCTGACGCTGACAGGGCAGATCGGGGAAGTCATGCAGGAATCCGCGCAGGCGGCATTGAGTTATATCCGTTCGAACGCACAGGCGCTCGGAGTCCCCGAAAACTTCTACCAGAAAAAAGAGATTCACATCCATCTACCGGAGGGTTCCATCCACAAAGACGGACCTTCGGCGGGCATAACGATGGCGATGGCGATCATCTCCGCGGCGTCGCAGAAGCCGGCCAGAAACGACGTGGCGATGACAGGTGAAATCACGCTCCGGGGTGAGGTTTTGGCGATCGGGGGACTGAACGAAAAGCTCCTCGCGGCAAAGCGGAACGGCATCACCACGGTCATCGTGCCGAAGGACAACCGGAAAGACATGGCAGAAATCCACCCCCGGGTCAAGCGCGGGTTAAAGATCATCTACGTCGACACCATCGACTCCGCCCTGCCCTGGGTTTTCGGGGGGAAAAGACGGTCCACGGGTAGGAAAAAGGGTGCGCGATAAGCGCGACACCGGACCAAGCCTGATCATCCGCGCATAAATCCCAGAAAATTCCCTTGATAATCAGGGGAGTTTGCTTTATATTGTTTCAACCGTTGCACGAGATGAACACATTTTTTGCACAAAGATGACGTACCTCGTCACCGCCAGAAAATGGCGCCCGCAGATTGCTGAAGATGTTGTAGGACAATCGCACATCACCACGACGCTGCGGAACGCCATCGCGACCAACCGCATATCGCACGCATATCTCTTCAGCGGCCCGAGGGGGGTAGGAAAGACCACAACCGCGCGCATCCTAGCCAAGGCCATCAACTGTCTCCACCCCAACGGATCCGATCCCGACAACACCTGTGAGTTATGCACGGAGATCACCGAGGGGCGGAGCATCAATGTCTTTGAAATCGACGGTGCATCAAACCGGGGGGTGGATGAGATCAGGAACCTGCGGGAAGCGGTACGGTACGGACCCGTCAAGGGGAAGTACAAGGTCTACATCATCGATGAAGTCCACATGCTCACAAAGGAGGCATTCAACGCGCTCCTCAAAACTCTCGAGGAGCCGCCGTCCTACGTGATCTTCATCTTCGCGACGACAGAAATTCACAAGGTACCCGCGACCATCCTGTCGCGGTGTCAGCGGTTCGACTTCCGGAGAATATCCGTACAGGAGATCATCGACCGGCTCCGGTTCATCGCCGGGGAGGAAAACATCGCCATTGACGATGACGCGCTCATGATCATCGCCAAGCGGGCAGACGGCTCGCTCCGTGATGCGCAGAGCATATTTGACCAGATCATCTCCTTCTGCGGGACGACGATCAGTGCCGAGAAAATCATCGGCATGTTCAACATCGTCGAGCAGGAAATCTTCTTCCGGGTCACCGACGCCATCAAGGCAAAGGACGCGAAAAGCGGGATCGGGCTCGTCGACGAGATCATGAACCGTGGAGTCGATCCACGTGAATTCCTCAACGGGCTGATCGAGCATTTCCGGAACCTGCTCATCGTTCTGACGCTTGATTCGACCAAACTTCTAGAAATTTCCGATCACTACAAAACCCTCTACAAGGAAAACGCAAAAGCCTTCTCGGAAACCGACCTCCTCCGGCTCATCAAGGCGGCCTCTGACGCCGAAGCCGCGATCAAATGGACGCAGCAGCCCCGGTTCAAGCTCGAAATCTGCCTGGTACAGATGATCACGATGGACAAAAGCATCCAGGTATCCGAGCTCCTTGCACAGATCGAGGAATTAAAAAAAAAGGTCCCTGAGGGAACGCAACAAAGAATAGCGGCAACCCCGCGGAAGGAAAGCGACGAGGAAACCACCGCGCCGATCCGGGGGGCAGTCAAAGCCTCGCAGCCGATCTTAAGGCCCGACCAGATCGTTCAGCCGCCTATGTACATCCTCCCGGGCGAATTAGGAAAGACTCCCGCGCAAGCGGCAATCAGCCTCAGCGGCGCCGGGCAAGACGAACGGGGCAGGCCACCCTTGAGCAGCGAAGAAGCATTCCAGAAGTGGCCCGAGCTCGTGGCCGAGGTATCCCGCCAGAGGATCGCGATTGGCAGCATACTGAGTGAAACCTCGCTCGTCGAGGTCAACGGCAACCAGCTCCGCGTAGCCTGTCCGGACGATTTCCATCTCGACACGCTGAAGCGCAACAAGCAATTTCTTGCCGATCTTGCGCAGGGCATGTTCGGTGCAAAAATCCGGCTTGACACAATCCTGGCGCGGGTACCAAGCGCTGAAAAACCCACTCCAGGTGCAAACGAGACCCCAGAAAGCGTCCCGCAGGAAGAACCCCAGCACTATCCCGTCATCGACGCACTCATCCGTGAATTTGGAGCAAAGAAAATCGATTGACATTGTTAGACAGGTTCTCTGGCGATTGATTTTCAGACCCCATTTTTGGATATTTCAGCAAGCATACACATCCACCGACGCGTGATACTGTGAAAAAAACCCTTCTCATTCTTCTCCTGCTGGGAGTGATGCTCCAGCCGGCATTTCTGTACAGTGCGGGCACAGCCAAATACGCGGGAGAATTTCTCGCGATCGGGGTAGGCGGAAGGGCGATGGGGCTTGGGGGAGCCTATTCGGCTCTCGTCAACGACGTCACCGCCGGGTACTGGAACCCCGCCGGGCTCTCGATGCTCGAATACCCCCAGCTTTCGCTGATGCATGACGAGCGATTTGCGGGCCTGGTGAATTACGACTATGCGGCATTCGCGCTTCCGGTCGATCGGGCGACCACGCTCGCCCTGAGTGTCATCCGGCTGGGAGTTGACGACATCGCAAACACCCAAAACGCCTGGATCGATCTCAACCGCGACGGACTCCTTGACGGAACCGAGCAGCCGGATTACAGTAAAATCACCTATTTCAACGCAGCTGACTGGGCGATATATCTCTCCTTCGCGAAGCGGGTCAGCGGCACATTTTCCTACGGTGCCAATCTGAAATACATCCACAGGCAGCTCGGGACCATATCTGCAAACGGTTTAGGATTCGATCTGGCGGCCCGGTACAACCCGATCGGCGATCTGCATCTTGCGGCAAACATCCAGGACATCACCACGACGCTTGTTGCATGGAACGACGGGATCAACGAACTGATATCGCCGACCGTCAAACTGGGATCGGCCTACATCCTGAATGCCCTTCAGGGAACAATCACGCCTGTTGTCGACATTGACGTACGTTTTGAAAACAGGCAGCTGGCGGCGAATGCGCATATCGGCAGAATAAGCCTGGATTTTCATGAAGGACTCGAATACCAGTATCAGCACCTCGTGGCGGTCAGGGCGGGGTACAGCGACATCGGGTCGGTGAATCTCGGGGCGGGGGTTCATCTCCCGAAATTCGACATCGATTATTCATTTGCAAAATGGGATTCCCAGGACCAGCTGGGAAACACGCACCGCATATCCATCACCTTCACGCTGGAAGCCCCGCAATTTGCGCGGCAGGGTGAATAAGGCGTGAAGACCCTCGGCCGAGTCCTGCTGTTCTCGCTTCTCATGTGGGGATGCCGGGCGCATCTCACCTACGTCAACGATTATCCGATGAGTTCGACCACATTTACAACCCGGGACGGCGCATTGCGCGGGCTCATTCCCCAGGGATGGTTCAGATCGCATGAAGACACACTCACACCGACGCTCGACGCCTGGCTCGTAAAAAACGACTTTTCCGCGAGCATCAGCCTCAGAATCCTGTCGGTCGATCCGCTCACGCTGCAGATCATACGGAAGGAAGGGCTGGAATTCCTGGCAAAGCTGAGCATGAAATTCCACGGGACGGCGGACGCCAAGGCTGTAACCTTTTCAGAGCCGAACGTTTTCGAATTCAAGGAAAACAAATACTGCGAGTACGAACTCTTTGCCCCTGACCGTCACGAGCGGATCATCGTCTTTGCGGCAGGAGAAAAATACTTTGAGTGTGAAGCCCGGGCGGCGAAAGGCGGATGGAGCGAGGCCGATGTACGTCAGCTCTTCAGGACGCAGCAATCGGTGATAGCATCCCTTGTGTTCTAATCCTACTTCGATTCAAGCACCACGACACCCCTCCACTCCGGGGGAGGTGGAGAGGCGATATACGCCTGAGCCCTCTCGATATAGAGCTGGGATGGCCGGTCATGGGGTAGATGGGTCAAACCCTGTCTGAAGGTTGCGATAGCCTTCTGCCATTCCCGCTGGCGGTAGAGGCGGAGACCCTCGGCATAAAATTCGAGGCATCGGGTCACTTCCCCGTCGAGCGTGTCATTTTTCATCCCCATCAGTTCATACACGCGGATCGGTTCGGTCTTCCCGGCGACAATCAGCATATCCAGTTCCCTGGCCACAACATCCTTCTGGACGGCATGATATGTATGTTCGCTCATCATAATCCCGGTACCATAGCCCCTGTTTGCGCCCTCAAGGCGTGAGCCAAGATTCACGCTATCGCCGATAACCGTATAATCAAACCTGCTTGTCCCGCCCATATTACCGACAATCATCTCGCCGGTATTGACACCGATCCGGACATGGAACTGCGGTTTATCCTCCCTCAGCCAGACGCTGCGCAAACCGTTGAGAGAGTGCTGCATTTCGACAGCCGCGCGGCATGCGCGGAGAGCGTGATCCGACTGGGGAATCGGAGCACCCCAGAAGGCAAGAATCGCGTCCCCCTCATATTTGTCAAGCGTCCCCTGGTTCGCGAAGATAATCGCCGTCATCAGATTAAGGTATTCATTAAGGATCTGGACAAGATATTCGGGAGAAACCTTTTCCGATATTCTGGTAAAGTTCTCAATATCGCTGAACAGGACAGTCATCTCCCTCCGTTCGCCCCCCAGGCGGAGTTTGCCGGGATCGGCGACAAGTTCGTCGACGATAGTGGGATTGACATAATGGCTGAACATCCCCTTAATGAGGACCTTTTGTTTCCGTTCCATCATATAATTATAGACCGTACTTGCGACATAACTCACCACGACGGCCAGGAAAAGGCTCATCATATTATTGAGGAAACTCTCATGAACGAACAGATAGATCGAGCCCCAATAAATGATCACCATTTCCGAGAGGACAATCGCGATGCCGAGAAGCTCAAGGACCGGGCTATACGACGCGCGGATCGCCTTAAGGCCGGCCGTCAGAGTAAACGTAAAGACACTCAAACCGATAACCATCAGGATAGAAATCCAGAGCGGTTCGCGCCGGATAAAATTCCCCTCGAGCACCTGTTCGATGACGTTCGCATTAATCTCAACGCCGAACATCATATTATCCCCCTCCTGGCGCCCTTCGCCGACGGAGACAGGGAACAGGTCCTTCTCCTCCGGCATCGTAGAACCGACGAGCACGATTTTCCCGCTGAACGTCCCGTTATAGAGATATCCCGCGGGAACCCTACCATTTCCGGTAAAATCCGGAACGAGGGTTGTATCGTCGAAGGTATTAATATCAAGACCGGGGTTCGCCAGTTCCTCGACGGTCTTAAAATCCCTGTCATCCAGGACATCGGCGATATTGATTCGCCGGAACAGGCCCGACGGACCGAAATAATTGATAAGGAAGGACGTCTCATCATACCTCGGTATCCTGCGGCCCATAAACTGGAAGGCATCATCTTCCAGATCCGCGGTTTTAAGGGGCGGTTTATGGAAGTAGGTATTCAGGATCGCCATGGAAAAGGCCGGAATTCGGCGGTCGGTCGCCGGGTCATAGGCAAACGGAATATAGCGCCGGAGAATCCCGTCGACATCGGTACGGATATTGACGATACCAAATCGGGAGACCGAATCGATAAAGACATTGCCATAATGTTCCACTGCTTCCCGTTTCATATACAAGCGCTGCTCGGGGGCGAGAGTACCTGCGAGAACGGTATTACCGGTCTCGCGAAGGGCCTTCCGGAAATCCTCCTCGCCGGCAGAATCGCGTGGATCGGGGGTACTAAAGACGATATCGAGGCCGATGGCGCGGGCACCGGCTCTATGAAGATTCCGGATAAGGTGTGCATAGTACGATTTCGGCCAGGGCCATTTTTCCGGAAGGGATTTAAAAGATTCCCGGGAAATCTCCACAATAACAATCGCGGAAGAATCCACCAGGAGGCCAAGCGAACCCCGGCGTTGGAACCTCAGATCGACCAGGGAAAGTTCGGCCCGTTTGATCGGTGGAAATTCAAAAAGGATATCCTCGGTAAAGAGAAGGACAAGAATTGTGACCGTAACAATTATGCCCAGGCTTGTGAGAAGAATTCTCGGCGATGTGCCGCGCTGGCGGAGCATGGGAATCAGAGTTCCATCCGGAGAATAAGGCTTCCGATGAAATCGCTGCTGCGGCCCCGGTTCAGGTAGAGGCTGAGGTCGGTGACCGCGCTGATCTTTTTTGTGAAGAAATACTGCGCGCCCGCGTCGAAGAGCATCCTTCCGATATTGCCGAGAGTCGGGCTCAGTGCGGCTGACAAAAGGAGGCGATCATCGGCAAGGCGGTACTGGCCGCTCAGATAGAGAGAGGTATAATCGCGGGGTGAGAGGGTCGTCGAGCCCGCCGAATCGATTGACGGCAGGGAATTGAGGCTCACCAGGATATTCACCACTGTCTGCAGCGGGATCTGGTAGGAGCTGGTGACGCCCATTGTGATGGTTGTATTCTTCGTATCGAGATTCCGGGGAGTCTGGTCGTCGCGCAGGGAGGTGCTGACGCTCAGCATCCCCTGGTTACGGGCGATATAGGTAAAGTCCTTATTCAGCTGGAGTACCAGGCGGTTCGTGAAATCGCGCGTTGCGAAGGCCGAATCGACATCGAGCCCGTTATCATTCGAGGCAAAGAGATAGGCCAGAGTAACCGAGGGGAACTCCGTTCTCGGGAAATAGGAGACACCGAGATTAGCGGTCATGCTGGTCGTTGTTGCCGGTTTCGTCTGAGCGGTATTATCCTGCAATCGTTCAAACCCTCCGGAAAGGAGGAGGGAATTCCCGGCGAGGCGCACATGGTCGGCCACATTAAACCCGGCGACATCGGGCCGGACGAACGTCTGGCCGAACGATTCGTAACTATTGCCGTGGCGAAGGTAATTGAAACGGAAACCATTATCGCCGGTATTCACGGCGAGGCCGGCTTCGTAGGCCAGAGTCGGCATATACTTCTGTGTGAGCGGAATAAAATTCTCATTCAGAGTAATCACGTGGGAGAGAATATTCTTGAGCGTGCGGATATGATCGCGGGTCGACTGGTTATCGCCGCTATAAATCGAATCGATATCGGCATCGGTAAACGTCCCGCGGGTAATATCGCGGTTTGTGCCGCTGATCGCCGCCTGACCGGTAAGATCGACGGTATGATTTGCAAACGAGAAGAGAAAGTCGGTACCGACGACAAGATTCTCCTCCGGTTTCAAGCCAAACTGGATCGAGGCCGGATCATCGCTCGATTTCAGGGCGGTAAATCCAATATAGGCATTTTCCGGGCCGAACCGGGGCCGGACGACCAGGAGGTCGCGTGAATAGGTACCGCCGAGGAACTTCGCCCAGACCGAATCGCTCGGGCGGTACAATTTATACGAGGCCGACGGATCGCGCTGCTGTTCCGCGAGCAGGCTATCGCTCGGGAACGTTTTCAGAGTATCCCCCTCGATCGAGCGGAGAATCTGGCCCTGGCTCACCGTGAGGCCGAACGAGCCAAGCGAGAGGCTGCCTGATACACCGCGAACCCTCAGACCGTTCATAATGAGATCGGGGTAGACGGGGTAGAGATCGCCGACACCGATCTGCAGGTGAGGAATTTCCGCGTTCAGCGTAAAGCGGTCCTGCGGCTGGCGGCTTGATTTTTCCTCATTCGTAAGATAGACCTTACCCCAGGTGCGGAAAATTCCGTTTGCCGCGTTGGCGGTGAGTGTGGCGCGGTTATACGGAACCCCGGGGAGGGTATCGATTTTCTCATTCCGGGTCTCAAGCTGGAGTGAACCGCCATAGATCCATCCAGGAGGTGCTGGTGGAACCACCTTCTCCTCCACGCCCGTCACGTGGAAACCCCAGCTATAGCTTTCGAGAAGCGCATGATTCTTCGCATACAATTCGACACGGATCGTATGATCACCGGATGACAACGAAACCGATGCATTTTCCGGATGAAGCACGAAAAGGTCTCCTGACGGGACGGCAAAGCGCGTAACGTTGACATCATCGATGAAGATCTGCGTAGCCGAACTGTCGAGAAGGGTATCCCTGGACACCGTGAACGAAATAAAAAGATCCTCTTTACGGACGGACTCCTGTTCCTCCGGGCTCAGCACGGTGACATAGCGGCTGGCCGGGCGTGCCTCCTGAATATCGACCCGCAGCGGGTGTCCTTCGGCATTTTCCAGGGGATAGGTCTCGGGGGTCGGGCTGTTTTGCAGATAAAGCAAAAGGTAATACTCAAGGAAGGGGGGCGCTGTGGCAGATGCCGGAATCGTGGCGGTGGCGAGATTACCGACAACCGACATTTCCATTCTCTTATAACTCTGTTCCCCGAACGGCCTATATGCAACCTCCACACGTTGCACGACGGCGGGATTAATAAGTTCGGCCTCGATGGAGACCGGTTGTCCCTGCGGAACGGCGGGTGCAGTGACCTTCGATATCTTATCGCTCACCTGGGCAGGGGTGCTGGCATAAAATACAAAGAGTGCTATAATCCATAGCACTCCTTTTCTGAACAGACTTTGCATGGGCGTAGTTGTTGGTTCACGACGAATGTGAATTAAAGTACGGAAACGCCAGCTGACGACGATTATTGTTTAATCTTGATCTTCAGGCTCTTTGTGTTTCCTTTTGAATCACGCATTTCAAGATTCAAATTCCTCTCGCCGGTAGCGACAGTCGAAGCATCCGTGAGCTCGGCGTCCGTCGCATGGCGGGAAGAAAGCGATCCATCCGGTCCGGAAAAACCGATAAAACCGGCGGGGATGTCGAGATCCCTCGACGAGATATTATTCTTCAGATTGATGAGCCCCTCGACCACGACAAGGGTATCATAGTTATCGCGGTCGGTGAGTTTACCCTTCGTTCCGCGGATCGATGCAACGGAGGTCGGGGAGGTAAACCGGAACTGTTCATTTGTCTGCTTTTTGATATCGAACCCGACCGTAGCGCTTTTCAGGTCGACGACCTTCGTATACTTCTGGCCGGAGCCGTCGCCTGTAACGAGGACGAGGGACTGTTCGCGGACGCGGACAATGCTTTTATCCATAAACTTCAGAATCGCGAGCGCCTTCCGGGCCGTCCGCACCTGATCCCCTCCCTGAAGCTGGTCGCTGGCGAGGGCTTTCGACCAATCGGCGGTGCCGATTTTTTTCGTAACATCCGGGACAACCTTCATAATAATGGCTATGGGGGTTGTTGAGGGGCGCATACCGACGCTCAGGAGCGCCAGAACAAAGACCGCGGCAATTGTCGTGACCGTGAGAATACGAATAATGACCTTTTTCATCGCTGATCTCCTTGAGGTAATCCTGATCTACTCAAAGCTCAGTTCTGCGGAATCGCTCTGCTGACGGAGCTGGTTCAGCAGATTCATGAGATCCGCCGGTGTGACAAGCGATCCATCGAGAGAATTATTCCCGTCGAAGGTAAAGCCCTGCTGATGGATCTGCTGAAAAATTCCCGGATATCTCTGCCCAAAAATCTCCTCGAGCTGGCGGAGGAGGATATCATCGAGTGTCCCTTGTGTCGAGCTTGACACCGTAAAGGTGCGGACCTCGGAAGGAACAGGGATGATCTGGCCGTTTTCGCCCGTCATCTTACCGATCACGCGCCAGACATACGATTTGCCCGTTTCGAGGGGTCTGCCGCCCGTATAGAGAAAGGCATTCTGGGCGCCGAGATCGACATCGAGCATAGGGGGTTTATGGGCGATGGCATCCTCGCGCGACTGATCCGGGCTCTTTTCGGCGACAACAAGTTCCGCATCCGTACCGTCATAATAATACTCAAACAGCGGAAACGCGTTTGTCGTTTCGCCGTCCGCGGGAGAGCGGAGCTCGATGCGGGTGTCATTTTCGAGCACAAACACCACCGGATCGGGCTGGGTGCACGTCGACTGGGAGACGAGAAAGGTGAACGTATAGATGCCCGAGGGGAAATTCCCCGTACCGCGGGAGGCATCTTCGAGCTTTGACTTCACGGCCGGATCAAAACTGAACTCATCCGTTCTGATATCCCCGTTTCGGCCGAGGTTAAGGTTCGTGATGGTGCGGCCGGCGGGGGGCACAGTAAAGGGCTGGGACACAAAGTGCATTGCATTCGGGGCAGTCCCGCCGTCGGCGAACTTGATATTCAGATCGATCGTCAGTGTCGGATTCGGCGGACCGACCGGGCCCGGAATAAAAAGAGTAAAAAGAAGCGTACTCCCCTGGAAATGCTGAAAATCAATATCGGCCAGGGAAAGCCGTTGTGCGGGGGTATGCTGAATTTCGATGCTGCACTGAGCATGAGCGGGCGGATGATACAAAAGCAGCACGGCAGCCAGAGAGCAACCCCGCAAGGTTTTCAGAAAACTTATGC
>JAWOKN010000137.1:0-7612 GCA_033854175.1 Bacteroidota bacterium | reverse complement strand
TACCCCTACATTTCAGAATTCTCCCAGGCCCGGTACGAGGGGGTCAGGAACAGCTGGGCGGAGTTTGCCGATTCGTTCGGACTTCCGGCCGCATTGCCGCCGATAGATTCGGTGAACATGATTCCCGCGGGATATTTCCCCTCCGTCAACATTTTTTACACCCATCAGGACACCATCACCGAAGCCGGGGCAGAGGCGAGGTTCCTGGGGGTGGTCGACCGGTGGCCTCTTCTTTTCAACTCCTCCTCATCCGAACTCGTGCGGAATTCCGTGTCCTACAATCCCACCCTGCCCGGTTACGAATTCTTCTACGAAAAGAAATTCAACGGCGCACATAATCCAACGGGGATGAACGCCATCAGGGTCAGCGTGAGGCTGGACGGCACGGCATTCATACAGACCACCTGTGCGCCCACCGTATTGATCCCGCCGGTCGTGAACATCTCGCCGGGGCAGGCCCTGAGGGCGGTTGAGGGGAAGATGCTGACATACTACGACTGGGTGGGAAGAAAGACCGACACGATATCGGCACGGACGGTCAAATCCTCCCAGCTGACCATAGCGTTGATACCGCGGTACAGGGATCCGGGTTATCAAGATTACATCGCCCTTACATCCGTCGAGTACCGCAACTGCTGGCAGCTGACCACAAGGGTATTTCAGGTGTATGTTGACGCGATCACCGGTGAAGACGTCGATTACGCCCAGCAATACATCATCTTCTGACAGGCGGAATGCCGGAAACGGGAGAAGTTTTCCGGTCTTCGGAAAATTGAATATATTTAGTATCTTTTTGACAACTCAGGCCGGTTAAGGACCGGCATATCTCTAGGCACATCCGATGGACAACCCTTGACGACGCATCAAAGAGGAGAGGTTCAGGAATACTTCAGCCGGTTGCAGGAGGAAATCTCGGCCGCTCTGGAGGCGATCGACGGAAAGAACCGATTTACGAACGACCCGTGGACCTACGACGCGAGTGCCTCCGGGCCGCGGCGGAAGGGGGGCGGGCTCACGAAGGTGATGGAAAACGGTGCGGTCTTTGAGAAGGCGGGGGTCAATTTTTCCGCCGTGGAATCGCATCTGACGGAGAAACTGGCTGGCCGGATGGGTGTCAGAGCGCAGAAGGTCTTCGCCACGGGGACATCGCTGGTCCTCCACCCTTTCAGTCCGATGATACCGTCCATACACATGAACCTGAGGTATATGGAACTTGAGAGCGGGGATGCCTGGTTCGGGGGCGGGATAGATCTCACGCCGTATTACATCCGGGCGGACGACATCAGAAAATACCACGCCTCGCTGAAAAAAATATGCGACGCATACGATCCGGACTGGTACACAAGGTTCAAGAACAACTGCGATCAATACTTTTACCTGAGTCACCGGAACGAGACCCGCGGTGTGGGGGGGATATTTTTCGACTACGAGCGTGAGAACCCGGAGCTGCTGTTCCGTTTCGTCCGGGATCTCGGCGGGAATTTCGTACCGATGTACGGCGTGATCGTCGAAGCACGGCGCCATGAAGCATGGGGAAGAAAGGAGAAAATCTGGCAGGAGATCAGGCGCGGAAGGTATGCCGAATTCAACCTTCTCTATGACAGGGGCACGTTGTTCGGGCTTGAGACTGAAGGCCGCACCGAATCGATCCTGATGTCGCTTCCACCCTATGTCAGGTGGGGATATGATTATCAGCCCGAGCCCGGGACACGCGAATACGACCTGCTTGAAGTCCTCCATCATCCGCGCTCGTGGTTATGAGGAATCAGGAACCGTTTGCGGTGATTTTGCTCCAGCTCGGGGGGCCCGATTCTCCCGAGGCGGTGGAGCCCTTCCTCTACAATCTCTTCTGCGATCCCGACATCATCAATTTCCCCGGAGCGTTCCTCGCGCGGAAGTTCATCGCAAGAAAAATCGCCTCCGCCCGTTCAAAGATCGTTGCGGAGCGTTACAGGGAAATCGGCGGGAAGTCCCCCATTTACGATCTGACAAAAGCGCAGGCGGCGGCGCTTGAGAAGGAACTCAGAAAAACCCACGAAGCCGATGTGCACATCGCCATGCGGTACTGGCACCCGCTGACCGAGGAAGTCATTGCGGGAATGCGGTCACGGTCGTACAAAAAAATCATCCTCCTTCCGCTCTACCCGCAGTACTCGCAGGCCACAACGGTCTCAAGCATCAGGGAATGGGAACGGCAGGCAAAAATTGCCCGTTACGAGGGCATACCCACGGAGAAAATCGAGAGTTACCACAATCACCCCCACTACATCGCTGCCATCATTGACAGAATCAATGCGACCGTGGGGCGGTTCGGGGGTGAAAATGCCATTGATCTTGTTTTCAGCGCACACGGGATCCCGATGAGTCTCGTCAGGAAGGGGGATCCCTACAAGGGGCAGATCGAGGAGACCGTCCGGCTGGTTCTCGAGGGGGGCGGATGGCCCTTCCCGCATCATCTCTGTTATCAGAGCAAGGTTGGTCCCGCCGAATGGCTCAGGCCGTCGCTCGATGAAACCATCGGCAGGCTGGCGGGAGAGGGGCGCAAGCATCTCCTCCTGGTACCGGTCGCATTTGTCACCGAGCACATCGAAACGCTTCATGAAATCAACATTGAAGCCAGGGAGCTGGCCATGCGTTCAGGCATCGCGCGGTTTGAAATGATGCCCGCATTGAACGACCATCCCAAATTCATCGCATGCCTCAAAGAACTTGTACTGGGTAAACTTTGACCGACCACATCGTGGACAATCGTGAGAGGCCTGAGGATACGGCCGGCACGCCGCTGCCGGGGCGGACGGCTGTTGTTGTCGGGGCCGGGATATCGGGACTCTGCACGGCCTACTGGCTCCGGGAGGCAGGATATTCCGTAACGGTGCTCGAGAAAGAGGGGGAGCCCGGGGGAACCATGAAGACCGTGAAAGAGGGGGACTGGCTCATCGAGACCGGTCCGAACAGTGCCCTGGAGACCACGCCGTTGCTCGGGGAACTTTTCACCGGGGTGGGGATCCTGCCGAAGCGGAGGTATGCGGGCGAAGAAAGCTCGAACAGGTACATCGTACGAAGCGGGAGGCTGTATCCGCTACCGATGTCGCCGCTTGCGTTTCTCAGGTCCAATCTCTGGTCGGTCGGGGGGAAACTCCGTTTATTCGGCGAGCCCTTCGGGGGCCGGGCCAGGAAGGAAGAGAGTGTTGCTGAGTTCGTGTGCCGGCGGCTTGGCAAGGAGTTCCTCGACTATGCGATCAATCCCTTTGTGGCCGGAGTATACGCCGGAAATCCGGAGACGCTCTCCGTGGAGCACGCCTTCCCGAAGCTCCACGCGTTGGAGCGAACCTACGGCGGGCTTCTTGTGGGTGCGATCCGGTCCAGGAAGGAACGGAAGGCGCGGAAGGAAACGGCAAAGAACGCCGCACGTCTTTTTTCCTTTGACGAGGGGATGCAGGTACTTCCGCTGGCGCTTGCGGGGACGCTCGGCCGGTCGGTCCGCTACAACACACATGTCGAGCAGATCATACCGCAGAGGGCGGGGGCAAGCCCGATCTACACGATCAGGTACACGCATGACGGAGTGCGGGCCACGCTGGAAGCGCGGAATGTCATACTCTCCGCGCCTGCGTATGCGACGGCCGACATCATCCGGGACATCGATCCCGGGATGGCGCAGACATTGGGATCGGTGTACTACCCGCCTGTGGCGGAAATCTTTCTCGGATACCGGGAAAGCGATATCGGCTGCAGGCTGGACGGATTCGGTTTTCTGGTACCCGGTGTGGAGCAGCGCCGGATACTGGGATGCATCTGGTCGTCGGTCATATTCCCCGGGAGGGCGCCCGCGGGGCATGCGGCACTGACGGTATTCGTGGGTGGCGCGCGTCAGCCGGAGCTCGCCGCGCTGGATGACGGGGAGCTGCTCGGGCTTGTCCGGAAGGATCTGGGGGATCTCATGAATGTGCGGGGGGTGCCGGTAATCTCAAAAATCATCCGATGGAGAAGGGCTATTCCGCAATACACGCTCGGGTACGGGAAGACGCTTCAGGCGATCGACCGGTTCGAGCAGAACTTCCGGGGCGCATACATCTGCAGCAACTATCGCAAGGGGATTGCGGTCGGGGACTGTGTCATGAACGCAAAGCGGACCGTAGAAATCATCACTGGATCGCAATCCTTTTGACAGGCGCTGGGTCATTTCACCCACCCCCCCTACGCGCGAGAACGACCTCATAAAATTTTCATCCGAGAGGAAGCGCACCGGGGTGAAGATCGCACCGGGAGCAACGGCCCGATATACTTTGCTCATTGACCGGAATTTGCGTACATTTGGGGAAACCCATCAGTACGTCAGTGTACCTTTAATCAATCAGGAGATTTACAATGTCGAACTCGACGCAACCACAGACTGCCGAGAAAAAACAAACACTATCTTCAAACGGCAAGTCCACATTGACCATCACTGATAATCGCACCGGAAAATCGTATGAGCTTCCAATCGAGAACGATACGATCCGGGCGATGGATCTGCGGCAAATCAAGGTCAAAGACGATGACTTCGGTTTGATGACATATGATCCTGCGTTCATGAACACGGCTTCCTGCAAGAGCAAGATCACCTTCATCGATGGAGACAAGGGCATCCTGCGGTACCGGGGATATCCGATCGATCAGCTTGCGGAAAAAAGCAATTACCTCGAAACCGCGTATCTCATCATCAATGGTGACCTTCCGACCAAATCGCAGTACGAGGAGTGGGAACGGCACATCACGATGCACACCCTCGTGCACGAGAACATCAAAAAGTTCGTCGATGGCTTCCATTACGATGCCCATCCGATGGGGATGCTCGTGAGCACGGTCGGCGCGTTGTCGACCTTCTACACCGATGCCAAGAACATCAAGGACTCCGAATCCCGCAGGCTGCAGATGTACCGTCTGGTCGGGAAGATGCCCACCCTGGCGGCATTTGCCTACCGCCACAGTGTCGGGCGGGCCTATGTTTATCCCGACAACGAGTTGAGTTACGCCGGCAACTTCCTCAGCATGCTCTTCAAGATGACCGAGATCAAGTACAAGGTCAATCCGATCCTGGAGAGGGCTTTGGATGTCCTCTTCATCCTGCATGCCGATCACGAGCAGAACTGCAGTGCAAACGCGATGCGGAGTGTCGGAAGCTCGTTTGTCGACCCCTATTCGGCGACTGCGGCTGCGGCTGCGGCTCTGTACGGACCGCTGCATGGCGGAGCAAATGCCGAGGTGCTCTACATGCTCGACGTGGTCGGATCAAAGAGCAACGTCCCTTCGTTCGTAAAATCGGTCAAAGAGGGGAAGGGGAAGCTCATGGGATTCGGCCACCGGGTCTACAAGAATTACGATCCGCGGGCGAAGATCATCAAGAAGCTGGCTGACGAAGTATTCGAGGTGACGGGAAGGAACCCGAAGCTCGACATCGCGCTCGAGCTGGAGCGGATCGCGCTCGAGGATGATTACTTCATCAAGCGGAAGCTGTATCCGAACGTCGATTTCTATTCAGGTCTGATCTACCAGGCGATGGGATTCCCGGTCGACATGTTCCCCGTTCTCTTTGCGATCGGCAGGACATCGGGCTGGGTGGCCCAGTGGGAAGAGCTCCTTTTGGATGCGGATCAAAAAATCGCGCGGCCCCGCCAGGTCTATCTCGGACACGGCGAGCGGGAATACGTGATGATGGGAAAACGCGGATAGAGAATACTCCTGACACGGGGGTACGCATAACCGGAGAACCAGGCGACGAACCACTTGAGTGATTCGCTGATTTTAATTCTTTTCAACGGATTCATTCTCATCATGCTGGCGCTTGATCTGGGCATTGTCCAGCGAAGAGCGCATTTTCCGTCGATGAAAGAAGCCCTGATCTGGTCCGGGGTATGGATCGGACTGGCGGCGTGTTTTGGCATTTTCATCTGGTTTGAGCGTGGAAACGCCAAAGCGATGGAATATTTCTCCGGTTACCTCGTGGAGGAGGCGTTATCGGTTGACAATGTCTTCGTCTTCATTGTCATCCTGACCTATTTTGCCGTTCCCCAGGAGAACCAGCACAAGGTATTATTCTGGGGTGTTCTGAGTGCGATCATCCTGCGGGCGGTCTTCATCGTCCTGGGGGCTGCGCTGGTGGCGCGGTTCCACTGGGTTCTCTACGTCCTGGGGTTGTTTCTCGTGATCACTGCGGTGAAGCTCGCAATTCAGGACGATGTCAGGGTCGAACCCGAAAAAAACCCCTTCGTCCGGCTGGCCCGGAAAATCTTCCCCGTAACGGAAAACTACGCCGGCGGGAAATTCCTCGTCCGGAAGGACTCGAGGTGGCACATCACGCCGCTCTTCCTTGTCCTGGCCACAATCGAGACCACCGACATCGCCTTCGCGACCGATTCCATACCCGCGATCTTCGCCCTGACGCGGGACACCATGATCATCTACACCTCGAACATATTTGCAGTATTGGGCCTCCGGGCATTATATTTCGTGGTGGCGGGGTTCATGAGACAGTTCAGGTATCTGAAATACGGATTATCGCTCGTTCTGGCATTTATCGGGGTCAAGATGCTCATCGATCAATGGGTCGTGATCCACATCAGTGTGTCGCTTCTGGTGATCTTCAGTCTGATCACCATATCGGTCATCCTGTCCCTGGTGATCCCGCCCCCTGAACGTGACACACATGCTGCGGTTTGAATAGTCCATCAACTCACCGGGGAGAGAACAATGAAAGCCTCCATACAAGGAACCGGAATCGACTACACGATTGAAGGGCCCCGCACGGGGATACCGGTCATCTTCATCCACGGCTTCCCCTTTGACAGGAACATCTGGAAACCCCAGACAGAGGTGTTGAAGAACCGTTTTTACACCATCAGCTACGACATACGGGGATTCGGGGCGAGCGACCTGGGGGACGGGCAGTACACGGTTGAGCTTTTCGTGGATGATCTCATCGGGCTTCTCGATCACCTGAAAATCGGCCGCGGGGTGCTGGTCGGTCTTTCGATGGGGGGATACATCGCCCTGCGGGCGGCCGAGCGGAATCCCGAACGCGTGCGGGGTCTGGTGTTGTGTGACACCCGGAGTGAAGCCGACAGCAACGAAGGAAAGATCAGGCGGGCGGATCAGGCGAGGAACCTGAAACAGGAAGGGACCAAGGAATTTGCAAGGACATTTGTCGGCGGTTTGTTTTATGAAAAAACGTTCGCTGAAAAACCCGAGATCGTCGAATCGATCCGGACGACAATCGAGCGGACCTCCCCCCTGTCGATCGCGGGTACGCTCATCGCGCTTGCCGGACGGACCGACACGACGCCCGCGCTCTACAACATCCGCGTACCGACGCTGATCCTGGTGGGGCGGCACGACGGGCTAACGCCCGTATCGGCATCCACGGCGATGAGGGAAAAAATCCCCGGTGCAGAGATGCACATCATACCGCACGCAGCGCACCTCTCGAACCTCGAAAACCCGGAGGAGTTCAATCTCCATCTCCTGAATTTTCTCAACAAGCTCCAGACGCAGGGCAAGTGACCGGTAGCAGTGCACCGGAACAAGCAATGTCCTGCGATAGTGACGGCGACGCGGGGACGCAACACAACCATGA
>JAWOKN010000136.1:0-52028 GCA_033854175.1 Bacteroidota bacterium | reverse complement strand
GTCGCCCTCGCGGAGCGGTTTCCCGCCGCGGAAGAAGATCCCGGCGGTCGCGGGATACGCCTTCAGTTCCTCTGAATACGACTGGAGGTTACCTGCAAGGCGTGAGTCGACGACAAATCCCCGGGTGGCCAGCTCGACGGCCGGCCGCAGGACATCCCGGAGTTTCATAGTCCCGAACTCTTTGAGGGCCTTTGCAAACCCCGCCACCGTGCCCGGAACGCCCACGGAGAGATGTCCGTTGACGCTCCTGTCGGTGGGATTGCCGGCACTATCGAGATACATCGTACGCGAGGCTCGTTCGGGAGCCTTCTCGCGGAAATCGATGGTCGTCGAGGCGCCGTTTTTCATGCGAAGGACCATAAAACCGCCACCGCCGATATTCCCCGCTTCGGGGAACACGACCGCCAGCGCGAATCCGACCGCCACCGAGGCATCGACCGCGTTACCCCCCGCCTTCATGATTTTTACACCCACCTCCGATGCAAGCCTGTTGGCTGAGACCACCATGGCATGTTTCGCCCGTGGCGGAGCCGGGGATGAAGCGCAGGCATGAAGGGCGATGAAGAAAAGAGCGAGTCCGGTGGCAATAAGCTGATGGCAGGTCGATTTCATGGCAGAATAACTTGTTCGTGAATGATTATTTGAAGACCATGTGTCGTCATTCAGACGGGGAATTTGGTACAAAGGTATGGATTCTCAGGACGAGTGTCAAGGAAGGAACAAGTCGCGTTCGATACTCCGGTGGTGCGTGCGGCGCGTCAGGAGGCAGGCGTCCTGAGACAGGCGGACGGGGATTGGACGACAACGTGTGTGAACAAACGCTTACAGGTGAATATCGGATCAGGATGACGAGGGGCCGGCATCCGAGGATGAAGGTCTGTCGGGCGTTTCAGGCGAGCAGATGTTTGACAAGTTGAAGCATGTCCTCCACATTATACGGTTTACTCAAAAAATCATCTGCGCCGGCCTGTTTGGCGATTTTCCCCTCCTTCAGGTTGGCATAGGCAGTGAGGACCAGAACTTTCGTCCCCGGATAGGTATCCTTTATCCACTTCAGCACATCATGCCCCTTCATCCCCTCGGGGAATTTTAAATCCAGGATGACAAGATTATAGACCGCCTGTTTCAGCTGCTCGATCGCCTCATTGGGATTCGCGGCGGCGGTGACGTCATAACCTTCATCATGAAGCTGTTCGGCGAGGGCTGCCCGGAGGCTCTCCTCGTCATCAACAATAAGAATATTCCGTGGTGTGTCGTTCATATATACACTTTACCGGTATGTCTATGACTTCGGTGATGAAAATGTGTTAGATAATAAGAAAATCTCCGGGGAAATCCAAAGTAAAGGGGTTATGGTGTAGAGGCTTGATAAAATATGTTGCGGTTATGACGGCAGGGACAGGCGGATTGTTCTCCTCCCCCCCCCGGTGGGAAGGGTGGGGTTGGAAAGGTTCAATGCATAAATATTGAGGTCCAGATTTCCCGAAAAACCCTGCGGGTCATTTCCGACTGTTCCCTGATTTTCTGAACGAGATAGACGGAGGCGATAACGATCAGGGTGATGAAAAAAAGGATATTTTCGAATTGACAAAAATATTCAAAAAACCGCATATGGCTCCGATTTTTTCAGGTTACGGCTACCGGAAAACCCACGGGTCGTTCCCTTCCCGGCAAACCCGTGGTTCCTTTTGTCACAATATATTCCATTTGGGGTGATCCCCTGTGATTCAGATCATCGGTTCGGGCAAGGATTGCGGGAAACCGTTGCGGACGTGACACCCGTCAAGGCACTATCTATGAATTCAGCCCCGTTTCCGGGTGCCCGGAGGGAGAGCGATAAACGGATCGGCCTGCCGTCTGAGCCGGAAGCGTAGGGTGAATCAGGGGGTGGTTAGGGGGGATTGGGTGACATCCCCGTTTTCGACGAAATACTCTTTAATCTTCTGTGCAAGGTTTTCGCCGATGACATCCGAAAGCTGGTCGACCGTAGCAAACTTCACACCCTGGACGGAGCCGAAGACATCGAGGAGCTCCTTGGCGCGTTTTTTGCCGATACCCTTGATGAGATCGAGTTCGGTTCGGAGCGTTCTTTTCGAGCGGAGCGTGCGGTGGTAGGTGATGGCGAAGCGGTGGGCCTCATCGCGGACCCTCTGCAGGAGAATCAGGCCAGGTGAGGATTTTGGCAATGAAAGAGGGTCCGGGATTCCGGGGAAGTAAATCTCCTCGAGTCGTTTCGCAAGGCCGATGACCGGGATAGCGGGATGAGCGGGCTCCTCGCCACCGGCCGGTGCCGTCTGAGGGCGGTGAAGTTTAAGCCGGGTGAGGACTTCGACGGCGCTTGAGAGCTGGCCCTTGCCGCCGTCGATGATGATCAGGTCCGGCGGGGGGAGTTTTTCCTCGAGCAGCCGGGTATAGCGCCGTTCGATGACCTCCCTCATGCTCGCGAAGTCATCCTGTCCCGCGACATGCTGGATTTTATACTTCCGGTAGTGCGATTTTTTTGGTCTGGCATTTTCAAAGACAACCATTGACGCCACGGTATCGCTCCCCTGGATTGTGGAGATATCGAAGCACTCGATATGCCGGGGTGCTGCCGGGAGGCGGAGATCCTTCTGGAGGGCTTTGAGCGAATTGGGAAGGAACGTCTTGTTTTTCGCCTTCTGGGCTTTCAGAAGATCAAGGAGGAGGTCGGCGTTCTTCGCGCACATCGCCATCAGTTTCGCCTTTTCGCCGATCTTCGGGACGGTGATGGAGAGGGCCGATCCCCTTCGCCCGATCAGCCACTGTCGGATGGTCGAAAGGTTTTCGACGTCGAACGGGAAAAATATTTCCTCGGGGATATCCTCGACGGTCGTATAGAACCGTTCCACGAACTGCTCGAGGATTTCGCCGGCCCCTTTATCCTCGATGCCGGAGAGGTAGAAATGCTGGCGTCCGACGAGTTTTCCGTCCCTCACCTTGAAGACGACCCCGCATGCGTCGTCCCCGTCCCGTGAAAGGGTGAAAATGTCGCGGTCGATGACGTCCGCATCGACGACCTTCTGCCGGTTGGCATAGATATTCAGCTGCCGGATTCTATCGCGCAGCTGTGCGGCGGTTTCATACCGCATCTCCTCCGACGCGCTCGTCATGCGCTGTTCGAGGGTCCGGACGAGGGTCGAAATTTTCCCCCTCAGAATCTGGACGACCTCTCCGATCATCTCGGTATAATGCTCGCGGCTGACGAGCCCCTCGCAGGGACCCTCGCACTTCTTGATATGGTAGTCAAAACAAATTTTCAGGGACTTGCGCCGTATCACCTCGTCATCGATGCGGAAGTTGCAGCTGCGGACCTTATAGATCTCGCGTATCATTTTCAATGAATCGTGCATGCTTCTGACGTCGGTATAGGGGCCAAAATATCTGGAACCGTCGCGGATGATGCGCCGGGTTGCAAAAATGCGGGGATATGGTTCATTCGTGACGACAATATAGGGATAGCTCTTGTCGTCCTTCAGGTCGACGTTGTATCGGGGTTTGATTTTCTGGATGAGAGTGGTTTCCAGGATGAGCGCTTCGACCTCGGAATCGGTGACGATCAGTTCAAGATCGCTGATCTTCCGTATCATCGCCTCCCTCCGGGGATCCTGTCTGGCGGCTTTCTGAAAATACTGCCGGACGCGGTTTTTCAGGTTTATGGCCTTGCCGACGTAGAGGATCTCGCCCGAGGCGCTCTTAAACTGGTAGACGCCGGGTTTATCCGGGAGGTTTTCCAGTTTTTCCGCCAGTGGTATGTGCGCCTTCGTCAATGGAGACTTCGATGATATTCAACTTTCCGACCGTCTACGATCAAGATAAGGAATTTCCCGCTGAAAAATGAGGTGGCCGGGCAAATCAGAAGACGAACGACACCCGGACACCGTCAAGTGTTGGTGAGAGAAGGAAGGAGGTGTGATGTTCCTCATCGTCGTGATAACCGGACACTGCCAGGCCCGTCACGGTGCCGATAATGGCTCCCAGCACCGTATCACTCAGCCAGTGTTCATCTTCATAGATCCTGGAGGCGGCGGTGATTGTGGCCAGTGAATAAAGGCCCACGGATGCCGCCAGATTGTCCAGCCGGCGTGCCAGGACGGAGGATACGGCGAAGGCCACCGTTGAATGGCCTGAAGGGAGGGAGAGATGATCGTCATTCAGCTGGAACCCCCTGAATCTGGTCACGCCCTCCCCGGTATACGGGCGGCTTCTGCCGGCGAGGGATTTCACGATGTTGGTTGTGATCCCCGCAAACAGGACAGATTCAAAAACGAGGATGCCGGTTTCCCGTACATCGCGGCTTTTTGAGATTGTGCCCGCGATATAGATGGCGCCCGAGAGGCCGACGGCATACTTCCCGTTGCCGTAATAGGAGCCCACATCGCTGAGCCGGTCTGCGGTCCGGGAATGATTCCGCCGGAAGACTGTCCGCACGGGATCGTCAAGAGTGAACAGAAGGGCCGTTCCGCCCGCCGCGGCACCGGTGGTGAGCCACTCGCCGCCGGAAAAGCGGAACGGGGCCGTAAAATATCTTTCACCGTCGCGGAAGACCCGGACACCGTCAGTTTCGAGCTGTTGAAGGACGGAAACGCTATCCTGGCACAGGAGGGAACCGGAAAAGAGCGGGAGGAGAAAGATGAGGATGAAACGGTACACTATGTTCCCGTTGTGTGGAGACCGATCCCGGGATGCCCAGAGGCGGTCAGAGCCTTCATCCTTGAATCAGCGTGATTCATCTTTTCTGACTTAGTTCTATGAGAACACCATTTGTCGATTTCGGATGAAGGAATGCCACACGGTATCCATCCGCCCCCTGGCGGGGTGTTTCGTCGACAGGCAGAAAACCGGCTTTTTTTAACCGCCGCAATTCCTCATCGATATCCTCGACCTCGAACGAGAGATGGTGTATCCCCTCCCCCCGTTTTTCGACGAACTTGGCGATGGCAGATTCCGGCGAAATCGCCTCGGTAAGTTCTATCGAAACATTCCCCAGATGAAAGAACGCAATCTTCACCTTCTGATCCGTTACGGTTTCGGTATGGGATGCCGGTTGGCCGAAGAGCTTTTCAAAGGTTTCGGCAGACCTGTGCAGTTCCTTGACCGCAATACCGACATGCAGGAGTTTTTTCATCATGATGGCACCTGTGGAGTTCGTTTGATGAGGTTCAGGAAATCCCGTCCGTTGCTGATGATGATACCCAAGAGGATGAAGCCGGCGCCGAGGATGGCCCTTGACGAGAAGATCTCATCCAGGAACAGCGCCCCCAGAATGAGCGCCAGAACTGGCGTCACGAACGAGACCAGGGAAAGGTACACAGCCTCGACATGTTTCAGGAGCCAGTAATAGATCACAAAGGTCACCACCGTGCCGAATGTCGCCAGGTAGAGGATGGACAGAACTCCCCGGGTATCAAGGGACACCCTGGAAAAATCCTCAAAGGTCAGTGCGATGGCATACAGGACGACGACACCGAAGGCCATCCCGCCGAAGCTCAGGACGGTGGGGCTGATCGATTTATTCACACGTTTGACAATGACAAGCGAGGTACCCTGTAACAGCGTGCTCAGAAGGACCGCGATCATTCCCCAGACCCCGGACATCCCCATGGAAATATCGGACCAAAATATAGTCAGAACGCCGATAAATCCCAAACTGATGCCGGTGATCTTGAAGACATTCAGCCGCTCATCCGGGAGGAAGAGGTGCGATTCCACCGCCACCACAAACGGGAATGCAGAAAAAAGCACCGACGCCAGACCGGAAGCGATATACTGCTCACTCCAGTAGACAAGGGCATAGGGAACCCCGAATGAGAGGAACGCGAGTGAAACATAGAGCCAGATCGCCTGCCGGGTGAGCGGGACAGATTCCCTTCTCGCCAGGATGAGAAGTGCAAGGACGACCAGTGCGACCGTAAAGCGGATCGCCGCGCCATAAAATGGGGGAACGCTATCGAGACCGACTTTGATCGCAAGCCATGTCGAACCCCAGATGACGGATATCACGGTAAAACCGAGGGCAATCTTTGTCTTCACGTGGCCCGCTGCTCACTCCTCTCCGAAAGAATACATCACGAGGCCCGACAGGAGTTTCGGGTAAAAATACGTCGATTTCTGCGGCATCACCAGGCCGGATTCCGCGACGGCCTTCACCTGTTCAATTGCGGGCGGGTGGATG
This sequence comes from Bacteroidota bacterium, assembly GCA_033854175.1. Classification (GTDB taxonomy): domain Bacteria; phylum Bacteroidota; class Ignavibacteria; order UBA10030; family SZUA-254; genus DATKPE01. The sequence continues at coordinate 45,835 of JAWOKN010000136.1, read as the reverse complement.
AAAAACACCACCTGGGCATCTTCCTCCCTCACGGCGCGGAGGGCCTGTGAGGGATCGATCACATAATTGATATATTTTTTCGTATGGATATCCTCGTCGGTCATCCCCAGGATTTTCTTCAGAATGCGCGACTGCAGGAGTGTCACGTCGAGGATTTCGAGGACCGCGGGGATGGACGCATCCTGCGGCATTCTCTCCTTCTCCAGCCGCAGCCGATACAGCTTCGGGTCGCCGCGGAGCGCCATGCCAAACTGTATCTGTGAGGCCTTCCACGGTCCTGGCTCGAGCAATGCATCAACATTGCCGACCGTTTCGACACTGAAATCGCCGGATATCCCCTTGAGAATCCTCTCGGGTGAATAATCCGGAAGGTCATGGAGGACGCGGTGGGGAGGTAAGATCGTCAGTCCGTCGTTATGGAGATTTGTACAGTAGAGGGGAATGAAATTATACGGTTCCTTCCCCGTATGGGCCGGATTATGCAGGCGCCTGTCGGAAGCGTACGACAGCGCCGTTTCGTACCGGTGGTGGCCGTCGGCGATAAACACGCGGTTATGCTTCATGAAGGTCGCCAATTCAAGCGCGGGCTTCTGATCATGGATTCTCCAGAGCCTGTTCAGCACACCGTCCGAGGTGCACGACAGATCGGGCGCCCGGTTCATGACCTGCTGGAGACGGGTATCGATATAATGTTCGGGATCGGCATACACGGCAAAAATCTGGCTGAAGAGGGCATCCGTCGCCCGGATCAGCTTCATACGGTCCTCCTTCGGCGAGGCGAGTGTCTTCTCATGCGGAAAAATCGTCCCGCGTCCGAGTTCTTCAAGCCGGCATGAGGCAATAAAACCGGTCCTATCCCTCGTCGCCCCCCCTGCCAGGGAATACCGCTGGGAGATGAGGTATAGTGCCGGGGCATCATCCTGACGGATGATTGTATCCCTCTTCCAGGCTTTCCAGTACCCGCCGGCGTCGGTATAGGGATCCTTCCCGGCTCCGAGGATCAGCCGGATCACGTTTTGCGGATGCCTTCGGTAGAGATCCAGTTGCTGGGACGGGGAGATCACATCATAGGGGGGCGCTACGACATCATCCAGGGGGACGAGATCGCTGTTGTACATGAATGCGCGGAAGGGCTTCAGTTCGGGCATGTCGATATCTCTCGATGCATCATTGATCCATGAACGCGGACTTGATCAATTCATCCGATACTACCGTGTATAACCCAATCGTCTCAGCCAGCCCTCATCTTCCCGCCAGTTCTCGCGGACCTTGACGTAGAGTTCAAGAAACACCTTTCTACCGAGAAAATCCTCGATATCACGCCTGGCCCTGATGCCGACGGCCTTGAGTGAGCTCCCCTGTTTTCCGACGAGAATCCCCTTCTGGGAGGATCTCCCGACATAGATATCGGCCCGGATCAGGTCCTTTTTCCCCTGCGCTTCGCGGAACTCGAGAATATCGACCGTTGTGGAATAGGGAATTTCCTCCTTAAAGATCTCGAAGATCTTTTCCCGTATAATCTCACCGACAAAAAACCGCTCGCTCTGTTCGCTCAGCATATCGGGGGGATAATAGTGGGGATGTTCGGGCATTTCAGCCGTGAGGCAGTCGAGAAGGCGGTCGGTCCCCTCGCCTTCCAGGGCCGATACGGGAAATATCTCCTTGAATGAATACTGTCCGGAGGCTGCCGCGATAAAGGGAAGAATCGATTCCTTCCTGACGGCATCGACTTTATTGATAAGGAGATAGACCGGTTTTTTCACCGAACGGGCGATGTCGAGGCTCTGATTCCCGCCAATGTCCTCCTCCGGATGGAGTTTCCTTGCGTCCACCATGAGGCAGACGACATCGACGTCGCTGATGGCAGCGTGGACGGTCTTCATCATGGTTTCATGGAGCATATAGCGGGGAACGAGGATGCCCGGTGTATCAAAAAAAACGATTTGTGCATCCCCTCTCGTGACGATACCGACAATCTTATGGCGGGTTGTCTGGGGCTTATTTGTGACGATGGATATTTTCGCGCCGATAAGTCTATTCAGGAGGGTGGATTTACCGACGTTCGGTTCCCCGATGATCGCGACAAACCCGGCCCTGAGGTGCGGGCTCGGATTACCGGTCTCATCGTTCATCGCGGGGGAGTCAGTGTGCGGGGTGGATAGAGTCGAGAGCATCCGGGATCATATGCAGGATTGCGGGCGGTTTGTCGGATGGATATCCGCCCGAAGCCGGTCATCTCCCATGGCATTGTTTATATTTTTTCCCGCTCCCGCACGGGCAGGGATCATTCCGGCCGATTTTTTCGCCCACATGAATCGGCTGTGGTTTACCGGCGCGTGCTTCAGACGGGGAACGTTCCTGGTGGGAAGCCTGTTCGCCCTTAACCGGTTCGCGGTTTCCCTCGAAACCCATACCGGTGGTAGATTCGTGTGTCAGCATCATTTGGGGTGGCCGGGCGACCCGCGGCATTCGCTGGACGGGCATTTCCCGTTCTCCCTGCGGGAAGAGTTTAAAGACGAGATTGAGGGTCTCGGTATTGATCATATCGAGAAGTTCCACGAACATATTGAAGGCTTCGGATTTATATTCAAGGATCGGGTCCTTCTGGCCATAGGCGCGGAGGTGGATGCCTTCCTTCAGATCATCCATTTCGCGGAGATGGTCCTTCCACCGTTCATCGATGACCTGGAGGGAGACCATTTTTTCCAGGAGGCTGAGCTGGTCTGCGCCGATCCGTTCCTCCTTGCGTTTATAGAATTCCCGGGCAGCCTTCACGATATCGGCCTTCAGTGTGCTTTTGCCCCCCTTCTGCCACCGTTCCGCGTCGATGGAAAAATCGACAAGCAGGTTCGTGCGGAGGGATTCCCGCAACGGTTCGATTTCCCCGGCTTCATAATACTTTTCGACAATTTTGTCGGAAAAGTCATCCATCATCTCGAGGATATCCTCCCGGAGGCGTTCACCGAGGAGTGCGTGGCGTCTCCGCGAGTAAATGACCTCGCGCTGCTGGTTCATGACGTTGTCGTATTCCAGCAGTCTTTTTCTGATGGCAAAGTTGTTCTCCTCGACCTTTTTCTGGGCCCGTTCGACCGACCGGGTGATCATCGGGTGCTGGATGACGTCGCCCTCCTTGAGGCCGAGGCGCTGCATGATCCCCGCGATGCGGTCGCTGCCGAAGAGGCGCATGAGGTCATCCTCAAGGGAGAGATAAAACTGTGTTGAACCGGGATCCCCCTGACGGCCCGAACGGCCGCGCAGCTGCCGGTCGATGCGGCGTGCCTCATGGCGTTCCGTTCCGATGATATGCAATCCCCCGGCATCGGGCACACCGGGACCAAGTTTGATGTCGGTACCGCGTCCGGCCATATTGGTGGCGATCGTCACGGCCCCGGGGAGGCCCGCATGCGCGACGATCTCGGCTTCACGCTGGTGTTGTTTGGCATTGAGGACATTATGCGGGATCCCCTGACGCTTGAGCATGCGGCTCAGGGTTTCGGAGACATCGACGCTTGTCGTTCCGACGAGCACCGGCTGGTTCTTCTTGCGTTTTGTCTCAATTTCCTGGATGACGGCGTTATACTTCTCGCGCCTGGTCCGGTAGATGACGTCATCCTGGTCGTCCCTGACCATCGGTTTATTGGTGGGGATGACGACAACGTCGAGCTTATAGATTTCAAAGAACTCGGACGCCTCGGTTTCTGCGGTTCCGGTCATACCGGCGAGCTTCTTGTACAGCCGGAAATAATTCTGCAGTGTAATCGTCGCGAGGGTCTGCATATCGCGCTCGACCTTGACGCCCTCCTTGGCCTCGATAGCCTGGTGGAGGCCGTCGGAGTAGCGCCGGCCCGGGAGAAGTCTGCCCGTGAATTCGTCGACAATCATCACCTTGCCGTCGTCGCTGACGACATACTCGTCGTCCTTTTCGTAGAGGGAATAGGCACGGAGGAGCTGGGTGATGGTATGGATGCGGTCGCTTTTTTCCGCATAGAGGAGGTTCAGCTCATCCTTTTTCGCCTGTTTATCCGCAGCGGAAATGTCTGGATCGTGTTCGATGGCTGCAACGCCTGATCCGACATCGGGCAGGACGAAGAAATCCTTATCCCCCGTCGCTCCCGACAAAAGCTCCCTTCCCTTATCGGTGAGATTGATCGAATGGTCGCGTTCATCGATGGCATAGAAGAGTTCATCATCGATCTCGTGCATCCTGCGCGACTGGTCGCGGAGGTATTCCATCTCGGTTCCCTGCACGAGTTTCTTGTTGGCGGGTTCCGACAGGACTTTCATCAGCCGTTTATGTTTCGGCAATCCCCTCGAGGCCCGCAGGAGGTGGACTCCGGCTTCGGTGGAATTCCCCTCCTGGAGGCACTGCTCGGCCTGTGCGACGATATTGGTGATAAAGGTCCTCTGGGCGGTGACCAGGCGTTCGACCCTCGGTTTCATCTCGGCAAACTTATGGTCTTCCGAGCTGACCGGGCCGCTGATAATGAGCGGTGTGCGTGCCTCATCGATGAGGACCGAGTCGACCTCGTCAACAATCGCGTAGTAATACTCGCGGTGGACGAGATCTTCCGGGGATACGACCATATTATCCCGGAGGTAATCGAATCCGAATTCGTTATTGGTGCCGTAGGTGATATCGCACGCGTACTGGTTGCGGCGGCGGGTGGAATCCATATCGGCCTGTATGCATCCGACGGTCAATCCGAGTGTTTCGAAGATCTTTCCCATCCACTGGCTGTCGCGGAGCGCCAGATAATCGTTGACGGTCACAAGGTGCACGCCCCTGCCGGGGAGGGCGTTGAGGTAGAGTGGCATCGTGGCGACGAGTGTTTTCCCCTCACCGGTGGCCATCTCGGCGATTTTCCCTTCGTGGAGGACAATTCCGCCGATGAGCTGGACGTCAAACGGAACCATATCCCAGACGATTTTCCGTCCGGTGACATCCCACGACTGGCCGAGGAGGCGCCGGCATGTCTCCTTGACCGCCGCAAATGCTTCCGGGAGAATCTCATTGAGTGTCTCGGCGATGATCCGGTCCCGCTCCTTTTCGTGTTCCTCGATCTGGATATGGGCATTCTCCCTATCCTCGGGGGATCCCTCGGGATCATTTTTCAGCCGTTCCACTTCCGCCTTCAGGGATTTGATCCCCTCTTCTTCCTCCGCGACGGCCTCGGCGATCCGTTGCCGGAACTGGGCTGTTTTTGCCTTCAGGTCGTCATCCGAAAGGGATTTAAACTCCTCCGCAAACTGGTTGATTTCACCCACCATCGGGAAAAGCCGTTTTATATCCTTGGCGGATTTGCTCGGAAACAATTGTGATAATATTTTCAGCATTATACCTCGAAAAAGCCGTTTATTCGTGAATACGACATTAAAATCTAACTATTTTTTCATCCTGAAGCAAGATAATCCATTTCCGCAACGCCGGTATGCGGATTGACTTCATTTAAGTTTATTAATATGTTTACCTCATGTTTTCACCTACGAGGGATCCATGATCACCACCCATACGCGTGCCCGTCAAATCATCCGGTACCTTCTCGCGCTTTCGCTCGTCTGCAATCCGGCAGACAGTCCCGCACAATCCGCCATACGAAAGGGAGCGTACACCACGACTGTTCAGGTACGGAATGCCATTCGGCGACTCCTCTCGGACGCACCGCTCACACGGGCATCGGTCGGGATTAAAATAATTTCTCTGAGCAAAGGAACCGTACTCTTCTCACAGGATGACGGAAAACTCTTCCATCCGGCCTCAACGCTGAAGCTGGTGACGACGGCTGCGGCACTCCATGATCTGGGACCCGGCTACCGGTTTACCACCCGGATTACGGCCGGAGGGGAGCAGCATGGGAACACACTCGTGGGTGACCTGGTGATCCGTGGATCGGGTGATCCGCTCCTGAGCGTCGCCGATCTGGATTCCATGATTATGGAACTCAAAACCAGGGGGATTCAGGCCATCACCGGCAATCTCATCGGAAACAGGGCCCTCTTCGACACCATCGGGTGGGGTGCCGGATGGATGTGGGATGATGAACCGAATTCCGACGAGGCATTCATCACACCGCTGACGGTCGAAGGCAACAGCATCCTTTTCACCGTCACGCCGGGGGGAAGGGCGGGCATGAGCCCGGCGTATGAAATCCGGCCCGTCACGGCCTACATCACTGTTCAGAACGACGCGGTGACAGCGGTGGACACGCTCATTCCGGCTCTTGAGATAACCCGCCATCACGGCGAAAACCGTTTCAGAATCACGGGCCGGATCGAGCCGGGCGCAATTCCGGTTGAAAATCTTCTCAGTGTCGCAAATCCCGACCTCTATTTCCTGACGCTTTTCAGGGAGCATCTGAATTCAAACGGCATCAAATTCAACGGCGGGCTGCGGATTGACACTGTCACCGGCGGCCGGGAACTGGTGGACTACATGCACACCCTGGACACTGTCCTCCACTTCATGAATAAAACCAGCAACAACATTGCTGCGGAAAACATCCTCCGTGCGATCGGGGTGCAGCAATCGGGCCTGCCCGGAAGCGCGCTGAAGGGGATTGAGGCCGTCAATACGTATCTGGCCCGGTCGGGTATTGACACCTCGATGCTGCACATGGCGGACGGTTCCGGAGTCTCGTGGTACAACATCATCACGCCCGATGTGATGGTCAGGATACTCGCCTCCGAATACCGGCAATCAAGAACATTTCCGATATTCTTCAACAGCCTGCCGACCGGCGGGGTGGACGGCACTCTCAAGGGCCGTTTCCGGGGAAGTCCGGCTGCCGGGAGGGTTCATGCAAAGACGGGATCACTGTCGGGAGTGAGTACGCTGGCAGGCTACGTGCGGGGTGCGGATAATCAGCTTTTTGCCTTCTCGATCATGTGTGACCATTATCCGGGAAACCTGAATGAGTTGCGGAGGCTGCAGGATGAGATTGTTATACTTCTGGCGCGGTCCCGGTTGAAGAAATGATGCGGTCCGCCCGGTGGACAGGATCGGAGGGGCAGACCGCACGAAGATTCAGTCAACGGGGCTTATGGTAATATCCCCGCCGGAAGTTTCCAGCCGTATGGTGTTCCCTCCGCCGTTGATCGTACCATGCAGTGTCCCCTCGCGGAGTTTTCCGTTGACGGGAAAATCGCAGTTCACATCGCCGCCCGAGGCCTCGGCATTGACATCAGCGGAGATGGATTTGGGGAGGCGGACAGCGACATTACCGCCTGAGGTGGACAATTCCACACCCTTATTATCCTTGAGGACGGCATGAATATCTCCCCCCGAGGTTGAGGCAAAAACCCTGCCGTCGCAGTTGCGGATATCGATATTGCCGCCGGAGGTTTCAACATGAACGGGGCCCGAGAGATCCTCGGTGATGACATTTCCGCCGGATGTTCCGACGACAAAATCCCCGGTCGAGGATTTGAGTGTGACATTCCCACCCGAGGTATTCATCCGCACCTTGCCCTCCAGGTGCCGGAGTTCCAGATCGCCCCCGGATGTCTCGCCCTCGACGGTTCCCTTGATCTGGTCGACGTTAATATCGCCGCCCGAAGTGCTCAGTCTGACGTCGGACGATCTGGGAATCTGGACATCAAACAGGACGTCGGGGGAATGATTGCCGAAAATGTGCATCAGGCGATGTTTCATTTTCCCGTCGATTCGTACGACTGACCCCGTCTGGGAGGATGAGACAGAAAACTCGCGCAGATTGTCGTTTGTACCCCTAGCGGTGACTCGGACGGCGACCTCATTATTATCCGTGCCGGTGATCGTAATATCGCCGATATCCGACTCCACGATGATCTGACCGCCGGGCTGTTGCGAATATGTTTTTTCGTAAATTGTATCTCCGCCCCTGAAGTTTCTATCGGACATTTGGTCAGATCTCTGATCGTGCAGCGCCACACCCACCATCGTTGCACAGAGTACCAGACCCAGAAAGACAAGGAGGAGAATTGGAACAATAGCGGCATTTTTCATAGTTCAGACTCCATAGTTATCGTCACCCATGTGCGCTCCCACTGATTTAGACGAGATTTTTTGCAAAAAGTTGCGTATTTCGCGTTCAGATGGTACACTCGCACTGAGCTCGCTGTATTGCGAATCACGGCCGATTTCGGTACATTTTGGCATAACAGACACGTCATATCATGAAGCCTATCATCATTGTTCTCATCTGCGGTTCATTCATCCTCTCATGCTCGAAAAACACTCCGCAGCCCCAGACTGAGGGGTCGCGGGAGGTCATCAAGGAAATTCCGACGCCGCAATTCGACCGTGCCCGTGCATTTTCCTATCTGGTCCAGCAGACCTCATTCGGGCCCAGAAACCCCGGTTCTGCGGGGCACGCCAGGTGTCTGCAATACCTGACGAAGACCCTTCAGGGGCTGGCGCCGTCGACGGAGCTTCAGGCCTTCACGGTTGACGGTTACGACGGAGAAAGGCTCGACCTGACGAACATTATTTCGAGTTTCAATCCCGGGGCGACAAACCGCATTCTGCTGACCGCGCACTGGGACACGCGGCCGCGGGCTGATGAAGACAAGGATCCCTCAAAGCAGAATCAGCCGATCCTGGGGGCGAACGACGGTGCGAGCGGTGTGGCCGTGCTCCTGGAGATCGCCAACGAGCTCAAGGCCTCTCCCCCGCCGATAGGCGTGGATATCCTCCTGAATGACGGTGAGGATTACGGTCATGCGACCGATCTGGACAAGTTCTTCCTTGGAACCCGTTATTTTGCGAAACATCTGAAACCCGGTTATCATCCCCAGTTCGGGATACTGCTCGACATGGTCGGGGACAGCAATCTCGAGATCATGAAGGAGCCGATTTCGATGAAATACGCCCCCGAGGTAGTCGACATGGTATGGTCGGTTGCGCGGTCCCTCGGTATCTATCAGTTCACGGAAAACGTGCAGCGCACTGTTCTCGATGATCACATCCCGTTAAACGAGGCGGGATTAAAGACCATTGATCTGATCGATTTTGATTATCCTGACTCCTCCAACCGGTACTGGCACACCATGGAGGACACGCCGGACAAATGCAGTCCGGCCAGTCTGGAGGCTGTGGGAAGGGTTCTTCTGGAGGTTATTTATCACCAGCCCTCATAAAACGATCTATCTTGAGATTTCGATCAGCGCCGGTGAATCCGAGCGCGAGCTCCTCATACCGGGTCTTATGGAACTGGGGTGCCGGGGATTTCAGGAAACGGAGGATCAGCTCCTCTGTTATTTCGAGAAAGGGCGTTGGCGTTCCCGGACCTACCCCCTCTTCCGGAAGGAGATCAGGAAGATTCTCGGGCAATATTCCGTGGACGCGGAGGTCCGTTTCCGTGAGATCGAGGGAAAAAACTGGAATGCCGAGTGGGAAAGAAGTTTAAAGCCCCTGTCGATTGGCCGTCGTTTCACGATACAGCCCTCCTGGATCGCCCGCACCGGGGGCAACGGCAGGATAACTATTCTGATCGATCCGAAAATGTCATTCGGGACAGGGTATCACGAATCGACCCGGCTCATCCTGTCGTTGATGGAATCGCACATGGACCCGGGGGTCGTGATGCTTGATGTCGGGACTGGGACGGGCATTCTGGCGATTGCGGGAATCGCGCTCGGGGCCTTATCGGCGACGGCCACCGACATTGACGAATGGGCGCTGGATAATGCCCGTGAAAACGTCAGGCTGAACAACGTTGAATCCCGGGTGGTGATCGCCGACAGAAGCCTGTCAACGTTTACCGTTTCGGCCTTCGGGGCAGTCTGTGCCAACATCATGTACACGACAATCGTTGAGATGCTCCCCGATTTCTTCAGAATTCTCAGGCCTTCGGGAAAGTTATTCTTATCCGGTCTGCTCGACACGCAGCGGGCGGATATGCTTGCCGCATTAGAGAGGTGCCGTTTCGGTCTTGTCGCTGAATCGCAAGAACACGAATGGATAGCACTCGTGGCCCGGAAAAAATGAGAATCGCATCGATTGACATCGGGACGAACACCCTGCTCATGCTTGTTGCGGACATCGACACCGGCGGGCATCTCGTTCAGGTTCATCATGAACAGCGTTTCCCGAGGATAGGGCGTGATGTCGACGCCAATGGTCTCATTTCCGTCGGTGCCTTTGACCGTACGGCCTGGATCCTTGTTGAATACATCAACCTTGCCAGACAGCTGCGTTCGGACATCATCGTCGCGTGTGCGACAAGTGCGGTCCGCGACGCCAGAAACAGGTCCGAATTTTTGAAATATCTCGAGGGCGCCGCATCGTTGAACGTACGGATTTTGAGTGCCGAAGAGGAGGCCCGGCTCACCTATCTCGGGGTCACGGGCGGTATGGAAGCTGACGGAAGCCCGGTTGCGGTTCTCGACATCGGCGGTGGAAGCACCGAACTGATCATGCAGGAAAAATCCGGGCATCCGGCGTCTTTCAGAACTATGTATCTGCAGGTGGGGGCGGTCAGGATAAGCGAGCGTTATTTCAGGCATGATCCGCCGCTTGTGGTGGAGCAGCATTCGGCCCGGGCATACATACGGGACACCATCGCCGGTCTGCTGCCCGCATCCCCGGGCATCCGTCTGGTGGGTGTGGCGGGGACGGTGACGACGCTTGTATGTCTTGAGCGGGGGATGAAACAGTTCGTGGCGGAGAAGATCGAGGGGTATCACCTGAGCCGTGAAACGGTGGAAAGCTGGTCAAACCGGCTGGCGATGATGTCATCGGCTGATATTCTCGCGCTTTCTGACACTGCGGAAGGGCGTGCGGACATACTCGCAGCCGGGGTCATCATCCTCCATGAAATCATGACAGCGCTGGGTTGCGGGGAGATCGTGGCGACGATCCGCGGGTTGCGCCATGGTCTGGCGCGTGAAACCTGGGCGATGGCCGGCGGGAAGGGCTAGACCCTGAGGACGGAAATCCTCGGGACAATCTCCTTCAGTATTGCCGCGGTAGAGTCGATATCCTCAATTGTGGTCGTTCGCCCGGGTGAAAACCGGATTGTGGTGCGGGCGGTCTGCGTGTCCCTCCCCATTGCGAGGAGGACATGTGACGGCGTAATACTCCCCGAAGTACAGGCCGAACCGGAGGCCACGGCGATGCCGGCCATATCAAGATTGAACAGGAGGGCTTCCCCGTCGATATCTATCCGGCTGCTGTCGAACGAGACACTGAGGATATGGGGCAGGGAGTTCACCGGGTGGCCGTTGACGGTAACAAAGGGAAGTTCTTTATCGAGGAGTGCAAGGAGCCGTGTTTTGAGCAGCGTCATATCGGCGTGCAATTTCTCCCTCTCCGCGCACAACAAGGCAGCCGCTTCGGCAAAACCGACAGCCAGAGCGACGTTTTCCGTACCGGCCCGACGTCCCCGCTCCTGACCGCCTCCGTGGATCAGCTGTTCGAGTTCAGTCCCCTTACGGATAAACAAACCCCCGATCCCCTTCGGGCCGTACAATTTATGTGATGAAAGTGAGAGAAGGTCGACGCCAAGCTCATCGACATTGACGGGGATCTTTCCGAACGATTGAACTGCATCGGTATGGAAGAGGATCCCACGCTCCCTGGTAATGCGTGCGATGTTTCTGACCGGGTTGATGGAACCGACCTCATTATTGGCATGCATGATGGAGACAAGTCCGGTATCGGGTGCAATGGCCCGCCGGAGATCCTCAGGGTTCACAATGCCGTAGTGGTCAACGGGGAGGTAGGTGACGCGGAAACCGTTCTCCTCCAGATAGGCGCACGATTCCAGCACCGCATGATGTTCAGCCGCCGAGGTGATGACATGAATTTTGCCCCGTGCGCGCATCTTCGCGGCGGCCCCTTTGATGGCGAAATTGTCGGCTTCGGTGCCGGAGCCTGTGAAGACAAACTCGCTGTTCTTGGCCCCGAGAAGCGAGGCGATGCGGTCGCGGCTCGTATCGAGGGCGGCGCGGGCCTGTTGTCCGAAATGGTGAATCGAGGAGGCGTTCCCGAAATTATCGGATAAAAAAGGGAGCATCGCGGCGACAACCCGCGGATCGACCGGTGTGGTCGCCGTATGGTCGAGATAGATCCTTTTCATACTGAAAATATAGGAGTCCCCGGCATCAACTCCAAATAGGGAATCCGGTGTCGGGCCCCAGCGGTGGGGGGGGGAAGTGAGGAAATGTAGTGCCGGGTGCAGTCTACTCGCTTGGATGTTCGAGGAGTTTGGTACGCATTTCATCCATAGCGTCGCGGAGGCGCCTGTTGAAATTTCTTTCGAAGATGATGAATTTGGCGAATTGTTCCGGGGTGAACAGCTTTTGCAGTTCACCGTAGTACCGCAGGCGTTCATCGTAGATCTTCTGGTCGACGGACAGCACCGACTGAGTCTGCCGGTCGATGTCGCCGGTGCCGGCCTTGGTGCGGAGGATCTCATCGATCGCGTCGATTTTCGTATTGCGGTCTTTCATGAGGGCCTTCATGCTGTCGTCATGGACGCGCTGTTTTGCGGTGAATCGGGCCGCCTCATCCTCATTGAGCTTGAGGACCTCGATCAGCCTCATCGTCTTGAATTTTTCGATCTTCCCTGCCTGGCGTTCATCCGGTTGCCGGTGGCGTTGTGAGAGTGTTGTGAGCGAGCATGTGAGCGTGAGAATGACCAATACAGTAACAGAGTAATAACGATGCATTCGGATATCCTTTTGATAAATATTCCCGATTAATTACTTGACGAAAGATCAACAGTTGCGGCAATTTTTTCGAGCTCCTGATCCGACAGGTTTTCGACCGGGATATACGAATCGTCGGTTCCGGTTGAAAAGACCGGTTCTCTGCCGGACAAAATTTTCATCAGCGACAACTGATCGTCGGTGGCCTGGAGATCCTGCTCATCGGTTGAGAAGCTCGCCTCGGTGAAACCGGTGACCGTCTGCTGGTCGGCGATCATCTGGAGTTCCTCGGGCTGGGCGTCCCGGAGTCTTTCGCCGAGGCCCTGGAGTGAAACATCCGCCGGGACGTGGAAGAGGAACACGACCATGCACACCAGTGCGAGGGAAAGCGCGACGGGTATGAGGTCCCGCACGACATGATACGGGCGGCGTCCCTGGCTGAGGCGCTCATGGACCCGGGGGAGGATTGTCTGCCAGTACTGTTCCGGGGGGGGCTGAGGCTGGCGCATCTTCCCCAATTCACGAAACAGCATTGTCAACTCATCCGCCCTCGACGCGCACTCCGCGCAGTGAGCGATATGATCCACGATCTCCTTCCGCACGAGTGGATCGGTTGTGCCCCGGATATACTCCGGCAACTGAATCTGCAGATGTTTACATTTCATTGTTGTAGTTCCCGCTTGACATATTCCTGAACCTTTTTGAGTGCATGGAAATAATTCGCCTTCAGCCCGCCGACGGAGCGGTGGAGGATGAGAGCGATCTCGTCGTACGACATATCGTCGAAATACCGCATGGTAAAGACCAGTTTTTGTTTTGCCGGCAGACGCTCGATTGCACGTTCGAGAGCTTTCTGATATTCACTTTTTTCAATCTGTGTGTCGGGTTGTTCTTCATCGCTCTCCGGTTGCTCGACCAAATCCTCAAACCGAAAGAACGATTTTCCTTTCCGGGTCCGGAGGGAATTCAGGGCCACATTGATGGTGATCCGATAGAGCCAGGTATAAAACCCAGATTCCGACCGGAATGTATTCAGCGCATTATAGACTCTGATAAAAACATCCTGCACAACATCATCCGCATCGTCATGTGATCCGACGACGCGGCGTGCGACCCAATAGACCTTCTGCTGGTATCGTCGCACAAGCTCGTTGAAGCCCTGGACGTTGCCCTGACGAAAAAGTTCGATTAACTCAAGGTCCGTCTGCGGCGTCATTCGCTGTTATTGTCTCTAATTTTTAGATGAAATTTCATGAATAAAGTTTAATTATCACTCAAATTTGCAAAAAATGAATGAAAATTAAGGAGTCTTTCCGCCAAAAAGGCCCGCTCCGCCCCCTCTTCCACCTCGGTAAAAAGGCCTTACTCAATCACGGAACATTCCGCACAGGTGTGTCTGGTCCGGTCGACCACCGGAGGTATACTTATGATATTCCCGGAAGCGTGCATGCACAACACCAGAGGCAGCATCACTATTTGAGAAGCAGCAATTTTCTGGTTTCGACGGCATAGTTCCCGCCTGAACGCACTTCGAGCCGGTAATAATACACCCCGGTGCTGAAGCCGGTCGCGTCCCACCGGACAGAATGCTCCCCTGCTTCGACAGGTCCCGAAAGAAGCGTGGCGACCTTTCTTCCAAGGATGTCGCAGATTTCGAGTCTCACCCGGGCCCTTTGTGAGAGGGTGAACGGAATAGTCGTCTGAGGGTTGAAAGGATTCGGGTAATTCTGATCCAGGTGTGTCGCCAGGGGGAGGGCATACTTATCGGCCGCGGATGTCACAATGAAGCCGGTATCCATCCTCGTGATCGTCGTCCCATAGCCGCCCACCGCGATCCATCGGTTCGTGTCGAGAAAGGTGACGCCGTAGAGGTTATTAGCCGTAGAGGGCTTCTGGACGGACCATGTCGTGCCCGCGTCGGTCGTAAGGATAACTCTCCCTCCGTTCCCCACCGCGATCCCGGCAGAATCGTTGCCGAACGATACGGCATAATAGTAGTGGATCGAATCCGTCGTACGGTGCGCGGCGGTGTCGATCACGAGTGTTTGTTTCACCCAGGTTGCGCCGCCGTCGGTGGTATGGAGGATCGTGCCTCGCGTTCCGACCGCGGTGGCGGTTGTCGGTGAAACGCACGATACCCCGTAGAGAAAGTTCGTCACGCCGCTCGTCTGTTGAATCCAGGTAAGGCCGCCGTCGCTAGTCCTGAGAATTGTCCCGCTTCCCCCCACAGCCGTGCCGTTGTTGGCATCCGTAAACGAGACGGCCAGCAGGGGTGGATACTTTGTGCTATCCTTCCGGCTCTTCGACCAGGAATAGCCGCCATCGGTTGTCCGCAGGATGAGGCCGTGGTCACCGACGGCTGTTCCCGCCAGACTATCGGTAAAGGAAACACCGAAGAGCGTCTGGAAGGAATCGGTGATGGTTTCGCTCCAGGAAAAGCCCCCGTTGGTCGTTTTCATGACGACTCCCGCCGCACCGACCGAGTACGCGTTGAGGGAGTCGATCATCGTGATGCCGAGCAGCTGTGTGCCGGCGCTGTCGAGGTTTTTGTTATCGATCCAGGTGGAACCCCAGTCATATGTTGTGCGGACGCGGGCGCCGTCGCCGGAGGCCATTGCGGTATCGGCATGAAGTGAGGCAACCGACCAGAGATTCGTGCCGAGGGACATCGGTTCTGCTCGGGAAAACGGGTCCTCCGGAAGGGGTTTTTGCTGCGCAGTGAGGAGTGCGGGAAGAATAACTGTGCTGACGAGGATCAACCTGCCGATTCCACGGACAGGCGAAAATGAAACCTTTCGCCGGGACGGCATCAGCGGCACAGCCTCCGTGGGTGTCCTAGGCATATCTTCCGATATCCTGAATAGCGTTCCTATCGGTACGGGAGAAGTTCTGTTCAAGATATGGAAAAGGATGGTGAAATGCATTCCCCCGGGGAGGAATCCCCGATACGGGCGGGCGGGACGGTGCTCATCGAAGGACGTCTCGTATTTTCTGATAGGTATCGGTCATATCCTCTGAAATCAGCTTTGCGTCGCCGAGAACAGGCATAAAATTGGTGTCCCCGTTCCATCGCGGAACGACATGAAAGTGAACATGTGTATCAATGCCTGCACCGGCGGATCTGCCGATATTTGAGCCGATGTTAAACCCGTCCGGATGAGACACCTTCCGGAGGGCGGTCATCATCTTCTGAGTGAGGGCCATGAGTTCCGATGTTTCGCCGTCGGACAAATCGGTGATATCGGCGACATGCCGATAGGGGACGATCATCATATGACCGCTGTTGTAGGGATAGAGATTCATGATCACATAGGCGGTTTTTCCGCGAAAGACGATGAGTCTCTCGGCGTCATTTTTCACCTGAGGGGCAGAGCAGAGGATGCATCCATCGCTCTTCTCCCCCTGATGGAAGGACTGTATATATTTCGAGCGCCAGGGTGAAAATAACCGTTCCATGGGGATCTCCGTGATCAGGCCCGGAGTGGAGTGACCGGGTCAGACATCCTCCTCGACCTTCTGTTTGGCATGTTCGGCGACGATTTTCTCGGCAACCTCGCGCGGCATTTCCTCATAATGGTCGAACTTCTGGCGGTGGAGTCCCCTCCCCTGTGTCATTGACCGCAGGGTGGTGGAATACCGGTAAAGCTCCTTGAGAGGAACGAGGGCCTTGATCACCTGCTGTGATCCGTTTGAGTCCATGCCGAGGATCTTTCCCCGGCGGCTGGAAATATCCCCCATGACGTCGCCCATATAATCCTCGGGGACGATGACCTCGATTTCATAGATGGGTTCCAGAAGGATGGGTTTTGCCTCCTTGAACCCCTTCTTAAACGCCATTTTCCCTGCAATCTTGAACGAGTTTTCATCCGAATCGACGTCGTGGTAGGAACCGTCGAACAGTGTGACCTTGACGTCGACGACCTTATAGCCTGCGATGACGCCGCCGGCCATCGCTTCGACGAGACCCTTTTCCACTGCGGGTACAAACCTGCCCGGGACGACGCCTCCGACGATGGCATCTTCAAACTCGAATCCGGTGCCGCGGGGAAGAGGCTCGATTTTCACCCAGACATGGCCGTACTGGCCGCGTCCGCCGGTTTGTTTTTTGTGTTTATACTCGACCTCATTTGCGCGGCCTTTGATCGTTTCGCGGTAGGGGATCTTGGGTTCGACCAGGTCGACATCCACGCCGTACTTGGACTTCAGGCGTTTAATCACGATCCCCAGATGGAGTTCGCCCTGGCCGCTCACGAGGGTCTGGTGGAGTTCCGGATCGACGGTCATAACGAACGTCGGATCCTCCTCATGGAGTGCATGGAGACCGGTGGCGATTTTATCCTCATCCCCCTTGGCCTTGGCGACAATGGCCATATCGATGACCGGCTGGGGGAACTGGATCGGCGGGAGGATCACGGGGAACGATTTGCTGCTCAGGGTATTATTGGTATGGGTGTCCTTCAGCTTGACGACCGCGCCGATATCCCCTGCCAGAATTCTCCCCACCTCCTTGCGTTCCTTGCCATTCATCACGAAAAGCTGTGACAATCGTTCCGACTTATTATTCGAGTCATTCAAAAGGTCCAGGCCCGGGGATGCGGTGCCGGAGAAGACCTTAAAAAACGAAAGTTCGCCGACATGCGGTTCAGAAACCGTTTTAAAGACAAAGAGGGCCGGTTGGGCCGAAGGATCGCATTTGACGGGGACTGCGGGTGTTGCATCCTTATCGGCGCCGGGGCCAAAGGCGAGCGCGGGGGGCATATCGGCGGGTGTCGGGCAATAGTCGACAAGAAAGTCCATGAGTGAGGCTATACCGGTATTATGTGATGCCCCGAGGCAGAGAAGGGGAAATATTTTTCGTTCCCGGATTCCGAGGCGGAGGCCCCGTTTGAGTTCATCGTCCGAGAGGCCGCCGTGTTCAAAATAGGTGTTCATGAGCGTTTCGTTCGTCTCGGCGATCTGTTCGATCAGGCGTTCGCGCAATGCGTCGGCCTTCTGTTTCATATCTGCGGGGATATCGAGTTCCGTGCATTTTCCCTTCCCGTCGGTGGAGAATTTGAGCAATTTCATCCTGAGGACGTCGACAACCGCGTCAAACTGCTGTCCCTTGGCTGCAGGAAACTGAATCGGGGTCACATCGTGGGAAAAGCGGGATTGGACATCGTTGACGACGCGGTCATAATCGGCATTTTCGTTGTCGAGTTTGTTCACGACGACGACCACCGCGTTATTGAACTCCCGTGTATACTGCCAGACGATTTCGGAACCGACTTCGGCCCCTTCGACGGCTTTCAGGACAAGGAGTCCGATCTCCGCGACGCGCAGGCCGCACTTCACATCGCCGGTGAAGTCGGTATAGCCGGGTGTATCGATCAGATTGAGTTTCGCACCCCGCCATTCGCAATGGAGGAGGGAAGTATTGATCGAGATTTGCCGTTCGATTTCATCGGCGTGATAATCGGAAACGGTGTTCCCCTCTTCGACCTTGCCAAACCTGGTTATCGTGCCCGAGGCGAAGAGGCACGCCTCACCGATCGTTGTTTTCCCGGACCCGCCGTGGCCGATGAGTGCGACAGTGCGGATGCTATCGGCAGAATATTCTTTCATAGGATGCTGTACTCCTTCAATGATCGTGATGTGTTAGGTCGACGGATTGTATGAGGAAAACCGTTAGAGCTCTTCAGAGGAGAGGGTTCAGATCAACGACAGTGCACGAACGAAATTAATCCCTCGACAATACATTACCTTCTATGATACAAAACTTATGCACGCAGGCGTGCGACAAACGTCCGGACGCCCTTGAGGACGGCCGCGAGCGTTCCGACAGTTTCGATGACGGGTTCCTCGATCCTCTCCTGGACCTTCCGTTCGAAATTCACGATGCTGTCGGCGATCACCTTCATGGAGGTGATCGAGTCCTTCACAGCATCAACCTGTTCATCGATGCTTTCGGCGACATGTTTGACTCTCTCGGTGATCGCTTCGAGGTTTTCGAGGACGGGGACCGCTTTTGCGCTCAATTCCTTCACATCATCGGCGATGACGGACAGAATCGACCTGAGGCGGATCAAAACGGTGATGAGGTAAAAGCAGACCACCGAGAGTGCCGCCAGAGCGATAATCTCAAAAATGAGCAAAAATGTGCTTTCAGTCATGTTGACAATTGTCTCCGATGGATGGCATGGACGTTATGCGAAGTTCAGGATTTGCCCTTCCCTTTTTCCGTTTTATACGCATCAACTCCGGCCCGGAACGCCGCCTTGACCTTCCCGGGTTCTTCGGACGCACGCTGCCGTATACCGCTCAGCACCTTTTCAGCGCTACCCATGAGGTGTTCCGCCTTCTCCTTTGTCTCGGCGATCAGCTGGTCGGACCGTTCCTTCCCCTCATTGACAATATCGACGGCTTTTGAGCGCGCGTTCTGGATATATTCGCCCGCACCCTCGGCGATATCGTTCGCTTTCCTCTTGATATCGGCGCGTAATTCCTTTCCGCTTTTCGGCGCATAGAGAAGAGCGGCCAGCGCGCCGACAATTCCGCCGGCGAGGAATCCGATAAGTAAACCCTTCGTCAAACCGCGATTATTTTCCGCCATGATACCCCCTAAGTGGATCGTACATCAGAAAAATCCTCATTATCAGTCTAAATTAACACTATCGGGCTCAAAAAGCAAATAGACGGCGAAAAACCGGCACCCCCACCTGGAGCGGAAATCGCACCCTGGATAATTTTTAAGCCGTTCCGGGACTGATGAGCTCATTCTTCATAATTTTCATTCAATCCCCTGGTCCGGGTGAGAAGAAAATTTCACAAAAATTTGCCCCCCGGGAAGGGACACACCACCCTGGATGCCCACAAGTGGCCGGCATTGACACCCCGGATTTACGTACCCTTCCAGAGAAGTGACGTCACCCTTTCCAGTTCCTTCCCCACCTTTGCGGGGTCATCGGTTTTTTCCGGTTCGTTCTCGAACACGGCATAGGGAATTTTATGTCCCCTGACGGTGATGAACCTTTTATCTGCGCGTTCCAGTGCGTCCCAGTCGTTGATCTTATAATAATACTCCATCTTCTCATCCGGAAGTGAGTGGTAGAGGATGGAATCCTCCATGCCCGGGCGTGCCCGCCGGCGGTTTTTCCTCAGGGATTCCTCATACGACACCCGGATATAGATGATCCGGGCCCGTTTGAGTATCTCCTCATGGAGATAGGAGAACGCCTCCTGAAATCCATTTTCGCCGCCCCGTGAGAACTCGACGATGGTGGTGGTCTGGTCGTGGTAATGGGGGTCGGCGGCGAGTTTTTTTCTGTAGGCGAGGCTCAGACGTTCGATATAGAGATTCCAGAGGAAATGATCCTTAAACCAGTATTTTTCATCGGTCCAGATCCTCTGTTTCCCGTAGCGGGCGAGGATATCATCGACCTCGAACGTTTCCCACACGTAGGGGAAATCATCTATCTCCTCGAAGTTACTGATATGAAACCGCTGCACGCGTTCGGCGACCGGTACCTTTTTCAGAAAATCAATGACCTCGGATTTTCCTGCTGCCGGTCTGCCGATAAGGATGATGAGTTCAAAATGATTCTTTGGGGGCATAGGGTAGTTGTTCAATGTTGTTCTTTAAATCTCTCTTCTAGTTGTGAGTTCACGTTCTTCTCCCGCATGACCTTGTCGACCATCGCCTGATAGACGGTTGTCGAGGTGTAGGTGACATGCTGCGGCTGGAAGCCGAGGTACTTATCGCCCTGATCGACGACAAAGTCGCTCGTGGAAAAGGTATAGGTGAGGGAATCCTGAATGTCATTTCCGTCCACGCGAAGAGAAACGACGGTCGGGGAGCCCTCGACGCGTTTCCAGAGGCATGTGAGTCCGGAAAGCTGGATCGAGGAGCGCCCCTCGATGAGCGCGTGGAGGTACCGGTCGGCAAATTCACGGAGACCCTTTCCCGAAATCGAAAATGTGCAGACGATATTGCGGAAGGGCATGACTTCAAACAGGTCGCTCTTGCGGACCGGGCCGGCGGGCTGATCCTTCCTGATCCCGCTGCTGTTGGTCACACCGATCTGGGCGTGGGCGGCTTCGCGGATCGCATCGGCGATAAAGTCGCCGATATTGCTCTCTCCCCTGCCGCTGCGTTTCCAATCCGATGTGAGGGAGCCCAGAACGACGTTATAATCCTTGTCGACCGCCTGCTGCACCTCATCGACGAGTTTCGCGACCGGGGAATCGGAGGTCTGGTGGTGCGCCCAGAGGGGGAGCAATTTGCCTTGGGACGAGACGATCTTGTGGTTTTCGACCGTCAGATCGAGCTCCCCGAGATTTTCGCAGTTCGAGCCCGTCTGGCAGATCAGGACGCCATTGACGAGCTTCGGGGTTTTCAGGCGTGTATGGCTATGGCCGCCGATGATGACATTGATACCATGCGTCGCCATTGCGAGGCCGGAATCATCGTCGACGCCCTCATGTGTGAGTGCGACGATGAGGTCTGTCAGGGGGAGAAGCGAATCGACATATTTCTGCGCGATGGGTGCGGGGGGTTCGACCACGAGGCCCTTCAGGTTATTCGTATTGGTGAGGCGGAAGAGGTCGAGGGACATGATACCGATGACGCCGATTTTCAGGCCGTCGCGCTCGAGGATCACGCAGGGTTTATTTCCGAGGACCAGTTTGCCGGCGGAATCCGAAAGATTGGCGCTCACGGCCGGAAACTTGGTGATGCCGATGAGGCCCCTGAGGTTATCCTGGGAGATATCCAGGTCGTGGTTTCCGATGGTCCAGGCATCATACCCTATGGTATTCATCATCTGAAACAGGGCTCCACCAGGGTAGCCGTCGTAGACAAATTCGGATATGGGGGTTCCGGTCATCACATCGCCTGCGTCGAGGAGAATGTTCGCCGGATGAACCTTGCGGAGGCTGTCGATCATCCAGGACAATTCCTTGAATCCCCCCACCATCGGTTTCGGTGTCGTCTGGACCCAATAGGCCTCATGGGGGAGAAAACCGGCATGCATATCGTTGGTATGGAGGATCGTGATGGATTTGGGCTGGGCGGAAATAGATGAGACAGCCAGGCAGAATCCGATGGCACAAATGAGGGCTGCAATTTTGGTTCGTTTCGTCATATGGCAGAACACCGGTAAAATGGGAGAAAATTCGGTCTGACAAAATACAAATTTCCCTCTTCACGAGCAAAAAAAACCCGCACATAGCCTGTGCGGGGGTGATCAACCGGAGGTCTACCGGTTTTTCTTCTTATGTCTCATCTTCCGGAGGCGTTTTTTCCGCTTATGTGTCGCCATCTTCCTCCGGAGACGTTTTTTTCCGCTTGGCATTGATGTTCCCTTTCCGGTGCGTTATGGTGTTGGATTGGTTAGTGGATGTTGCGAGAGGAACTGTGAGGCCTTTTTCCCTGCCTCGGAATTCGGATCAAGGGCGATACACCGTTGGAAATCATCGGCCGCCTTCTCCGCGTTCCCTGAATGGAGATCGATGATTCCAAGGTTGAAGTACGCCAGCTGGTGTTGTGGGGCAATCGCCAGGGCCTTTTCGATCCCCTGGCGGGCCGAGGCAATATACTCATCGCGGCGCGTCGAATCCTCGAACGAAAGGGCAAAAAACGTCGTTCCCATATCCACCCAGGCGTCGGGATTCGACGGGACGAGCGCGAGGTAGCGCTGGTAGGTGGTAATCGCGCGTGTATAAAACCTGACATCCTGGAGGAGGTTTGCGAGTCTGAGGATGGAGGCTGTGTCGCCGGGTGTTGCATCGACATGTTTCTGCAGGGATTCGATTTCCTGGATCGCGTTTTCCTCCCCGGGTGAGAGCGAGGCTCCCTCATGCGGATTATTTCCCTTGTGCGACGTGGAAAAAAAGATGACGGCTCCGATCAGGAGGGCGGCCGCAACGGCCGTAAATTTCCAGCTCTGGAAAAATGCGATCGCCGATCCGGCGGGCGGTCGCCTGTTCCGCGGGGAGGCGGGGGCAGGTTTCGGGCGGCGTCCGGTGGTGAGGGCCGTGCCGCAGCTGGAGCAGGTTTCAGTCCCGGGCGGGTTCGCGAATCCGCAGGAACTGCAGACGAGGGGATTCCCGGGTTTTCCCGGTTCAGGTGGAGAAGGGGGGTTTTGCGGCTGGTGTTGCCAATCGATGGGGATCCCGCAGCCACTGCAGAACTTATCCGATTGATCAATCGGATGACCGCATTCGGGACAGAAAATTTTCGGCATCATGCCTGCAGATATCCGACCATGTTACGCAGGTGACACTTTCCTCAGGTTGTCGTTGACGATCCCTTTTAATTCCTTGGAGACCTTGAAATACGGGACATAGTGTTCATCGACTTTGACCTGTTCGCCCGTCCGGGGATTTCTCGCCATTCTCCCTTTGCGTTTTTTCGTTTTAAAACTCCCGAAACCCCGGATTTCGATGTTCTTTCCCTCCTTCAGCGCCTCGATGACAGTCTGGATGAACCCATCGACCACTGCTTCCGTTTCGACCTTCGTCAACCCTGTTCCCGAGGCGATGTGATCAACAATATCTGCTTTTGTCAATGCATTTCTCCTTCTAATGTTTCGAGTACGGAATACATTCCAGGTCCCAGTTCAAAATCCGTGCATCATTCTATACTGGAGCAAAGGCTGTCGGATTTCGTTCACCACATCTGACAGACCGGACAGGACGGTTTCGCCGAAAATCCGGTCCAGGAGTGAGAAGACACGCTTGCGTTCGCGGACGATCGTCGGCTGTTCCGTTATCCCGGCGAGTTTTGCCGTTATGCGGATTGCATCCTCAAATGTTCCGAGTGTATCGACCAGGTGACGGCGGAGGGCCTGTTCGCCGGTAAAGACGCGGCCGTCGGCCATTGCGAGGACGGAGTCATGGGGTAATTTTCTCTCCTTCTCCACAATCGCGATAAACTGGCGGTGGACATCGTCCATGAGATTCTGAAAGTACTCCCGGTCCTCCGGTGTCATCGGCCGGTAGGGTGTTCCGGCGTCCTTGAGTTTGCCGCTTTTGATGGTCATGGCATCGATGCCGATCTTATGGAGGAGGGAATCAATGCGGACGAACTGGGAGATGACGCCGATGCTTCCGGTGAGGGTTCCGGGGTTGGCCACGATTTTCGAGGCGGCGCAGGACACATAATAGCCGCCGCTTGCAGCCACTGCACCCATAGAAACGACGACAGGCTTCCCTTCCGACCTGGTGCGTTTCACCTCCGCATAGATTTCATGGCTTGCGACGACTCCGCCGCCGGGTGAATCGACATGGAACAGAATGGCGCGGATGCTCCTGTCATCCCTGTACTTTTTAAACTGGCGCACGACATCATCGGAGGAGACGATGGCGTCGCGCAATTCGATGACGGCAATTTTATCCCCGTGTCCGCTTTCGGTATACTCCTCGACATCCCCGCCGCTTGTCAGGGATGTAAGGAACGCAAAAAAAAGAAAGGTCATCCCGGCTCCTATGAACAGGATGACCCCGACGATTGCAATCAGCCATTTCGTTGAAGACTTCACGTTATCTCTGATGCTTCATGAAAAAAATAACAAAAAACACATAACTCATTATTTTTCAAACTATTATACAAAACTCACCGTCAAAAGTCAAACATCCTGTTTTACAAATAAGAAAGGGGTAATGAAAGGCTCTTCGCTCGTTTCATCACCCCTGAAGATTCGCCGTCGTCCGGACGGCAAAACGGGTCTTGCACCGATTTATTTTACCTTGACTTCGATTTCCTTCGGTTTTGCCTCTTCGGCCTTGGGGATGGCGATCGTCAGTACACCATCGGCGTATGAAGCTTCGATCTTGTCCGTCACGACCGTGGAAGGGAGTGTAAATGACCGGAAGAAAGATCCGTACGAACGTTCGGTGCGGTGATAATTCTTCCCATCGGTTTCCTCCTCCTGTTTCTTCTCGCCGCGGACGGTAAGGATGTTATTCTGGACGGTGATTTTCACATCCTTTTTATCGACTCCCGGAAGTTCCGCGTGGAAGATATATCGGTCAGCTTCTTCGGCCACATCGACAACCGGAGTCCATGCTGAGACGAAATGATCATCCGCGACTCCCCCGCGGAACCTGTCGAACATGCGGTCGATATCGTGCTGCATGGAAACAATTTCCGATGCAAGATCCGAGACAGGCATCCAGGAAGCAACATCGCGGATCGGTTTCCATCTTACTACTGTCATAGGTTAGATCTCCTTTCGTTTGATAGTATGTGTTGAACTCAATTCTGCCTGTATACTAATCAAACGTTGTGCCATCGTGGAAACCGAAAATTCTGAAACGGACTTCAATGTTTTGGCGGCACGAAAAATCCGCATTGCGTCGATCTGTCAGGTGGTCGGAAGGGTTGTCCTTAAGCCGGGGACAAGATGTCACACACAGGTGACGAAATGTACCCCCCACTGTCAAATTTTCACACCGGTCAGATTTTATGTGCCTCGAGAAAATGTTCGACTTCGATCGCCGCCATGCACCCCGTACCGGCTGCTGTGACAGCCTGGCGGAACACGGAATCCGCCACGTCGCCCGCGGCAAAAACGCCCGGAACGGAAGTTTGAGTTGTGCCGGGTTTCACGCTGATATAGCCGTGAGGGGCGAGCGGGAGCCAGTCGGCGAAAATTTTCGTATTCGGCTGATGACCGATGCCCATGAACAGCCCATCGGTGCGGAAGGTGGAGTGTTCGCCTGTAAGGACGTTGCGCACCTTCAGACCCGTGACGGTTTTCTTCCCGTCCGAATTTTTCCCGAGGATCTCCTCGACGACGGAATTCCAGAGGAAGGCGATCTTCGGGTTCGATCGTGCGCGGTCCTGCATGATTTTCGAGGCGCGCAGCTGATCCCGCCGGTGGATAATGGTGACCTTGGTGGCGAACTTCGTCAGGAAGCTCGCCTCCTCGATGGCTGTATCACCCCCGCCGACGACGGCGACCTCGAGCCCCCTGAAGAAAAATCCGTCGCAGGTGGCGCAGGCGCTGAGTCCGTGCCCCATGAATTCCGCTTCCGACGGTATGCCGAGCCATTTGGCGGAAGCCCCGGTGGCGATAATGACCGTTTCGGCCTGATACTCCGTATCGTTCGAATAAATTTTAAAAGGCCTTCTGCCGAAGTCCACGCGTGTGACATCCTGGAACAGGGTTGTCGCGTGAAACCGCTGAGCCTGTTTCCGGAAGAGATCCATAAGATCCGGTCCCATGACACCCTCGGGAAAGCCCGGATAGTTTTCGACATCGGTCGTGATGGTCAGTTGTCCGCCCGGCTGGATGCCTTCAAAGACGAGCGGGTGGAGGTTCGCCCTGCCGGTATAAATTGCCGCGGTAAGACCCGCGGGGCCGGAACCGATGATGATGACTTTCTGCAGCTCATTTTTTCCCATGTTTATTCACCTCATGATGATGTTGTTGAAGATTCAGGGCGGCATTCCGCCGCAGTCCCTCCGGTTTAGCGCGTTTGACCGGGCTGTGCCGGTATCGCTCGCGGAACTCATCGGCTGTCATAGAGGACAGATCCCCGAGGGGCGGGTCAAGATTCCACGGCCGCGGTGCGAAGCCGCCGACAGAACCGGGTCTCTGGAACTTCACATTCCAGGGGCAGACATCCTGGCAGACATCGCATCCGAACACCCAGTTGTCAAATTTCCCCCCCAGCTCCTCCGGAACCGCTCCATGGTACTCAATCGTCAGATACGATATGCATTTTGTCGAATCCAGCACATAGGGTTCGACGATCGCCCCCGTGGGACAGGCCTCAATGCACAGACTGCAGGATCCGCAATGGTCGGTGGCGGGCTGATCGTACTCCAGTTCGATATTCAGGAGAATTTCACCGAGAAAAATCCACGAGCCGATATCGGTGGTGATGAGGTTGGTATGTTTCCCCACCCAGCCGATACCCGCGCGCTGCGCCCATGCCTTCTCCATCACCGGTCCGGTATCGACATAGACTCTCCCGTCGGCGCCCGGTGATATTTTTTTAATCCGTTCGAGAAGCTTTCCGAGCCGGTCCGAAAGGAGATCATGATAATCATCGCCCCAGGCATACCGGGATATTTTTCCCGTCTCCCCCCCTTTCCCGTGTTGTGCATCGGTATAATAATTCACGGCCACGGAAACGACCGACAGGGCATCCTTATAGACGAGCCTGGGGTCCGCTCGTTTCTCTTTCGTCCTGTCCATCCATGTCATCGTTCCCTGGTAGCCGCTGGAAAGCCACTGAAGGAGGCGGGGCTCTTCCTCATCGAGCCGGACGGCGCGGGCAAAGCCGACCTTATCGAAACCCAGCTGTCTGGCCTCCTCCCTGATCCTATCCGGCAGGGACATCACGCATCACCTCTCATCGGGGAGTTCGACGAAAAGAAGCTCCCCCCGGACGACGACAGTATAGACAGCGACCCTCCCCTGGCCGGTGAGGGATATGCCGGAGCGGATGTCGTAGCGCCATCCGTGCATCGGACATTCGATCGTACATCCGTCCTGTTTCCCCTCATGGAGTCTGGATATGTGCTGGTGTGCGCAGACATTGCTCATTGCCCAAAACTTGTCATCCTGTCTGAAGATCACCACATCCCGGCCCCCGACGGTGACGAGTGTGCCGGATTTAACCCCGGCGGCTGTTCCGATTTTCACCAGCGACGGCATACCGGACCGGACAATCGGGCGCTCAGATTTGGACGGATGAACCAAAGGTAAATCCTTTTTCACGCCGGACAACCCTGCCGGCGGGTGTTGAAGGGTCGTGTTCAAAGAATAAAATCCAGTCATTCTCGACGGCGTTCTGGAGGATCCTTTTTTTCTCCTCCAGGGTGACCAGGGGGCGGAGATCGTACCCCATGATATACGGAAGCGGGATATGGCTCGTCGTCGGAAAAAGGTCGCAGCAGTAGAGAAGAGTCGTTTTGCCGTCGGAAATCAGCGGAAGCTGCTGTGCGGTCGTATGTCCGTTCACGACCAGCACCGAGACATCCGGGAAGAGCGTGCACTCGCCGTCGAGGAACTCGATGACGCGGTGGTCCTTCAGGGGAAGGAAGTCATCCGGCATAAAACTCCCCCGGTCTTTTTCCGTCGGGTGCATGGCATGCTGCCAGTGTGCTTCCTGGACGAGATAGCGTGCGCGTGGAAACGCCGGTCTCAGCTCCCCTTTGTTTTCGCGGCAGGTTGAACCTCCGGCATGGTCGAAGTGGAGGTGGGTGAGGATGACATCGGTGACATCGTCCGGTGTATAACCGGCGGCCTTGAGAGACGAGGTGATGTTCCAGCGTGATGTATCGAGGCGGTAGATATCCTTCTGTTTTTCGGTGAACTTCGATCCGTTCCCGTTATCGATCAGGATCACGCGGCCTTCGCCGACAAGGAGGAGGGCGCGGGAGGCCAGTTCAATGCGGTTGCGGTCGTCGGGGGGGTTGGATTTCGACCAGAGCGGGTAGGGGATGATTCCGAACATCGCTCCCCCGTCGAGCCAGAACCGTCCGGTTTCAATCTGGTAGAGGGAATACTTTCCGATTTTCATAAATGTCGGGTCGCTCCAATGAACCATAAAAAAGGCCGGTTGAATGATCTCAACCGACCCATAAAGAAGCAGGGACGCTGTGATTACTTCCGGAAGTGCGACGTCGCTGCCGTCAATTCGGCAAACTGGCGTTCCGGGTGGAGAGCTTTCGCGCGTGCATACAAATCTTCTTCCGTTTCCACATGATTCGGATCGGGGACGCAGCAATCGACGGGACACACGGCTGCGCACTGTTCCTGGTCAAAATGCCCCACGCACTCCGTGCATTTTTCGGGCACAATGTAATAAAAATCGTTTGACAGGGCGTCGTGTTTCTCTCCGTTGAGTTCCCACTGGACGCCGCCGGCATAGATGGCTGTATTGGGACATTCGGGTTCGCACGCACCGCAATTGATACATTCTTCGGTGATCATTGTTGACATAGTTTTCTCCTTCGAGGATGCCAGTTGTTGATGAGGAATTATCGATTCATGAACAGCGATGCACCGGGTAACGATAGGTCGGAAACAGGATAAATCCGGCTGGAAACATCATCGTTGACGTGTACATCTGCCATAATAATAGTAGTCAAGTATAACGAAAAAGATTCAATAATTCAAGCACGCATGATCAGACGGGGTACCGCAACGCAGGCATGAGGGGTGAGCGCTCTGTCATTTTTTCCGCGGCCGTGCCCCGAATGGCGGCCGGGGGTTCCGGTCTGCGGGAAACTCCGGGATGCAAGACCGCCCACGATCAAACCGGCGATACAGTTGAATCCCTGGTGAGCCGTCATGTCAGTGACCGTTCAGAGCTCGAGTTTGGGGGGAGCTGAAATCCTTCAAGTTCGGTCAGGAAGCGATCCATCGAGACGATGTGCGGCGCATGACCGGACGGCAATTCGACAAGGCGGGCGCGGGGCAACGCCTTGCGAAGCTCCTCAATGATCTGATGAAGAAATGACGCGGAACCGGTGCCCTTCACCAGCAGTGTCCTCGGTGTAAGCCGTGAGAGCCGGGCAAGATCGTCGCGGTGTGCGACAACGGCCGGGTTGTTCCTCAGAGACTGTCGAAAACCGGTCCAGACGTTCCATTGTGGCAGATCGCGGGCTGACTGACCGGGTTTGAGGAAACCGGCAAAACTCAGGAAGGATGCCAGCTGATCCTCCGTGATATCCCCCTTCATTGAGGCAAAGAACTCCATTGTCCTCTCGGTATCCGCGTCGAGCCTGTGTGCCTCGCGCAGGATCCAGAGAGCCGGCGGTTCGATGAGTGTCAGGGTCCGCACCCTGTCCGGAAAATCGAGTGCAAAGTCAAGAGCGATGAGCGCCCCATACGACCATCCGACGATATCGACCGGCGCCGCACATTCCAGTTCGTCGAGGGTAGCGGCAAGAGCCCGGCTCTCCGTTTTCACCGAATAGTCACGCGGGAGATCGAGGCCTTCCAGTCCCATCTGGACACTCAGGAGCTGAACCCGGATGACCCTTCGTCTCATGGAAAGGGATTTTGCATGCGGTTCCCAGCTCACCCATCCGGTCAGCCCCCCCGGAACCAGGATGACGGGATCTCCCTTTCCCGACGCGGTGGATAGCATGTTCATTTCAGTGATCCTTCCGGAAAGGCCGGCATCGTGGTGATGGTTTGAATCTCTTCAGGGAGTACAACCGGACAAAGGTCGCGTCACGTCTCAATCAATGGTAAAGTACTTCGCTTTTGGATGATGGACGACGATTGCCGAGGTGGATTGTTCGGGGACAAGCTGGTACTCCTCGGTCAGGCTGACGCGAATCCGTCCGGGCTGGAGCAGGTGGAACAATTTCTTCTGGTCCTCGAGGTTCGGGCAGGCCGGATATCCGAAGCTAAACCTCGAACCCTGGTATTTCTGGCTGAAGAGCTTTTTCACATCGGGGGCGTCGGCCTGGTGGATCTTCAGTTCCTCGCGGATCACCTTATGCCAGTACTCCGCGAGGGCCTCGGCCGATTCAACGCTCAGACCGTGGAAATAGAGATATTCCTGGTACTGGTGGTCGGCGAAGAGTTTTCCGGCGTACTCGGATGCCACAGTTCCCATCGTCACCAGATGAAAGCCGACGACGTCATACAGACCTGACGAGGCGGGCCGGAAAAAATCCGCGATGCAGAGATTCCTGTCGCTTTTCTGGCGTGGGAAGGTGAAGCGCGCGCCCTCCTTCAGGGCGGAGGCAGGAGCGCTCTCATTCCGGAGCAAGTCCTGGAGCCTGGGATCCCACTCATCATAAAAATTTTCCACCCCTGCCGGGACATACACGATGAGGTCGTCCCCCTCGGACTGGCACGGGAAATAGCCGTAGACCACACCCGGTTCGAGGAGGTGCCGGCGGGCGACCTCGTCTTCAAGCCGCCGGAGTTCGGGATATATTTTGTCCTTCAGGAAGCGGCGGTACTCCTGTTCCGTCATATCGCCCTTTCTCACCTGCCATTGTCCCTTGATGAGGGCTGTTTCGTTGACATAGGGGTAGATCGTTGTGACAGGGAGGTTGGAGACGACCCTTGTGCCATAAAACGGCGGGCGGGGGATCTCCGCGCTTTCCACCGCTGAACGGCGGATTGAGGATTTTGTCCCTGTATCGGCCGGTAATTTTTGAGCGGGGGATTCTGGAACAGGTCCGGCATCCTTCGGATCCGGGGGGTTCGTCGCCTGACCCTTCGGTGACGACTTCTTCTGCATGATCTCGTCCATATACCTCAGGCCGTCAAAGGCGTCATTCGCATAAAAGAGATCGCCCGGATAGACAGCCCGCAGGTCCTCCTCGACATATCGGCGTGTGAGGGCGGCGCCGCCCAGGATAACCGGCGGGTAGGTGCGGCGTTCGTTCATCACCCCGAGATTTTCCTTCATCACGATTGTCGATTTGACGAGCAAACCGGACATACCGAGCGCGTCCGCATGATGTTCCTGGAACGCCGACATCATCGTGTCAAGGGGGCATTGGATGCCCAGATTGACGACCTTATACCCGTTATTCGTGAGGATGATATCGACCAGGTTTTTGCCGATATCATGCACATCGCCCTTCACCGTGGCGATGATGAGTGTGCCCTTGGATGTGGTGGCGGCCTTATCCATGAACTTCTCGAGGTAGGCGACGGCGTTCTTCATGACTTCGGCCGACTGGAGAACGAAGGGGAGCTGCATCTGGCCGCTTCCGAAAAGTTCGCCGACCGTCTTCATCCCGCCGAGGAGGATGGTGTTGATGATTTCGAGCGGGGGATATTTCTTCCGCGCCTCATCCAGATCATTCTGGAGGCCGATTTTGTCCCCTTCGACGACCCTGCGTTTCAGCCGTTCCTCCAGGGTAAGAGCTTCCCGGTGTATCTTTGTGGCCTGCTCCTTCCTTTCCGAATAAAAGGTCATGAGGGCCTGGAGGGGGTCAGAATCCGCTGTCCGTTCGTCAAAGATCAGGCGCCGGCAGAGTTCCTGTTCGGCTTCCGATATTTTAAACAGCGGCAGAATCTTCGAGGCATGGACGATCGCCAGATCGAGGCCGTACTGGATGGCATAATGGAGGAACATGCTGTTCAGGACATGGCGCGCCTGAGGTGCGAGGCCGAAGGAAATATTGCTCACCCCGAGGCTTGTATACACCTGGGGAAACTCCTTTTTGATGGCGCGGAGGGCCTCGATGGTGGCGATGCCGGCCCTGCGGAACTCCTCATCCCCTGAAGCCAGGGTAAAGGTCAGCGTGTCAAAGACGAGATCCTGATCGCGCATGCCGTATTTTTCGACCGCCAGGTTACGGATCCGCCGGGCGATCTCGAGTTTCCGTTCGACCGTCTTGGCCATCCCCCGCTCGTCGATCGTGAGGGCAACGACTGCAGCCCCGTATTTTTTACATATCGTGCAGATTTTTCCGAGCCGTTCCTCGCCATCCTCCAGGTTCACGGAATTCACGATGGCGCGGCCTCCGATACTCCGCAGGGCTTCCTCGAGGACATTGGCTTCAGTGGAATCGATCATCAGGGGGGAGGTCACCTGTGTATTGAACCGGTGAATGACCTGGCGCATATCCTCCAATTCCGTACGCCCGACATAGGCGACGCAGACATCGAGGAGATGGGAGCCTTCGCGGACCTGCGTCTTCGCCATACCGACCATGCCGTCCCAGTCCTCGTCGGCGAGGAGATCGCGGAACTGCTTGCTCCCGTTGGCATTCGTTCGTTCGCCGATCATGACAGGGGCGGGTTCGACGTGCAGCGGAACGCTCTGATAGAGGCTGGAGCAGCTCGGGGTATACGTCCACTGCCGCCGGATCGGCTCTGTGGAACCGACCGCCTCGACCAGTTTCCGGATATGGTCCCTGGTTGTTCCGCAGCATCCCCCCACGATGCCGACGCCGATATCCCTGACGAAGTGGCCCAGGTAATAGACGAGTTCATCGGGGGTGAGGCGGTAGGCGGCCTTGCCGCCGATATTTTCCGGAATGCCGGCATTCGGCATTGCAAAAACGGGTTTCGGGGAATTCTGGCAGAGGTAACGGATGCACTCGGACATTTCCCTGGGGCCGGTGGCGCAGTTCAGACCGATTGCGGCGAGGTCAAAGGGCTCGAGGGTTGTCAGGGCGGCTGCGATTTCCGTCCCCAGAAGCATCGTGCCCATCGTTTCGACGGTGACGGAGGCGATGACGGGGACCTGCGAGCGGACATCCGAGAAAAACTGGAAAATCCCTGCCAGAGCGGATTTTGTCTGGAGGACATCCTGGCAGGTTTCGACGATAAGGAGATCGGCGCCACCGTCGACGAGACCCTTCGCCTGGACATAGTACGCATGTTCCATCTCCTTGAAACTGATATGGCCGAGGGAGGGTAATTTGGTGGTGGGTCCCATCGATCCGGCCACATAGCGGGGGTGTGATGGTGAGGAGAAGGCGTTGGCGACGCGTTTCGCGAGTCTGGCGGCCGCCACATTCAGGGCATAGGCCTGGTCGGCGAGATCATACTCCGCGAGCACAACGGAGGTTGAGCCAAAGCTATCGGTCTCGACGACATCGCATCCGGCCTCGAGGAACTGGGTGTGGACCTTTTCGACCGAAACCGGGCGTGTCAGGACGAGGTATTCGTTGCACCCGAAATATTTCTCACCGCCGAAATCCTCGGGTGATAGCTGCTGCGCCTGAAGATTTGTGCCCATCGCGCCGTCAAAGACGATAACTTTTTCGGCGAGTCTTTCGAGAAACGGTTTCACCTATGCGCACCCTTATCGATAATAATAAACGGCGGTTGCATGCTCATCGGACGAGAGCCCTCAACCGCCGTATGATGATCGTGTACTCCGATTTTTGCGTGCAGAAGTTCAACAATAACCTTGAGTATCCCGATGGAAGACCCCCGCAGTCAGGTGTATGTTTCAGGATCCGCCGCCAGGATATCAGATGAGGCAAATCCGTTTTTCACCGGCCGCATGAGCGATCCTCCGCCAAGGGTTCAAACCCCTCTCTGGGGGGGGTATGGACATCAATTATTACTCACCATCTCCGGGATAACTGAGGAGACGAACGAGACCGAATAAATTGCGAAGCCATTCGAGCGGGTGGAGAGTTTCAGTATATGTTCCCCGCAATCCTTATTTCTCACGATATTGAACAGACGGGCGCGGTCGACAATGACATAGGTCCGGCCTTCCTCATCGGCGGCGACATCCGCGCCGAAGGATTCCCGCGGGAGGTATTTGTCATCCTGCTGGACGAACACCTGAAATTGCTCCTCGCCTTCGGGTTTGATGACCATATTCACTTCCTTCGCCTCATAGCGGGCGACGAGATAGCCGCCCATCCCCTCCGGGTCGTTGAGTTTCAGGTAATTTCTGTCGTTCAGCCAGTTGCCCGACAGGTAGAGCCTGCCGCTGATATAGACTCCCGGATCCTCGAAATGGACAGTCGACTCGGGTGAAAATCCCTCGACGTTGCCGATCGTGCCGCGCTGCCAGCCGGTGACGATATCGGGGGTGACGTGGTAGAGGACAGCGCCTGGCCTGTCGATGTCCCGGACCGGGTCCATGACGAGGGGAAAATCGCCATGGTAGCCGGAATCATTGAGAAGCGACTGTATGGCATGTTCGAAGTTCTGGTATGAACCCTCGCCCTCGTGGACATATTTGATAAACCCGTGTTTATCGACGAGGAACTTCGTGGGCCAGGTCCTGCTCCGGAATGAGTTCCAGATAAAATAATTGTTATCGGTGACAACGGGGTACCGGATGCCATGTTTTTCGATGGCATTCCGGACGTTCATCGGATTCTCGGCAAATGGAAACTGAGGCGTATGAACGCCGATCGTGATCAGTCCTTTATCGTTATAGCGGCGGTTCCATTCCTTGGTATAGGGAAGTGTATAGAGGCAATGAAGACAGGAGTAATCCCAGAAATCGATGAGGATGATATAACCGCCGAGGGCACCAAGCGGAATGGGTTCCGAGTTGAACCAGAAATCCCCGTAGATCGCGGGCACTCTCCGTTGTTCCTGCAGTTGTTCCATATGAGGTCCTTCGTCGGTAAAAGGTCGCTTGACTAAAAAATATAGAGAAAAAGGAGGGGAGATGCAAGATTATGGCGAAAACCGGACGAACCAGGATCACACCCGTGGTGAAGGGGATGCGGGCCTTTTATTTCCACGGGAATGAGCATTTGGGGGGGGTGAGGAAACCGGGGAAGAATCCGGCGGATGCAGGTTCCGCCCCCTTTTCCGGCAAAAGCGTCAGGAGGCGCCTTCGACGATAACGACAAACTCCCCCTTGACCTCCTTCTTCTGAAAAATCTGCAATAATTCCGAAGCGGATCCCCGGTAGACATGTTCGTCGGGCAACGTGAGGTTGAAAGCCACGCAGACCTTCCGGCCGGGGCCGAAGGCCCCGGTGATATCCTTCATGAGAGGGACGAGCCGGTAGGGGGCGTCCATGAAGACCATGACGCGCCGTTCCCGGCGGAGGCGATCGAGTTCCGCGCGGCGCCGGTTGCTCTTGGGGGATGGGAATCCATAGAACAGAAACGAATCGATTGCGAAACCGCTGACAATCAGTGCGGGCAGGAGTGACGACGCACCCGGAACCGGGACAATCCTGATCCCCTGGGCGATCGCTTTACGGACGAGTTCCTGTCCCGGATCTGAAAACACCGGAGTCCCTGCATCGGAGATCAGGGCGACATTTTTCCCGCTCTTCAGGTGGTCGATGATATTGAAGGATGCGGCGGCTTCATTATGTTCATTAAGGCTTTCGACGGTTTTCTCCGAAATTCCGTAATGCGAAAGGAGGCGCTGGCCTTCTTTTCTTTCCTCATAGACGATAATGTCGGCCGATCGGAGGACGCTGAGTGCCCGGAGGGTGATGTCGTCGTAATTTCCGATTGGGGTTGCGACCAGGAAAAGTGTTCCGCTCATGATCGTACCGGGAGTGGTATTGGGGGGGGAGGAAGGCATGGGGGCGGTCATCTTCCGGTATGTCCGAACCCGCCCGAACCCCGTCGTGTGTCATCGAGCGAGTCGACTTCGATCCATTGCGCCTGAACCACGGGAGCAATCACCAGTTGTGCGATCCTGTCGCCGCGGCGGATATGAAAATCCTCCTTCCCGAAATTCGCCAGAATGATTTTCAGTTCACCCCGGTAGTCCGAATCGATCGTGCCCGGGGCGTTGAGGACGGACAGTCCGTTTTTGAGTGCAAGGCCGCTGCGCGGGCGGACCTGACCTTCGAAGCCTGGGGGGATGCTCAGTTTAAAACCGGTGGGAATGAGAGCAACCTCCCCCCTTTTCAGGATGATCTCCGCATCCGGCGCTGCGCAGATGTCGACTCCTGAACTCCCGGACGTTGAATAGGCCGGAAGCGGGATATCCTTCCTGGCGGGATCAGTTCTCGCAATCCGGATTTTCACCCTCTGCGGGTGTGGTACTGTGTTGGATTTCGGTCTCACCCTTGAAGTCACCGGACCTAGTTCCTGACCGGTGAATATGTTTTCATACGTGCGATAAACTCCCTGAAGAGGTAATCGCTGTCATGGGGACCCGGGGAAGCCTCCGGGTGATACTGGACGCAGAAGACGGGAAGCTCCCGGTGGCGGAATCCCTCATTTGTGCCGTCGTTCAGGTTTGTATGTGTGATCTCGACATCGGCAGCCGGCAGGGAAAAAGAGTCGACGGCAAAGCCATGGTTCTGCGATGTGATTTCAATTTCGCCGGTCAGAAGGTTCTTGACCGGGTGGTTGAGACCCCGGTGGCCGAATTTGAGTTTATACGTTTTACCGCCGAGGGCAAGTGCCAGGAGCTGGTGTCCGAGGCAGATCCCGAAGATCGGGCGTTTGTCAACGAGTCTCCGGATATTTTCGATCGCATACTTGACCGCATCAGGATCGCCGGGCCCGTTTGAAAGGAAGATCCCGTCGGGGTTCATGGCAAGGACTTCGTCCGCGGAAAAGCCGGAAGGGACAACAGTCAGCCTGCATCCATACGAGGCAAGGCGTCTGAGGATATTCCGTTTGACGCCATAATCATAGACGACGACATGGTATTCTCTTCCGTTTCCGCGGGGGTTGGGGGCCTGAAGTGCAAATGGCGTGGCATCGGGCGCATTCCAGGTATATGGCTCGTGGCAGGTAACCTGTTTGGTCAGATCGAGGCCCGTCATCGGGGGTGATGCTTTCGCTTTCCGGACAAGGCTCTCGGGATCGGCATCGCTGGTCGAGAGGACGCCCCGCAGGGCGCCCACCTCCCGAATGAGGCGGGTCAGCATACGTGTGTCGATACCCTCGACGGCGATGATGCCATGTCGCCGCAGCCAGTCGGCGAGGGCTTCGGAGGCCCGGAAATTGCTCGGGGTGTGGCAGTATTCCCTGACGATCAGCCCGCTGATCCAGGGACGGGTGCTCTCAACGTCGGAAGGATTCACGCCATAGTTCCCGATGAGGGGGTAGGTCATCGTGACAATCTGACCGCAATAGGACGGGTCGGTAATGACCTCCTGGTAGCCGGTCATTCCGGTTGTAAAGACGACTTCGCCGGTGATCTCCCCTTCCGCCCCGAATGCGGTGCCGGTAAAGACCGTTCCATTTTCAAGCGCCAGTTTTACGTCGTTCATTCCCGGAGGAGATGTGATCGTGCGGACAAAGTACCGATTATCCGATTACTCCTCAACCGGACGCGGTTGGTGGAGTGAGGGGACGATCCGCAGGAGAAGTTCATAAAGGCCGAACATGGCACCGGTAGAGACAAAATCGCCGAGAATGGTATTACGGAAGAACGGAATCGCTGCAGTGTAGCATTCTCCGAGGCCCGCGATGGTATGCGGATATGCTACAACCGAGGAGACCCAGACGCCGAAGTTTGTCACGATGAAAAAAAGCACCGATCCGGCCGTGGTAGCACCGATCAGCCGGACGACGGTGAAATTTCTCCGCAGCCACAATCCGATAAGGCCGATGGCAAAAAAGCTGCCATAGACCCAGAGCATTCCCTGATAGAAGCCGAGGACATAGTCGCTCAGGAGGAGGGCAAAAAGCGGGAGAACAAAAGCATATTTTTTGCCCAGGTACACGCCTCCGAAGAGGCAGAGAGCCGTTATCGGCGCCACATTTGGCGGGTGGGGCAGAACGCGGGAAAAAGCGGCACCGAGAATAATCAGGAACGGAACAAGGTATTTCGTCATAGCATCTCCTTCTACAATATGTGGTTATAAGACTTCACGACGTATGGCCATCCCGGGAACGGCAGCGGGCGGTACATGTACACGATTATACAAAACATTTACCATCTCTGCAAGGGACTAGAGGGGTTCATAACTCAGTGTAAACCTCAACGTCCTTTTTGGCATGGGGTAACGGGCATAGATCTGGTACTCCGTATCAAAAATGTTATTGACCTCGGCCTTGAAACTCAGGGGGATCCCCATCAGCGGGTTGTTCAGGAGAACGTTCGCATTGGCGACCCGGTATGCGGGGAGTGAGGAGCTGTTTGTCGCGGTCGTAAACCGTTCACCCGTGAAGGCATACATCAGGCTGACGACAAACGGGTAGAGCCGGGCAGACGCATGACATTTCAGGATATCCTTGGGCCGGTAGATCAATTGCCGGTCGTAGGTGGAGTCGGATCCCGGGGTTTTATTGAGGGCCGAGGTGAACGTATAATCGACACCGGCGCCGAAGCGGTCGTCCGGTGAAGTGACGTTCCAGGAGATTTCCACGCCGCGTGATTCGACCTTGCCGATATTGAGTGGCAGAAACTGGACCGGATCGAAAATGATCTGGTCGGTGGTATTCATCAGAAAATAGGTAATTTCCCACCTCTGGCTGAGAAGCCCGTGCAGCTGCGATGTGAGGCCGGCATCGAACGATGTGGAACGCTCGGGTTTGAGGTTCGGGTTACTCGCGCCGGGGTAGTAGAGATCATTAAAGGAGGGGGAGCGGAAACTCCCCCCGATGCTCGACCGGAGATGGAGATCGCAGCCGGTGAGAAGGAGGAGGTTAAAGCCGAATTTCGGTGTCAGTGCGGCCGGGGCATCGGAGAAATCATCGAGGCGCAACGATTCGAAGAGGGCGATCCTGGAGGCAACCTGGCGATCGGAGCCGAATTCCATTTCATCGGTTGCATAGAGGGCAGTCTGTCTCCGCAAAGGGAGGGAGACAAAGTCGCTGCTATGGAGTTCGGCATACCCCATTTCCGCCCCGACGGTCAGATGTTGTGTCGGGGAGAGAAGAATATCCGCCTGCGGGTTCAGGTTGAGGAAGAGATTCTTATAGAAGGAATTCATCGGGAATGCGGGGTCCGGGTCGATATAGGTTTCATAATTATACTGCACACCCGTATGGAGGGAGAGGGTCGAGGAGGTCAGACTCCGGTTTGTGATCGCGATGCCGACGTTGACATTATTATCTGCTTCACGTGCCAGAGGGGTATCGACCGGATAGCTGAACGGTCCCGGCACCCCCCTGTCGGCGATATCCTGCTGCCCGAATATGGAAATATCGGTTTCACTGCCCGCCATGATTTTGCCGCTGACATAGGCATGACGGAGGATGAAATCGGCATTCGATCTGTTCAGGGTCAGCTCGTGGAGAGAAGCCGGATAGTCAGCGGGGCCGATATCAAGCGCATAATCGTCCCTTCCCCGCTCCGATCCATACGAACCGAGCACGGCGATTCCCGCAACATGGGTGGACCCCTCAAGCTCGTAGTGCTGGTAGCTGTACGAACCAAGGCCTGCCGAAGCGCGAACGCGGGAGGTATCGGCGGGCTGGCGGGTGATGATATTGACGATACCGCCGAGGGCGGCGGCTCCGAACGCCGCAGAGTTCCCGCCGTGGAGGACCTCAATCCGTTCGACGTTGCCGACCGGAAGAAGGCTGAGGTCGGCGAGACCGTTTTCGAAATTATTCACCCTGTTGCCGTTCAGGAGGACAAGAACCTCCTCGGGGGCGCTCCCGCGGATCGAGGCTGTCTTCAAGGCTCCGTAGGTTCCGAGGTCAGTCAGGAAAATACTCCCCGTGGTTTCGACGATATCGGCCACAGACGTAGCATTGGCAAGCCGGAGCTGGTCCGAGGTATAGAGATCGACCTTGGAGGGTGAATCATCCAGTGCAACCGGGCTCCGTGTGGCAGAGACGATGATCCCGGGTAACTCGACGGTTTTACTGGAATCAGGAGGATTTTCCTGGCCTGGTGATGCCGAAAAAATCATGAGGAGTCCGGCGGCTGGAATTTGCAGCCGTCTGACGGCATGGTAAAAGAAAACCCCGATCTTCGGTAAGAAAGCCGGGGTCAGAACAACAGAATCCGATGACATTATACTTTCCTTCCCTCGAAGGTGAATAAAAGTCCGTTCACGGCAGGTCTCCTGGCTTTCCCGGCCATCTGACATCTTCCCACGGTGTAACCGCAGTGATTTTCCTGTCAGGGGTAGTATCCTCGCAAGGGGAGGACGGGATTACAGTTGCGGGGCAGCTTCCGAATTTTCTTTTGGAATCACGGAATTCCCAGATCCCTCAGGACGAGGGATCGCCGCAAACGATTATTTTAAAGAACAAAATTCCACTTAATATAAGGGATTTAACCCTCCATGTCAAGGATAATTTTCCATCCGGGAGTGAACAAAGGGAAGAGACACCGGGGGATTTCTCCGAAAACGGATCCCCCGGTTTGGACATCAACCGATTGGCGATGAATGGCGCCGGACGACGGGAGTTCCTCCCATTATCCGGCACTAAAGGGGGGAGAACAGTGTGGTACGAGAATTGAGGAGACCGGCGGGCACACCTCCCTCTTATCACCGCACCCTCGGTCACAGCGCCGAAAGGGTCAGAACGGGAGGTCATCCTTCTCGGCAGCCTGTGGTTCGGCAGCTGCCGGTGATTCGCCGCCCACATCGGCCGCTGCGCCTTTCGAGTCGAGCATGATCATGTCATCGGCGATAATCTCGGTCGCATACCGTTTCGCACCCGAATTCTTATCATCCCAGGAGCGGGTCTGGAGTTTCCCCTCCAGATAGACCTTGCTCCCCTTTTTCAGATACTGTCCGCAGATTTCCGCCAGCTTCCTCCAGACAACGATATTATGCCATTCGGTGCGATCCTGAAAGTTACCGTCGTTATCCTTCCAGCGTTCGCTCGTCGCGACGGAAAATTTCGCGACCGCGATGCCCGATGGTGTATAGCTCAGTTCGGGATCCTTGCCGAGATTACCGATCAAGAGAACCTTGTTCAGACTTTTTCCAGCCATACTATTTCCCCTTTCTGCTTGTAAGTTATGTGGTTTTTGGTTGATTGTCAAACATCAGGAGAATCATTTCACCTCCCCTGAATCATGGTTGTCGAAAAAATGCTGTTCAACGATGAGACGATGTTCCGTCAGAAGAAAAAGAGCGTCACCGGCGACGGCAATATCGCGGAGCGTGCATGAATCCGGGCCGGAGATGCCGGGTGTGACCGGTGCCGACCCGAGGACATTTCCCGACTCGTCGAGTGTAACGACCGAACAGCTGTCGAGGA
Source organism: Bacteroidota bacterium (assembly GCA_033854175.1). GTDB lineage: Bacteria > Bacteroidota > Ignavibacteria > UBA10030 > SZUA-254 > DATKPE01. The sequence continues at coordinate 4,710 of JAWOKN010000136.1, read as the reverse complement.
TATAGAGTTTCGAATCGCGCACGGCAAAAACCGAGGGACTGCGGAAGTATCCCTCACCGAGGGTGGTGAGGTAATTTCCATAGATGTCGAAGACCCGGATGACATCCCCGTCGAGGACGAAGACATGATCACCGGGATCGATCCTTATCCGCGCGGGATTCTGCAGCTTTCCCTTTCCGGATCCGAACCCGCCGAACGAGCGTTCAATCTGGTTGGCTGTCGTGAGTTTGACGATTTCCCTGTTTTCCCCGTCGATAAAAAAGAGCGAGCCCGAATTCGAGATGGCGACACTTTTGGGATAGCCGAAAATCCTTTCATCGGCCCCGGGGGAGGAGGAGGCGAAACTCGATACAAAGCTCAGGTTGCGGTCAAAGCGCTGGATCCGGTGGTTGCCGTAATCGGCGACATAGACGTCGAGGCCGTTTTGCGCGCAAATGTCATACGGATGGTCGAACGTCTGGTCCCCCCATCCGTAGCCTCCCACTTCAGAAAGTTTCCTCCCCTCGGGGGAGAATTTGATGACCTTATTCGTTCCCGCGTCGAGGACATAGACAAACCCGAGGGGATCGACAGCGACTGCATTAGCGCTGGCAAATGAGCCAAATGGTGTACTATCCGACGTATCGGTGCCGGGCTGTCCTGGCGGAAGGATTCGGGCGGAGGCAGCTCCGGCCGAAAGCATCAGACAAGAGGTGATAATGGCTCTGTAGAGCACGGCAGTTATCGAAATACAATCCATGGCAGATAGAAAGATAATTTCCGGAGGCGGATTTTACAAATCGCACTGAGGTAAAAAATGGACTGTTTCTTCAGGAGAAACAGTCCATTTCGGGAGGCATGATGGTGCTAGAATCCTACGCGGACCTCGATGACGTGATTATTGTCAAAATACTCGACAGGGACAAACGCATAATCGAGGCTGATGTTGGTACCGCCGACGTCCTTGATATTCAGGCCGACTCCAAACGTGATATTCTGGAGCGTTTTCGGGTTTTCAAACACATTCTGCTGGCCTGAGGGGACATTGGCGGCAAAGTTATTCCCGAGGCGGACGAAGAGGGTCTTGTCATAGGAGTATTCGACCCCGAGGCGGTATTCATCATACGCGTAGTTATTATTCTGGAACGATCCGGCAAAGGACAGGAGATTCATATCATCCATCCGGAGCTCATACGAGAGGCCGATCTCGATCACCGATGGCAGATCAAACGAGGCGGCGCCGACCTGGTAAAAGGTCACTCCGCGGTCGGAGCCCGTTGCGTTGGCCGGGACCCAGAGACCCGATCCTCCGTAGGTCATCGCCGGTCCGATTCCCTTCACCACGACTCCGGTTGAAAGGCCCTCCACCCCGACAAGATTGCTGTACTGGACGCCGATGTCGAAGGAAAAACCGGTGGCATTGACGCGGGCGAAGCTCTCGCTGATGACGTTCGCGTTGACACCCACCGCGATCCTGTCGGCGACCTGGCGCGAATAGGTCAGCCCAGCGGTAAAGTATGTCGGGCTGAATATAGCACCGGTGCCGTCGGGTGCATCCACGGTGGTCTCATTAATATCGCCGATATTATACGACCGGAGTGAGAGACCGACAGATCCGAACCCGAACTTGCCGCTGACGGCAAAGGAGTTTATGGAAATATCCGCAATAAACCTCCGGTTGGAGAAGAAGGCGTTTGCGGTCTGTTCGGACCGGTCAAGGCCCGCCGGGTTCCAGAATATCGCTTCTATTCCGGTCGCATCTCCGATGGGTGCGCCGCCCATGGAAAGGTACCGGGCACCTATCGGGATGAGCAGTTCGGGAGCTGCGGATGTACCGGCACGATTTTGTCCCCCTGCAAAAATCTCCGGAGAGATTACGAGAAGGAGTACAACGGTTATCAACAAGGCTTTAGTGAAGTTGTTCATGTACGTAACTCCTCATATGATAGACTCTTTTTGGGTTCTCAGGAAAAAGAATGATCGTTGAAATCTCTCCTAGTAAACCCGTAATATCTGTTCCTCCTGAATAAGTGCGAGTTTCAGAACCTTTGTTGTCTGCAATGCCGGCATATCGACATAGATGATATAGATCCCGCTTGCGACCGGCAGCTGGCTCTCGTTCCTCAGGTTCCAGGTATCGAACTGCGTGCCATTTGTATGCTCGATAGTTTTCACGAGAACGCCCGCCAGGTTGAATATCCGTATCACCGCCGCCGGGGGGAGATGGTTGAATGTGACATATTTACCCAGCCGGGTCAGTTCACGGTCGTTGAATCCGTAATAGGGATTCGGGAAAACATTGATCTGCTGCACATCGTTTTTCGCCGCGGCGGTACTCGATGTGGGTGCAGGGGCTTTATAGGCAAAGACGTCCGAAGGTCCGTTGATATGGTTCGCCAGAATTTCGAACTCATCCCCGGCGGAGAAGGCAACATCCCCGCGCCGGCACGGAGTCCCCATCCACATGATCGGCAGAACGTCGTCGAGGATATCCGCTTCAAGTGCGGGATCGGGAGTTTCGCTGTATGTTTCGTCAAATATGAAGAACCATTCGCGCTGTGTGGCGACATTATCCGCTCCGGGTGAGCTGTAATCGGGCGGCCAGTATTTTCCATCCACCAAGCCGCCTGTCGCGTTATTTTCGAGGAAGCCAACCATCAGGCGATGGCCTGTCTCTTCATCGTACGCGGCGAACGGAAGATGTCGTGTATAATCCTGGTAGGCATAACCCGGACCCGGATTGATGATAAACGGTGCGAACGATGGCTCAGCCGGTGGAAAACTCGCATGGCGCAAGTAACGGTATGCGAAGGAGGCCGTTGTATCGTTCGGATTGAGGAGATTTCCGTTGACATCGGTCGCCGCAAGTTTGATGAGCACATTATGGAGCTTATCCGGCGTTGTCGACGAACTGCTGAACCAGTTATTATAGGCCATCCCCATGGCGCCGCTGAAACCTTCCAGCCCGAAATTCGCGTTATTCGGTGTCCATCTCCTCTCACCGGATGGAATGTCCCAGTCTTTCATCCCCGGCGGAGGACCCTGAACCTTGACCTCGACGCCGCCGACAGAGATATAATTATCATCCCCGCTCTGGTTTGACTGGTTGGCAAGGAGGACAGTATCCTTTGTCGAGTCCGTCAGGGCCCACAGGATATTGCCTGTCGTGGTATCTGTTGAGAACGTCACCTTATAGACATCGCCCGTGAGTTTCGTAGGATCAAGAACCACTGGGACCACCGCTCCATCGCTTGTTCCGCTGGAATGGACGGTGGGCAGCGTATCTCCCGCGCCTGCATGATAGCGGATGCCGGGATTTGCCGAATGGGGTGTGGCGATGATGACCACCGGCGAGGACTCGAGCACATGGAACGGTGCCGAGGGAGGCAGGCTGCCGTTGTAGCTATAGGCGGTGATCGCAAAATAGTAGGTTTGGCCGTCCACCAGAGGCACCCCTCCCCGGACGGCATCCTTTGTGACCTTGAAGAACCTCTGAATTCCTGAATTCGATCCGAACTGGACGGGTTTATTGATGACAAAGCCGCTCCCCTCGTCGAAGACATTGTCAAAAATAATCGACACCAGATTCTTGACGTCGAACGTTGCCAGTCTGATGCCGTCCGAAATCTGCGAGTTCGCGGAAGGCAGCTGGTAAATATTATACCCTTCGAAGATAAATCCCCTCTGGGGTGTATTTTCCGTTTTATCCACCGATGTTTCGTCGGTCCCCCAGTTCAGCATAATTTCCCGGTCCAGATTGGCGATGATGACCTTGGGCTGAGCCGGTGGTGACGGCAGGTCGAAGAAATTATTATAGGCAAATCTTGCAAAACCGACATTATATTTCAGAACGCTTACACTGGAGAGGTAATTCTTCCCCAGACCGCCGACCAGAGCGGTAACGATCTCCTGTGTATCACCCCGTGTCATGGTAAAGGGACCCGAGGAGAGCACAATTCTCCGGTCGCCGGGGGGCAGACGGTTGGAATTCGCGGCTGTCGGTTTTCCGTCCAGATCACCCGTCCCGGTAACCGGATCGCCTGAAAGCTCGAAATGAGTGATATTCCCGTTCTGATCATAAAGGGGTTGGAGGGCAGGATACTGCGGCCGTGGTTCGGCGCCCCGCATGAGGTTATACCACTGCAGGGTACCGCTATACTGTCCGCCGCGGTCGGGATCGTTCCGCGACGAACCCGCCGCGAAGTATGTAAATGTGGTCATGGGCAGGTTTTTAACCCCATACCGGACTTTCAGATCAAACACTGCCGAGTCGGTGGGCGCTCCGGGAACGATCGGGCCCTGGAGAAAGTCAAAACCGCCTGCGGGCGGGGGAAGTCCGAACTGGTTAAAATAGATCGCGTCATACGTTGTGGAATTATACACATACCCCAGACTCAGGTTGGTATCGCATCCGGCAAAATCGTCGGAGTACTGTCCGTCGTCCGGATCCGCCCACTGGACGATAAACATACTGTCGATCGTCGCGTTGTGGGGTGTATTGACGGTCCCCTTATAGATGATCTTCGACTTCTTAAAAATCATGTTCCCGAGCGGGTTGGTGGCAGCATAGGCCCAGTCCGTTTCCTGAACTTCGAGGCCGATCGGGGGTGAACCGTAATCCGAAGCGGCAGTGCCCGGATCGAGGTCATTATACACGAGCCAATCGGTCTGGTCGGCGCCCGGGAATCCCGGGATATCGAACAGAGTATCACCGGCGGCGTTCTGGAGGCG
>JAWOKN010000135.1:0-7056 GCA_033854175.1 Bacteroidota bacterium | reverse complement strand
TCATTATCGGTGATACGGGTGGAATATCCGGTTACAGCGGTGTCGTTACTGGAGTATCAGATGTAAAAAGTGCTCTGCCCTCCTCGTTCTCCCTCGATCAAAATTATCCCAATCCCTTCAATCCTTCAACCACCATACGCTTCGAAATCCCGGAGGCCGCACGCGTCGTGCTGAAGGTGTTCAACCTTTTGGGACAGGAAATGGCGACTCTGGTGGATGATAGACGACCAGCCGGGAAATATGATGTCCATGTCGATGGATTACCGTGGCCAACCGGGGTGTATTATTACAGGTTGACTGCAGGTGGTTTTATGCAGACAAAAAAAATGCTAGTGGTGCAATGAGCTGTGTCCCTTACAAGCCGCGTTCATCAGGATAATGGATTAAAACAACGTATTCCCTTCGTATCGGGGATGTATGCCATCATCATAACAAATCAGGAGACCTGCAATGACGAAAATCTCGGCTGTTATCTTTCTCGCAATGTGTATTGTGTTCATGGGCTGCCCGATACGCTCTCTCTCACCCCTGTTCACGGAGAAAGAGATCACCTTTAACCCGGATTTGGTCGGATCATGGAAGAATGTGAAGGAAGGTGATATCACGACGTTTCGGAAATCCGGCGAAAAGGAATACATGGCCCTCGCCCTCGACAAGAACGGCGATACAGCCAAATACTCGATTCAGCTTGGGAAAGTCGGTAATTTCTGGTTTATGGATTCTTATTCGGCAAATAAAACCGAGGATTATCAGATGTTACCCACGCATATGATCTGGCGGGTCTGGATTGAGGGCGATACCTTGCGCCTGGCGTCGCTCGAAGGAGACTGGCTTAAACAGATGATCGAGAGTAAGAAGGTCCATATTCAGCATGCGCGGTCAAACGACGATATCGTCCTTACAGCATCAAGCGGGGATCTCCAGAAACTTGTCCTTCGGTATGCCGGGGATGAGAAGGCTTTTCCGCATCCGGATGTCTGCGTTCGCGTGAAATGATGGTTATGAATGCATCAAAGGGGAATGACATGAGTCGGGGCAGGAATGCTTGTATGGCCAACCCGGAAAGGAGAGATCCATGAACTATATGCGCATTGTCGTCACCCGCTACGGCGGACCAGAGGTGCTTCAGGTTCTTGAAGATGAATGCCCGGAGCCGATGAAAGGGGAGGTGCGGGTGAAAGTGCTCGCGGCGGGCGTTGCCTTGCCCGATGTCATGGCACGCCAAGGTGTCCATCCGGAAACCCCGCCCGTGCCATTTACACCGGGGTGGGATCTGGTGGGCGTTGTCGATCATATTGGCGAGGGTGTCTCCGGAATCCGCGAGGGCCAGATTGTCGCCGCAATGCCGATCCATGGGGCTTATGCGGAGTTCGTCTGCCTGCCGCACCAGGAACTGGTTCCCGTGCCGGACGGACTGGATCCGGCCGAAGCTGTCAGCCTTGTGCTGAATTATATCACGGCCTACCAGATGATGCATCGGTCCGCCAAAGTTAAACCCCGCCATCGTGCTTTGATCCACGGCGCAGCCGGAGGGGTAGGCACAGCACTCCTGCAGCTTGGACACCTCGCCGGACTCGAAATGTACGGTACCTGTTCCCCGCGGGGAGCCCAGACCGTCACCAGTTTGGGCGGTGTTCCGATTGATTACCGGAATCAGGATTTTGTGACGGAGATTTTACGGCTGACGAGCGATGGTGTGGATGCAGTCTTTGACCACATCGGTGGCGCTCACCTCTGGCATTCCCGAAAGGCCCTCAGGCCAGGCGGCAGGGTGGTGGGCTACGGCCTCAGATCCTCGATACGCGGCGAAGGACTGGCCTCAAGCCGGCCAGGCCGCCGGCAACGGTTTGGTGGAACTGCCGCCTTTGGTTTGTATATTGCCGGCGGCTGGCTTCTCCCTGGCCGTAAACGGATTATCCCCTACAGCATCCAGACCCTCAAACGGCTGAAGCCTGCCCAATTTCGACAGGATTTAATGACACTGTTCGATCTCCTTCAACAGAAGAAAATCAAGCCCATCATTGCCATGCGTATTCCCTTGGCGGAGGCCAGAAAGGCGCATGAGTCGCTTGAAAAGGGAGGTGTCTCAGGCAAGATTGTACTGCTGGCTCATGTGCAGTCACGGGCGTCAGGAGAGATGTGATGAATTATTCTGCGGACTTCATCACCGGGGAATGCAGAGTCATGGAACTTTCCGGATCCTAAATGGAGTATAATAATGCGGAACAGAAATCTGGGTTTCTTGGGTTTGCTGGGGTTGCTCGGCTTTTTGGGCCTCGTATTGAACAATCCTCAACTTTATGGCCTTTATGGCTTGTACGGATTTTTTGGATTCTTTGGTGTTCCACAAAAACACGAACAGAGTCAATCTGAAATCCACAGGATTTGATAATTTGGCTCGTCATCTCTGCCTGTGTAACCGGCGGATTGATAACGGAGGTAAAGAGAGTAAAGAATGCTGCCAGAAGCTGTGCGTCATATGGCAATTTTTTGGGAATACCCCCTATGAGTGACCAGAATATCTGTACTCGATGCAAAGCAGCCCTCCGTCCGGACGAGACGTTTTGTAAAAATTGTGGATCTCTTTTTTCCGACGCTGTTGTCTGCTTTAATCACAATTCTGTATTCGCGGCCGGTGTCTGCGTGATCTGCCTCAGGGCGTTCTGTAAAAAGTGCGGTGGCGACAGCAAGGGTCCCTTTCTGTGTAATGTTCATTGGGAGTATGAAGTTCAGGAAGGGATGGCAAGGGTGTTTGGCTCCATGGATAATGTCCAGACCCAGTATGTCACGTCGTGTCTTGAGCAGGCGGGGTTTCATCCGTTCCTGTATTCAAGGGGATTTAATCCCGGTGCCGGAATCGTCAGTTCGTGGTATCGGGTGACCATACGTAATTACGGGAAGTATCCGAACGTGGAGCTGAAGGTTCTTGTTCCCTTTTCGGAGGTTATCGAGGCGGAGAGGATTCTGAAGCAGCTGAATATTCAGGAGATTCAATCTCCATGAATATGTCGTGGACACGTTGAGGTTGCTGGGACCGGTCGAGGTTATGAAAGAAAACATCTGACGTAGACTTTGGTGCATGAAAGGATTCCATTATCGCTGTGATTTGGCGAAGATAGCTCAAGGTGACTCATGAAATTCAATCTGTTCCTTTATCCGCTGATGGTGTCATTCCTTTTGATCGGATGCGTATTGCCACAGGTGATTCAACCAATGCGGCTCTACGATCTCCGGAGCGGGAATACCATTGAGGTTTTTCTGCAGCCGACTTCGCGGGATCATGGTTTACTCAAATCCCGGTCGCGACAACAGGAACATTTTGAAGGAGAATATGTTCTCCTGGATAGATACGCCGGCATGTCATCGCCTCCCCGCCCGCGGCCCCTCGGCGAGCCTCAGAGCTTTCGGGATTCAATACCGAACGATTTTGCGGAGTTGTATGGATTTAGTAAAAATTCATCGGCTCAACCCGTGGGGACAGGAATACTCGTGGGCAAGGATAGTACTGTTATTCAGATTGTGTTTTATCATGTCTCTGCAGACAATCAAACCGGCGATGGGGTCGCAAAGGATAACAAGGGCAGGTATTACAGGGTGTATTTCAGCACTGAAGGAGAGTGAAGTTCGTTATCTCCGCTTGTCTGAGGGTGTGAGGAGTGAAACGAGGTCTTTGCTTTGATTATAGGGATGCATGATGAAACTTTTTGTTGTTCTCGTTTCAGTGTTCATGGCATGCGTTTGTCCCACACTCGCACTGGATTCGTTGTCTCAGGAATTTCGTAACTATGCCTGGGTCGACGTGGGAGCGGGCGCCATTGCCTCGTCCTCCATCTCCGGGATCAGCATCGCTGCCTCCGCATCTCACCTCTCGAGCGTCGGTTTATTGACGCTACGTTTTGTGGGCGGGGGTCCGGCGGGGAATGCCGGTGCAGCAGTTTTTGCATCCAATGATGAAGAATATGTTGAAGAAATTGGTGCATTGTACGGCCGGGCGTTGAGAACCGACTTTCTTTTCGCATCGGCTTCTATCGGACTGGGTGCTGTCTGGGGAAATGACCATCATGGAAATCCGTACAACCGTTTCACAACCATCGGACTTCCGATGGAAATCGATGCATTTATCCATTTCTTTCCCGTGGTTGGCATTGGGGGAAAATATGTCGTGGACCTGAACAACCGCTCGAATTTTTCCTCCATATTATTGTGTCTGCGCATTGGCATGCTTCGTTATGTCAAGCATCCGTCATGAGGGCTCGGTAGTATACGCTGTTGGAAAAATCGGTGCTGCGGAGAGATTGGTCGAAGAATGAGTGTTTAATCGTGAGGAGCTAACGCTATGATGATTTCGATTGTCCATGCTTGTGCATTAATAATGACGTTCTTGATTTTCGGACCGCTCGGTTACAGGCTGTCGAAGAAAATAAAACGGCCGGTTTCGCTTGTGATGTGGATATTCGTGGTCCTGCTTACACTCGCCGCAGGCGCCTCTATGCCGTCCGCTATCCTTGTCGGCATCTTCGAGTTTAAAATTTTCCTGTGCTATTCTCTAATGGCGCTCGGCACGGGCATGATCGCCGGTCTTGCCATGCGTGAGGTAAAGCTGAGGACGAATTCTGACCAGAGGGTTTAAGGCTGGATCCAAGAAATACTCACGGGGTTGGAGAGTTTTCCGTTTGCGTACGGTGCGAAATGTAGCCTCAGCCGTCGAGCGCTGGTTGGTACTTATCCTGGGTAAAAAGTATGGCACTGGTGAGTTGGCGATGACATTTCAGTGGTTGAAACTGAATCTGACGGTATCGAGACTTCTACCTCTTATGATTTTCTTCCCGTTTGCCGTCTTCTCATTTACACTTGATAAACACGAGGCCGAGAGGTTTGCAAGACACTTGTTCTGGCAGAGGGATTCATTGCCCTTCTGGTTTGATTCTGCAAGCCTGAGATCAGCGCATCGGCTCGGCATTGAATACGAGGCCGTGGATTATAAAAACCTGATCGCCTATGATGTCGAGGATACAATTAAAACCCTGGTGAAAAATCGGCAGATCAATTATGCTGTCACAGTTGACAGTCTTAACAAGGAATATTCAATCGTAACGATCTCGTATGACCTTGCCAGCCTGCAAAATCGGTATTACTTCAGGGGAAACCGGTGCGTATCTCCACTTGTCTACCTGACGCGAAATTGGAAGGTCGTCGAATCGAAATATTTCAGGTTCTTTCTCAGCGATTCCTCACTCACCAATGCCTATTGCATGGAACGGCTTGATCTGTTCGTCAAACAGATGGCTGCTCTTCTCGCTTTGCCGGACATCGATATAGCGAGACTGCAGAAAAACAAAATCTACTATTACCTTTGCAGGAATGAGGACGAAATAGAGAATCTGACCGGTTTCCGGGCCCGGGGGATGTATAATCTGGCGTATGACGCTCTGGTCACAACCTATCCGGATCACCTTCATGAGCTTACTCACCTTCTGATCAATTTCAAACTTCACCGTCTGCCTCTGTATACCCACCCGCTGCTCCAGGAGGGTTTTGCCGTGGCCTATGGGGGAAGGGGCGGTCTGGAATCCGGCGTCCTCCTGTCACTCGGCAGTTTTCTTTACCGTTCGCAAACAGTTGAATTGTCAACTCTTCTGAACAAACCGGATTTTGATCAGCTTGATCCCTCCATCACGTATCCCGCCGCAGGCCTCTATAATAAATTTCTCGTTGAGGCGATGGGTATGAAGTCGTATTTGAATCTTTACCGGACACATAGCGGTGCCTCCGACGCTCATTCGGTATTGCAGATTGCTCCGGATGAACTCGTTGGTGACACGGTCTGGCAAAGATATATCCGGAAATCAGCGGATAACCAGGTCATTATGTTGGATTCAGGGGTTGGTGATTCCCGGGTAATTTTTGACGATAAATTATCGCGGGTGTCTGAGGACGGCGCATGGTATCATTTTTTGCTTTCAGATTCCTTGCTTGTTCCATCGATGACGCCGTTTCCGGATTTCAGGAGCGTGAAATTCAGTGAACTTTTTCCGGGTAAAGAATATCATGGCGAGATGTACCTGATTCGGACGTCCCGGGAGGAAATCACTGTTTATAATCTTCTGACGGATAATCTCATCGCATCCTATGCGCAGTCTTTTTCCATTCCGCCAATGGAAGTTCCCCGGTCCGGAGGGAAATTTTCGTTCAGCGTCAAGAAAGAGGTTTTTGATGAACCTATTGAGCAGCTTCTCCGTAAACATAAGCAAATCATTGAAAATTAAACATACCATATTTTTCCCGCTGCTCTTGAGTATACCAACATGTTCTTTCGCAAATCGCGCACAAAAAGAATATTCTCGCAGATGCATTTGTCCATGGGTACATTGATGGAGCGGATTAAATTCGGCCATAAAGTGTTAAAGCAGGCATTGATCTTCGGATCGATCTGTGCCCTGATTGGATGCTCTTGGTTAACAGGTAGGGATGATGTACCCAAACATGTCATCGCATACAACACGATTGCCCTGAAGGCTTTTGTCGAACGGCTGCACACAACATATGGTGATTACTCGGACTCTTCGGATCCTGTTACTGACAGGAATATGAGAGGTCCTTGCGTCACAGGCGAAATGGTGGGATTGATGAAGAATACTTTGAAACCAGAAACGGACACCTCGGTCCTCTACACATTCGATGAAAAAACTCGTGCATCGTCCGGTCAGACACGTTGTTTGAAGGATTATATCTTATCCCCGTTGATTTGTTTCCCATCCCGAGAGGCAGTTATCTCTTGAAAAATAGTGTGGGAATATCACGATTTTATAAGCGCTAAGTTTCGCATTCAGTCTACCGAGGAGAACCTGATGGAAGAAGAGGTTGATATTGCGATGCTACGGTGGATCCAGCGTTCTATCATTATCCCAATCGTCTGTGTATATGTTCCTTAGAGGCTCTTTGATCTTTTCATGAGAGCTCCCATACATTGTATCATCAATATGTCATTCCAGAATCTGATAAAATTCTCTCATTATTGATAAATCGCCCCTTTCCTGTTTCATTATTGGGAAAATA
>JAWOKN010000134.1:0-4425 GCA_033854175.1 Bacteroidota bacterium | reverse complement strand
ATTCTCGCTCTTTGTAGCTCATTGTCAGTGTCCAGTTCTGGTTTTCGCTCATCTTGAAGACCCTTTCTGATAAGGTCCTCAAGATGCAAATACCTGACATTTCTATTAAGTCCAGACCCTGACATTTCTAATAAGTTATTACACCGATCCTTGCGTCCGATATCAGACGATTGACTCTGATTATCTGATATCGTATATTTCCTCATCAGAAGTTCGTGGCTATTCCGGGGGCCGGGCTAACTTCTAAAGTCCCGCAGGGACTACCCATCGACGGCCCTTACAGATTCCTCATGCGCCTCTCACCCCCAATGATAGGGGGTGAGAACAGTTCATACCGGTCATCCGCCCGCAAAACTATTCCTCGAGCTGTGACCGATCAGCATTCGTTCTGTGCAAATCGCTGGAGGAACACCATAAGTACCGTCTGTGCTGGATCGATATTCCATATTGACACAGTATGTTCAGATTCGGAAATCTGCGCTGCCCTTCTCCTACCACAGTGGTAACACTGTGCCTTTTACTAACGTCTCATCTGACTTCCCAAACAACATGGTTCAAATACAAAGGTAATCCAGTGATGGATGTGGGGACGCCGGGCTCGTGGGATGATGCGGGCGCCAGCATCTTTCAGGTGATATTCAAAAATGGGCAATACCGAGCGTGGTACACCGGTAGCGATGGGACGCACCGTCGAATCGGCTATGCCACATCGCATGACGGCATTTCCTGGGCAAAATACCCGAGACCAGTATTGGACTTGGGTGCAGACGGAACCTGGGACTACCGGGAGGTCGCAACGGGCCATGTCTTAGACACAGGATCGAAATACCTTATGTGGTACCATGGCTACGACGGTACATTCCTACGAATAGGCTTCGCAGAATCGGATGATGGCATCGCATGGACGAAAGCCCAGGATGTGAACCCGGTTTTGACAGTGGGTCCCTCACTGTGGGATGCCCGATCCGTCGGCTTCCCCTGTGTTCTGAGAAACGAAGGGGGCGGGTTCAGGATGTGGTATACAGGATATTCAGACGCTGCGGACGTGATCGGCTACGCCGTGGGGAATAATGCAGTATCCTGGACCAAACGCTCCGAACCCGTACTCACGACAGGATCTGCCGGTTCGTGGGATGACCATGTCCTTTTGTTTCCTAAGGTTCTTTTCAATGGGAAAGTGTATGAGATGTGGTTTGCCGGTTCGCGAGGGGTCTTCAGTACATCCCAAACGGGTTATGCGACGTCGCCCGACGGCATTCATTGGACTAAGTACGCCCTTAACCCGGTGCTGAAACCCGGTGCGCCAGGTTCATGGGATGCAAGCGCAGCGTTTGATAGGGAAGTTTTACTCGATGGCAACCTGTATCGGATGTGGTATGGAGGTTACAACGGTGTGCTCGATCGTACAGGATATGCCGTTTCACCGAAAGGCGCGGAGGTTAATATATCCGCCAATGGAAGGTATGTCGCTCCAGGAAGAGATACCGTGTTGGTCAGTGTTCGCGTCGACGACCCGTCAGGATTGGTTTTTTCCGCGCAGATTAAATCACCCGACGAGGATGGGATCGATCACCTTGAGCTTTTCGATGACGGTGCACATGGTGACGGATCCGCTGGTGATGGCGTTTTTGCAAATCGATGGATTCCCCGGGATGAAAGACATTACAGCGTTGATCTCAGGCTGAACATGGGCGGGAAAGAACCCATGACGTTCGAGCTGGATAATGCCGGTGCGTTCACCACAATCGGGCCAGTGACAGTGAATGACGTGAAATTTGTGAACGACCCAACCCCGAACCCCGGAGATACGATTGTGATGAAACTTGTCCTCCGAAATGAGGGGTCGTCGGAACAGGCCGATTCGGTTTCGGCAACAATTTCTACCCCTGAGGTCTGGATTACCGACATTGCTGCAGATACTCCGGGATACGGCACGATTGTCGCCGGTGGGACTGCTGCCACCGCCGGCTACTATCGGTTCTTCATCAGCCCCAACTGCCCGTTCGACAAAGAAATTCCTCTCGACATCCGCATTTCTAGTAGGGGAGTTGCTCACTGGAAGGATAGAATAATTTTAAGAGTGTTACCCCCATGGTGGCGGTCAAAATGGGCCTATAGCCTTTATGCACTCGCCGCCCTCGGTCTTTTCCTCGGGGTTCGGAGAGTTGAAACACGAAGGTTGCGCCTGAAACACCAACGGGAGATGGAACGGTTCCAGATGGAACAGATGAAGCAGGTCGATCAGCTGAAATCCCGCTTCTTCGCATACATCTCCCACGAGTTTCGTACACCGCTTACACTGATCCAGGGTCCAATCGAAAGGATGCTCTCTGAGGAGACGCAGGAAGATGCCAAGGACCAATACCGGATGATTTTGCGGAACAGCAGGAGGCTCCTTGCACTTGTGAATCAGTTATTGGATCTCTCAAAAATCGAATCAGGACAGATGAAGCTGCACGTGAGAGAGATGGACATCGTTGAAGTCATACGGGGCATATCCGCATCATTCGAATTGCTCGCCCTTCAGAAGGGGATCGGATTTTCCATCGACATGCCTCATAAGCCTGTTGAGGGGTGGTTTGATCGTGATTGTGTCGAGAAAATCGTCTCGAACCTTCTGTCAAATGCCTTCAAGTATACGCCCGAAGGTGGGCAGGTAAAGGTGCACGTGTCCACGGATGCCTTCAGTTCTGACAATGTGCATGTGAAGGCGTCACTCATCAGGGTCTCCGATACCGGCATCGGGATTCCACCCGGTCATCTTGATAAGATCTTCGGTCGGTTCTACCAGGTTGATGCTTCGCACACCCTCGAGCAGGAAGGAAGTGGCCTCGGCCTTGCGCTGACGAAAGAACTCGTTGACCTTCACAAGGGGGAGATAACGGTAGCAAGCGAACAGGGCAAAGGGAGCACATTCACAGTTCGGTTGCCTTTCGGAAAAGAACAGTTCAAGCCGGAGGAAATCAGGGAGCTCTCCCTCCCAGCCGCCAAAGCCGTAACACCTCTCATCGAGCCACTTGCACCGGCCCACCGTTCATCATTCGAACCGGAAGCCGATGAAACGAGCCCACTTCTCCTTATCGTGGAAGATAATGCCGACATGCGAAAGTACATCGGGAAGTGTTTGGACAACTATAGACTCGTGGAAGCTGTGAACGGCGAAGAGGGTGTTGAACGGGCGATCAAAACCATCCCCGATTTCATCATCAGCGACGTGATGATGCCGAAAATGGATGGGTTCGCCCTGTGTGCGAAGCTCAAGACCGACGAAAGGACGAGCCATATCCCGATCATTCTCCTCACGGCGAAGGCGGGAGTCGATCAAAAGATTGAAGGGCTTGAGACGGGAGCCGATGATTATGTCACAAAACCGTTCGAGGCCAGGGAACTTCAGGTGCGTGTCAGAAATCTCATTGATCAGCGCCGCAAGCTCAGGGAGCGGTTCGGCAAGGAGGGCGGAATTCGGCTGAAGGAAATCACCGTCAGTTCAACTGATGAGCGATTCATGAAGAGAGCTCTTGAAGTGGCAGAGTCTCACGTGTCTGACCCGACCTTTACCGCCGAGCAGTTTGCCGGCGAGATGTTTCTGAGTCGAATGCAGCTGCACAGAAAAATGCGGGCTCTGACCGGGCTCTCCCCCTGGCTTTTTGTGCGGAAAGTCCGCCTGCAGCGCGCGGCGGATCTGTTGCGAAAGCGTGCTGGTAATGTTGCAGATATTGCCTATCAGATTGGTTACGAAAGTCCGTCCAGGTTTGCCGAGGCCTTCAGGCGGGAATTCGGAGAAACTCCTTCCGAGTTCCAAACCACACACAAACCTGAGTAACCCGTAAGCCCCGCCGTATCAACCCATCCTCTTAGATACATCCGATCCCTGGCATAGGGTAACCGAAGGTCAGTGAGAAGGCGTCTTTTCGGCGAGGGACGCGATTTTTCAAGAATATACCGGAATGTTACACGGTGGCGAATTTCTGTTACTTCGGGGCTACCTACCCCCACTCCGCTTTGACTAAATTTGATACTCAAAACTACCGCAATATGCGGACGACGAGCTTCGACTGAGCGGAGATAATTTCGTTGAAACCAAGAAACTCGTTTCCAACGACAGAATTCCAGCGTTTGAAAGAAGGAGTAGCGCCATGTTGAAATCATTCATTTCCCTGTGGATTGTCATCGTATTGGCGGCAAGCCCCGGCTCGGATCTGTTTGCCCAACTCAGGCAAGATGCCCGGTCACTAAAACAAGCGAGATATGGTGCCGTGATCAATAGCGAGGCGGCGATATTCCCAGACATTCGCATTCACCCCAATCCTAACTCCGATCAATATGAGGAATCCATAACGACACATCCGTCAGACTCCAATATTGTCTTCGTGACTTCAGTGGCGCGAACGAACGGTGTCGATCGCTTTGGCTGGTACTACACGA
>JAWOKN010000133.1:0-2525 GCA_033854175.1 Bacteroidota bacterium | reverse complement strand
ATTATCGGTGATCCTTTCCTTTGAGTCCTGTTTCCTGGGGAAGATCGAACATGATATTCATATTCTGGATTGCCTGGCCGGCGGCCCCCTTGACGAGGTTATCGATGACGGAGACGAGGATGAGCTTCTGTGTCCGGGGTTCAACGGTGCAGTAGAGATCGCAATAATTTGTATAGACGACATCCTTGATCTGCGGAACCGAGTTCCGGACCCTCACGAAGGGGGCATCATGGTAAAAAGACTCAAAGCACTGGAACACGGCTTCATCGGTCGTTGAGGTGCGGAGGTCTGCATGGATCGTCGTATAAATCCCCCTGGTGATCGGAACAAGGTGGGGAACGAAGGAAACAGAAACAGGGAAACCGGCGGCCCGTTCGAGGACAGAGGTGATCTCGGGGAGGTGCTGGTGGCTGCCGATTTTGTATGCGCGGACATTTTCATTAAGTTCCGCAAAGCTCATTTCGAGAGATGCCGACCTGCCCGCACCGGAAACGCCGGAGAGGGAATTGACAACAATCCCGTCGGGTTCGATCAGGCGGTTCACGAGTGCGGGGAGAAGGGCCAGTTCGACGCTTGTCGGATAGCACCCCGGGTTTGCGACGAGTCTGGCGTCGCGGATGCGGGACTCGTGGATTTCCGGAAGACCATAGACGGCCTCGGGGAGAAGTCCGGGTGCCGAATGGGTGTGGTGATAGAACTCCTCATAGACGCCGGGTGCGGGGAGGCGGAAATCGCCGCCGAGATCAACAACGCGCGTGCCCGAATCAAGGAGTGAGGGGACAATAGTCATCGCCTCGCCCGAAGGGAGCGCGATAAAGACGACCTCTATATCCCCGGGCCGGAGGTCCTGAACCTCGTCGAAGGTCAGTTCGACGTCGCCGGAGAAGACCGGGTAGAGCTCGTCGACCCGTTTGCCGGCGGCCTGGCGGCCGGTGACAGCGCGGACCGTGACGCCGGGATGGAGATTGAGGATGCGGAGGAGTTCGGCGCCTGAATAGCCTGATGCGCCGACGATGGCGGCATCGATCATGAGGTCGGAATCAGCATAAAATTTTGGTTGCATAAATATACAACATTTCGTATTATTATGCAAGAACAATTTCAATCATTTTCACGACGGAGCCAGACATGAATCTCCTTGAACGGGAATCGACCGCGATGTTCCACACCTACAAGCGCCTTCCGCTGGAGGTCGACCACGGAAAAGGCGTCTACCTCTACACCGCGGACGGTAAAAAATACCTGGACATGTTCGCAGGGCTTGCCGTGAACGCCCTCGGGTACAGTCATCCGCGAATCGTGGCGGCCATCGGCGAACAGGTCGGCAGATACATCCACCTGTCCAATTACTTCCCGCAGGAGCCCCAGATCCGTCTGGCGGAGATGCTACGGACCTATTCCGGTTACAAGAAGGTCTTTCTTGCGAACAGCGGTACGGAGAGCATTGAAGGCGCCATAAAGCTCGCGCGCAAATGGGGTGCCGGGAAGGGAAAAACCGAGATCATCGCTTTTTCCAACGCGTTTCACGGGCGGACGATGGGTGCGCTTTCGCTCATGGATCGTCCGAAATACCTTGAAGGGTACGGTCCATTCCTCCCGAACTGCCGGGTGGTTGAATTCAACAACACCGGGGAACTCCGGAAGAACGTATCCGGGCGGACAGCCGCCGTCCTTCTTGAGAGCATCCAGGGAGAAGGGGGTATAAACCCGGTAACGCCGGAGTTTGCGGAGGAGATCACGAACCTGCAGAAGTCGAGCGGTTTTCTCGTCATCGCGGATGAAATCCAGTCAGGGATCGGACGGACGGGAAAATTCTTCGGTTTCCAGCATTTTACGCTTTCGCCCGACATCATCGTCATCGCCAAGCCGATCGGCGGGGGTCTCCCGTTGGGGGCGATCATCGGCGGTCCGAAGGTGGCCGATGTCTTTGAGCCGGGGGTCCACGGCACCACGTTTGGGGGAAACCCCGTGGCATGTGCGGCCGGCATTGCTGTCCTGGATGAAATCACCGAGCACGGTCTGATCGACAACGCGCGTCTCATGGGTGAGATCCTCTTCTCGGGTCTCAGAGGGCTTCAGAAAGAATTCCCAAATCTTGTCAAGGAGGTACGGGGGTTTGGTCTCATGGCCGGCATGGAGCTGAACCGTGAAGGGGAAGGGATCGTTGCGGCTCTCCGGGACGATGGCATATTGATCAACTGCACGAACACGAACGTCCTGCGGTTCTTACCCCCATTGATTATAGAAAAGCCGCATGTCGAGACAACCCTTGAAAGTCTCCGAAAGGCCTTTAGGAGTCTCTGAATCTCCACTTATCCGGATCGGAGAAGGATGCCCGCTGGGTTTTCATCCTATCATCGGTTTGCCATGAATAACTTGACGAGATCCAAATATTTTACCCGTCCACCAATATAATCAGGTCCACACGCAGAACCCCCCACGTGTACTCGCTATTCCACTCGAGAGCGAATCACGACCTTTCGGTGGACTTTTTATTTTTCACTTTAAAACATAAAAAATCCCCA
>JAWOKN010000132.1:0-16369 GCA_033854175.1 Bacteroidota bacterium | reverse complement strand
GTCCGCGACTGGCTCTCTGTCAATGATCACTGTACGGCCATTGACGCGGTTTTCCATAAAGGTACGCCGGGTGAGGCCTATGTCATAGGCGGGAATAATGAGTGGAGAAATATCGATATTGCACGGCTGATCCTGCGCGAACTCGGCAAACCCGAATCACTGATCTCGTTCGTTAAGGACAGGCCCGGCCATGACCGAAGGTATGCCATCGATGCGACAAAGATTTCCCGCGACCTCGGATGGAGCCCCTCAGTCCGGTTCGAAACGGGGATCAGGGATACCCTCGATTGGTATCTGAACCACCAGCCGTGGTGGAAACGAATTATCAGCGGTGAGTATCGGAATTATTACCGGACAATGTATGAACAACGGTGAACGGATGAAGCCGATGTCCCTGACGCAATATCTTGGTCGTGTAATTCTTGTGATCACTTTTTTGGCCGCTATCGCTCCTGCACAACAGCGGAAGAACACTCAGCAGGTCCCCCAGGGTGACCTTCTGAACATGCCGCAGGAGGAGGAGAAGACGCCGACGACGGTGAATTTGACCTCGACAGCGGTTCCCCTGGAATCAACGATTGAGCCGGATCTCTACGTGGTCGGTCCATCGGATCTTTTCTCCGTGAATATCTGGATGAGCCCCCCGCTGAGTTTCAACCTTGCCGTTTCCCCCGAGGGGACATTGATCATCCCGACGGTCGGTGAAATCCCCGTGGCAAATATGTCGCTCACGAAGGCGAGGGAAAAAGTGCTCTTCGAGGCGAGGAAAAAATATCTTCATGTTGAGATCACCGCAACGCTGGTGAAACCGCGCCCCGTCATCGTTACTGTCATGGGGAACGTGCTCAACCCGGGTGTTTTCACGTTGAATGCGGTGGACCGCGCCAGCAGGGCAATCGATCTTGCAAACACGCCGAAACGAATTCAGACCGACGATGACCTCAAGTTGATAAAGAAAGCTTCATCCCAGCGAAATGTGATGGTGAATCACCGGGATGGCACGCAGGAAAGAATGGATCTGCCGAAATATTACGCGACTCATGACGGGATCTGGAATCCCTACCTCCGCGAGGGCGATCTGATCGTCGTTCCCCAGAAGAACGAGAAAAAATTCATGATCGGGGTATACGGGCAGGTCAATCTTCCCGGCGCACTGGAATTCGTCGATGGGGACCGTTTGCTCGACGCCCTCAGGATGGCCGATGGTGTCACACCGACGGCACTCCCGGATCAGGTCATTTTCTCACGGCTTGGAGAGGATGGCAAAACGATCAACAACACCGCCGTCAATATTTCCGACGTGATCGCGGGGCGTGCCGAAAATGTTCTCCTTCAGCCAGGCGACAGAATTATTGTTCAGCGGAAACATGACCTCCGTGAGGATTTTAATGTCGATGTGAAGGGAGAGGTGACCTATCCCGGTACGTATCCCATCACGAACGCTCAGACCCGTCTCTCGGAAGTTATCAGGCAGGCGGGCGGCTTCACCGACCGCGCAGCATTGGGTATGGCCTATGTCCTCAGGCAGTCTGTTCCGAAGGAGAGGCGGGACGATGATGTCTTGCTGATGATGAGGGGTGAGCCCGCGAATGATGATAGTATCGGTTTTGCAACCGCAGCCCAGCTGAGGGCGCAACATGAGGAAGTCAATGTCGATTTTAAAAGATTGTTCACCGACCATGACTCGACGCAGGATGTTATTCTCAGGTCGGAGGATGAGGTTATAATTCCTTCGAAGGATAAAACCATCTATGTTTTTGGCCAGGTCGCCGAACCCGGGCATATCCCCGTTGCGGAAGGAAGGGATGTCTCGTTTTATATCCAGAAGGCTGGGGGACTGACCGAACACGCCAACGGTGGGAGCGTGAAGGTGATCAAAGGAAGGACCCGCCAATGGTTGTCTCCGGGTGATACGAAACTGGAAGACGGGGATTTTATCTGGGTTCCCTCGGAACCGAATCATCCGTTTTCCTATTATATGACGATCGCTAGCCAGGCGGCGACAGTCATAAGCGTCATGATCGGTATCGGGGTTCTGATTGCACAGGTGACTAAACAATGACAGCTGAAAATTATCCCTCCGGCGAGCCGGTTCATCCCGGAAAGTCCGGGAAAGCAGGTTTCCTCCAGTATATGAATATCCTGCTCACATGGCACCGGTTTATCATCATCAATGTCCTGATTATCACTGTTCTGGCGGGAGGAATAAGCTTTTTGCTTCCCAAATGGTACAGGGCTACAGCGTCAATTATGCCTCCCAAGGAACAGGGATTGCTCAATATTCTGGGTTCTTCATCGAGCCTCCTCCGGAATTTAGGGCCCCTGTCACGCTTAGGTGGTGTGGGCCAGAATAACGGGTCGTATAATTATTTTGCGATCCTCAAAAGCCGCCGGGCGATGGAGGAAATGGTCCGTAAATTTGATCTCATGAGTGTCTACGGTATCAGTGATACCTCGATGGAAAAGGCAATCAAGGAATTACGGGATAATGTTGCTTTCGACTATCAGGACGATGATTATATCACCATCGAGGTGTTGGATAAGGATCCCCAGCGCGCGGCTGATATGGCCAATGAATTTGTGAATCTTTTGAATACGATAAGCATAGAACTTGGGACACACGAGGCGAGGAATAACCGGATTTTTGTCGAGCAGACGTTGCAACTCACGAGGGATAGCCTGCAAATGGCTGAAGAGGGGTTGAAAAAATTTCAGGAAAAGAGCGGCATGCTGATCAGTCCTGAACAAACCACCGCCCTTGCCGCGATCGCTGATCTCTATGCTGCACGCGCCAAAAAACAGCTGGAGGTCGCGATTCTTGAGCAGCGCGCAACCGAGGATAATGAAGAGTTACAGCAATTACGCCTCGAGCTGAAGGAATATGATAAAAGCCTGGCTGCGGTCCCGCAGGAAGGCCTGGAAACTTTCCGGCTGTACCGCAATGTCATGACGCAGGAAAAAATTCTGGAATTTCTGGTTCCGATGTACGAGCAGGCAAAAATCAATGAACAGAAGGATGTCCCGGTCCTCCTGCTCCTGGATAAGGCAGTCAAGCCGGAGAAAAAAGTGAGACCGCAGAGGTTATTGATCGTCGCATTGGCGTTCTTCCTTTCTCTTTTTTCCATGATGTGCCTTTCGTTACTATTCCAGGGGGTGTATAAGAGAGAATCGGCTACCGGTATCGAATCCTTCCTTTGCAGAGTATCAAGATCAACCGCTGCGTACTATCGAGTGAGAGTGCAGTAGTAATCTTTCCTCCTACGGATAGATAGAATGCAAGTGAGGTCATTGTTGGATACAGATTCAAAACAAGTGTTCAAGAACACCCTGTATAATCTGTTGACGCAGGGTGTTCTTATTTTAATCACGATCGCCGCACTGAAGGTAATCGTGGGAGGCATCTCGGAGGAAAAGTTCGGCCTCCTGTCGCTGCTGTGGGTGTTTATCGGATATTTCACGCTCCTGGATTTCGGGGTCAGTCGTGCAATTACGAAGTTTCTTGCTGAGTCAATCGCCCAGAGAGATGAAGATCGAAGCGGGAGCGTCACCTGGTCCTCGATTTACCTGAGCGCCGCTTTCGGCGTTGTGCTGGGAATTTTATTGTATGCCGTGAGTCCCTTCCTGACCCGCGACATCCTGAAGGTGAGCAGCGCGCTTCAGACCGAGGCACTCGGCGCCTTCAGAATTGCAGCGTTCTGCCTCCCCTTTATTCTCGTTTTTGGTGCGGTCCGGGGAATATTTATGGCCGCTCAGGATTTTTTAACGAGTAATATTCTTCAGGGGATTATCGGTGTCCTGCAATGGGTCGGTGCGAGTATCCTGGTCGTCGAGGGTGGGTCGATCAAAGACATCATCGGTCTGACGCTCCTGATCCGCATCGTGATGACCATCGTCTCATTTTTTCTCCTGCCGCGCCATCTGCCCGGTATTCTTCAACGATACCGGATGTGGAGGGTTTCGGTCTCTGCGGAATTGCTGCGGTTCGGTGGCTGGGTTACGGTTACCCAGATCGTGAGCCCGATTATCGTCTATTTGGACAGGTTTCTGATCGGTGCTCTCCTTTCACTCAGTGCAGTTGCGTATTATGCCATTCCGCAGGAAGCCGTCGCTCGGCTCCTCACGATCCCCTTAAGTCTTTCGCTGACTCTTTTTCCGGTCATGAGCGGGAGACAGGCGATCGCATCCCGGGCCGCTCAGGAAGCCATGTATACGCGTTCGCTGAGACTCCTGTTCTTCGCGCTGATACCTGTTGTCATCCTCCTTATTGTTTTATCTCCTGAAATTCTCAAAATATGGGTCGGTTCCGAATTTTCCGAAAAAAGCGGTGTGGTGTTCCAGATTCTTATGGTGGGCTTGTTGTTCAACGGGCTCGCCCAGATACCCGTCACCGCCCTCCATGCTGCAGGACGGCCCGATCTGACGGCAAAAATCAACCTTATCGAACTCCCGTTTGCCTGTGTTCTCAATTATCTTATGATTAGTACGTGGGGGATCACGGGAGCGGCCGTCGCGTGGACACTTCGGGTCATTCTGGATACGATACTCCTCCTCTGGGCGACAAGGACCTATGTGTACCCCTCCGCCCGGTCGGAACACAAATTTCCGCGCTGGAGCAGGATGATGCTGGCGTTTTCCTCCGTTTTGCCAATTTTATTTCTTATCAGTACAGTTCACAATGAGTTGATCAAAGTTACACTCGGTATTCTCTTCAGCTGCGGATATGGCGTGTCGCTCTGGTTCTTCGGGTTTACTGAGGGTGACAGGGATTTTTTGGCTGATTTGCGGAAAAAATTTATCGGCGAGCAGATGCGATGACGATTATTCTCCTTGCAACAACCGGGGTAGCCGTTGTACTCATGAGCAGGACGATTTTTTCGAGATGGTTTAATCCCATCGGGGCGTATACCGCAATCTGGTTCATCTCCTTGATTCTTTTTGAGGTAAAACTCATACGCTATGATGATCTTCAGCCGGAAACATGGATCATCATCTTGGGTGCCTGGTTTATCTACTGTCTGGGCTGCCTCAGTGTCGTCGGAGCGCGGTTTGCTTGTTCAAAGTCCACACGGTTTCCGACCGCCGCCGATCTTCCGCAGGGATCATCCAGCTGGGCGGTCGAAGTTTCCCTGCTTCCGAAAATATTATGGATCATCAATGTGATCGGGATGGCCGTCGTTGTGCAATATTGGTATATCGGCGTAAAGCTGTACGGGAGTCTTCAGAACATTTTTATTTTCGGGAGTTTGATCTATTCGGAACGCGTCGCGGAAGGCATGCCCGGAACACTTCCCTATCTGGATGCGATTGCAATGAGCGGTGCAGTACTGGCCGGGGCATATACGGCGATGATAAAAAAAATACGGGTTGTCGCAATCCTGCCTCTGGTCATCATCGTTCTCGTCGACTTTGTGAATATGGGAAGGGGGAAAATGTTCTTCGCGGCGATATTGTTTTTTTCCGGGTATTTCGTTTTCAGGGATCCTTCGTCCCGGACAGGGAAATTCTCACCCCGAACCGTCATTCCGGTTTTACTGGCGGCGGCAATCCTGTGGGGTGGGGCAGAGTTTGTCCGTAGTAACAGAGCCGCGACGGAAAATCTGACGGGCTCAACTCAGGCACTGTCGAAATTGCGGGGTTCGCACTTTGTGACGCCGTCGGTGTACCTCTATCTGACGGTGCATCACGGGGTTTTTAACCAATTCCTAATCCACGACGATGAACACACTCCGTGGGGAAGTAACACGTTTGCGCCGGTTTACCACATTCTCTCAAAATTTGGATTTGATGCACGATCCGCGGTCTATCAGCGCTTTTATACCACCCCCGTCAGGGCAAATACGGGTACGTATCTGAGGGAGCTCTATGCCGATTTTGGAATGCCGAGCGTTTTTCTCGTTCCCTTTTTTCTGGGTCTGGGTCTTACGGCTCTCTGGTACTGGTATCAGAATTCTCCCAGTTATGTCGCCCTGATGATCCTGGCGCATGTCCTTCTCATTATGATGATGAGCCTGTTTTTCGTCGCGACAAGAGCGGGGGATTGGTTCGTCAGTCTCTTCATCGGCCTCATCATCAGCTGGTATCTCGACAAACGGGTTCAAAAAGCACGAACATCAGTCCGAACGGAATTATCGACGAGTATGATCACCTGAATTCTTGAGAGGAAATGATTTCTTTATGGGGTTATCAACCGGTCAAACGTCGCGACGTTGCACCATCTGCGGCATTGAACGAAGCAATGCCAATTATACCGTTCGCGAGATGATGTTTGGCACGCGGAAAATCTTTACGTATGCGGAGTGCCCTTCCTGTCACTGCCTTCAGTTGGCCGATATCCCCGAGGACATGTCCTCGTACTACCCTGACAATTACTACAGTATCACCGTCGACCCGGCCAAACAGCTTGCGAATCCCGTGACTAAAATTGTCAAGCGGATCCGGAATACCTATGCGGTGTTCGGTAAGGGTGTGTTTGGGAGAATTGTCTACGGGCTCTATCCCAATGAGATGCTTTGGCCGCTGTCCCGCATCCATCTGAACAAATCTTCCAAAATCCTGGATGTCGGATGCGGTGCCGGTGCATCCCTCTATGCACTGAGGGATCTCGGATTTGATAAATTATTGGGCGTCGATCCATATATCTCCCATGATATCGTCTACCAGAATGGTCTCAAAATCCTCAAGAAAGAACTCGATGAGGTCGGTCGGGAATGGGATGTCGTCCTTTTTCACCATTCGTTCGAACATCTTTCACACCCCCTCAGCACGCTCCAGACTGTCTCCAGAATTCTGGCGAGGCATGGCCTGTGCATCATTATCATGCCCACCTTCCCCTCCTATGCATGGGAAGTGTACGGGATTCATTGGGTCCAGCTTGATGCACCCCGCCATATCATCATTCATTCGAGAAGCAGTCTTGCCTTCCTTGGTGCATACTGCGGGATGACGTTGGTCAACGTGATTTATAATTCGACGGCGTTTCAATTCTGGGGGAGCGAACAGTATGCCAGGGATATACCCCTGACCTCCGATGTCTCGTACTGGATAAATCCGGCAAAATCGATTTTTTCGAGGAGGGAGATAAAACATTACGCAAATATGGCTGTCGATCTTAACGCGGAAGGCCGCGGGGATACCGCAATTTTTTACCTTCAAAAAGACTGATGATCTGCCTCACGGATCATTATCGTGACAGCCGTGGCTTCGACACTTGCATGTCCACAGACAACGATACAGCGCCGGGTGGATATTGCAACGAAAATCGTCCGAAAATCACTTGTACCGGAGAGTTAAACCAGTCGGCATGAACCTCACAACGGATCATATTGCATATCCGGCCCGATGGCTCGGATCGGAGAACCGGAAGCTTCTTGCGATCCTCATCGCTGCCCTGGTCATCTCGCGGATCATCGGATCTATCGTGATCCCGACGTACGATGATGCATTTATCACATTTCGGTATGCGCGGAATCTGGCACAAGGGTCAGGTCTCGTATATCAGCCGGGTCAGTGGGTTTTAGGCGTAACCGGGCCCGCGTTCGCGATCTTCCTGGCCTTGTTTTCCTTTTTCCATCTCGACCTCACGTCTGTTGCCACTGGTCTGAATATCCTCTTCGATATCCTGACCCTCGTGACCACGCTATTCCTGTTTCAGGAGGCCTTCGGTGTCACCGCTGTTGTTCTCTTCGGTCTTTTCTTCAGCCTGAGCCCGATCATGACGCGCATTTGCGTGGGGGGGATGGAAATGGATCTGTTCCTCCTTGCATCGCTGAGTGCCGTCCTTCTTTATCTGAAAGGATTCAAATATTCAGGGGTCTGCCTTGCGGCAGTTTGCTATTTTATCCGTCCAGAATCATTGGTTCTCACGGGAATTCTGATTATGGTTGAGGGATTTTCACATTCGTGGAAGAAGGCGCTGCTGTTCAGCGCCGCCGCGGCGGGTACGCTGGTCCCTCTTCTTCTGGTCCAATATTCATTCTATGGATCGGTTTTCCCACAATCGGTTCTGTCAAAATCGAGGTCGGTCGGAGAATCCTTTCTTACCGTCGGGAAAGAGTTGGTGCTCCCGGATGTTTTCTGCATCGTGATGATGCCCCTTGCCGTCTACGCGGCGGTGAAATATTATCGGAGAAGTGAACTTGTGAGTATCCTTCTCTGGTGGTGGGTGGGATATGTTGCCGCCTATTTCATCGTCAGGCCCAAAATCTGGTCGTGGTACGGTGAACCGGTTCATTACGGCGAATTCGTCTTTGCCGCGGTGGGGGTTGCCGATCTTGTCAAGAACGTCAGCCGGCTAAAGGTGAAGGATATCAGGGTTGCCGGCCTTGCGGGAGGCGCCGTCGTATTGATCTGGGTCTTCCTCCTCTGGAAAAACGGGCCGAGTCCCGTCACGGCTCACATCTATGGTGAAATCGAAAGTTGGTGTACGAGCCGGAATGTGTCAAAAAATTCCATGCTGGCGAGTGATATTGGGGCCATCGGATATTATTCCTCAGCAAAGGTTCTTGACGTCGCGGGTCTCGTGTGGCCCGAGGCTTCAGCATACAGTTCCGTCGGGCAGATAGTGATGCAGCATCATCCCGATTACCTGTTCCTGAACTCTACCAGGTCAAATGTGTCGATGATGAGTCGCCCGCCGCTGAATGCTCTTTATACTCCGGTGAGAAGGTTTTCAGTGAACCGTTCATCGGACCTGGATCTACGGCCGGAAAAATTTGAGGACGCATGGTCGCAGGACTATATTCTGTTTTCCAAAAACCATCGATGAGATCGACTCTTGGCGGAGTTATTCTGAAAGTCATCTGCGTATGATCGACCTATCCATTATTATTGTCAATACCAACGAACGCCATGTGCTTGTTCCCTGCCTGCGCTCCGTCCTCGGGGAGACACGCGATATCTCCTATGAAATTATCGTTGTCGATAATGCTTCGACTGACGGTACGTCGGAGATGCTCGCGGTCGATTTTCCGTCAGTGCGCGTTATCCGCAACTCGAGCAACCTCGGATTCGCCGCATCCAATAACCGGGGTATTCAGATTGCACAGGGGAATTTCGTTCTGCTGCTGAATCCTGATACCGAGGTTCTCGACGGCGGGCTGCAGAAAACCGTCGCCTTCATGGCCGCACACCCGAAGGCCGGAGTTGTGGGATGTAAACTCTTTTACGCCGACGGGAAGGTTCAGCATTCTGTACGGTCGTTCCCCACACCCTGGAATGTCTTTTGCGAGGCGTCGTTCCTCTATCTGGTGTTCCCGAAATCCCGACTGTTCGGG
This sequence comes from Bacteroidota bacterium, assembly GCA_033854175.1. GTDB lineage: Bacteria > Bacteroidota > Ignavibacteria > UBA10030 > SZUA-254 > DATKPE01. The sequence continues at coordinate 7,097 of JAWOKN010000132.1, read as the reverse complement.
AAATACCACATGACCTGGTTCGATTATTCCACGACCGAAGAGGTCGATTGGGTCAGCGGTGCATATTTCATGATCAGGCGCGAGGTCATTGACCGCCTGGGCGGGCTGGATGAACGGTTTTTCCTCTATTCCGAGGAGCTCGAATATTGCTACAGAACGTGGCAGCTGGGATATTCCGTTATGTTCTATCCCGGTGCCCAGATCGTCCACCACTGGGGAGGCCCCCGGACGAAAAACAAACGGCTGATTTTCTGGGGGCACCACAGCCAGGTCCTTTTTATCAGAAAACATTTCCACGGCCTCCGCCTATATTCTATGCTTGCGCTGAAATATGTCGAGGTCGCGATCCGCGTGCCGGTCTACGCCGTCGCCGGACTCCTTACGATGAATGGGAGATATTTTCTGAAAACCAACGCGTATTTTTTGACCTTCTGGAAATTGCTGCTGAACAGGAAAGACTGGTAGTGCTCAGGAACAGGGATATCATCATCTTTGGCGACGATTGGGGGCGTCACCCTTCGACGATCCAGCATGTGGGGAGGGTCCTCGCCAGATATAACCGCATCCTCTGGATAGGCTCGCTTGCCCACAGGAAACCCCGGTTGAATATCCTGGATCTCAGACGCTTTGTCGAGAAGGGTGCCCGGATGCTCCTCCTCCGCCGTCAGGGGGAGAGGGCGCGGGGATCCGAAAATGTCTTCCATCTTGCTCCTCCCGTCCTCCCTTTTCATGATCTGAAATTCATCCGGGGCTGGAATACCCGCACCCTGGTGAGATCCCTTCGGACGGCCATGCAGGTACACAAATTTTCGCGCCCCGTCCTCATCACCGCCACACCGTGGGTCAACGGACTGATAGGAAAACTCGGTGAAACTTCCTCCCATTACCTCTGTCTCGATGACTACTCCCGCTTCGACCGGGCTTACAGGGCGCTCCCGGAAGCCGAGCGCGACCTCGTATCACGCGTAAGCGCATGTTTTTTTACATCGGACCTCCTTCGGGATAAATTTTCCGGACGAACCGTTCATTCCTACACGATTCCACAAGGCGTGGATGTCGGGCACTTCAGGAGCGAAGAATCCGCCGCTTTCCGACGGGTTGCCACCCCGCAAAAACCTGTTATCGGATTTGTGGGTTTGCTAGCCGACTGGGTCGATCTCCCTCTCATGCTCTCCGCAGCGCGGGCTTACCCGGACGCCGAATTCCTTGTCGTGGGGAAGGCCACGGTTCACACCAGGCTCCTGAATTTGCAGCCCAATATCAGATATCTCGGTGAAATGCCGTATGAAGATCTCCCCGGAATGTTGCGCCGCATGCAGGTCGGTCTGATTCCGTTCCTTGTCAATGATCTGACCGAGGCTGCCAATCCCCTGAAATTGCTCGAATATTTTGCCATTGGCATCCCCGTGGTTTCGACAAATCTCCCGGAGGTTGCAAAATTTAAGCCCCTGGTCTACGTCGCCGGGGATGAAAATGAATTTATCCGCCTCATCGGTACTGCTCTCGGTGAAGACCCCTCCCTCTACAGGGATTTGCGCATCCGAAAAGCGGAGGAATATTCGTGGCAGAACGTCACGGAGAATATCTCGAGTGTAATTGAGGAAATTGAGAACCGCCCCCCTGAAGGGGCGATGACCCGATAATTTTCACCATTCACCGGAATTTCGTATTTTTAGCCACAAGATGATTCCTCTGAAACTGTTGTCCCTTGGGCAAAAATATGGCCGCTTTCGGTTGATCGCATCAGCATATCCCCTGATCGCGTGTCCCAGGCGCATATTCTCTTCGGTTTTTCCGGGGGGTGATTGGACGTGATTCCGGTTATCGTGTTCTGGGCGTCCCTTGCGCTGATCGTGTATACATATCTGCTCTATCCCGCCCTCGTTTTTGTCGGATCACTCCTTGTGCGGAGGAAGGATCCGCAGAGCGCCGGTGAATACGCGCCGGCCGTGTCCATGGTGATCTCGATCTATAATGAGGAAAAAATCCTCCCCGGGAAGCTGAAGAATATCGCCTCGCTGAACTATCCGCCTGAAAAACTTGAGGTCCTGATCGGATCGGACGGATCGACGGACGGTTCGAACGGGATTCTCCGGGACTCCCGGCTGCCAAACCTCCACCCGCTCCTCTTCCCCGGGCGGCGGGGCAAGGGGCCCGTTCTCAACGATCTCCTTCAGCATGCAACAGGCGAGATTGTGATTTTTTCCGACGCGAACACCATGTATGATGCCGGATCACTTCTGAACCTCGTCCGGCATTTTTCGGACCCGACGATCGGCGCCGTGTGCGGCGACCTGAGGCTGCAGTCCGACCTCTCCACAAGCGGTGGCATCGGCGAATGGACCTACTGGAAGTATGAAAGCATCATCAAAAGCAGCGAGAGCAGGTGCCGCACGCTCCTGGGAGCTACGGGAGGCATCTACGCCCTCCGGAGATCTCTCTATGAAGAGCTCCCGGTGAACAAAATTGTGACCGATGATTTCCTGACGCCCCTCAGAGTCGTCAGAAGAGGATACCGCGTGGTCTATGAACCGCGTGCGCTGGCATACGAGTATGCCACAAATTCGATCAGCGGGGAATATCAGAGAAAGGTGAGAATTGCGGCTTCGAATTTCAGCACGATCACCGAGATCAGCGACCTCCTCGCCCCCCGGAAAGGATTCGTCGCCTTCGCCCTCTGGTCTCATAAAATTATCCGGTGGTCGGTTCCTTTTCTTTTATTCCTGGTTCTTGTCACCTCCGCCGTTTTGCGGAGTCACGGTTTTTTCTACCTGGGGGTTCTGATCGCCTTTCTGCTGATCGTGACACTCGGATTCCTTGGTTTTGTCATGGAACGGATGAGACTGAAAATAGGCAAGTTCGGCATCCCGTATTATTTTATTGCCATGAATTTCGCACTTCTGGCCGGTTTTTTTAAATTTATCCTGAAACGGCAACAGGCCGTCTGGAATGTCGTGCGCTGACACTATGGCTGAAAAGATCCGAAATATTATCATTGATGTTGTAACCCTTGATCTCACGTGGACATTGTTTTACTGGTTCCGCGTCCGCAGCGGTCTGATTGCTTCGGCTTCCACACCGGACTTCTGGATGCCGATGTTTGCACTCTCGGCATACTGGATCGTGGTCTTTTTTATGTTCGGCCTCTACCGCTCCTGGTACGCTCAGTCCCGCTTTGATGAAATCGCCACACTGTTCAAGGCCGCCTCGTTCGGCGCGCTTGTCCTCTTTTTCGCAATCTTTGCCGACGACCGGTGGAGCGGTTCCCAGGTCCATTCCCGGCTCCTTATTCTCGGTTATTGGACGCTGCTGATCGTTTTTGTCGGTGGAGGACGCCTCCTCCAGCATACGTTCCAGCGGCGGTTGCTCGAGGCGGGAATCGGCCTCCGGAATGCTTTCATCGTCGGCTGGTCCCCGAAGGCCGTCGACCTGTTTGAAACCGTTCAGCATTACCCCGCCCTCGGTTATAAGATTGTCGGATTTGTCCCGGTCTCGCCCGAGAAAAAGACCCACGCGTATAAGGATGTTCCGGTTCTCTCCTCCATCAAACATCTCCCGGAGCTTATCGAACAGTTCCTCGTGCGGGATATCCTCATCGTTCTCGAATCTTCGGAACACGATAGTCTCCTGAAAGTCATCGCGCTGGCCAATTCGCACGACGTAAGCATGAAGATCGTCCCCGATCTTTACGATATCATCAGCGGCCAGGCCCGGACGAACCAGATCTACGGATTCCCGCTGATCGAAATCATGCCCCAGCTTATGCCCCCCTGGGAACGGGCTGCGAAACGGATCATCGACATCGCCGTCGCCTCCCTTATCCTTCTTGCCGGCCTCCCGGTCTGGATTCTGGTGGCCATCGCTATAAAACTTGATTCGCGGGGATCGGTTTTTTACGCCCAGGACCGCGTAGGGAAGGATGAGAAGCATTTTCGCATGCTCAAGTTCCGCTCGATGTACGAAGGCGCCGAATCGCAGTCGGGCCCCGTCTGGGCGAATAAACAGGACCCGCGGGTCACGCATGTCGGGAAAGTCATCCGTAAACTCCGCCTTGACGAGGTTCCCCAGTTCTTTAATGTCCTCGACGGTGATATGAGCCTCGTCGGACCCCGCCCGGAACGGCCGTTTTTTGTTACCCAACTGTCGAAGGAAATTCCCCTCTACAAACGGAGACTCAAGGTCAGGCCCGGCATTACCGGATGGGCCCAGGTGAAACATAAATATGATGAATCTATCGAGGATGTGAGACGCAAGGTCGAATATGACCTTTATTATATCGAGAATATGTCGCTCAGAATGGATCTGAAAATTCTTCTGAATACCGTGATGGTGATGTTTTTGGGAAAGGGCCACTGATGGCCATCCCCCGCATCTTCCGTCGCCTGCAAGGGGTGCCCCAACCTACCCTGAGCGCGGTTCTTCCGCTCGTCTGCCTCATCATGGCTGTTTCGTCGGTCTCCGCACAGGTCGAAAATGTTCCCGTCAGTAATCAGGTGTATGAATTTCTCGACCGCCTCGGCGTCAAGGGGATCCTGCCGCTCTATAGCAATGTTATGATCCCGCTTTCAAGAAAACAGGTCGGTGACTTCCTTATGAGCGCGGAGGCGAAGAAGGATCAACTCTCCGCCGCTGAGAAGGATTTTCTGGATAAGTTCAAGCGCGAGTTCGCCAGGGAAATCGATCCCGTTCATGAGGATGATGCCGTCATCTTCCGCGACGGCTTCACGGATATCCTGACCGATAAACAGAAGTATCTCTATATGTATGCGGATTCCAATGCTACCGCCTATGTCGAGTTTCTGGGTTCGGCGGAGTACCGCCATGTCGATGGGGATACGTACGGTACGACGCACGCCGCATTAGAAACCCACGGCGGCCGCGTCCGGGGAACCATTAAGGATAAAATCGGCTACTTCCTCCAGGCAACCGATGGAACACTCTACGGCGACAAGACGTTCGCACTCTCTGATCCCCATCTCCGTGGAAATGTGAAGTTCAATAACCTCAACTCACCCTATTTCGATTTTACCGAGGCCTACCTGAAGGCGGATTTCGGCATCGTCAATCTGGAGTTCGGACGCGAGTATAATCAGATCGGCACGGGGTACTCCGACCGGCTCCTTCTTTCCGATAATGCTCCCGCGTTTGACTTTTTGAAGCTCGACGCGCAGTATAAATCCCTCCGGCTTGTCTTTATCCATGGGTCGATTGTCGCGGATTCTGCGCAGTTTCCTGGGCTTGTCCAGTCTGAACCCGCCAACAGCCAGAAGTATTTCGCACTCCACAGGCTGCAGTTTTCGGGTTTCAATTTCCTGAATTTCGGCGTTGCCGAGATGATTATCTACCAGCGCTATTCTCCCGAGCTTGCGTACCTGAATCCCGTCATATTCTTCAAGTCGGCTGAGCATTCCCTCAGGGACAGGGATAACGCTTTCCTGAGCTTCGATCTGGAGCTTTTCCCCTGGAATGGCTATAAACTCTATGGTACCTGGCTTATCGACGATATCGATTTTTCCAAGCTCGGAACCGGGTGGTGGGGTAATGAGTTCGGCTGGCAGGGGGGGCTCTTTGCCGCTGGTCTCGCCGGCATGCCGGATCTCGATGCCGATATCGAGTATACGCACATTGAACCCTACGTCTACTCAAACCGGACGAGCGGGAACGATTTCACGAACGATAATATCGGTCTGGGCCACCACCTCGCACCGAATTCCGACGAGTGGTTTTTTCAGCTCGGCTACCGGCCCGCTCATTCGCTCCGGACCTGGCTCACCTATACCCGCACCCGGCACGGCGACAACATCACGACTAGCAGCGGGATCGAAAATGTCGGCGGAAACCTCCTCCAGGGACACCGCGATACCGATCCCACCGATGCCCCGTTTCTTGCCGGGAATAAGAGCATACGTGACGACGTCCAGCTCCGCGCAGCCTATGAACCCGTTACGAATCTCATGATCATCGGGGCAGTGGAGTTCCGGAGAACCGATGTGACCTGGCTGCAGACTACAACGTATGATCGCTACGCCTATCTGAAAGTCCAGGTGGGATATTAATCAATCGACCGAACATTAAAATACCTGTTTCATGCCAAAAATTCTTGTCGTGACACCGACCTATAATGAGGCCGATAATATCGAGACCTTCCTACCTCAGGTTCTTCATCAGGATCCTGACCTGCAGGTTTTGGTCGTGGACGATAATTCTCCGGATAAAACCGGCGATATCGTCGAGCGGATGGCCAAGACCGATCCGAGGATCCACCTGATCCGCCGGGCAGGGAAGATGGGCCTCGGTACGGCCTATGTCGAGGGATTTAAATACGCTATCGCCAATACTTTCGATCTTGTGTTTGAAATGGATGCCGATTTTTCCCATGCACCCGATGAGATTCCGAATTTTCTCAAGAAAATGGATGCGTGCGATCTCGTGGTCGGCTCGAGGTATACCGGCGGGGTCCGTGTTGTCAACTGGCCCATCAGACGCCTCCTCCTGAGCTATTCGGCGAACCTCTATACGAGGATCATTACCGGCATGCCCGTCAAGGATGCCACGGGGGGCTTTAAGTGCTTTAAACGTGCCGTCCTTGAGGCGATTGACCTGAACCAGATCCATTCCAACGGCTACGCGTTCCAGATCGAAATGAATTTTAAGGCGTGGTCCAAGGGTTTCAAGGTGTGCGAGCACCCGATTATTTTCTTTGACCGCCGGTCGGGTGTTTCAAAGATGTCGAAGAAGATCGTCCGCGAGGCGGTCTTTATGGTCTGGAAGCTTAAACTGAAAAAGATCTTCGGTACACTGTCCTGATGCTCCTTTCGGTCATTATCGTCAATTATAATGTCCGCGCGTTTCTGGAAAACGCCCTTGTCGCACTCCGCGAATCGATGAAGGGGATCGACGCGGAGGTGTTTGTCGTCGATAATGCGTCCGATGACGGGAGCGTCGAGATGGTGAGGCAGAAGTTCCCGGAGGTCAACTGTATCGTCAGCCCCCGGAATATCGGTTTCGCCGCGGCAAATAATATTGCCCTCGGCAGGTGCCGGGGCGAGTTTATCCTTCTCCTGAACCCGGATACGCTCGTTCAGGAGGATACGATG
>JAWOKN010000131.1:0-9885 GCA_033854175.1 Bacteroidota bacterium | reverse complement strand
CCGAGCCACCACGTGGCCTATCTCTACGATTACGCGGGGGAACCCTGGAAAACCCGGGATATTCTCAGAATAATTATGGATTCGCTTTATACACCGTTTCCCAATGGTCTCTGCGGTAACGATGACTGCGGCCAGATGTCGGCCTGGTATGTATTCGGTGCGCTGGGGTTTTATCAGGTCTGCCCTGGTAAACCGGAGTATGCCATCGGCTGCCCCCGCTTTCCCAAAATGATCGTGCACCCGGAAAATGGAAAGGCACTCGTCATTGAAACAAGGTCCAGCGGAGATACTCCCCGATATATCCGAAGGGCGATGTTCAACGGAAGAACGATGACAAAATCCTTCCTTACACACACGCAAATAACAGAAGGAGGGAGGCTGACATTCGTGCTTGGCAATTCCCCCTCGGAAACGTGGGGCACAAATCCGGGTGATTACCCATCGGCGGCGATCCCTCAGCGGATCGTCCCGGTTCCGTATTTTACTGCGCCCGGAGCATCGTTCGCCGACTCGACCGCCGTATCACTCTTGTCCCCCGTTCCGGGTCCGGAGGTCTACTATACCACCGACAGCTCAACTCCATCCCCATCATCCATCCTCTATCAGCACCCCGTGATGATCCATGCGACCACCACATTCCGGGCCATCGCAGTTGATGCAGACGGAAGACGGAGCGGGGTCGCTCAGGCGACGTTCAGTAAATCTGCACAGAGGAAAAAAATAACTCTCCTGACACGCTTCAGCGATCAATACACCGGCGGGGGGAACGACGCTCTCATCGACGGCCTGAGAGGCAGCCTCGACTTCCGCCTCGGCCCGTGGCAAGGATATGAACAGGTGGATCTGGATGCGATCGTCGACCTGGAAAAAATCGATACGCTGACATCTGTTTCCCTCGGATGCCTGCAGGATGTCAACTCCTGGATATTCTTTCCCCGATATGTCGAGTTTTCATTTTCAACGGACGGGACAAAATATCCCGATACCGTCCGTGTCGCCGATACAGTTTCCGAGCGCGATGAGACACTGCAGATTCAACGGTTTCAGGCCGATAGGATCCCGCACCCCGCCCGCTATGTCCATATCAGGGCAAAAAACATCGGTCTATGCCCGCCGTGGCACCGCGGCTCGGGAGGGAAGGCATGGCTCTTCGTCGACGAAGCTGAATTTACCTCCAAATGATGTTCCACAACAATCTCCCGTATGAATATCGATAGAAGAAAATTTTTAAAATCAATGGGAAACGCTGCGGCATTCACCGTCGTGTCATCAGCTTCGTTGCGGTATTTTCCATTCGGCCAGGATGAGGGTGCCACCGCGAGAGCGAGAATAGCAGTTTTTCTCGATCCCAAATTCCCCCAGGCCGGTGATGTTCCCCTGGACAGAGAGGCTCTCCAATCCGCCCTCGGCGCTTTTGCCACGACATTTCTCGATGCACAGGGACTCATACAAAATCTTAAACCAGAGAACTACGATCTCTTCATCAATCCCTACGGTTCAGCTTTCCCGAAAGAGGCTTTCGGAGTCATTTATGACTATCTTGACAAGGGAGGAAATTGGCTCAATATCGGAGGAACCCCGCTTTCCCTTCCTGTTACGACGACTGGCGACACCTGGCGGCCTGAATCATACCAGATTGCTTATCATAAAAAACTGGGTATCACACAATCATTCGCTCTCGACCGAACCGATCATCTCACGTTTGTGACAGCGCCCGGTTTTGAAGATATGAAACAGATCCTCGATGGTCTGGTCGCCGATGAGGTTCACGAATTGTACTGTCGATTTACTGTTTCCAGGGATTTTCCGTCTGAGGACGGAAGCGCCGGCCCCATGGATGCCCTCCTTTACCCCGTGATATTGGGATTAAATGAGAAAAAGGATGCTGTCGCTGCTCCCGTTGTTGTCATTGACCGATTACTGGGAGCATGCTCCGGAGGAAAGTGGATTTTTGTCAATATCAAGGGAAAAATAAAGAACGAGGCGATTTCACTTCTTGCACGGGAAGCGCTGAAGAGCGCAGTCACGCTGAATGTCAGACCCTCCTTCGCATGCTATTTTGAAGGGGAACGACCTGGTTTTACTGTTCGATTCTGGAATCCTGAGACATCGGGGACCGATCTTGAGTTCGTCGAGTCGTATCTGACGATCACTGGTGACGGAAAGAAGATCCGTGATAAAATTCCGTTTAAACTTCATGGAAAGAAGGAAACTGAATTGATTCAGGTTTTTCCTGCCAGGGAGAGTTCTTCCTATAAACCAGGGCTTTACTCCGTAGAGGCCGTTGTGAAGGTGAAATTCCCTCATACAGGCAAAACAGATGTTCTGCGCGCGGAGAACGGCTTCTGGATGTATGACAACCAGATCATGTCAAGCGCTCAACCACTCACCGTGAACGGGGAGTACCTCTACCGCAACGGCATACCCTATCCGGTTACCGGAACCACATATATGACATCCGATGTCCACAGAAAATTCGTCTTTGAACCGAATCCCTCCCTGTGGAATAAGGATTTTCAGGCCATGAAAACTTCCGGCATCAATATGGTCCGGACCGGTTTTTGGACGGGTTGGAAAAATATGATGTTTGATGCGGGATCGCCCAACGAAAGCGTCCTTCGCGCGATGGATGCATTCATTCTTACAGCGCAAAAATATGATCTGCCGGTCATACTGACCCTTTTTGCATTCCTTCCGGAGTCTTGGGGAGGCGAAAATCCCTACCTCGATCCGCGGTCGCTTCACGCCCAGAAGGAATTTATTGCTGCATTCGCCCAGCGCTATAAAAACGTCAGCGGCCTGCTCTGGGACCTCATCAATGAACCCTCATTCTGCAATCCAGCGCATCTCTGGCAGTGCAGACCGAACTACGACAGGTTTGAACAAGAGGCATGGAGGGAATGGCTCAGGAAACGCTACCAACCGGATTCTCCCGGTAGCCAGGGGCGCTCGGTATCGGAAATCTTCGGCGTGACGGACGGCGAGGATGTCCCGCTACCCTCACTCGCGGACTTCGAGGATGTGTACGTGTTTGGGGATAGGAAACCTCTCGCGACGATCGACTACCACCTCTTTGCCCAGGAGAAATTCGCCGAATGGGCCGCAGCCATGTCCGGAGTCATCCGGAGTAATGCCACACACCCGCAGCTGGTCACCGTGGGGCAGGATGAGGGTGGAACCACCGACAGCCCGAGCAACCATTTTTTCCGCGACCATGTTGATTTCACCTGTGTCCACAACTGGTGGCTGAACGATGACCTCGTCTGGGATAATGTCGTCACGGGAACGCCCGGAAAGGCAAACCTGGTCCAGGAGACCGGCCTCATGTTCTACGAAAGAATGGACGGGAAACATCTCTTGACCGAAGAGGACGCCCGAAACCTCCTTGAGAGAAAACTTGCAATTTCACTCGGTGCCGGCGGAGCCGGATTTATTGAATGGATCTGGAATACCAATCCCTACATGATGTCGGATAATGAAGCCGCAATCGGTCTCCACCGTGCCGATGGGACGGAAAAACCCGAGTGCGGATCCCTCAGGATCTTTGCTGAATTCTTTCACGCCAACAGATCGTTGATGACCGGCAGGGTGGAGGAGGAGATCTATCTCCTGATCCCCCATGCACAGCTTTTCTCACCCCGGAACCTGTCTCCCGAAGCGACAAAAAAATGTGTCCGGGTTTTAACAACACGTTTCGGTATCCCGATCTGCTCGGTCTCAGAATACCGGCTCGGAACCCTTCAACAACCACCCGCCCTCATCGTGTGCCCTTCGCCCCAGACCTTGAGCCAGACCGGTTGGGCCGCACTGGTGCAGTTGGTGGAACGGGGTTCCTCGATCTATATCTCGGGTCCTCTCGATCTGGATGAGCACTGGTTTTCCACCGGGCGGCTGAAAGATTTTGCAGTGGATTCGACCAACCTGCCCGTCGCCGAGGAAGAATATCTTGTGATCGGTGATAGGGAATTCCCCCTCTCGTACCGGGGTGATAAAATGGTGCGGGTTCTCAAATCCGTACCCCGAAATACACCGCAAAACAGCATGATGACGCTGACACGCGGGAAGGGGAAAATATTCTGGTTGCCCCTTCCCGTCGAATTGTCGGATACTCCCGAAACGATCATGGAATTTTATTCCTCCCTCCTCGGTCATTTTCCGCTCCGCCAGCCCGTCACGGTGAAGCAGCACTCACCGGGAGTCTTCATGCTCCCGACGGTGTATGACAAGGCGATTTTATGCGTTTGCATATCTGAATCAGACAGGGATTCGACCGCCGACCTTCTCCATGTCGAAACCCAAAATGTCATTTCCGTCCGGATTATGGCGCAACGCACGGCAATTCTCTTCCTCGACAGAAAATCCGGCAGCATCATATCCCGGATAAAACTCTAATACCTCCACCCACAAACACAAAGGTTCTATGAAACGGAAAGATTTTCTCAGATCGCTTCCGGTTGTCGGTTCAGCCGTAACGATGATCGTTACCGGAGGGGAGGGGAGGAGTTCCACCCCCACCGGCCCCGGGGAGACATCTCCTGCAGGATCTCCCCTGGTGATGTCGACCTGGAATTTCAATCTCCCGGTCAATCAGACTGCCGTGGCCACACTTGAATCGGGCGGAAGCCTCCTGGATGCAGTCGAAAAAAGCATTTCACTGGTCGAGGCCGATCCGGCCATCACCAGCGTCGGCCGGGGGGGATACCCTGACCGCGATGGCCACGTTACACTCGATGCCAGCATTATGGACGAAAAAGGAGACGCAGGCTCGGTTGTTTTCCTCGAACATATCGTCCATGCAATCTCCGTCGCCCGGAAAGTGCTCGAAAAGACGCCACATGTCATCCTCGCGGGAGAGGGAGCGCTGCAGTTTGCGGTTGAACAGGGCTTTCCGGAAGAAAATCTTCTGACGGAAAAGGCCGAAAAAGCATACCGGCAATGGCTCAAAACATCAGGTTATATCCCCAGGCCTGAAAAAAATAACCACGATACGGTCGGCCTTCTGGTGATGGATAAAAATGGCGACATCGCAGGCGGCTGTTCCACGAGCGGTCTCGCATGGAAAATGCACGGAAGGGTCGGCGATTCTCCGATTATCGGAGCTGGTCTCTACGTCGACAACGAGATCGGCGCGGCAGCCTCGACCGGCCTGGGCGAAGCCGTTCTGAAGGTCGCCGGGAGCTTTCTGGTCGTCGAATCGATGCGCAAGGGCGCCTCGCCGCAGGAAGCCTGCGCGATCGCGATCGAGCGAATTATCAGGAAGCAGCCCCAGTATAAGGAGGGGAGCGATTTTCTTGTCGGTTTTATTGCACTCAATAAGAAGGGCGAAATCGGCGCATGCAGTTACCGCAAAGGCCTGCAGTATTCACTCATGCGCCAGGGAACAAATACCGTCGTCGATGCCGGGTATCTTGTGAAGTAGCCGCTTGTTTCCGCCCCCTTCACCCGCCATCCACGGGGGGGAACGGCCCTAGCCCTGAACCCGGGTCTGTTCAAGGGCTTCCCCGAACGGCCAGTGATGCAAGCGCCTGGCGCGCAGAAGATAGATCACCGTCCCGAGAATGATGAGAAGTATCGCATAGCGGATTTCGACGAAGAAGTTCTTCCGCATGAGGAGGATGTAGAAAAATCCGCAAAGTGCAAAGAAGGCGGGGAGAGGATAAAGCCACATCCGGAATGGCCTCGGCCGCTCGGGGTGACGCGTGCGGAGTACGATCAATCCGACCGTTTGAGCGATAAACTGGATCAGTATTCTGATCACGACAAGCGCCGCAATGATGTCGGAAAGTTTAAAGGCACAAAAGATCACAGCAACACCCGCAAGCGCCAGAAGCGAGATGTGGGGAAACCTGTACCGCGGATGCACCCGGGCAAATTGCGAAAAATATTCACCGTTGACGGCCGCAGCGTACGGAACCCTTGAATACCCGAGAAGAAGCGAAAACACGGAAGCAAACGCCGTCCAGATGATGAGAACCGTGATCAGGACGCCCGCCCCGCTCCCGTACACCCGCTCCATAAAGACCGAGAGAAGATAACCGTGCCCGGCCTGATTCATGGTTCCCAGGATTTCCTGCCACGGAACAACCCCGAGTATGCTGATGTTCATCGTGATGTAGACGACGGCGACAAGGAGAATGGACAGGAGGATCGCCCGGGGTATAGTCCGCGAGGGCTCCTTCACTTCACCGCCGATGAAACAGATGTTGTAATACCCCCAATAGTCGTAGACGGCCACAAGCATGCCGGCACCCAGACCCTGCAGGAAGTTGAACGAAAAGGAGAACGCTCCCGGCGGAAACGAGAATGCCTGGGCCGCATTGAAATGGGTCATCCCCGCAAAAAGGATCCACGCAATGGTCACGAGAACGCCGAACCAGAGGAATTTCGCCATCCGTGCGATGACCGTGATCTGCCGGTAAAGGAGCAGCGCCGCGACGATACAAGCTCCCGCCGCAATACCCGTTGTGGGGGAGAAAGTGATTTCGACCGGCGAGGATTGAAGATACGGGACCGATACCCGCAGAAGGGAATAGGGGGAGGCGGAAGCGAGTGAGGGAAATAAATAGACGGCGTACTGCGCAAGCCCGACGCATCCCGAGGCGATCGAAAGGGGAGCGCTGAAGCTGAGCTGCCAGATGAAAAGGAACGCCACGAACTTTCCAAACCCTGCTGGATTGTAGATTTCCCTGAGATACCTGTATGAGCCCCCTGAACCGGGCATGGACGCACCAAGTTCCGCCCAGACCAGTCCGTCACAGATCACAAGGATCGCTCCCGCAACCCACCCCAGCATGGCCTGCGGTCCACCCATCGCGGCGATGATGAGCGGGATGGTGATGAATGGGCCCACACCGATCATGTCAATCATGTTCAGCGCGGTCGCGCTCCCCAGGCCAATCCCCCGGATTAACGGACCTTCCGGGGCTTCCGAAGAACCACCTGTCCTGGTCAACGTGCGGGCCGCGGCTGTGAGATCAGATTGAGGAACAGCTTGACCGCCCCCTCGTTCATCACGCGTAACTGCCTGTACAGAACCAGCGCTACATAGGTGTAGGTGCCCTTGCCGTCTTTGCACCAGAGGATTGATGTCGGCGGCTGATGCTCATTTTCATCACTCATGGCAAGAAGACGCTGGTACCTGGATGAGGTTTTTGTCGTGTCGTCGCTCGGGAGATAGATGTTCCTCTCCTGCACCCATCCATCCCAGTCTTTCGGAACAATTTTGTTCGGTGTTGTAAAAAGGGGATTACCCGGTTCAAGAATCCGGACGGGAGCGTCTTCTTCCGTCACGCGCTCACCGGTGATCTGAATCGGATAGGGGGCATAATCGTGTCCGTTCCAGTCGGAGGTCTTGTGATACAAGCAGACAAGATGACCTCCCGCCGTACAGTATTGCAACAACCGGTCATTATACCTGACAACGTCCGGCCGTTCAAGATATGTCCGCATATCCAGAAGGATGGTTGTGTATTTTCCGAGATTCTCCCGTGCGATTTTCGTGGAATCCAGAAGCTGATATGAGATGTGAAGAGCCTTCAGCGTTTCTTCAAGCGTGTTGTCGTAGGTCTGGACCAGACCGATCGATACGTTCTTGGGATAAACGAGGTGGAGAGGCCACAGCGTCATTGTCGCCGAACAGGAGCCAAGACCGCCCGAGTTATCAGCAGGAACGGCCTCAAAATGCAATGTTTTTTTTACTCCTCCCGAAGGGCGGGCGAACGTCAGACGGATGTTGTCCTTTGTCACCCCCGGCGGAAGGGTGTAGGATTTATAGAATATTTTCTGGTGATCGAGCGATACTGCCAGATCCACGGTCATCGCGGTCTCGTCCGGATTGAAGAAGCGTGCGGTGACATCACGGGCGATTTTTTGACGGTTCGCTTCATCGGGCCTGACCAGTATGGTCGCTGTGGGTTCGAGAGCGAACGAAAACCTGCTCGTGGTGTCGATCAGCGTTTCCGTGGGCAAATAGATGTCCCGCACCGTAGGCGCGATGCCTGAAAAAAAGTCCGAAGAATCAAAAGGATATTGCCGGTCGGATTCCATCAGTTTGTACAAGTGCTTGCGGAGCATGAACGGCGGCGGGGAGGCGACGAATTTGTCCAACCCCTGCGAGCGGTGCATCGCAAGCGCGGCGAACGCATACGATTGCATCGTTTTGCCGAGAGAATCCGTGCGGGAGGGATCAACTGTGACCAGAGGCGTGAGTGAGTCCCTGTCCCGCGCACGCATGAAGAGCTTCTTCACCTGCCATGGTTTCACGTGCGGGATGAGAAACTGTTCGGGATGATAGGTCGAATCGGCAGCCCTGGTAAATGCCGAATAGACACTCAGACCGACGACCTGATGGTTGCCATGCTGGCGCATCGGGATGGTGGTGATGGTGTCGTGATTGGTGATGATGACATCGGGTTTTATCGACCTGATGATTTCCACAAGCCTGGCGAGCACGCTGTCTTTTCCACCCCAGTGTTCATAGGTCTCCTTGGCTGTTTTTGAGAAACCAAAATCCGTAAATCCGAGGAAGTACACCCTGGTTCCGAGCAGCCCCGCAGCCCGCATGGTTTCCTTGGTGCGGAGCTTGCCGAGATCTTCATCCAGCTGAGGGCCGATTTCATTCTGGCCACCTTCACCACGGGTGAAAAAGATGCTGTAGGCCTGGACATCCCTCAGCCGCACGTAGGATGTCAATGCAACGCCGTCTTCGTCATCGGGATGCGCGGATAAACACATCAGGACCAGACGGGGTTTTTCCCTCCCCGCGAGCCCCGCAAGGGGCACGAGGATTGTGAACAAAAGGAGCAGGATTCGGTAGGAAAATGCCATACGGGTGTCACATCGGAATATGGTGATGATGTTGGTCTATCAAATCTACGGAAATTGTCCGTAAATCCAAACCAACCGGCGCCCGCCCCGGGCTCTGCCTCCCGGTGAACATCCGAGGTTGAACTCCATGAAGAAGCTCGAGAGTGTATTTTATGCCAAATATTCTCATATTGAAAAAATGTTGAATCTCACCATGGTGCGAGAATGAAACGCCTCCCCCCACGGACCACGATCCCTGCCGGATATACATGGAATCTTTCCGATATCTTTCAGGATCCTGATGCCTGGGAGAGGGAGTTTCTGCGGATGGAAGAACTTCTCGGGCGGATGGGGAAGTTTGAGGGACGCCTTGCAGAGAGCACAGAACTGAAAGGGTGCCTGTCACTTCTCGATGAAACCTATATGCTCGCTGAGAAGTTATATTCCTATGCCCACCTGTTTCATCACACCGATTTGGGCAATTCGAAGGCACAGGGATTGGTGAACCGGGTTGATAAACTGATGATCGACGTCCGGGAGAAGATTTCGTTCATCGATCCCGAAATCCTTTCGCTGTCACCGGAAAAACTCACCTCGCTCATCGGGTCCGACGAACTTTCATTTTACAGGTTTTCCCTTGAGAAAAAACTCCGTCTGAAACCGCATACACTCTCAAAACCGGAAGAAGAGATCATCGCACGAACGGGCATCCTTTCACAACTATCCGAGAATGCATTTTCCATGCTCAATGATGCGGATATGGTTTTCCCGAAGATACGGGATGAGCGTGACCGGTTCATTGAACTGACTCATGGAACATACAGCAAATGCCTTGAATCCGGTGTGCGCCGCGTCCGGAGGGATGCATTCCATGCCTGCCATAGGGCCTACCGGGCCCATCAACATACCATCACGTCTCTTTTCAACGGCAGTGTCCAGAAAGACCTGTTTTATTCCCGCACACTGCGCTATCCCTCCTCACTCGGCATGTCGCTTTTTGATGATAACATCCCGGCCCGGGTCTACGAAAACCTGATCCGGACCGTCCATGATCACCTGCCGGTATTCCATCGCTATCTC
>JAWOKN010000130.1:0-5813 GCA_033854175.1 Bacteroidota bacterium | reverse complement strand
CGGGAGAGGGTAGAAATGGGATTCAGGAGAGCGCCGGTTGAAGATGCGCGATTCCACAGATCGAAGGAATCCCTTTTTAACGATATGACCGTTGGATACACGAAAAAACTGAATTTTCCGGAAAATTTGAGGCAACAACGAAAACCGCTCTCACACTGGTACGATAGAAAATAGTTAAAGTTACGTGAGATCTCAAACCGGAAAGGACCAGCCCTGAAAGGGAGCATATGAAAAGTCGGATCAGTCTGGCGGTCTCGTGCAGTTCACGCGGCGCCGTTCCTGCAACTGCAAAATGAAGCGCCGCAGATCTGTGCGGAATCTTTCCACCGCGTAATGAAAAGGACACCGCAGGTCATTGCGCTCCAACGGTTTACCGCATGATCAGGGCGGGCACATGTGACGGCTGTCAAGAGTCTGGTGTGACGGACATCAGCCGATCATTGAAGAAACTTGCCCGTTTTCATTCATTGACAAACAGAAGTACGCCAGCGAGCAATTTCGTCGTGGCAGCAGAGCAAACGCGAATGTCCACACACACGGGAAGAAAGGTCAAAAGGAGTCGTCCATGAATCGGTTAGCAGGATTTCTGTTCATCTGTTTACTCATCGGGAGTTTTGCGACAGCAACGGCCCAGTCGCAGGCCGGCATCATCGTTCTGACGGCGGAGGTCGTACAGACCCCATTGACGGTTGAGCAGGGTTCATTCAGTGTCTCGCCGCTTGTGGCGGGGAAGTGCTACAAGATACCGGCAGACATCCAGAATCCCATTGCCTACAGTTCGAGTCCGAGCATCCTGGTATCGAGTGTCACTGTCTCCCTCAACGAGACCGTCATAACGGGCGATCAGAACTCCTTCGTCATGGTCACGTTTGCCCTGCCGATGACCTTATCGCCGACGTCGGGCGGAACGGGTTTTATCCGCTGCTCCTACGACAACCTCTCCGCGGCCTGGGGGCCTGCGGGGGCTGAGGGGACATTTTTCAACCCGCAGGTAGAAAACCCGAAGACCTTCCAGCTTGACGGGACCGGAAAACTCAACCTTGTTCTCAGCGCAAACTTATGTGCGGATCAGAGTGCGATAACCGACATCTACGAAGGTGACGCGCTGATCGCAGCCGAATACCTGGGTGTACAGCCATAAAAAAGAGCGGGTGATCCTCCAGAAAAAAGAATCCCTGGCCCCGTGTTCTTCCAGGCCAGGGATTCTTGTTGAGAGCACAGAGGTTATTTCATCAGAAGCATCTTCCTGACCTGCGACACCTTTTGGAGAATTCCGGCATGGTCGGTAAACTCCGCACTCAGGCGGTAGAAATAGACGCCCGAGCTCAGTGAGCCGCCGTCGAACTCCACCTCCCGGAGTCCGGCATCCATCAATTCACCGTTGGCAAGTGTGCTGACCTCCTGGCCCAGGATAGTAAAGACCTTCAGTGTCACAAATCCCGGAGACGGAAGAACAAAGCCGATCGTCGTTGTCGGGTTGAACGGATTCGGATAGTTCTGGGACAGTTCAAACGCACAGGGAACGGGCGGCTGAGCCTGAGGCGGAATCTGTGCCGGTGGGATCCCGCTCGACTGGAGATAGGGAACCGATGAGAGGGGTCTTGTCCCGGCGACGACGATACTGATCCCCGGCCGGGTTGCCCAGGCCGTGGTATCGAACGGGCCGCTGAAGGAGGCATTGATTTTCCGGATCGTGGAATCAAGCTTCAGGTAGAGGGGAGGATTCGCGACATGGAACGTCATCAATGAATCCGCCTTCGCGGCGATCTCGCGAACCAGCATCATGGAGTAGGGGTTCCCGGTTTCGACAAACCGCAGGTTCCCGAATCCGGCCATGGTGATCCCGACATCGCTCACCCAGATATTAAATCTCAGGGCAAGGAGATCGGCAAAGAGCCGGTTATTCTGGCGTTTGGGTGAAAGGCCCCTCTGTTCCCGAATAAAGGCGGTGCCGTTTTCGAAGAAATCAAATCCGCGGGAGGCCCCGGTATGAAGCCCGCGGTCGAACATCGACCGGTACATCATCGGGGCGTTCCAGACCTTCACCCAGCCGTACTTCCGTATCGAATCGGGGCGCGGGATACCCACCAGCAGGCCGGTTGTTGTTCTTGCGCGGGACAGGGCATCCTCGCGGACGTTGGCGACATTCGGCATCGGGTACTCCCACAGCTCCCTGGTCGGGAGGATATTCGTGAGAACGGACGTACCGAGTGACGGATCGAACGACAATTTGAGGATCTTCTCATGGATGATCTTGGCGCACCGGCCGGTGATGACGACGGAATCGCCGGGATTCAGCAACCCCCTGAAGGTCCAGGACCGGTTCGCGCCCGAAGCCAGGAAGCCGCCGGCGGAGACAAGCTGCCAGACCGGGTAGGCGAAAAACGCATCGAGCTGGATCACCGGCACGTTCCAGGTATTTTTGATCGTGAACTCCCAGTAATCATCGTACGGTTTCTTCTTGATCGATTTCCTCACCGGCAGTTCGTCATAGGTAAACGAACGGAACATCGTCAGATATGCTGGTGCGAGCCTGAAGGTGACGCGGATGGCATGATCCGCCTTGATGTTCGTGAAGGTATACGAAGGAAGTGAACCCATCCAGACGCCGTCGACGATGACGCTGTCGACCGTATATTTCGTGTCGGGGAGGAAGGTATAGGTGAGACTGGTACCATAACCGGCGACACTGCTGCCGGAGGGATCA
The DNA here is from genome assembly GCA_033854175.1 of Bacteroidota bacterium. Classification (GTDB taxonomy): domain Bacteria; phylum Bacteroidota; class Ignavibacteria; order UBA10030; family SZUA-254; genus DATKPE01. The sequence goes on along the minus strand of JAWOKN010000130.1, from coordinate 3,106 downwards.
ATCGTCCCGTTGGCTCCCGCGGCCGAGGTGATCGTATACTCGTTCAGGGCAAACGTCACCAGGATCGAATGATCCGCGGTCACGCCTGTAAACGTATAGTCCGGAGCGACAGGCTGGCTTATGCCGTCGACAAAGAGGCTGTCGACATGATAACCCGGATCGGGAGTAAACGCGAACGTCTGATTTCCGCCGTTATTGATACCCACACTCCCTGACGGGGTGATCGATCCGTGGAAACCCGCCACGGCGAGGACATGGAACTGGACGATGGCAAACGTCACCCTGATCGTATGGGGGGCGGTGACGTGGGTAAACGTATAACTTGATGGTGAAAGAGGGAGCCTCACTCCGTCGACAACAACGCTGTCGACGTGGTAATTCAGATCCGGTGTAAAGGTAAAAACAAGGCTGTCGTTATAATTCACAAGGGTTGGAACATCCGGAACAATCGCCCCGTTGGCACCTGCCGAAGGGGTGATTGTATACTGATTGATGGCAAAGTTGGCGGTGACATGTTTATTGGCGGTCATGACCAGGGTCAGGGGATTCGTCATACCGCTTGTATCCCCGCTCCAGCCGGTAAAGTGGTATCCGCTGGAGGGATTGGCTGTAAGCTGGACAGGCGTCCCGTAGAGATACATCGAAGCAGCGGGTGAGACATCAACCGAGCCGTTGACCGCGGTAATCGCGAGAGTAAATTCCGAGAGGCCGGACAATCCCGCATCGAGGTACCACGGATTATACTCGACAAAGGGGGAAACGGAATCACCGAGACCGCCGACGTTGTTATAATCCGGGGTATTGGGGAGAATCTTGACATCGCGCGGACCGGTGGCATGACCCCACCAGTTAAAGCGGGCATCCTGCAGAGCGCCGGTTGAATTATAGACGCCGTACACATTGCCGGCGATGCTGTTCGTATCGACGACGGCGTTGAGCGTGGCTGAGGGATCCTTATAAAAATAAACCCCGTAGGCCCATTGTGACACCGTATTCCGGAAGGCGTGCACATTCAGGACATCGGTGCCAAGGGCATCCATCTCGATGCCGTTGCCATTCATACCGTCGGAGGTCATCGTATTACCGTAGACAGCTGTCGTATAATCCGTCACGGATGAAACCTGCGACGGAGAGTTTTTCGGGCCAGCGGGCGTATCGAAGGGCTGCAGCGGCAGGTGCGGGCTATTTCCGGGGTCGAGATCGATTCCCCAGAAGCCGGATGTCCCGCATCCGGCCTTGGAGGCGGAGATGCTGTTCGTGTCAATCGTCCCGCCGACCTGGACGAAATCGACGCCGATCTGAGTTTCGTTCAGGACATTATGTGAACAGGTCACCGGGCCGGTCGATTGATAGAGAAGAAGGCCTGCGGCGGTAGCCGCCGCAGGATTCGTATAGGACAGCGCACTCACCCGGTTTCCCGTAATTGAACCGGTAGCGCCGAAACCGATCTGGATACCGTTCTGTGCGATAAAGCCCACGGCACCTGCCCCGACGGCGACATTGCCCGACACCATGGCCGTCAGGTTATACCCGTTCAGTGCCATGGCATTCTTCTGGAATCCCGTGATCGTGTCATACGAGACATTCAGGGTCCTGGGGGTGGCGTTATCGACATAGGCATAGATGCCGGTCCCGTGCTGGACCCCGTTGATCGGAGTCTCGCGGACATTGATGACCCGGCAGCGGTCGATCAGACCGCCGGCATTATGATAACCGAGGCCCAGGAACCGGTAATTCCCGTTCCCGCGGCCTGCGCCGTCGACGGTCAGGTTCCTCACGGCGATGCCATCGGCGTCGTGGGCAAAGACAACCGGGAAGTTATTCGTGCTCGTGGTAAAATATTTCGTCAACGTCACCGGCGATTGGATCGTCGTCAGGGCAGCTCCCGCCCCGGTCAGCGTGAACGGTTTACCGATCTCCAGCTGTTCGGTATAGGTGCCGGGAAGGACATTCATCGTATCGGCGGAGGCGGCAAAATCAATTGCGCTCTGGAGCGTCACCGACGTATTGGTATACCATGTCATGGGTGAGGTGGGCTGGAAGCCGTCGAGAGAAAGATTTCCGTCGGTCGGGATTCCGAGCCAAGGGCTAGAGATGATTGAAGCGGCTGAAGGACCGGTAAAGGAGGGTGTGTGTACGGAGCCCCACCAGTCACCCCGCAAATCGGCAATAAGGGTTCCGGCGGTGCCATTACCGCCGTTGACAGATGGAACACTGTCGGTAGAGACAGTTGTCGTGTTCCCGCTCAGGGAATTATAGTGACCGGTAACCCGGACCGTATTGCCTCCGGCAGATTCAAGAAAAAAGCCGCTGGTGTTGTTTTTTACGAAACAGTTCGAAACGGTCGCTGCGACGTTCGTGATACCGAAAAAGAACGTCGTATTGGAAATATAAAATCCGAAGCTGTTGGCTTTGCCCTGGCCGTCGGCGGTATTCCTCAAGAAGGGGGTCGTTACGGTCGGGGACGGTAAAAACGCTCCGCCGAACGCGCCGAATCCGATATCGACATTCGTCGCATTATTATCCTGGACGGCGGGTGCGATATAGGGAACAAAGACCCAGATGCCGTATCCGCCTGCGGGGCTATTCGACACCTGGTTCCCCCGGATAAGATCGGGTGAACCGCCACCGTCGCCGGCATTGTCGGTATGGACGCCGCTCAGTGAGTTCGTGATGATGTTATTCAAAAACTGTGTACCGCGGGAATGGTTCGAGGAGATTGCGTCGCCGGTCTGGGAGACGGTATTATTGGCGAAGGCACCCGAGCCGGCAAAATTGAACATCCCGATGGAATTACCGCACGCCTCGACATTCTGGACGGTATTATCATGGAAATTAAATCCGCTCCCCCCGCTGCGGGCATACATACCGCGGAGGTAGACATTTTTGACGGTGGTATGGTGGACCACCGTACCGTTCCAGGGACCGTCACTCTCGATAATACCGTTGCGGGCGTCGATATCGACGCCGTTGACGGTAACGCCGCTCGAGATGGCGGGATTATTCCCGTCGACCGTCAGATTGCCGATTGTGACGTTATTCGCGCTGACGACGATGACCTGTGAATTTCCGAACGACGCGGCAAGCGAGTCACCGACATCGGAGG
>JAWOKN010000129.1:0-4056 GCA_033854175.1 Bacteroidota bacterium | reverse complement strand
CAGGAGATGACGCTGTGGTGAGAAAGCTTCGAATCGGTATTATTGATCTCGTCAGCAAGGGACCTGATCGGACCTTATGGGCCTGGATCATGCATGCCAATTTTGCGAGCATCATGCCTCAGGTCATCGCCGTGTGGTGTGAGGAGGAGGGTCACGATGTACGGTACGTCTGTTACACAGGCCGCGGTAATGTCGCCGATGCGCTCCCCCCCGACCTCGACCTCGTTTTCATAGGAGCCTTCACTGAAGCTGCGCTGACGGCCTACGCGCTCAGCAACCGGCTGCGGTCAAAGGGAATAGTCACCGCTCTCGGAGGGCCGCACGCCCGCTGTTACCCGCAGGACGCGCAGAAATATTTCGACTATGTGCTCGGATTCACGGACAAACCCACGATCCTCGAAATTGTCCGAGACTGTTCACGCCATCTACCTCTGGGTGTATGTATGAGCGCGAACCGGCAGCCATCAACGCTCCCCGGGGTGCGCGAACGATGGAAGTTCATTACGGCCGCTCTCCGGAGCTCGCCGTTTCTCAAGCTCGTTCCGATGATCGGGAGTCTTGGCTGCCCCTACACGTGTGAGTTCTGCATTGATTCAACGGTGCCATACCAGCCGTTGGATTTCGACGTGATGCGTGATGATCTCACCTTCCTCCTTCAGAAGTTCAGAAGGCCGCTTGTGGGATGGCACGACCCGAACTTCGGAGTGCAATTCAAAGGGACCCTCGATGCGATCGAGGAAGCGATACCGCCGGATCGCATCGACTTCATCGCCGAAAGCAGCCTATCCCTTCTCACCGAGCCTCACCTGAAACAGCTCAAAAAAAACGGTTTCAAGGCCTTGCTTCCCGGTATCGAGTCATGGTTTGAACTGGGAGAGAAATCGAGGACGTCGAGGATCAAAGGGATAGACAAAGTCCGTGAGGTTTCGGCGCACGTCAACACGATTCTGAGGTACATTCCCTATGTCCAGACAAATTTCGTGCTCGGGCTCGATTCCGATGAGGGGGTGGAACCGTTCGAGCTTACGAAGCGGTTCATTGATCTCACGCCCGGGGTATTCCCCGGCTATTCACTCCTCACCTCGTTCGGACAGGCTGCGCCGCTCAACCTCGAGTACCAGCGTGCCAACCGCGTCATACCGTTTCCATTCTACTTCCTGACCAACAACGGTGCGATGAACCTCAAGCCGAAGAACTACTCCTGGCCGGCCTTTTACGATCGGGTCATCGAACTGACAAAATACTCAGTATCTCCGGGGGCAATTGCGCGGCGGTTTGGGGCAACCCAGACCATGATTCCGCGCTGGCTGAACCTGATCCGTGCAGTATCGTCGGAAGGTTATGGAAGGATCAAGTACTACACTGAAATACGCAGACGGCTTGACACCGACGGCCATCTGCGCTCATTCTTCGAGCAGGAAAGAACGGATATTCCCGAGTTCTACACCGACATGATAAGAAAGAGCATGGGGACCATGTGGGACTGGCTTCCGGACGGAGCACTGAACCACGACCCGAACGCATACCTGAAATCGGAGGAGGAAAAAATCAGCTCGAAGTTTGTGCACAACACTGCTGTCGGCTGACGCTGACCGATCGTTGCTGCGCCGCGTCATCGCAGGAAACGGTGCAGGCTGGTACGGACAGGTTCTTTCCCCAGCTCGAGGAGCTGACAGCGATCGGGTTCATTCCTGAATCAAGCCAGGGGTGCGGATCGAGCGGGGGCCCCTTTCCTACACTCACTTCACGCGGACGCCGATGAGGCATACTTCCAGCCCTGGTTCGCAGAAAGAGACCTTCGGGTTTTTGACGGTCCGTTTTCCCGGATTTTTGCAAACATGCGGAAAAGGGATCATCGATACAGGATGCTTCGGGAATTCGAAATCCATTTTTTCACCGCCAGAACGGAAGCCCCGATATCGCCCGGGATCTCCGGGCTGTTGAGGCTCGGGGTTATCCGGCAGGTCATCAGCACCCGCCCCTCGTTTCCCCTTTTGACAATCGGAGTTCAAAATATTGCGAATAACCACAATTCCGATTGACTCGTCCTCCGAATCTTGTTATATTACACGCACATCAGATCGCGTCCCGATCCTTGAAAAAGGCCGGCTCTGACACCTGCATCAATTCACGGGATACATAAGGAAGAAAGACCATGGTCACTCCAGAATCCAAGCTCATCGGCGTCAGTTCAGAGATCAAAAAGATCAGGCGGGATATTCCAAAACTGTCGAAGCTGCACGAGCACATCCTGATTCAGGGGGAAAAAGGAACCGGCAAGCGGCTGGTCTCGCATCTGATTCACGAATCATCGCACACCGACGGCGCTATGGCAGTCTACAGCCCGTCGATTCACACAGATTCTGATCTGAAGGGACTCGAGAGGAAGTTGAAGCCAAACATCTCGACGATACTCTTTCACGATATCGAAGAATTTTCCTATCTGAATCAGGCATTGATCACCCGTATCATAGAATACCTGCCCAAAAAGCCATTCGTACGGATCATTGTCACCATCAAGGAGAAGCTGACGAAACTCAACCGTGAAAGAACCATCACGGATGAAATCACGAAAACCCTCAGCCATTTCGAGCACGTCACCCTCGCCCCCTTAAAATCCCGGACCGAGGATATTCCCCCGCTCGTTCAATATTTCATCGAAAATGCTTGCAAAAGCATCGGTACGGGTGTCAAGACCATGACGAACAGCACACTTGACTATTTAGTCATGAACAACTGGGCGGGAAATGTGGGGGAACTGCGCTCGGTCGTCGAACGGTCCGTGCTCTCCTCCGATGGTGATCGTGTTGAGATCCCTGACAGTCTCATTGACGAACAGGTACAGCTTGATCAGATGCTCTCGTACATCAGAGAGAGGAAAAGGTTTTCCTTCGACGGTATGTTATCGGCAATGGAAAAAGCCCTCATCCAGAAAACCCTCGACGCAGTCTCCTACAACCAGACCAAAGCGGCAGAGGTTCTCAATATCAGTGAGCAAAATCTGCGTTACCGGATGAAAAAATACCATCTTTTACCTTCGAGAAAAAGGCTGGGATAAGTCTGCAGGAGTGTGGACGGTCAGCGTTCAAATATCCGATCCGGCACACGACCCTCACCCCCCCCGGTGGTGAAGGGTGGGAGTGGCGAAGAATCCCGGGACCGGACAATCCGGCAAATATCATCCGCGAACAGACATTCCGTGATCACGATTCAGACTGCGACGGGGAGGTACGGACAGGGAGTATCCGATCAATCAGGCCGCTCCAGTAACGGAATCGCCGACGGGCGCACAGAGGACAAAAAAGATCATGCAGTGCATCTGATTCGGGGGGGGGAAATGAACACTATCCGGCAGAATACGAACAGAGGACTCCGAAACATTTCACGCCGGAATCTGTATAATCATGTATCGATCATCACAGAACAAGAGGCAAGCATATGAGCGCGGCTGGAGACCCCATGAATCATAGATTGAAACGGACCACCCTGATTGTCATCAGCATCGTAACATTGATCATCGCAACTACCCTGAGTCATGCTCAGCGGCCGGAAACGGGCGTACGGTTAATCTTCATGGAACCTGAGTCCACCGCTGTAAGCGATACAATGCCCATCTACAAACCCGTCACCGACACAAGCCGGCTCCGCCTGTACGGTACATGGACAGAAAATCAACCGGCGCAATGGGCGATACAACTTTATGCGAAGGCCCGGGAGATTACGGATACGCAGCAGGTCCGGCAGGCAGCCCTATCGGACTATTACGTTGCGCTTGTCGAGGGAGGGAACAACGCAGCGGTCGGATTTCGCCTGCGTGGCAGTTCAGGAGTTCAATCCTACCCAGACCTTCCGTACATCAAGCTCGCACCGGAGGACTGGGTATTCACGACCACCTTTTTGCACGAGACCGGGCATGTCGTCCTGGCACTTTTCAACGGAGGCAGGGAAGTACCGAAAAGGGAGATCGCATCCATTCAGCATTCGACGGCGGCGCTGACGGACAGGGGAACTGCGTTTGACGAGGGATTCGCGATACATCTGGAAACCCTGGCGGCG
>JAWOKN010000128.1:0-7656 GCA_033854175.1 Bacteroidota bacterium | reverse complement strand
TTTTCACCGGTTTACGCATCTGGTGAACGTCTCTATCGACAGTGCGGATAATCCGGCGCCATGATGGATGGAAAAATCTGAGGGTAAGCCGGAGAGGCAGACAGAACATCTGCAGCAGGATCATATGTCCTCCACCAATTTTCATTCTTTTCTCATGTCACGTTCAGATGATTACAAGAAAAGAACAAATCGCTCCGATGATAGGTGAATGTACGAAATCGTCGGAAAAAAAAGAAACAGCATCAACATCCTATCCTCACGGGTCGCATAACTCCCCGGCACGATGAACGATGACCCGGTGAGGGATTGATCCTGATGAAGCCTCACTCCACCTTTTTAATCAGCGCCGGCACATCCATCCTCGCATTATTCACGGCAATTGACACCTGGTAGGCCTTCATTTTGCTGTCCGGAAACGGGGAGAGACACTCGTGCAGCTGGTCGAAATTCTTGAAGGCGGGATCAAGCCACCGGTCGAGTGATTTTTCGGGCAGGATGACGGGCATCCGGTTATGGATCGGCATCATCAGTTTATTCGGTGTCGTGGTGATAATGGCCCCCGTATACGTGGATTTCTTCTTTTCCTCAACAATACGGTACAGCCCGGCGAGGGGGATAAAGTCATCATTCTTCATCGTAATCCGGTAAGGAATTTTCCTCATCCCCTTCTTATATCCCGGCGGGGTCTGCCACTCATAAAAACCGTCCGCGACGAAGATGCACCGCTGGTTCACAAGGAGTGTCCGGAAGTACCGGTTCTTCTGGATCGTGTCATCGCGGACATTGATCTGACCCGAATACTTGCTCCCCTCCTTCTCCGCCCACGGAGGTGTGAGCATCCAGAGAAGGCTCATGAGGAGCCTCCTGCCCGATTCCTCGGCGACAATTGCGGGAACAAACTGCATCGGGGCGGCATTATACCGCGGGGCATAGTCCCTGAAATCCGGGGAAAGTTCGGCCTCGAACCTTTTCAGGATCGTACCGACCCTATCGACGGTAATCGTAAAGCGCCCGCACATGAGGAAAAGATATGAATAATCGGACCGAGGTGCAATTGGTTTTTGTCTGGCGATCTCTTGCCTTTCCGGGGATAAATCCCTATCATCGCATCGTATGGAATCCGCCCGGTTACAGGAAGCACGTCTCGAATACAGGCGCAAGTGGAGCATCGCGAGACAGCTGGAGCCGGGGCTGACCAGGGAGGAACAGGAGAAATTCATCAGGGAGGTACTTGCGCCGGTGGAAAGAAAAATCCGGGAGCTTGAGAGAAAAACCAAGATCTCCTTCGTGGAATAAGGCAAGACTCGGGCTGACAACCTTTGCATCGTCACTTTCGTCCAAGATATTGGTAACAGTCACGAATACACGATAGGCTAGAATGACCCCGAAGAACGCACGTCAATCGCACCGCGGACATTTCCTTCTCATCCTCATAGAATTTCTTCTGATACGATACTCCGGCGCACAACAACCGCAGAATCCATTGATCGGCGTCTGGGGGAATGAGACAACCTTTGAAGGTTCGGCCGGGTCACCCGTCACCCTGTCGCACCATGGGGCCCGGTGGTCTGCCGAGGTGGGGGGAATGCACATCACGTTTATTCCCGCAGGTGATACGGTGCAATTTACGCTGCCGGAGAATAAAGGAAAATTTCAGGGAACCATCTCTTCTGATTCTGCATTCATTGAAGGATACTGGATACAGCCAAAGCGGCTTTCAGAGGGAGTAGAGACCAAACCGGCCGAACCTTCACCGGAGTTGTCGTACGCATCGCCGATCATTCTGCATGCCACAGGCCGGGACATCTGGAGTGGGAGCATAGAGCCGCTTGAGGACCGGATATCGCTGTACATTTCGATAAACCAAAAGACGGACGGATCAGTCTCGGGATTCATACGAAATCCCGAGTTCAACATCGGCGCCGGCCGGCCGTTTCGGGTGGAGCGAAGCGGGGCAAAGATCCATTTTGCTGATAACAACGACAGCTCCGATCATTTCACCATGGACTTCGACTCCGCCGGTCACACGTTAAAGCTTCAAATATTCAACCCCCGAAAAATTCTCATGCTGACCAGGAGAAACCACGGCAATGCTCCCGGCTTTTATCCGCGCAAACAACCTTTCACAGGCTACCATTACCGGGCACCGGACGCGGACAGCGACGGCTGGCATGTCGGATCATTACAGGAAGTCGGCATGGATTCAGCCATCATTGAATCACTCGTCTGTCATATCCTTGATACTGAGCCATCCTCCCCCTCCACGGCATACATTCACAGCCTGTTGATCGCGCGTCACGGGCGGTTGGTCCTGGAAGAATACTTCTGCGGATTCTCGCGGGACCGTGTCCATGACACCCGTTCCGTCGCAAAATCCTTTAATGCGGCGTTGATCGGAGCCGCCCGGCTACGGGGAATCCCCCTGACCCCCCGAACCCGGCTTCAGGATTACTTTCCTGAGGTACGAACATCGGCGCACGCTGATCACCGGAAAAGCCAGCTGGAGCTCAGGCATCTGATGACCATGACGAGCGGTCTTGCAACCGACGACAACGATGATGCCTCCCCGGGGAACGAAGGTATCATGCAGCAACAAGACACCCAGCCTGATTGGTACAGGTATTTTCTCGACCTGCCTGTTCTGCACGACGCGGGAACCGTCTATGCATATTCATCGGCGACCGCCAATATGGTCGGCGGGGTAATCGAGCGGGCTGCAAAGGTCTGGCTGCCCGAGTTTTTCAACCGTTCCATCGCCAAACCTCTTCAATTCAAGACTTTTTATTTTCCCCTGTCGCCGACCGGGGAGGGATATATGGGAGGCGGCATGTACCTGCGTCCGCGGGATATGCTGAAGCTCGGGCAATTATTTCTCTCCGGCGGAAGCTGGAACGGCACGCAGGTCATCAGGCGCGAATGGACCGAGGTTGCGACGCGCGCGGATTCCACCGTCAACGCCCCTGCTGAAGGGTATCACTGGCATCTTAACACGCTAACCGCCGGGAATCATCAATGGAGGGAATACGAGGCAAATGGAAACGGCGGTCAACTGATCATCGTACTGCCGGAACTTGATGTCGTGGTCGGATTCATCGCGGGAAACTACAACAACTACGGTACGTGGTCGAAATTCCGGACCGAGCTTACGCCCCGATACATCATACCCGCCTGCCGGTAGCAACGAACAATCGAACAATCCGTTCTGATATGCTGCATCACCGGGATTATCTGAGTAGTCCCGGTATCAAAATTTCCGATGGCAAGAAATGAAAAAGGCCGGCTCACGGATTGTGCAGGCCGGGCCGGCCGACCGACGTATGCCTGCCGATCAGAACGACCAATTCACGATGGGGAAGACCGGAAACTGCCCGCCCACATGGATGATATTCACAAGGCCGATTTGCAGGCCCTTCATGGTTTGGGCGTTATTCACGAGCCCCAGTTGAAATCCGTTCACAAACTCCCCCTGATTATACAGGCCCCACTGGAACCCTTCCACGTTCTTCTGGCAATAATTGACCCAACCGAGCTGAACGCCCTCGACATTTCCGCCGGAGATGTTCACACCTCCCCATTGCAGGCCTGTAAATCCCCCTTCGCCGACATGATTGGCAAGACCCAGGTCGAGTCCCGACATCGAGACATTCTTGCCATAGATAAAATTGAGGCGGATACCCTGTATGGCATTATCCTCCGGAAAAATCTGGATGGGATTGACCAGAGCGACATTGATCGGTTTTGCCGACTGAGCGCTCGTCGCGCACGGCAGGGCGAAGGCGAGCAACGTGACAAGGCCAAGCAGCAGGATCGTTGTGCATCTCATAATGCGTTCCTTTCCGTAATGGTACGATGGATGACCAGACAAATTCAGGATTGAATTGTGCGTGCAATCACCGCACGAATATAGCCAACCACCAGAGTAAAGTCAAACCAACCGGGGAATCGTCCATCCCCTCAACTTCCTTCCCACAGTTGACTTTCGTTTACGACAAGAATATATTTCGGGAAGGAAAGCAATCAGATGGCGCCCCCCGGTGAGAAAGTGTGACGGGAGGCTGCCACTCCTCCTCCACAGATGGCCATTGACCCAAATATCGGCTGGCTGACGAAATCAAAAGCAATGAAGATGATTCGGGAACACTTCCCGAATCTCGGTGATTTTACGGATAATGAGGTGATCCAGATCCTCGCAAAAGTCGGGATCGAGATGGATTTCGACCTCAGTCTCGGAACTGCCGAGACGCCGCAATTTCATTTTATCTCCATCAGGGATAAGCTCCGGAAGAAGCTGGCAGGCAAGGGCACGCCCGAATCAATCGAGCAGGAAGTAGGTAAATCCGAGGAATGGACCGACCTATTGATGCATCACCCCTCGAAGCAGGCACCCTCCGAGACCCCGCAGTCGGGCGGGTAAAATCTGCAGCAGTCCGGACACTGGCCGCGGTTCCGGCAAGAAACATGATGCCGGTCCGTACAACAATATGCACATCAATGAAACCTCAGAAAGGAGAAATGCTGTCATGAAGGTACACGTTCAGCTCAACTTCGGCGGAAACTGCGAGGAGGCATTCCGGTTTTACGAGAAGCATCTCGGGGGTAAGATCACGGTCATGATGAAAATGGGTGAGATGCCGGACCAGTCCATGGTACCTCCGGAGATGAAAAACAAAATCGCTCACACGCGGATGACGCTTGCGGGGATGGATGTAATCGGCAACGATACCCCGGCGGATACGTTCAAGCCGATCCACAGTTCGTATCTGCTTCTCGAAGTCGATTCCCCGAAGGCGGCAGACGACATGTACGCCGTACTGAAGGAGGGGGGACGGGTCGGAATGCCGATTGCGGAAACATTTTTTGCAACCCGTTTTGCCCAGCTTCGCGACAGATTCGGAATATTGTGGACCATCATCCACGCGAAGCAGATGTAGCGTCGGTCAGCACTGGGAGAGAACGGACACTGCGGGGGAAAAACCGAATGGCTAAAAAAGCCGGGGTTTGGTGCATTGCCCGCACGATCCGGAAAGGATTCAGAAGCAGGAGCAGCATGATCATTCTGATTCCTCTGATCAGTCTGATTCACTCATCTTCGCTGACACAGGAGAGATCGGATGGCACCCATTGGCCCAAACCACCAAGCCCTCTGCAGATAACGGCCCGGTATCCCCCGAACCCGGGCAGACTGGATGAGGCCGTCATATTTCTTTTCCCTCCCGATTTCACTATATTGAACCCCACATTGAAAAGATCAACAGATTCCCTTTATGGAATCCTTCGATAACCCCAAGGGGACGCCGCAATCGCACTCTTAAAATCCAAAATCGCCTGGATACTCCTCCTGGCGCTCGTCGTCCGGCTCTACCACATTGATTTTCCGGTTGCGGGCTGGCATTCGTGGAGGCAGGCGGACACGGCCTCGATGGCCCGGAATTTCTACGAGAACGGGTTCAGGCTGTTATATCCGCAGATCAACTGGGGTGGAAATTCACCCGGGTATGTCGAGTCGGAGTTCCCCATCTACTCCTTCGTCATTGCGTTGCTCTATGACATATTCGGGATGAGCGACACCTGGGGGCGATTGCTTTCGGTCATCTTTTCGCTCTGCACCATCTGCGTGCTCTACCTCCTGGTCAGAAAGTTTATCTCGGAGAATGCCGCAGTATGGTCGAGTTTCATCTACTCCATCATCCCGTTAAGCATCTTCTACAGCCGCGCATTCATGCCCGAATCGGCGATGCTGATGTGTTCCGTGGCGGGGATCTGGTGGTTCTCGGAGTGGCTCGATAAAGGAAAGGCATGGTATTTCATCCTGTCATGCGTCGCGATTGCGATGGCTGTTCTGTTGAAACTCCCCGCCCTGTACCTTGGGCTTCCCCTTCTCTACCTTGCATGGGTCAGGTATGGAAAATCGGTAGTATCGCGCTGGATCCTCTGGCTCTACGCGGTACTCGTGATTCTCCCCGTCGTCCTCTGGTACGATCATGCCCACAGGATATACGAGCAATCGGGTCTCACGTACAACATCTGGGGATTCGGGACGGACAAGTGGGGAAATTTCGACATCATCTTCACGCTGAAATTCTACAACGATGTCCTTTTCAAAAGCATTGCTGAACGGCATCTGACCTGGGCCGGATTCATACCCTTCATTGGGGGTCTTTTCATCAAAAGATCCGGCAGGCGTGAACTCCTCTTCGACTACTGGCTCATTGCCGTGGTCATCTACTTCCTCATTGTGGGAAGGGGGAACCAGGTACACGAATACTACCAGTTGCCGTTCATACTTCCCGCGGTTGTCTTCATCGGAAAAGCGTTCGCGCGCTATCTCCCGGTGACCGCGCTCAGGGATTCCTTTGCATCCCGCCCCTTGCCAACCTCGGTCTGTCTGATCTTCGTGGTGGCAGTGGGGATACTCTCCTACCTCCGGTACGACAACCTGATGGGAAGCGAGACACTCGACTCACCAATTTTCAGGCTCGCGGCGGCCGTCGACACATCGACAAAAAAGGATGACCTCATCGTCACCGTGAGTGAAGGAAACCCCATCTATCTCTACCGGTGTGACCGGAAGGGGTGGAACGCGGACGCCGATCAGGTGGATTCAGCGTTTCTCGCCGGAAAAAAGCAAGAAGGCGCGAAATATGTCATCGGCGAGACTGATCTCTTCAATTCCCCCGGGAGGAAGAAAAAACTCGACTGGCTGATACATCAGCATACACCTATTTTCGTGACCCGGGATGAGTTCATCGTGGCACTCTAGCTCCAGCCCCCCCTCGGGGGGGGAGCGGTGGTAAAAAGATCCCATTTACCCTTTACGCACCCGGATGTAATAAATTTTCCGATCGAGGCGCGGCGTGACCGGGAGTGCGGCTGGCAGGCGGGAACGTCCCGCTCAGTATCAAAAAATCCTCAAAGAACATCCGTTCCTTTTTTTCAACCCCTGGCTGCAGCCCGTCGGGGCCGAAGAAGGAGACAATGGCATCCAGATCCATCACAGTGGAGAGGACCATCAGCAATCTCCCGGCGGGTGCGAGGTACTGGGGGGTTGACCGGATGAACCTCCTTATCGTTTCATACCCCGGGCCGCACTGCCAGGCATAATCCTCATTGCGGACCGGAATTCCCGTATAAAACGGGGGATTGAAAAGGATATAATCGAATTTCTCGCATGGAATCGACTCATAGAGATCGCTCTCGAGAACGTCGATCCTGTCGGCCAGGCTGTTCACACGGGCATTACGGGCGGTCGCGGCCACCGCGACCGGATTAATATCGGCTGCGGTCACGCGGGCCCCTTGAGAGGCCGCGACAAGGCTGACAAGGCCCGAGCCGCAACCCATATCAAGAAGTCGTCTGGAAGCAAGGTCAAGCCGGCCGGCATGCGAGGCGAGAAGGCGGGTGCTGAAATAGAGCGCCGGATGAAAGACCGTCGGGGGGACAGAAATGTCAAAACCCCTCATCTTCACGCTGTCGGTGCGGGTGATCCTCGGTTTTGCATAAAACTGATAGGCAAGAAGTGAAAGCGCCCTTCTTGGCAACTCTCGTAGGCGGTGCATATCACCAATTCTCCCTGTGGAGGATCGTCGAAAGGACGAAGGAGGCGAAAGTCTTCTCGAGCGGCAGGTGATAAAAATCATGTCTGCTGCGCGCGGCGGC
>JAWOKN010000127.1:0-22947 GCA_033854175.1 Bacteroidota bacterium | reverse complement strand
GGATGGGGTGGTAGATTCGGTGGTCCGGCATTTTGTATGGACATCGGGATCGACGCACACAATCGGAGTCGCGGACACCCAAATGGTGGGTGGTTCGACCAGGTATTTGTGGGTGAATTGGAGCGATGCGGGAGCGAAAACCCACAACGTGACGCCTGTGACCGATACGACGTTTACCGTTAATTTTGCACCGCAGTTCTACCTGACGATGAATGCCGGCCCGGGGGGTTCTGTCGCTCCTCCCAGCGGATGGCATGATTCTGCCCGGAGTGTTATTATCAGCGCAACTCCAAATGCATCGTATAACTTTGGAAGCTGGAATGGGACCGGAAATGGTTCCTATACCGGTACGAAAAATCCCGATACGCTCGTAATGGGCGGCCCGATTACAGAAACCGCAAGCTTCACGCTTGTGCCCGTGCATGTCACGATCCAGACAAATCCTCCGGGTTTATCATACGTTGTTGACAGCGTGGATTACAGTGCCACCGAAACCTTTGTTTGGAATCTCGGGTCGAATCACACCATCCGCGCCGTGACCCCGCAGGGAGTGGCTCCGGATAAGCAGTATGGATGGAAAAAATGGAGCGATAATGGCTCCGTCGAGCATACTATTTCCCCCGTGAAGGATTCCACGTTCACGGCCACCTTCGCCCTTCAATACCTCCTGACCACCGTTGCAGACACGGGTGGTACGGTTTCACCACCGACCGGCTATCAGGATAGCGGATCGACGGTGTCCCTGAGGGCCGTGCCCAGTTCCGGATACAAATTTGTATCGTGGAAAGGGAGTGGCAACGGATCCTATTCCGGGTCGCTGAATCCGGCCTCTGTTACGATGGTTGGGCCCATGACCGACACCGCCACATTCAGCCGGTACCAGGTCAACGTGACAATCCAGACGAATCCTGCCGGACTGCAGGTGTTGATCGATGGTGCAGCGTATACCGCACCCCAGGTGATGCTCTGGACGACGGGTACTCAGCACATGATTACCGCTGTCGATAGCCAGAGTAACGCGCCGAATGTCCGTTACATCTGGTCGAGCTGGAGTGACAGCGGTGCGCGTCTCCACGCCGTTTCACCTGTGAATGATACGACCCTCGTCGCAAATTATTCAACACAATATTATGTCACGATGAGCACCAACCAGGGTGGGACCGTATCCCCGGGGAGTGGCTGGTTCAACAGCGGTCAGGCGGTGACAATTACCGCGATCCCGAATAACGGTTATTCGTTCCAGCGGTGGATCGGCACAGGGACTGGTTCGTATACGGGCGGTGCAATTTCAGCGCTTATCACGGTTGGTGGCCCGATAACCGAGGTCGCCTCGTTTAATCAGAATCCCTTTGTCGTCAACGTCCGGGCGAATCCGTCAGGCCGTACATTTTACGTGGGTGGCGTGAGCTACAATACCCAGCAAACGTTGTCGATCAATCCAGGATCAAATCTTGTTCTGAGCGCCCCCACGCCCCAGGTGACCGCTCCGGGTGTCCAATATGCGTGGAAAATGTGGAGTGACTCGGGATCGCTCACCCACACGGTCACGATATTGAGCGATACAACCTTCACCGTCTATTTTGGTTTACAGTATCAGCTGACCGCCAATATCATACCGCCAAACAGCGGCAGCATCAATCCTCCCAGCGGGACGTTTCTCGACGTCGGTGATACAATTGCCGTGTCCGCAGTTGCAGCGCCTCATTTTGCATTTGTTAACTGGAGCGGCGATGCCTCGGGATCGTCGAATCCGGTTTCGGTTGTCATGAATGGCACGAAAAGTCTGAACGCGAATTTTGATACTGCACGCCAGGTGACCGTTACAGCGGATTCCGCCGGACGCATGGTCGTGATTGATGATTCAATCTATGCGGCCCCGCGGGTTGTGTACTGGTTACCCGGTTCTCACCACTCGATCGGAACACCAACACCGCAGGCGGGTACCACCGGGATCAGATATGTCTGGATGCGCTGGAGCGACAGTGGAGCCGTCATCCACGGTGTGTCAACCAGCCGGGACACGACGTTCACGGCATATTATCAGATACAGTATCAGCTGACGATGACAGCGCGGTCAGGCGGATCGGTCTCTCCGCAGACCTCGTGGCTGCCGAAAGATTCCGTCGTCATGCTGCAGGCGATTCCGGATTCCGGATACAGCTTCTTCGACTGGACAGGAACGGGATTGGGATCCTACTCTGGATTGCAGAATCCGGTCGCGCTCACTCTGAGCCGGCCGATGAGCGAGGTGGCGCGGTTCGGAAGAACTCTCCCACCGCCGCAGCTCGTCGGGGTCGGCGATAAGACGACCGGAGTGGCCGCGACGCCATTGTTGCAATGGAGGCTCTACACGGGTGCTACGTCGTATACCCTCCAGATTGCCTCCGATACGCTGTTCACGGCGATGGTGTATCAGAATACCCGCCTTACGGATACGGCCTTCGTGGCACCGCCGCTTGCCAATGAGACTAAATATTACTGGCGGGTGAGGGCGATTGCGGATACGGACATCAGCCTTTATTCACCCGTATGGAGCTTTACAACCCTCTCGGCGACAATCACTGCGCAATCTCCGGCAGTGAACTGGGCGACAGGATTCACCTATCCCATTCAATGGTCGAGCGATCAGCTGAGCGGTAACGTGAATGTCGACCTTTCAACCGACAACGGTGCATCATGGAAGGTTCTCTTCAGTAATGTCGCGAATAGCGGTGAAATCTCCTGGACAGTTCAGGATACGCAGCATGTTGCAAGTTCCTGTATCCTCCAGGTCGAATCGGCCCTGAATCGGGCGATTTTTGGAAGGAGTGTCACGTTCGGGATTGTCTCCGGTGCGCTTCCGGCCTCATTGCTCATGTCGAAGTCCGTTCCGTTCCCGTTTACACCGGCCACGACCGATTACAGACTCGTCAGCATCCCCGGGGTTGTCGACACGATCACACTGGGATCGTTCATCACCGGAACGCAGAAGGTTGATTGGCGTGCTTTTACCGACAACGGACAGGACAGCAGTTTCCTTACGGAGTTGAACGTGAACTCCACCCTCAGGACGGGCGAAGGGTTCTGGTTTGTAAAGAAGGATACGCTGAAAATCATAAATTACACAATGCATATGCCTCATCTGGATACCATTCAGGCTGTGGTTCATGCACCGGTGCACAGCGGATGGAATATCCTGGCCAACCCGTTCAACACGAACCTGTCGTGGCAGGATGTGCTTGCCATGAACCATCTCTCCCCGGCAACCCCGCTGATGGACTATAACGGGTCCTTTGTGAGCGCAACTACCCTGGAACCGTTTAAGGGGTATTATTACTTCAATGATTCCGGACTGGCAACCATTGCACTACCGTATCCGTTCGGATCCGTTTCGCCGAAGCGGTCCGCACCCTTGGTTTCATGGAGTGTCCAGGTTTCTTATTCCTCAGAAGGGAACCGCGACCCTGAAAATTATTTCGGAATTGCCCCCATGGCGAAATCCGGCAAGGACGAACTCGACACCTATAAACCGCCCTTATTCATGGACCAGGGATTCCTGTACTTCAATCATCCGGAGTGGAATACCCCCAGCACGCGGTTCAACAGCGATTTCCGGCCGGAGATCGGCAGCGGGCAGATATGGAATTTTGAAATTTCCAACCCCCGGAAAACTCCCGGAACGGTCTCGTTCCGAGGCATTGAAAATATACCGGCCGAATTCCATGTCATGCTCGTCAACCTCTACAACGAAGCACCGGTCGATCTGCGCCTGCATCCTGAATACCGGTGTACTGCAGTTAGCACGCGGATGCAGTTCAAGGTGCTTGTCGGTACCGAGGAGTTTATTTCCCGGGAAATCTCGAAACTCCTGCCTCATTCGTATGAGCTTGTGCAGAATTTTCCGAATCCCTTCAATCTCTCAACCGCGATCGGGGTGAGGCTGCCGAAGGAGTCGAGGATCCGGCTGGATATTTATTCAGTTCTTGGCCAGCATGTAAAAACCCTTGCCGACGGCGATTATGCCCAGGGCATTTTTACCTTCGTCTGGGATGGTACCGACGAGCGCGGCCAGATTGTCGCCAGCGGTGTCTACCTCTACAGGTTGCTGGCAAACGGGTCCGCCGTTCAATCGAAAAAAATGATACTTGCAAAATAGGTGATGTCATGCGCATAGAAGTATTTTCTAGATACCAGCAACTGATCACGGTTATAGTCTTACCCGTCCTTGCCCTCTTTTTACTCCACCAGCCGGCGGAAGCGCGGAAACGGAGGGATGAAGAACCCAAGGTCACGAATATCCGGTGGGTGACCAAAAATGACATGATTGTTGTCAACTACGATCTGAGAGGTACGTCCGACATAAAGTATGAAATCGATATTGTCATGAAAAACGAGAAGGATGCAACGTTCTCGCTGGTTCCGACTTCGGTGGACGGGGATATCGGACAGGGGATGTTTGCTGGGATGAACCGTGAAATCCGCTGGTATTACAGGCACGATTATCCGAAGGGCTTTGAAGGTTCAGGCTATTATATTGAAATTCATGCAAAGACCGTCGGTGGTCAGAGCAATCTCCTGTACTACGTCATCGGTGCCGCCGCCGTCACGGGTGGCGTTATTGCCCTTGTGGTCGGGAAAGGGCAGGGTTCGGGAGGGAACGGGGTGACCTATTTACCGATGCCGCCGGGTCGGCCGTAACTGTTTGTGAACATCTGTATCTGAGAGGGGTACACTTTCCCGGGGGGGTATGAGTCGAACGAAGAGCGGGAGGCTGGTCTGCGGTCGACTGTCGTGGATGTCTCACGCTGACGCCGGGTGCAATCATATCTGTCGCGGCCCTTCGCCGTCTGAAACCGGTTGGGGTATGGGTCGGAGTCACAGAAACGCATGAAATACTTCAAATGAGATTTTGGTCCTTTTATATGGCCTTGTGCATATCGATGGGGATGATTGTGGGATGCCACGACAGCTCGACGGAAAATCCGGTGGTTCGCCCCTGTATAAAGGGATTTGTCGTCCCGTACAGCGATGGAGTCACTCCGCTTACGGATTCAAGCGGTGTAACGATTTCCGCTGATGGAATAGTACGGGATTCCGTTGTTACAGATCGCGGGGGGCATTTTACGCTGTCTCCATTGCCGCCGGGTGCCTATACCGTGACATTCTCGAAACCGGGATTCGGATTAAAAAAGGTATTCAACGTCCGGGTGCCCGCAGATCAACAAGTAAATCTTGGCAGGACTATCGTGGTTCACAAGCCGGGATTCGAACTCACATCCCTGTCGATTTCACCAGCCGACACTGAGGTATGGATAACCGGGGAATTATCCTATACCGGCGGTACATACTTCGGAGCAACGGTCGCATTTTTTATGGATACGACAGATCGTGTTTATCAGGATCTATCTCACTATGTAAGCTACACGACAACGCTTGTCCAGCCGCCTTCCACCTCATACGCGCTTCATCTCACAAGAACGGATCTCGAGATCCTCCTGTCGCTTTCCTCCGGAACGCAGGTGTACCTCAGTGCGGTAACGGCTTCCGCACTCTTTGCGTTCAGCGGATATCAGGATACCTCGACACACAACTGGGTTTACACGGCAATTGGAGACAGCTTGAAGGGATCATCGTTCACGGTGCCCTGAAGGGGGAAGCTTTTTCCATCGTGTTATTTTATGAAGTGTTGCCCGATCTTTGATCACATGAAATTCGGTCGTATATTTTTTCCTGTTCCGGCAGAAAGGGCCGTGTTTCGCGGTCAGAAGGTTGGCTGTTGTGTTCATACTTGAATTTCACTGGTTTCCCTCATGGTCAAGAAAATCTCTTTCATAGTGTTGATGCTGCTGGTCCTGTTGTCCGGTCTGGTGGTGCATTATTTTCACCTGAATCCGTTCAATCCACTCCACCGAGGTCGTTTGACTGTGGGGGAACTGACGAGAGAGTTTGTCTACTATGTGCCAAAAAGTTTGGCAGAACACCCCGGTCTTCTTTTTGTCCTTCACGGGAGTGAAATGAGCTCCGGGGAGATGCGTCGTGTGACAGGGAAGCAATTCGACCGGTTTGCGGATAAATACGGGGATGTTGTTGTTGTCTACCCGCAGGGTTTTCACGGATATTGGAATGATTGCCGGAAAACAATTTTCTGTGACGCTCAAAAGCTGAATGTTGATGATGTGCGGTTTTTCGAGATGATGTCGGGTTATTTTTTTGATAAATACGCGGTTGATACGACCCGGCAGTTTGCCGTCGGGTATTCCAACGGTGGTCAGATGTGTTACAGGCTCGCTCGGGAAAAACCGCAGATGTTCAAGGGTGTTGCAATTCTTTGCGCGAATTTGCCTGAATCGGCGGATGACCGTTGCACAGATGCCGGCAAACCCGTCTCAATCCTTATCATGAACGGTACCAGCGACCCGGTCAGTCCGTTTGACGGAGGAGAGGTCACCCTGAGGGGAGCGCCGCCCCGGGGGAAGGTGCTTTCGGCGATGCAGACACTGGATTTCTGGCTTGCGCGGGACAGTTGTGACAGCTCGGCAGGAACGAGATACGATTTTCCGGATCTGAAAAAGAGAGACAGTTCGACCGTGGTCCGCTATTCCTACAACAGTCCGCATGGGGACAAGTGTGTGACCCTGGTGAAAATTATCAACGGGGGTCATACCATCCCGAATCCGGGTTTTTCGTTGTGGTCCAAGGCCCTTGGAAACGTCAATAAAGACATCAACGCACCCGAGGTTATTGTGGAATTTTTCAGGAAACTGAAATAGGCCCGGGGAGCGACCGGAACGGGATACCGGCTTCAGCGCCCTTTCGAGTATTCTTGCCGGTCAGATCTTCGGTTGGGTAATCTGACCGCCGGCGGTCGGATTAAACATCTTTATCGTCTCGTCATTCATCAGTACCCAGAGTGAATATACTCCGAGAGCCGTACCGATCGGAATATGAATCAGGTTCAGAATGGATACGATGAGTGTTATGATCCTTCCCCATTCCTTCCTTTTTAATACACCGATACCGCCAAGGATCCCGAGCAGGGAGACGATAAACAGAACCGCGGCAAATGTGCAGAGAATGAGGGGAATGACGTTGAGGAACTCCAACGGGACGTCGCCGTTGTGACAGACTTCCAGTTGAATCGCGCGCGTGATCCAGGCGATGAGGAGGCAGATGGCAACCGAAATGAAGAGGATGAACGAGCGATAGACGATGTTTAAGATTCCGACGAGTTGAATGTGTTTTTCCATTTGATTATCTCCGATCCGTATGTGACCTAGTATACGGATTTTACGACAATATGTTTTTCGGATAAATTTACTATCCGATCATGGATTCGGAGGGCCTCCGAGAAATCTAAAAATCCCCGCAAAAAGGGGATTTCGGGAGATCTTTATCATGGCCAAGCACAAAGATCGCTGACAAAGTTTTGCATAACAAAAAAATGCCCGTTCTGGAATACAATCGCGGAATTTCCTTTTTTGTCTTTTGTCTGCTCAATGACCACGCCAGGCTTGCCGGATGGTGCCGGGGCAGGCGTCACCGGTGCGTTGACTTTCCAGATCCGGTTTGGTACATTCGAATTGTTCCATCGTGTGCGTATCGAAGTGACGATGGTGGTTCAATTCTGGTTCGTGCAAATGTTCTTCACCACAACGTAGGGGTAGGATATACCGATGGATCAGCCGAGGGGGATATCGAAACATCACATCATCATTGCGGACGACGAGGAGCTTTTGTGTGAAACTGTCGCGGATTTTCTCTGCAGAAATGGTTATGCGGTCTCTATTGTCCATGACGGCAGTGAAGTCATTCCGATTATCGAGCGGGAGAAGGTCGACCTCGTTCTCCTGGATCTGGTGATGCCCGGGATGAATGGACTGGAAACCCTTGCAATGATCAAGAAGCAGTCCCCACAGACCCGCGTTCTCATGCTCTCGGGTTACGACCAGACGGATAATGTCGAGCAGGCGAAGGAGCTTGGATCGGATGGTTTCATCACAAAACCTTTCGGAATTGAGACGCTCATGCGTCGTATACGATCTGTCCTGGCAAATGACGTACCGCCTTCCTTCCATGAACCTCCGATCGGGGGATAAACGTGCAGGCGGTGATTCCCCGCTTCAGATGATTCCGGGGAGATTGAAGTGGGGTTGAAGTCAGTCGTCGTATGCGCCTTCATTCTGCTTCTGCATCCCAACGATGCCTCAGGCCAGGACTGGGATGCCGGTGGATCTTTTTCTCCGGTTCCGGGGGTGCAATTCCAGTGGCGGAAGTTGGACTCCTTCAGGGCGGGCAAACAGGCATTTTTTGAGTGGAAGTTCGTCAACCAGTCCGATTCTGTCATCAGCTGTCTCTATCGAGTCCGGACCGACAGCGGGGAGGAGCGGCTCGGTAAAATCGTCCTCGGACCCCACACCCAGAAGCTCTCCGGTTGGTACTTTAGCGGAGACGCCATCGAACGTCTCGAATGTACAGACGTGACATATCGCATATCTGGGAGGGTGTCTCCGTGATGGCCCTTCAGAATGATGAGGTTGTCAGCCGGCGTTTCATCCTCTTTGCATTTATCCTTTTTGCGTGCTATCTCACCGTGTCATTGATCGCTTCTTTTTTTCCGGAATCATTCCTTTGGGGGATCCATCACCTGGCCTTTTTTGACCCCGCAACCCGGGTTATTCTTGTGGCACTCGCAATTGTCGCGGCCATTCCTCCGGTTTCGGGAAAGATCCTCACGCTTATTGAGAGATCTTCAGAAGGAGGAGGGAAGATGAACATTCTCTTTCCCCTGTTGACAATTCTGGCCGGGGCAGGGGGGGCATGGATATTCTACCACTTCCGTATCATCACCGATATGTATGGAGATTCCCGCACCCTTCTTTTTTCCCTTGCCGACCGAGGGTATGGTCTGGCGGATATATTTCGTCTGAGTGAAAATGAACCTCTGTCGCGGCTCGTTCACCAGGTGATAAGTCGCTACACGGGTTTGGACCTTAAAACGACATTTCAGCTTGTGAGTTCAGTGTGCGGCGGGTTGTTTCTTATGGCGGTGTGCCGTTTTGTGAAAAACCTCCGCACCTCAATTCCGGTGAAGGTTCTTGCCGTATTCGTCCTTGTGGGTTGTGGAACGAATCAGCTCTTTTTCGGTCATATCGAGGATTATACGCTTGTGTACCTGGCGATCATGCTCTTTTTGATGCTCGGGTGGAATGCTTTCGAGGGAATACGGTCTTACGGACTCATGGCGATCCTTCTTGTCATCGGCGTCCGATTGCATATGGAGATGATTCTTCTCCTCCCCGCATTCCTCTATCTCGGGGCCCACAAGGTTGGAGAGAGGCATCCGGCGGTCAAGCGGTGGATTGCACCGAAATGGATCCTTCTGTATGTGGGTATTTCCCTCATCGGAGCAGTTCTTGCGTACTTTTTTGTCTTTCACGCAGACCAGCTGTCGACCGATCTTCAAACCGAACGGGCCTCGAAAATATTTTTACCACTGGGGAATCCCCTGCCGTATCCGCACATGTATTCTCTTCTCTCGTTGAACCATCTTTCCGACGTGCTGCAGGAATTTCTTCTCACGGTCTCCCCCGGTGCACTGATCATCCTCTGTCTGGGGGCGATGATGGTCCGGAGCTTTCCCTGGCGGAATCCAAGAACAGTTTTTTTTGCCCTAGCGGGGTTTTACTTTGTTCTCTTTGACCTCACGGTAAATCCCCTCCTGACGATGCCGAGAGACTGGGACTTTTTTTCGCTGGCGGCGGCCCCGGTGACATTCCTCGCCATTGCCCTGGCGTTCGATTTTTTTCAAACGAGAGGATCTCACGCCGGTGCGAGGGCCCTTGCCGGGATTGTACTGGGCAGCGCAATCATTTCCTGCTCCATCTTTGCGATCAACCAGAATGCATCAAAAGCGGCACAGCGGCTCCGGTCTGTGGGGGTATGGACATACCGGAGTTACTTCTGGGGCTCGGCATATATGATCAATGTGGGGTTGAAAATGATCCCTGATCTCAGTGAGGAAATCCACGAACGCTCACGCATCCTGAGAACAATATCTCCCGATGCGGCTGCCAGCGACCTTGAAGTGAGTTTTCTCTATCAGAAACTCGGCCAGTCCTATGCGATGTTGCATGATTATCCAAGGGCGGCTGAATCGCTCGGTGCGGCCATACGAAAGTCGGGGGATAACGGGGATGCCTATAAGCTTCTTGCCCTCGTCCGGCTGAAATTGGGACAGTTTGATGCTGCACTCGACGTTGTTGATCAGTACAACAGGCTTGTGAACGACCCCGATGTCACCGAACCGAAGGGTCTGGTCGTAGCGGAATATATTCATTATCTGATGTATCTGGAATCAACAGAAACAGATTCCACCGTCATCCGGCGTCAACTTGACGATATTCAGATCCCTCCCCGGTGATGTTTTTTTGAGAAAAGTCCGATGTGGATTCTGAATTGACTTTTGCCCAGGGAATAGTTACACTACGTACCGTCTGGCTGTCATACCGTAAGACGATCATTCCGAACCGTTCTTTTCATCCCTGTACCGTGAGTGTAGTGGTACAGGCTGCAATCCCCGGTTTTTCATCAATGCAAAGGAGATGATATGAAAAAGCTTTTCTGGGTACTCTTGCTCACCATGCTTGTCCTTCCGCCCACCAGGACCCTTGGACAGGTGGAGCATCGGGATAAGGCGATTTTCATTGAATCCAAAAATGAGTTCATGGATTCTGTTCTGAAAGTTGCCGATCAGTTTTTGAAACAGGAGGAGCCGAAAAAGAAGGTCCTGAAAATGGATTTCTCGGGGGTGGAGCATCCCGCTACCCCTCAGGAGTTTACTTCCTTCTGGCACAATCAACCTGTTTCTCAGGCCATCTCCGGTATGTGCTGGTGTTTTTCAACGACATCGTTTTTTGAGTCGGAGATTTACCGGCTGACTCACCGTCAAATCAAACTCTCGGAATTGTATACGGTGTACTGGGAATATGTAGAAAAGGCTCGGAGATTCGTGGAGGAGAGGGGGAACTCGGCCTTTGGCGAGGGATCGGAGTCAAACGCTGTTCCGCGGATCTGGAAGACCTACGGCATCGTACCCGAGGACGCCTATTCGGGAAAGAAAGCGGGACAGGTGTTCCACGATCACCGCAAGCTGTTCACCGAACTGCAGGGTTATCTGAATTCGCTCAAGGTGTCCAACGCCTGGAACGTGGATGAAGCCCTTGCCACGGTGAAGTCGATTCTGAACCATTATATCGGTGACCCCCCCAGGACGATTATCGTGAACGGCAAGGAGATGACACCAAAGGAGTACTGCGACAAGATTGTGAAACTGAACTTTGACGATTATATTGAAATTCTCTCGCTGATGGAGGAGCCGTATTATCAGATGGTCGAGTATGATGTCTCCGACAACTGGTGGCACAGCAAGGAATATTATAATGTCCCCTTGAGCGATTTTATGGCGGGATTGAAAAAGGCGGTGCGGAGCGGCTATACGGTTTGCCTCAGCGGGGATGTTTCGGAGGCCGGGATTGACGGGCATGAAGGAGTCGCCATGGTGCCGTCGTTCGATATACCTTCAGCCTACATTGATGAAAACGCTCGGCAATTCCGGTTCAGCAACGGGACAACCGGCGATGACCACGGAATACATCTTGTCGGCTATCTGGAGAATAACGGCAAGGACTGGTATCTGATTAAGGATTCCGGATCAGGGTCCCGGAATAATTCGCATCCTGGTTATTATTTCTATCAGGAGGATTATGTAAAACTGAAGATGCTCGGTTTTTTGGTGCACAAGGATGCGGTGAGGGATATTATCAAACTTGCCGGAAAATGAAGAAGTAGTGATCCTTTTCCGTCGCCAAGGCGGAATGCGGCACGGATGTGCGAATTTTAGGCTGATCATCACTGTTTGGATGCGATCACGACCGATGAGGATTTGAAAATTCGGGTCTGAATTTGTACATTATTGCATCAGTTGGTGAGTGCTCTTTGACACCGCTTGTGAAAAATATCTCGCAGGCGGTGTTTTTATTTTCTAAGGCACGGATATCTGGTATTTTGCATGGAAAGGAGAAATTGTCATGAACGACAATAACGCATTTGAAGAAAATCTGGAAGCTCAGGAAAAAAAACATAAGAAATTTATAAAATATGATTTCGAAGCTCTGGTTGTCATTTGTGTCTTGGTTGTTGTTCTGGTCGTTGTCAACTTCGCCCTTAAGGCTAATTACAAAAATATTGCGAAGATCAAACCTGGACTCGCCCCGGCGGTCATCGAGTGTAATAAGAGCATTCTGAATGTTGCGGAAACATACAGGAAAAACTCGACCGATATCCAGGGGAGAAACGATGTCGACGCGGCAAAATTGTCATTCGACAGTGTCATTTACTATTACGGGAAGATGATCTCGAAGGGTACCGATGAAGATGTGTTCATCAGGGTGATCGATTCGTGTTACCGGGTTGCGTGGAGATTCAGGAATGTCCTGGAGTCACAAAAAGGGCTGAATGAGGCCGAAGTTTCATCAACCATGATCGAGGATATGGACAGCGACATCAGGCGCCTGAAGGAAAAAGCCGATTCGTTGGTAGCGGCCGTTGATGATTATAACGCAGCAGGCTTTTTCCTGAAATTGAACTGGTTGACGCCGTATCCAGGCACAATTGAATACACGCGGAATCCTCTGCCGGATCTTCAGCCCGTTGTCATACCGGCCGCGGAGGAAATCTCCAAAAAGTAGTCGGTCCGGATCAACACTTTTTTTGCCCAGAGAAAATCCCGAACCGTCGACGGGATGGTTCGGGATTTATTGTGTGCCCCGCAGTATCAAACACTAGCCGTATAAAGTCCTGTCATGGCTGAAGGCAATCCGAGCCATGTAGCCAGGCATAGGGTGCCCGGAGGTTAACAGTACAAAACGGGAAATGTCCCCCCCCCGGGGCCGGGATTTCGCTATTCAGAAAGGGGACGAGAATGATTCCGTTCGGATGATCGTCCTCGTAGTGCGCTTCAGGCACTCTGGGCAGCGGGGCCCAGATTTCTGTGGATTATTTTTGACCCCTCGATACCGTTGAATTTTGTGGATGAAGCCACGCTGTATGCGCCTATATTGTCGGTGCAGAGATAATCCCCGACCTGAAGGTTGCCGGGAAGATTCACTCCGAGGGATATCTTATCGAAGCTGTCGCACGTGGGTCCGACGACAGCGCAGATTTCTTCTTCTCCCTGTTTCAAAGCCCGAAAATTCGGGATCCAGTGATCGTAGACGACTCCGGAAAAGGTGTGGTAGACTCCATCATTGATGTGATAAAAGACCTTGCCTTCCCTCCGCGCAACCCCGATGATTTCGGAAATGAGGATTGCCGCGGTGGCGACGATAAAGCGTCCAGGCTCGGCAACAATCTGTATATCCTTGGGGAAAAGCCGTTCAAATTCCACGGAGAGCATCGAGGCAAGTTTTTCGAATGCGGGAACCTGCGGATCATAGGGGACGGGAAATCCTCCACCGATATCGACAAGGTTGAGATTGTATCCTTTTCTTCGCGCGGCAATGAGAATTTCGGACGTGATCGCGAGTGCCTCGCTGTAATTGTCAAAATTCGTGCATTGGCTCCCGACGTGAAAGCTGATCCCCTCGACGTTCAGGCCCAGGCCGAATGCCTCGTCGATGAGTTTCTGCGCGTCTGCAGGCTCGGCGCCGAATTTCGAGGCCATTTCCACCTGCGATCCCGTGTCGGGGACTTTCAGCCGGAGGACCAGTCCCGCCGTGTCACAATGATCCTTGATTTTTTTCAGCTCCGCACTGTTGTCATAGGTAACGAGCGGTTTGTATTCCTTGATCTTCTTCAGCGCTGAACGGTCTTTGATCGTATTGGAAAATATGATCTTATCCCAGACGTAGTGCTTCTTGTCCGCTTTTTCGAAGTGCTTGATGTGCTGGTACACCTGCATGAATTCATGGTACGATGCCACGTCGAAACTGCACCCTTCGTTAAAGAGGGTCTCGATGATCTGCTGCGTGGGATTGGCCTTGACGGCATAGTAGCATTGAACGCGGGGCAGGTGTTTTTTGAATGTCCGGTAGTTCGCGCGGATGATGTTGTGGTCGAGAATGAACAGGGGTGTCCCGTTCCGCTGAACAAGGCTGAGAAGTTCTTCAGACATAGGTTCTTGTACCCTCCCCGGAGAAGATCAGATGGTTCATGCTGATGGCCCCGTTCATTTGGGAAGCTTCTTCATAAGCCCGCGGAGCTCGCCGACCTCCCGGTTGTTTTTGAGATACGATTCTATGAGCTTTTCCCGCAACTCCTCACCGCGATCGTAGAGGCGTTTCAGCTTTTTCGGCTTTGTTGACTGGATGACATATGCGACCAGCATCGGGAATGCTACGGTAACATCGACATACGCGGTTACGGTTTCCTCGAGTTTCTTCGGATCTAATTTTCCCCAGCTTACGGCCTCGCTCGGAGGTGCACCTGAGAGCCCCCCGGTATCGGGCCGCGCGTCGGTGATGTTGATATCGTAATCCTGACCCGCTTCCGGAATCATCAGGACTTCCTGAATCTGAGGCTCGGTCTGCAGCATGAAGTTCTTCGGGCTTCCGCCGCCGATGAGAAGAACGCCGGTTTTTCCGTTTTCGTACTTTTTTGCATTGAGGATGATTGCGGTCGAATCGTTCACATCAATGCTCGGATTGATCTTCAGTCTGAACCGGTCGGTCAACCCGGACGCCCCGGCGAGCAGTTCCAGCCCTGCAACGTTCATGCCGATTGTGGAATCACCTGGGGAGGAAGTAAATACCGGGATTCCGTTCCTGTACGCCGCCGCGAGGACACTGACCTGGCCGAGATTGTTTTTCTTCTCGTGTTCGTTGATGACCTTGCCGAGATGGTGATAGTATTCCCTCGTTCCCATTTCATTCTGGAATTCGGGCCTGAGCATGATCTTGCGGAGTCTTCTGTCGGTTTCCATGAGGACATCTTCATAATCAAACAGAATGTCGTAGATCCTGGTGACTCCCTTTTCCCGCAGGTCGGCGTCGTTGACATTCGGATTCCCCCGGAACATGGGCAGGTTGAATGCGTAGTGAAGGTCATGGTACATGTTCGCCCCGGTGGCGGTCAGCCAGTCGACAAATCCGTGGTTCATCAGTGGGATGATGGCCGACGGGCCAAGGCCCGCGGGTGTCAACGCACCTGCGATGCTCAGCCCGATGGTAACGTCCGGTTGTGAATATTTTTCCCGGAGGAGCTGGCATGCGGCACGCAGCCGTCCACCATTATAGGCGTCCATATTATCGATAAGCGTGCTGATATCCGTCTTTTTGGTGATCGGTTTCGGCAGCACCCGTTTACCGCTGAGATAGGTCATTTTGCCAGGGTGATGCATTTTGTCATGCTTCATGATGTACCTTTCAGATAAAAATAATTGGACTAGGGGAATAGACGCCGCGGTTGATCGGCGCAGTACCCAAAGTACGCAACGGCGAAGAATATATCAAGTCGGCGTGAGTTCTGCAGACCGGACAACGTTCTCACCGGAAGATCCACCCCACATCCCCATCGGGATACTGAGTGTACATCGACTGCCGATTTCCTTCGTATGGGTTTGTGACATGATCGATGTGACTGCTGGAAGGCCGATTGGCTCATCTCCACTTCCTGGTGAAAGCAGATGAAGAATACATACGATAATACGGAATCTTGCCGTACAATCAGACGGGGGATATTTTTACTTACTTCCGCCACCGCAGGCAGGGGGGATCAACCCGTGTAAAGACTCGGATGAACCTAATTTTGAATCTTTCGTAAAAATGGGTAGATTGTCGAGCCTTTTGTTTGTCGATACCCAATTTGTCAGGATGAGTGTTTGCAAAGATTACTGATCATCGTTTTCGGATATATTGTCCTTCTGGCAGGGGTTGTCATGTTGTTTCTGCCGGGTCCGGGTCTTCTGTTTATTATTATTGGTCTGGGGATTCTTGCGAAGGAATTTTCGTGGGCGGACAACATCCTGAAAAAAGTCAAGGAGAAGTTGATGAGGAAGAAAAAGGTGTGATGTGAGCACCGGTTTATCACTGCTGCCCCTGAACGACTGAAGGACCGATCGAAATGAAACTGATTGTTGCCATCGCCAGCAAGCGTGGCCCCAAGATCGGTGCCGTGCGGAATGTGATAGACCGGTTGCGGGCCGATCTTGGGTATGCATCGGCATCTGTTGACTATCTCACCTATGACATCGACGGTGGTACCGCGATGCCCCGCACGCTGGAAGAATTGATGACGGGTGCAGAACAGCGAGTCATGTCGTTGCAGGCTCTGGTCCGGAAAGAAGGTCTCCGCGCCGATTATTTCATCGGCATGGAGGGCGGATTCCATCAGGTTGAACACCACGATAAACTCTGCACATTCCTGCAGAGTTGGGCGTACGTTTCAAACGGAGAGGGTGGTTACTTCGGAAGTTCCGGAGACGTGATGATTCCCGACGTCATATCGCATCAGGTGATGGGTCTTCGGCGTGAGCTGGGCGTTGTTATTGATGATGTGACGTCGAAAACCGATATCCGTAGCAACGAGGGTACCTGGGGAGTCCTCACGAAAAATCATCTTACAAGACAGCAATCGTTCGAAATTGCCCTGATTGCGGCCCTCGCCCCTTTTTATAACCACGTCCTCTACAAATCCGGACCTGTGAAAGAGATTTGACGTTCCATTCATGGAACATTGTCCTGCCGTCAAGACTGAATTTTTAAAAGCCTTCCGCGTTGATTCCGGTCAACAACGCGGATGCCTGATCGACGGCGAGGCGTGCTCCTTCGGCATTCCAATGAGTATCAGTGGGGAAAAAGAGCAATTGGCGGGTCGAACGGAAGAGATCGTATAGCTCGACAGTCGGAACATTCCTTTTTTTCAGCTCGCGGTACAGTCTCGGAAGGAAATTGTCATACGCGTCGTGATTGATGAGTGTATGGTAGAGTGTATAGGCATTGGGGATCGGCATAAAGACAAGCTGGGCATTGTATCGCGCTTTGACGTCATCCGCCATCTCCGCAATATTGTCTGCTATTTGTTGAACAAGTTTATCCGAATGCTGATAATAGAAGCTCGTATAAATTCCGGGCTGAGTTTCTTCTTTGTAAAACAGGAAGTGAGGGTGAAGTGAATACCGCGGTGTTTCATCAGAAATTTGTCTGAGGACATTAAAGCGAAACGTGTTCCATGCCTCGACGACCGGCGATGTGATATCACTGCTCGAGAGAAACACCTCATATGTTCTTTCCGCTTCGGTGAAGTACCGCTCTTCAGCGGTTTCCCACCACGTCTGGCGGTGATCGTGTTCTTCCTGCATGAGAGATGCCGTATCATCGCCATAGGTGTTCAGATAGTCGTTGATAATATATCGTTCGATTCGCTCCAGGAGAATAATCCTGTTCTTCTGAGGCTTGAGGTTGTGCTTCCAGCAGACATACACCGGATCGAAGTATTCGGGTGCGTGGCCGGCATAAACAACCGACACGTCCGTTTGCAGCCGGGCTGACAGCAGTTCCGGGAATGGCTGATGGCCGCGGCATGTTTCCATGAAGCTGTCTCCGATAATAATGACGGGTGAGGTGTCGCCATCAGCGATATCAAAGCCGTCGAGGGACTCGACCGGTGTCGGAAGATCAACCCTGAACTCACGGACCTTCGTGAATCGATAGAGATCCCCGTAGGTGAACATATTCTGTGTCAAGGCATCAAGTAACACCTCGTTCTTCGTAATTATAAACAGTGCCAAGGAAATAATGCCTGCACAATATATTCCATAACGGAGAAGTCGTTCTTTTCGCATATCCTTAAAACTGAAAATAGATAAAATCGAGCGAGGTAAATTTGCCAAAGAGTAATATGACAACCACAGTCGCACCGTAAAATGACCATCGCAACCATGCAGGTTGAGGTCTCAACCGTTGGGTCACCGGTTGTTGCCGCTGCAATAGGTGCACGGATTCCAGGCATACGATGGCGAGGAGTGCAATCAGCAGCTCGAATCGATCAAGCCCCAACGTCCAGATAGATTGATCTGAAGAAAACCGGAAGAGGTGTGTGATAATATACCAGGCCGCCTTGAGCGATTTTGCCCTGAAAAATATCCATGAAAACGTTACAAGATGAAAAGTTATAAAAATCCCGACAAGTTTTTTTAGTAGCGGATAGTTGGGCAGATCCGTTACCGCAGATAGCCGGTCTCTTACTTTCTGCGTGAGAATCGAGCCGATGAGATACATTCCGTGGAGTGCTCCCCAGATGACAAACGTCCAGTTTGCGCCGTGCCAGAGTCCGCTAACAAGGAAAACGAAAAACAGGTTAAAGTACCACCGCCCTGTGGCCACCCTGTTGCCGCCGAGCGGGATGTAAACATAATCCCTGAACCACGATGAGAGGGAGATGTGCCAGCGTTTCCAGAACTCCCCGATGGATTTAGCATAGTATGGCCGGTCAAAATTTTTCATCAACCGGATACCCATCACTTTGGCAGCACCAATTGCGATGTCGGAATAGCCTGAAAAATCGCAATAGATCTGAAATGAAAAACAATACGTTGCCAGGATGAGTGGCAATCCCGTATAGTGTGTCGGTGTATCGTAAACATTGTTGACAAGAATCGCAAGGCGGTCGGCGATGACTATTTTCTTGAATAACCCCCACATCATGAGCTTGAGCCCGTCGGCGACCGGCTGGTATTCGAAGGTCTGCTCCTGATGAAATTGTCTTAAAAGATTCCCGGGTCGTTCGATCGGGCCCGCAACCATCTGGGGATAAAACAGCACGTAGAGTGCATAGAATCCGAGATGACGTTCAGCGGGATATCGTTTGCGGTACACCTCGATCGTGTAGCTCATCGACTGAAAGGTGTGAAAGGAAAGACCTATCGGCAGGATGAGGTGCAAATTGCTAATCGTGTACTTCCAGCCGAACAGATCGAAAACGAGACCGAGGTTATTGTTGAAGAAATTGAAATACTTGAAAACACCGAGCGTGCCGATATTGGCCATGAGGCTGATGACGAGGATCAGTTTGCGGATTCTTCCCTCGGCCTTATCGATAAAAAGACCGGCAAAATAGTCGACGAGGATGAGGAAGAAAAGGATGAGGATGTACTCGGGGACGAGAACCATGTAGAAATAACAGCTGGCGATGATCAGCAGCTGCCATCGTCTCCGGTGGGGTAAGGCCCAGTACGCTGCGGTGACGACTGGGAAGAAGATCAAAAACTGAAATGAGTTAAAGAGCATCGGCAAATATGTTTCTATTCGGCCGCAAAGAAAAAACGCCTGTGATTCTCACAATATAAGAAAAATTACTGAATAAAGGAAATCTCCCCGCTTCGTCGATGACACATTCCTTCAATCAGCTGTTATTTTTTTCCCGTTTTGTGGCGGTTGAAATGCTGTATATCCTGCAAAAGGTGTTAGTGATCACATCGGTAACCGACGTCGATGCTGAACTCTCTGTTTTTATCCTCAAACGGCTGAGATAACATTCTCCTTCCAGTATGAGTTGATTTTGTGCGTACATTATGATAAGATGACGGTAACGAATACTTTAATCACGAACCGAAGACATGCGCTGCCTGAAGACCGCCTTTTTCCTGTCTCTTATTCCATGGCTACTCTGGGCGCAGCTAGCGCCATCCCCCCGCACACTGGTATTTGTCTCCGATACTCAGGCTCCGACATGGGTGGAGAAACTCTATCTCCGGACCGATCATAATGTCCAGGCAACAGAACATGTCTTTCGGGCAATACTGGAAGAGGAAAATCTCTCTGCGGTTATTCATGGAGGTGATATAACTGGCTACGGCTCGTCCAGAACGAATTGGTCTTCAGTACTTCCATTTCTGGACTCGCTCCAGGCACGATCGGTTCCTTTTATTGCCGCACGCGGGAATCACGACTATTACTTCAATCCCTCTGAGGCGATGGAAAACTTCCGCCGGTTTGTTCCGAGTTGTCCGCAGGATTACTCTCTGCATAAGTATGGTCCTGTCGCAGTCATTCTGTTGAATTCGAACTTCTCACATTTATCCGACTCGGCCATTACGGAACAGAAGCGCTGGTATGCTGGAAGACTGGCCTCGATTGACACTGATAAGAGTGTCCGATATGCAATTACTGTGACGCACCATCCTCCATATACCAACAGTGCCCTGGTCTCCGGTTCACAGCAGGTGCGGGATAATTTTCTGGAAGCGTTTGATCGTTCAACCAAATCGATCATTTTTATCAGCGGCCACGCCCATCGGTTCGAGCACTTTCAAAAGAGCGGGAAAGACTTTTTAGTGATCGGGGGAGGGGGAGGCCTCTTGCATGATAAAGCGTCTAAACCCACAGAGAAAGATCTGTATACCGGAACTGACGAAGGCAGATTTTTCCATTTTGTTCGGTGTAGAGTCTGGGATGACTCGTTATCATTTGAGGTTGTGAAGATACCCCCGGTGCCGGGGGAAACTGAAATTGCACAAAAATTTACTGTTTTCCCGACCTCACTTGGGCACAAATAAGTGAGTTATTGTCGTAATACCCGGGGAATAAAAGGGCAGTGATTGCTCCCCTTTTTTGCGCTGCCCCGCCGGGACTCGAACCTGCACTATCTTATTCCAAAGTCACATCACGCATTGAACTCCCTATTATTTTTCCTAATTTTGAATCGATAAATTCCCAAAATTTACACTCAATGGATAGATTTTGGTAAGATTTTTAACGGGCGGTGACAAGTGGTAAATTTTGTTGTAGGATTTTAGTGGGATGTTTTTCGCCCCTTCCTCTGTCATCTATCTCAGCTTCGGTATATCCGATATCATTTTTCACTAATTGACAATCGCCCGAATCTTGAGTAGATTCTCGCTATCAGGGAGCCAGCTCGCAAACGGAGTAAGCGGATTGGATATCGGGTGTGTTCTTTTCTTGTCGAAGTGTTTACTATCCTAGGTGCGTCTGGAATTTATTTTTACAGATTGGATGCTATGGGTTTGAATGAGAATATGACGTTCACGGATGCGAAGATGATAGCGTTGATGAAGTACTATTCGTCATGAAAAAACAAAAGCCGATCAGAATTTACATTGGTCAGCGTTTAATAAACGGCTGCCCTAAGCAGGATCCTTCTGCATGATCAGGATCCCTTTGCGCCAGAGGTGCAAAAGCCTCTGCCTGAGAACCTGTAGTTTGTCCGGAAGAAGAGTCGAATTCCTACAACCCTGCGGATGTTATTGTGGGACTGAAATGATAAGTTTACAACTTTCGAGGAATAACCATGAAGAACGATAAAAATCTTATGTCGCCTATCAGGATTGGAACGCATAAGAACAATAAAACTGGGCATTACGAGTAAAATAACGAGGCTGGAAGAAAAGACCAATGAACAAAAACACTCGCTCAATAGTTTTGTTCGGTCGATGGAAGTTGATAAGCTCACAAAACTATTGCGCTATTTTGCAACACATTATAACCCGCTAGAATGAGAAACTCTTTTACAATCATTTTGCTGACATTTAGCGTGGGATTCTTAAATGCTCAAGATATTGATACATTTAGTTTGAAATATACAGTATCAAAGAATAAAATTGTTGTTTATAAACGAGTTATTCAGTTTGATAACGTCACCGATTTATATTATGTTAAAGACTATTTTGAAAACGGACAAATTCAGATGGATGCTTTTTATAGTTCGTTTGACAAGCACATAAAAGAAGAAAGTCAATGTAATTATCATGCCAATACCAAGGTAGGTTTTTATAAAGAATGGTATGAAAATGGACAACTTGCATTTGAAGGCACTTATAAAAATGGAGTAAGAAATGGATTATGTACTTCATGGTATCGAAGCGGACAAAAGGAAGCAGTGGAGAATTGGCTTAATGGACAATTGGATGGAAGTGTAAGATATTGGACTGAAAAAGGAGAACTACAATTTGATTTAACTTTTAATCATGGATTGAACCAAAATCCCAAAGATGTACAGTATCATTATATATCATACGTACCGAAAGACTACAATACAGATACGATAAAAAAGTGGCCGCTTATTATCTATTTGCATGGAGGGTCATCCAGAGGAACTGATTTAAAAAAATTATATAGCAACGGAATTCCTGACCAAATATATAGAGGAAGGGAATTTCCTTTTGTAATCGTTGCCCCGCAATGTCCAGAGCATATTCGATGGTCAACTGATAATTGGTTTGTAAGATTTTACAAAGGGGTGACGGCTAAGTATAGAATTGATACGAATAGAGTTTATCTTACAGGTGTGAGTTTGGGAGGTTCCGGTACGTGGTATCTTGCAATAAAATACTCAGATAAATTTGCCGCAATTGCCCCATTGGCCGGATTTACAAGCCACATGGATTACATAGATAAAAATATTGATAAACTGATTGATATGCCCATCTGGGCTTTTCATGGGAAAATAGATAATGTGGTTCCCTTTGAAGAAACAGAAAGGATCGTAAAAAAACTGGAAGGGAAAAACAAAGACTTAAAGTATTCGATTGAATCTGATGTAGGACATTGGATTGATCGGTTAGTTTATCCAAATCAAGACTTATATGAATGGTTTTTACAACATGACAAAAGATTGAAAAACAAAATTGACAAGTTATAACACAGGCTCATATACCGCAAGGGTTTCAATCGACAAGCATGATCCATTCGAAGATTAATCCCGCCATTTTACACAATGCAGTAGAAAAACTTGAGTGTCATGGTAAGAATTGATGTTCAAAAAGAAAAAGGGCAGTGAAAACTGCCCTTTTTCGTGCTGCCCCGCCAGGACTCGAACCTGGACTACCTTGATCCAGAGTCAAGTGTGTTGCCAATTACACCACGGGGCAATTACATCAACCTTTATCAGAGAACGATGAATATCGGAAGTCTCGGTATTCTCCCGGAAATTCAGGAGGTAGTGACAAATGATGTATAA
>JAWOKN010000126.1:0-3368 GCA_033854175.1 Bacteroidota bacterium | reverse complement strand
GAGATCCGGTCAAACGTCGTTC
This sequence comes from Bacteroidota bacterium, assembly GCA_033854175.1. Classification (GTDB taxonomy): domain Bacteria; phylum Bacteroidota; class Ignavibacteria; order UBA10030; family SZUA-254; genus DATKPE01. Next base: position 3,346 of record JAWOKN010000126.1, on the reverse strand, counting down.
GCGACCGGATGGGTTTCATATGGGTTGGCACCGTAAACGGACTTGCGCGATACGACGGATACTCTTGCAAGGTCTATTCAACTTTCAGGGTGCCAAACGCCGCCCTGGTTCTCTACATTGACACAAAAGGGCGTCTTTGGATCGGCACATACCTTTCTGGACTCAGCCTCTACGATCCGATACACGACCGCTTCATCAATTTCCTGCCACGCCAGGGCGATAGCTCGTGGGTCCAACTCGGAAACATAACCTCTATCTACGAGGACAAGTCAGGGAGCATCTGGCTTGCCGGAACTCCCCATCTCGTGAGGCTCGATCTTAATGTGGCCAGAGACGAATCCGATGCAGACAGTGTGCTGGCGCATGTGCGGTTCCGAAACATCGCCTATGCGGGCTTCGGAGGTGGCATCTCACAAGTGGGCGCCTGGGATGATGCTGGGGTCCTTGTGGCCACTGATAGTGGGCTCTTTGTTATTGACCATGAGACCTGCAGTATTTCGCGGCCTGATCTCCCGCGCTTGCCTGGTCTGAACCTGGACACCGTCATCATCAAGAGTCTTTTCTGGGAGACTCCGCAAAGACTCTGGATCGGAACTCACCTGCACGGGCTGTATCTGTTTGATCGAGTCAGCCGCTCAATGACGGCATATCACAAGAGACCGGCAATTGCCCATCGGACAAGAGACGACCATATCCAGAGCCTTCAGAAAGATCGAAGCGGCAGGTTGTGGATTGGTACAAACGAGGCCGTTGATCTCTTCGATCCATCCTCAGGTGTCTACCGGGACTATATAGCCTCTTCCCTCGCCCCTGGCAAATCGCTGTGGACGAGGATGTCGGTCGATAGCACGGGGATCCTCTGGATATCCACCGCTGATGACGGTCTGTACTTCTTGACGCCAGCGTCGTTCCGATTCCCACGGTATGCACTAAAGGGAAGTTCCGGCGGGCCGATGGAAATGGAAACGATCGACGGTTGGAGCGACGGCTCATACTGGATCGGGGCGGAAGGGAAGGCGGTAAGGATTGCACCGGATAGCCTGGCCGTCCTCGAGACTGTGGATTTGTTCAAGGGGAAAAAGAGCGGGTACGGTCGAGCCGGTGTCTGGGCTTCCTACGACGATGGGAAGGGAACGCTTTGGTACGGAACATGGGGTCTTGGCCTCTATAAATTCGAACCGAAGGCAGGCCGAGTAACGAACTTCCGGTCTACGGCTCAATTGCCCGGACTCCTGGTGAGGGAAGATGTTGCTCGAAGCATCATTGGCATTGGTGGTGATTCTCTCTGGATCGCTGCATACAATGACGGAATCCTGAGCTTCGATACCCATGGCGAAAAGTATGCCGAGATCCCGTATACCCGGGAGGGGTCGCCGGGGTACCTGATGAAAGATCGGACGGGGAATATCTGGGTATCAGACGAATACCGGGGACTTTTTGTTGTCGACCCGTCGACGAACAAATGGGAACACTTTGAGCACGATCCGAGCGATCCCGGATCGATCAGCCAATCTCATCCACAAAATACGTATGAGGATCCGCAGGGGAGAATATGGGTCGGATGCGATACACTCGATCTCTGGGAGCCGGGAACCAGATCCTTCAAGCATTTTCCGAATCGTGCATTCAGTACGGCCCTCTATGCAACGCCGGTCGGAAGTGACGGGCGGGGAAGAGTGTGGATCCGTTACCTCGGGGGGGGGTTGGGCATACTCGATCCAGCCCGGGAACACTTCACCAATTTCGATTACTCCGACGGCGCTGTTGGCGCCCTTGGTATGTCTTCATTTCAGGATGGAAAAGTGGTCCTTGTGGGGCATGACGGCATGAACATCGTTGACCCCGATAGCGTGTTCAAATCAGAGGTTCCGCCGCCGCTGGTGTTCACGAACGTGTCGATCAATGACACCACCAGTCTTCCCTTGCAGAGGATTTCTGCCGCGACAGGTCTACGGTTACGATACGATGAGAACGTTCTTGAAATCGGATTTGCAGCAATAGATCCGGGTGCCACGCATCTCATCGGCTATCAATACAGGCTTGAGGGATTGGAAAAAAGCTGGCTTCAATCGAATGGCCGGCGCTTCGTGCGCTACCCGGGACTGAATCCGGGGGATTATGTCTTTAGGGTCAGGGCGGTCAATAAGTTCACCCGATGGCCGGATCAGGAAATCACCCTTGCGGTATCGATCTCGCCGCCGTGGTGGCGCACATGGTGGGCGTACGGAGGCTATGGGTTCTTGATCATCTTCGGACTATACTGGGGATATCGCGTCCGACTCAGACAGGTACGTCTGAAGCAACAGGCAGTGATGGAACACTTCCAGTCAGAACACCTGGCCGAAGTGGACCGGTTAAAATCCCGTTTCTTTTCAAATATCTCTCACGAATTTCGTACTCCGCTCACACTGATCCTTGGTCCCGCCAGGCAAATTCTGGAAGGATCGGGCGACGAAGAAATCAAAACCAAAGCCGACCTCATCCACCGTAGCGCCAGGAAACTCAACAGACTCGTCGATGAATTGCTCGATATTGCCAAGATTGAGGCGGGTGAGATGAAGCTTCATGCTCGCCCGGTCAATGTTATCCCGGTTGTTCACGACATCGTCCTCACTTTTCAGTCCCTTGCTGAAAGAAAAAAGATCACATGCATGTTCCGCTGCGATGAGCATGAGATTATCGCGTATCTCGACAAAGAAAAGACGGATAAGATCGTCACCAATGTTCTCTCCAACGCATTTAAGTTTACGCCCGAGGGGGGAAGGGTGGACGTATCTGTCAATGTGCAGCCCTCCAACGAAGGTGGTGCCGTTGCGATCGCAATTACGGACACGGGAATCGGGATTCCCAAAAACCAGAAGGACAAGATCTTCGACAGGTTTTACCAGGTGGACGGCACTCATACTCGGGAACAGGAAGGGACAGGAATCGGCCTGGCTTTGACAAAAGAATTGGTCGAACTTCATCGGGGCAGGATAGAAGTGGAAAGCGAGGAGGGAAAAGGATCCACATTCAGGTTGATATTTCCTCTTGGCAAAGCACATCTGAAACCGGAGGAGATTGGTCCGGAGGAGAAAGGGGATGAAGAAGGGACAATTCCTGAATTGGACGAAACTGCAGTAAAAGGAGATAATCAGGGAAGTGGTACTGGCGTACCTGACAAGTCAGTATTGCCTTCATTACTGGTAGTTGAGGATAACGCTGATGTTAGAAAATATATCAGCACGATTCTTGAGAAGAAATACAGGATACTGGAAGCCACGAATGGTGAGGAAGGTCTTCGTAAATCATTCGAGTGCATCCCGGATCTTATCATCACCGATATTATGATGCCGAAGATGGATGG
>JAWOKN010000125.1:0-7501 GCA_033854175.1 Bacteroidota bacterium | reverse complement strand
CGGTTCGCCCCCGGTCAAATACCTGAGAGAGCTTTTAATGTCCCGTTAGATTTCTCGGGGGGGGGGTACATTCGTCCGGCAACTGCATTCACTCCTTGTATACACACAGGCAATGGGCCAAAAGAATTTTATACGGGGCCACAAGGAAACTCCGCATCATCCCTCCCGCCCGCCTCCGTGTGCTTAGACATCCGGCTCGGTTGATCACTTTCGGCTCCCCCCCGGGGGGGGATGTCCCGGGGGCGGTACACAACTGTGTAGTGTAATATTTACACCTGATCAGTAAACGGTACAGCAGGCACTATTCAAATTCATGAAATCGCCCAAAATCGGCTATGGTACGAAATTTGCATATTTTCCCTTCGTGGTACCTCACTTCCTTTAAGGATGAAGGATGGTGGATTAGAGAACTCCCCGGTCTTGGAAAGGCCGGGGTTCTTTTTATCCACCCTTTGGGCATCGACGATCGTAGTGAGAGACGGAAGGGATACCGATTATTGTATTAAACCTTCAGAAGGTCAGAGTGGAAGGGAGATACAGATCCAGACGCGGACAAAGCGATTAAATCCCCGCCTTTGTTTCAGAAATGAGAATCGTTATCCGGAACGAGCGATACTATTTCGCATCCACGGCGCGTGGCAATGAATCTATCACCGAGGCAACTTTTCCCATTCCGTCGGCGGCCGGACCTGCCGTAATCTCGCGGACGGAGGAATAGGGAACACGGATTGTTCCTGCATCATTTTTCAATTCGAACACCGACATCAGTGGAACATCCCCGTTCAGGAAAAGGTCCCTGAACATCATACCGCGAAACACCTTCCCGTCCCTGCTTGAGAAACTGGTTAGCGACGTAATATAAAATTTCGTCGGTTCGGTGTTCCCGTCTTCCTTCAGCCAGAGGTTCTGGTCATCAAAGCCGAGAAACTGGCCTTTCCATGATTTTGTGTCTGTAAGAGATGTTGTGACTTCGACCCTCTGACCGATCGCGGGGAGGATTCTCCCTTCGAACTCGCGCAGTACCTGTGAATTATAGGCGATGCTATATTCGGTCAATGGCATATTGACCATTCCCTGGTACTGGCCGGTCAGCTGTGCGCCGTCTTTTTGAATAATCGTGACAATATCGCCTCTATTGAGATCGGAACCGGTAGGTACGTCGCGGGTTGTCCATCCTGTGGGACTGCAACCGATAGAAAAGACTGTCATACCCGTAAGAACAACGCCTGACAGCATACATGTGAGCTTCATAGCAGACATCCCCCTTTCAGTGCTAGTGTCGTGCAGACGCAAAGAAAAACCCTCTATTTTCCAATGGCTGCGGGCCTGTAAAAATCATACTATGGATACCCGTAAGGTGAACAAATAGCCGGGTTCCGGCACGCTATGCGAGAATTAAGACCGGATGATGCTCTCACCAGAATATACGACACCTCTAATGGAAGGTTTCGTCTTTCCGGGAGCATACTTTACAGGATTAGACCTGTGGTAACCGGAAAAGGTTGTCAAAGCAGGTGGATAGTATGACGAGCCTCTCCTTCCGGCTACTGGCTCCTGATGAACCGAAATCAGGGATTTCGGGGTAACTTGCGGAGGATCGCTGCCCGGGCGGTCACTCCGGGAGTGGTGAGATTCATCACTGGAAAAAAGCAGGGCAGGATTTTGAATATATTGAAAATTCTGACTATTATTATAGCAGAGCCATGGCAATAACTTACCGTGATATCACGGAGGAGAGTTCGGATGCTGAAAATTGTAGAAAAGGATACAAAAAAGCTCGCCATACTGACCTTGAGTGGCGATCCCCTGGGTGAATATGATGCAAAACTCATCCGGGAAAAATCCCACGAAGTCGCCAAGGCAGGAATCAGGTATCTCCTATTCGACATGAACGGAGTGATGCACATCAACAGTGCGGGTCTCGGAGGGCTCATAGCCGCCCTTCTCACCATGCTGCGTGAAGGGGGTTCGGTAAAGTTCGCCGGAGTGCGACCGAATGTCGAAAAGGTGTTCACCATCACGCATCTGAAACAAATCTTTGATATCGCACCAAGCATCGAGGCGGCCACAAAACAGTTGTGGGATGATAAGGAGTGGAAAATCTCCTCCTCCTCCTGAATGCGATTAAAAAGTGCATCGGGAGAAGCATGGAGGAAGCTCCGGTATCTCCCCCCTCCTCAAGAAGAACCCATCTGAGAATCCGAACATGTAAATCCTTCCATGCGGTTTACCGCATAAAATTATGTCACCCCGGGAACGGCTGAACTCGTCCGTTTTGTGAGCCCTTTCGAAGAGAGCTGAATCAACCCACTTTGGTATGAGTCTGATGCATGCCATGGGAAGGGCAAATCCTGGGGCGGACAATCCTCCGCGATCCGCCAAATTCAAAAACGTTCGTAATCCTTGACAATTGTTTCAAAATTGAGTATACTCACGGCGGCCATTACCGCTTCCCGGAATCTTGTTGAAGACTATACGTCTCATCATCGACAGATTCATCCACGCTGCGCGGATGGGGCGTCCTCTTCTCTGTATCCTAGACCCGTCCAGCTCTCCGGCTGTCAAATCTGCTCTCCGGCCGCCTGCCGTCTCCTCTGTCAGAGAAAACACACACGTAGTTGCAATCGCGGACCACACCATCCGGAGTGATCGATCACATCCTGGCAGGGAGCAATTCGCGGGCCTGCGACCATCGATGCTCATGACCATGCTCGCGCCCTCCCCCGTTCTCTGTGTCACGCAATGTCTGAAACTTGTGCAAGGACACTGCAATTCACCATGCTTCACTCAATCCACGTTATCCCCAACTTACGCACGGAGTACTTCATGAAAAAACATATGATACTCTATGTTGCACTGGTCTTGTTTTTAACCCTATCAGTACATGGGCAGCAATTACAAATCCATCATATCGATGTGGGGCAGGCTGATGCCACCTTACTCATCTCCCCGACCGGGGTTACGATGCTGATCGATGCCGGCAATGACGGGAACGGCACGGGGATTATACTACCCTACCTGGCTTCCCTTGGCATAACATCCCTCAATTACATCGTCAACTCGCATTATCATGCCGATCATCTTGGAGGACTTGACGAGGTCATCAATTCGCTGGGGGGTGCGAAGATCGGAGCGATCTATGACAGAGGCAGTGACGCCCCACTGCCGACCACGGCTGTATACAATAATTATGTTGCCGCCGCAAATGCGACTGGCAAGCGGCACGCCGTCGTCCTGGGTCAGATTCTCGATCTCGGAGGCGGGGTCACGATGAAATGCGTTGCATCGGCGGGCCAAGTGCTCAATTACGGGCCGGTGGCGAACGCCGGCGTGAGTGAAAACGACATGAGTATCGGCTGGCTCTTGAATTTCAATTCATTCCAGTACTACACGGGCGGTGACCTGGGTGGTGAAACGACGTATTACGCTGACAACGAGACGCCGATGGCGCCGCAGGTGGGCGATGTTGATGTTTTCAAAGTCAATCACCACGGGAGCAGATACAGTACAAACCAGACCTTTGTCAATACGCTGAAACCTGAAGTCAGTTTTATCGAGGTTGGAGACGGAAATTCATACGGACATCCGGCCCAGGCGACCATTGACAGGCTTGTTGCCTCGAATTGCTTTATCTATCAGACTGAGCTTGGAGCCGGAGGGACCATACCCACCGGCAAGGGAGCGGTCGCAAATGGAACTATCGTTCTGAAAACCGCCGGTACGAGTTACACGGTTACGTATGGGACAACGACAGTCACCTATCCGGGTGATGGCGGAGCGCCTGATGGAACTCCACCCGTCATCTCCGGTGTATCAGTCTCGGGCATCACCTCGACGAGTGCGGTTGTCACCTGGACGACTGACGAAGCATCAAACTCGGTCGTAGACTACGGTCTCACGACATCCTATGGATCGACGACGACAAATTCATCGATGGTGACGAGCCACACCGTCACATTGACCGGTCTGAGCGGCGGCACCGTATATCATTACCGGGTGAAATCGACCGACGCGGCCGGAAACACGGCGATTGATGTCGACCACTCGTTCCAGACCGGTGGAACATTCATCTATGCTCCATCCGGTACGACGATAACATACGGGAGCGTGAAATCGGGTTCTTATTCGAACCTCGCAACGGACGACGCCGGCTATTTTGTCGTCAATTCCACGACCAGCGGTACAAGAAAGTGCGACTGGTACGGAACGGCCATCATTTCGGAATCGCCGGCCACCGTCTCAAACCTCACTCTGAAATATGACGGCAAATATTCACGGAAAAGGACGCAATATCTCTACCTCTACAATTGGCCGACATCTTCCTGGACACAGGTCGATTCGCGCACGGTTTCCACAGGTGATGTTACCGTGACAAAAACACAGACATCCCCGGCAAGCTTCATCTCATCGGCAGGGCAAATCCGGCTCCGTGTGTACACCTCCGGAGGGTCCACGAATTACACCTGCTCGGGTGATTTCATGCAATTCACGGTAGAAACCGCAGGGACGGGCCTCTCGAAGATTGCAGCCCAGCAAAACGCTGGTCCGGCGCCCGGACAATTCCGTCTCGATCAGAACTATCCAAATCCGTTCAACCCAACGACAGTGATCGGATACAGCCTCGCCCAGTCAGCTCACGTCACGATCAGGGTATTCAACATGTTGGGACAGGAGGTTGCAATCCTTGCCGATGGGTGGCAATCGGCCGGATACAGGACGGCCATCTTCAATGCCATGAATCTGCCAACCGGGGTCTATCTCTGCCGAATTTCTGCCGGTGCATTGACGGACACAAAAAAAATGATGCTCATACGGTAAGTCCCGAGGATGATCAATTTTCAAACAGGCCCTCCTCGGAGGGCCTGTTTTATTTCGGATAGGGAGATTATCGCAGATCAGGAGTGTTGAATATTGAAAGAATTCGTCGATCGTTTGACAATCTCACTACACTTTTGTAACATGGATTATTCATCTGCGGATGACGAGCGGGGGAGATCTTTTCCGATTTGTGCTGCGCGCTCCAGTGTGGGCGGTAGCCATTGCAACATTGTTCCTTGAGTCGACGCCGGCCTGAAAAGCCGATATCATACAGGCTGACGCCTTTCATGAAGGGCTGCAGGATGATTGGACAGACCATATCACACTACGAGATCCTTGAGAAATTGGGAGAGGGGGGCATGGGGGTCGTGTACAAAGCCCACGACACAAAACTTGACCGGATTGTCGCGCTCAAATTTCTGCCGCACTATCTCACAAGCGATCCAACGGAAAGGGACCGCTTCTATCATGAAGCAAGGACTGCCGCTGCTCTAACGCACACCAACATTGCCGTCGTTTACGAGATCGGTGACCACGACGGACAGATATTCATTGCGATGGAATACGTGGAGGGCAAAACCCTGAAGGAGATCGTAGGGACACCCCTGCCGTTGAATAAAATCCTGGATATTGCCATCCAGGTATGTGATGGGCTGGAGGCTGCGCATGACAAGGGGATTGTGCACCGGGACATCAAGAGCGATAACATCATAGTTACACCAAGAGGGCAGGCGAAGATCATGGATTTCGGTCTGGCAAAGGTGAAAGGGGCAACGAAGCTTACAAAGGCGGGCTCGACGCTTGGAACGGCGGCCTACATGTCACCCGAGCAGGCTCAAGGTGAGGACGTTGATCACCGGTCGGACATCTTTTCTTTTGGTGTGGTACTCTACGAGATGTTAACGGGCAAGCTCCCGTTTCGGGGTGAACACCATGCGGCATTGATATACTCGATCCTGAATGAAGAACCTCAGCCGATAGCCCGGTTCAACGAGAGCGTCTCGCCGGGGATTGTACACATCGTTGCAAAGGCCATGGCAAAAGACAAGGACGAACGCTACCAGCACATTGATGATCTCCTGGCAGATCTGAAGCATGAACGGAAGCAAGCCGAATACGCAAAAATGGATCGCATGACCTCTCCCCCGCCCTTGATATCTTCGGCCCGGAAAGGGCGGTATCCGGCGTGGCTGTTGGGTGGAGCCGGAATACTTGTGTTGATCGTATTAGGGATACTCTTCAACCCCTTCAAGAAATCCGCCGGGCGACCGGAGATCGCCCGCGCAGCGGAGAAATCAATCGCCGTTCTGCCGTTTGTTGACATGAGTCCGCAGAAAGACCAGGAGTATTTCTGCGACGGGATGACTGAAGATCTCATTAACCGATTAAGCAACGTGAAAGACCTGAAAGTACCAGCACGGACTTCGGTTTTCATCTTCAAGGGGAAGACACTGGATATTAAGGATGTTGGCGAAAGGCTCAACGTGAAGACTGTTCTGGAGGGGAGCGTTCAGAAATCCGGCGACCAGCTACGCATCACCGCACAGCTCATCAATGTTTCCGATGGATATCATCTCTGGTCTGAGAAATACGACCGTGCACTGAAGGACGTATTTGCCATTCAGGACCAGATCTCCCAGGCGATCGTCAACGCTCTCAGCATCACACTTATTGGTGAGCAGGGTATACGGTTCAACAAACGCTACACAGAGAACACAGAAGCCTATCAGCTTTACCTGAAAGGGCGGTATTACTGGAATAAGAGAGAGAAAGAAGGAATTAAGAAAGGAATTGAATGTTTTGAGGAAGCCATCGGGAAAGATCCGGAATATGCGCTTGCCTACGCGGGATTAGCCGACTGTTGGCAGGCACTTGGTTGGTACAGAATGGAACAACCAAGGGTAGCGTATCCGAAATCCCAAGCTGCGGCGGAGCGGGCTCTGGGAATGGACAATTCTCTGGCCGAAGCTCACACCTCTCTCGCGCACGTCAGAGAGGTGTACGGTTGGGATTGGCGCGGTGCTGAGGAAGAATATCAGCGAGCCATAGCGTTGAACCCTCATTATCCTACTGTTCATCACTGGTATTCTCTCTTTCTCATCGCAGTCGGGCGCCCAAGCGATGCAGTCGCAGAGGCAAAACAGGCACAAGAACTCGATCCGCTTTCACTCATCATCAACGAAAATGTCGGGGACGTGCTCCGGCTCACAAAACATTACAGGGAGGCGATAGAACAATTACGGAAAACGCTCGACATTGACTCAACCTTTGGAGTCGCCCACTTCACTCTTTTCTCAGCCTATGTCGATAGCGGCATGTATGATCAGGCAGTGGCGGAGGTTATGAAAATCACACCGCCAGAACGGGCTCACATGTTCGGGGAGGCGTATAGAAACTCGGGAATAAAAGGCTTCTATGAAAAGTCGCTGGAAATTGCACTGGAACAATCCAAGAAAGGATACATATCACCCTGGAACATCGCACAGATCTATGCAAGGCTTGGTAAAAAAGATGAGGCTTTCTCATGGCTGGAAAAAGCCTACGAAGACCATTCGATTCTTGTTGCCTATCTCAGGGCAGACCAGGCATTTGAGAGCCTGCGTTCGGATCCAAGGTACCACGCACTACTGAAGAAAGTAGGTCTAGAATAATGGTCGGGCAAACAATTTCACATTACAGAATC
>JAWOKN010000124.1:0-6578 GCA_033854175.1 Bacteroidota bacterium | reverse complement strand
TAAATTGCCGCGGTTGGCGATATGCCTTCATGAAGAATGTACTGGCTAAATGTATGAGAACAACCACGATGAGCAAATTTGCAGACCAATGGTGGACCGTTCTCAGGAACCAACCAAAGGCCGCTCGTGTTGTGATATAATCGATACTTTCATAGGCACCGCCAGGCGTCGGGCTATAGTAAACAAGGAGGAGCATACCTGTGAGAAATTGAATGATAATGAGGAAAAGCGCCAATCCCCCGAAAAGATACCAGAACGTATGTCTGTGTATCGGAACTCTTTTCTCCGATAAAAATAGTAATGCCTTGTCAATGGATAGGTTTTTCTTGATATCTTCAGGCAAGATCTTCAAGGCTTTTAATCCTGGTGCAGGTAAACATTGTCATCTTTAATTTCAACCCGGTATGGCGGAAGAGGCTTTGGCGCCGGACCGCCGATATTTTTACCATCAAGGTCGAAGACGCTGCCGTGGCAATTGCATTTAAAATCATGATCCTGCACCTGATAGCCGACAATGCAGCCAAGATGCGTGCAGACAGCCGACAAGGCCTTGACCTGGTTCTGACTGTTCTTGTAGACGAAAACGGCTTTCCTGTTGAATTTTATGAGCTTCGCACCGGTAGTGAAATCAGGGATATCAGATAACTTGCCGGCGAGGATTACCGGGTTCTGGCCCTGGTTATCGGAAGGGACAGTCAGGTAGCGCAAAATTCCATAGATAAGAGGAGCAGCGATCATCCCCACCCACACAAGGATCGCCCGTGTGAGAAATCCACGGCGTGTTTCCGCGCGTGTTTTATCCGTCATCCTCCCCCCTTCTGATCAGGATCGAGTTCGCCGGAGAAAACCTCTGTGACGGATCCTTCCAGAGACACGTCAGTAAAGTTATCTCTGTCTCTCGAAAAGGAAACCGTGAGAATTTCGCCGCTTGAGGTTTTTACCCTGATTGGAGACGGCAGCATCTTAACAACAGCAGAAATTACGGAGCATGCAACCGCTCCGGTGCCGCAGGCCATAGTCTCATCCTCGACACCGCGTTCATATGTCCTCATGACGATCGTTCCGTCCCCCGGGACCGTCAGAAAATTTACATTGGTTCCTTCCGGTTGAAACGCGGGATCATGGCGGATCGCCCGGCCGAGCTTTAAAATCCCCTCGGAAGCAATATGGTGATGAACAGCCTCCGGTATCGAATCAGTATAAATGACCACGTGAGGTGAACCGGTATTTACATAATATCCGACCAGGTTATAGCCCAGAACATGTAAAGGGATATCAAGACGCAATGAGGAGGGAACTTTCATCGTGAGCCGGACTCTGTCGGTTTCCCTCTCTGCCCGGTAAAGGTGATCAAGGGCATAGAATGAAACAGTATTTTTGCCGGATTCGTTCATGACATAATCGGCGGCGCATCGTCCTCCGTTCCCGCACATTCCCCCAAAACTCCCGTCCGCGTTGAAATAAAGCATGGAAAAATCGGCTCTATCGGATTGTTCGAGGATGATAAGTCCGTCGGCACCGATCCCGAGGCGGCGGAGGCAGTACTTTTGTGCAAGGGCCGGCCATGCAAAGTCGTATCTCCGCATCCGGTTGTCGATCAGTATAAAGTCGTTTCCAGCCGCCGAGAATTTGATAAATGGGATTTTCATACAGGAATTCTGCACATTTTAAGTTAAGTAAATTTGTGCAAGTTACAAATTTTTCAATGAATGAGGCACATCAGTTTAACAATAAAAAAGCCGTTATAAAACGGCTTTAGTGGAGATGCGGGGAATCGAACCCCGGTCCGAAGAGAAAACCATCAGAACATCTACATCAATAGTCCGCTCTTGGTGTTGCTCACCCCCGATACCCGGAGCGAACGCGGTACTCGGGAGATACCCCGCTAAATTTCATCTGAGATACGCGGAGCTGACCTCAGACAATCCTGACTTCATCGACACCCTTCTCTATCCCGCCAGGCGAGGACAGAGAGGATGGGTTGCTTAAATATTAAGCAGCCAGTGCGTAGTTGTAGCTGGCACTTATTGGTTTTCCGCTTTATTTGCGTGCAACGCGGAGAGCACGAGATGCAGTTCCGACCATTCTCATCCCCGTCGAAACCATGTCATCCCCTTCTGGATTAAATATACGCAATTAAAAACGGGTTTTCAAGAGCTGCAGATGGCCGGATTCTCACACATTATTTAAATGCTCCGGACAATCTGCTCCTGAGGTAACTGAACGTATCCTCTGGTGTATCGAAAAACCTGAAGGATTTCAGATCCTTCCTGGAGATGGTACCGAGCCGGACCATTTCATCAAAGTTAACGATCCGTTTCCAGTATTTTTCTCCGTAAAGTACGACCGGGAGCGGTTTTGTTACTTTTTTCGTCTGTAATAGCGTCAGGACTTCAAATAATTCATCAAAGGTTCCGAACCCGCCGGGAAACATAATCATTGCCTTGGCGAGATAGACAAACCAGAACTTGCGCATGAAAAAGTAATGAAATTCGAATGCGAGGTTTTTCGAAATATACCTGTTCGGATACTGCTCCATGGGGAGGCTCACATTCAAACCAACAGACTTCCCCCCTGCCATTTGTGCTCCCTTATTGGCCGCCTCCATTATGCCCGGTCCGCCGCCGGAACAAATCACGAGATGCCTTTTCTTGTCGAATGATTCAGACCATTTGGTGATCAGGTAGGTGAGTTTAACGGCGTCGGCATAATATTTCGACATCTCAACATCGGTCTCTGCACTCTTAAGTTTCTCTTTAAGTGATCTGGAGCTCCCCCCATTCTTTTTAATTAATTGTTGAATCGATCTAAGGTTTTTTTTAGATATTTCAGGTGGTTTGACTCGTGCCGAACCAAAGAAGACTATGGTGTCGCTAATGCGTTCTTCCCTGAACCGCTTGCGGGGTTCCAGGAATTCTGATAAGATCCTGATTGTGCGTGCATCAGGACTATTCAGAAAGTTTTGGTTATTATAGGCCTTGGGTTGTCCTGACCACCGTTTATTTTTTGGTTTCATTGAATTGATCGTCCTCCATCAACGGAAATAATTTGACCTGTTATGTAGGTATTTGTAGTTGCGAGGTAAACCACCAAAGATGTAATATCATCCGGAGCACCATATTTTTTCATTGGGATTGAAGAAACCGGCACATGTTTTTGACCTTTCTTCTCTTCTCCGGGGATGATGATCGTCCCCGGTGCAATTGCATTTACCATGATTTTAGGTGCCAGTTCTTTAGCAAGGCATTTGGTAAGCATAATAACGCCCGCCTTTGATACACTGTATGGTATATGTCTTTTCCATGCTTGAATGCCACCAAGTGAAGCAATATTTATAATACGGCCTATATTATACTTTAACATTATTGGTATAACTGCTTGTGAACAAATGAATACTGACTTTAAATTAATGTTAATTATAGTATCCCAATCCCTTTCGGTGATATTCAATAAATCTTTTTCCATAAATATAGCAGCATTATTCACAAGAAGATCAATCCTCCCATACCACCGGACTATGGTATTGACCATCCTTTTTATCTGTCGTTTATCTGACACGTCGGCTTTTAAAGGAAATGCTTCTCCCCCCTCCTTACGGATCCGGGAGCATGTCTCGCGTGCTCCCACATCAGAGTGAAAATAATTGACACATACCTTATATCCATTCAACGCCAATTTTATGGCGATATGACGTCCGAGACGCTGGCCAGCGCCAGTGACAATAGCAACACGATCTGTTATCGAGTCTGGCATAACCTCCAATTATAACATAAAAATCAATGAAAAGGGAATTTACTGAACTTGACAGATAAAGGGGGTTTGCCGCTCCGGTGTAAGTCCGCTCCCGGGGCAAATACACCTGCTTGGATAAAGCCGAGGGCAATGACAGATTTCAGGCTTGGTGAATAGCAGAAGCTTGTGGTATATCCTACCAGCTCACCCTTGACATATAATTTTCCGAGATATGAATCATGAGGATCGTGCGGGCCGATGATGACCCCAACCATCCGTTTCTGGACTTTCTTGTATGTCTCGAGTCGTGCAATAACCTCCTGCCCGATATAACACCCCTTGGTGAAACTGATAAACGGTTGTAAGCCGATTTCCAGGGGATTGAATTCAGGCGTTATCTCGTGGCCGATGGCAGGTATCCCGGATTCGATCCTGAACAGTTCATAGTCCCCTTGTGATGCAGCCGCAAGGTAGTGTGATCCTGAAACGATCAGGGATGGTTCCGGAATTTCTCTTTTTTCCTTCTCCGGGTAAAGGAACAGGTAAGCCAGTGTGCCCCGCCAAAGATCAGGTTTAAAATATCTCAGGTGACTTCCCTCTATGGTCTTATCGACAACCAGATGTGCAGAGTCTGATCTATTCTTTTCATCCCCCGGAGTTAATGGATTGACGGCAAACCCGAAAATGCTGAAAATAACAAAATCAGCCGTGCAGTCACTTACCTGAATATCCTCCATGATAATGAAGCGTTCAAGCCAGCCCTTCAGAACCGTACCTGTTCCTTCACTCCCTATGAGAAGAATTTCGTCCCCGGAGCGGAGCACGCTGACAATATCGATAATCCGGCCCTTTTCATTTGTCAGAATCGTCGTCCGATGTGTATCTACGGTCAGATCGAGCAGGTCGTTTGTCGATATCCTCTGAAGGAATTCAAGGACTTCACTCCCCTTCAGTTTTATGACCGAGGGCGATCGACGGATAAACTTCCGGTCTTTACTTCCATCCAGATGGAGGATCTTGTCTATGTCCAGTGACACGGCGGTTACAGTTATTGTTCTGGCCTTGATCCGGGATTCGTAAAATAAGAATCTAAAGAATTACCTCGTGAGATTCAATTTTACAAACTTGGAGAACCTTGAGGAATACTAAAGGAAGCACACATCGCGGAAGGAAAAGAGGGCTGATAGGGAGTTCGGCTTTCGGTGAATATGCATTCCTCCGCCCTCTCACCCATCAGGCGATAAATTCGGGCAGACACTTTGGAATGCAGACCGTGGGTGAGGGAACACCCGACCCATCGGGTGCACCGGAACACCAGGGACAAAATAGCAGGAGCATCCTCCCTGATACTATTTCACCAAAACCATTTTCTTCGTTAGGGCTGACCTCCCTGACGTCATCGTGTAGAAATATGTTCCGCTCGAGACGTGTGCGGCATTCCAAAGAGGCTCGTATTCACCGGGTCCTTTTGTTTCATCAATAAGTGTTGTAATCAACCTGCCGCATGCATCAAAAATGCGGAGGGTCACTTTTCCCGAGATCGGCACGCTGAAGGGTATGATTGTGGTGAGATTGAAAGGATTGGGATAGTTCTGCCGTAATTCGAAGCGGACCGGGAATTCCTCCTTGGAGGGTTCGGGTGATTGTATCATCTCCGCCAATGGCCGTCTCCATACCCCACCGTCGTACGTTCCTGCAAAAAGATTCGTGTCATCGACGGCAAGGGCATAGATTGCCGAATTTGGCAGGCCGGAATCGACCGGATTCCAGCTCATGCCATTATTCGTGGAGAGAAATACACCCTTATTTTCTGTTCCAGCAAAAAGGTTTGTGCCGCTGGCGGTCAGCGTAAAAACAGTCGTATCAGTCAATCCGGAATTCACCGGCATCCATTTTTTCCCATCATTGGTAGAAAGATACACGCCACCCCATGTTCCCGCGAAGACATTTGATCCGATCACCGCAAATGCATCGACCGTAAGATTCGTCAAACCAGAATCGACTGAACTCCAATTCATACCGTTGTTGGTGGAGAGGTAGATGCCTTCATACGTCCCTGCGAAAAGCTCCGCGCCCTTTATACCAAATGCATAAACGATCGAGCCATTGAGACCGTCGTTGGCGGAAGTCCACGTTGAGCCATTGTTCGTGGACAGGTAGACACCGCTAAATGTCCCTGCAAAGAGATTCGTACCATATGGGGCGAGTGCATTAACGAATGCATAGGGGGAAGGGGAAAAAAGCGGGGTCCATTTTGCCCCGTAATTCGTGGAACGATAAATACCAACTCCTGTTCCTGCCAGGAGAGTCGTGTTACTGAACGCAAGCGAAGATATGGGTGATGCGGGCAACCCGGAAGGAACGCTACTCCAGGTGCTTCCGCTATTCGTGGTACGGTAAATTCCACCCCCGGAAATTCCCGCAAAGAGATTCCGGCCGAGAGCGGCAAAGCAGGATATAGATCCGCGGGGTGGTCCGCTGGTGTGTACCCATTGTGCTTGGCAGAGGTTAACCGCGAGTAAAATAATCAGAACGCTGACGGATTTTTTCATACTCCCCTCACTCATAACACTGCTTCTGATTCATCTTCCCGAGAACCGGAACGTATATGCGTGAGCCTCTGTTGATATCCTTCCCGGTTTCATCGGGGATGAGATAAAATCGAATCGTGATGTGTCAGTCCTGGATTCTATCGTTCAGTCAGAGTTTGTGAACCTCAGGGAAGGATCCCGGTTCACACAGATCTCCCCGCTCATATGGAATATATTATGTAGAAAATTAAAAAACAAGAATACTCACCTGTTGAAAAATGTGATACAATTTACGTTGATACACGCAAATTATTG
>JAWOKN010000123.1:0-3474 GCA_033854175.1 Bacteroidota bacterium | reverse complement strand
TTCTTGTTGCCTATCTCAGGGCAGACCAGGCATTTGAGAGCCTGCGTTCGGATCCAAGGTACCACGCACTACTGAAGAAAGTAGGTCTAGAATAATGGTCGGGCAAACAATTTCACATTACAGAATCATTGAGAAATTGGGAGAGGGGGGCATGGGGGTGGTGTACAAAGCCCATGACACGAAGCTCGATCGTGAGGTTGCACTCAAATGCCTGCTTCCTAATCTAATAGAGTCAAACGAAACGAAAATCCGCTTCATACAAGAAGCTAAACTAGCGGCGACGCTGAATCACCCCAACATCTGTACGGTCCATGATATCGAGGAATGTGAGGGGCAACAGTTCATCGTGATGGAATTCGTGGATGGTGAGGATCTCCGGAAAAAGCTGCCGTCGCTGGGGATCAAACAATCCATAGACATCGGCATCCAGATCGCTGAGGGGCTTGCTGCAGCACATGAGAAGGGAATCACCCACCGGGATTTAAAACCCGAGAATGTCATGCTTCGTAAGGACGGCCGAGCCCAAATAATGGATTTCGGATTGGCAAAACTGAAGGGGGTGACCAGGCTTACTAAGAAAGGAATCACCGTCGGGACCGAGGGGTATATGTCGCCCGAGCAGGTGCAGGGGCTAGAACAGGATCATCGGTCTGACATTTTTTCCCTGGGGGTGCTTCTTTATGAGATGTTCACAGGAGAGCCTCCCTTCAAGGGCATACACCAGGCTGCTGTCGCATACGAGATTGTGAATGTCGACCCCAAACCGATGTCTACGGGCAAGCCAGGGATTCCTGCCGGTCTCGACGTGATCATATTCGAGTGCCTCGAAAAGGAACCGGCGGAACGCTATCAATCTGCTGCGGAACTGGCAAAGGATTTGCGCCGGCTCAAGCGTGAATCGAGCGGTAAACGGTTAAGCCGCACCGGAGCGGTCGCCCAATTGCCCGAAGGAGGTCTATCTACCCGCACTGCTAAATTGCTCATGAATCGCACCCGTATTTGGATGATTACTCTTGCCTCAGTAATCGTTCTGGCAGCTGCTGCTGTAATCATTTCGATCAAATTACATGAATCCTCACTTCCAATCGCACCACCGATCTACTCCAGCATTCTCCTGCCGTCCTCCACGCCTCTCTCTGTGTATGGTGGTGCAGCACTTCGTGCAGTACGGCCTTCGTTTGCACTCTCGCCAGATGGTTCAAAGCTTGTGTATGTAGGTAAAAAAGGCGATGGGTATAGGTTATACTTGCGTCAGCTCAACGCTCACGAGGTCGCAGAGATGGATGGAACGGACGGGGCATACGGACCTTTCTTCTCCCCAGATGGTCAGTGGATTGGATTCTTTACAGTTGGAGAAATGAAGAAGATCTCTGTCAATCAGAGTCAGCCGATTACTATCACGCGGGTTGGACCGGAAACCCGTGGAGCATGCTGGAGTTCGAATAATCAGATCTTCGTCAGCGAGGAAGGGGGAAGCTCCCTGCAAGTCGTATCGGGCAACGGCGGTGTACTTGAAGTTGTTGCAAATTCAGATTGCCTGTGGCCTGAACTCTTGCCTGGAGAAAAACATATATTGGTTTCGACAAGTATGGATTCCATCCGGATCATCAATCTTCACAACAAAGAGGTCACCAGACTTAGTACGATTAGCGGAACAAATGCGAAGTACGTATCCACAGGGCATCTTCTCTATGCTGATAAAGGAACATTGATGGCTGTTGGTTTTGACGTCCGGTCATGTGAAACGACGGGAAACCCCTTTCCCATCCTGAGTGGTGTGCGGTCACACACGGGGCATCGTGTGGCGCACTATGCAGTTTCACGGAACGGAATGCTCGCGTATCTCTATTCGCCAACTGAACCAAAAGCTCGTTTTTTCTGGGTTGATCGACGGAATACCGCAACTGATGTGGGTTTGCCGGCTGACGACTACCGCTACATGATGCTGTCGCCGGATGGAACGAAACTTGGGACGATTATCAATCGGGCACAACAAGAACTCTGGGTGTATGATCTGATCCGGAACACGCGCTCTCTCATTCGGTCGGGACCGTGGCTTTGGGATGTGGTCTGGGACCCGCAACAAAATTTTATTTCTTATGGCAGCAAGACTGGGGATACATGTACGATCGTGCTGCAGTCTCTGAATGTTGGGGCTGAACCAAATATCCTGATACGCAGGCGTTTTCACATGTTTCCGTATTCCTGGAGTCGCGATGGTAGATTGTTTGCATTTACGATGAGAGACTCAACATTCGTTATTCATCCTGACACGGGTATGGAGAACGTACTGCAATCAATGAAAAGTGAGAGGGCATTCTTCACTTTTTCACCCGCAGCTAATTACGCCGCGTACGTAGTAGCAACAGAAAAAGTATGGCAAGTGTATGTGGAACCATTTCCTCCTACGGGTGAACGCTGGCAGATTTCTACTGATGGAGGAGAAGAACCAATATGGTCGATCAACGGCAAGGAGCTTTTTTTCCGTTGGGGCCCCCAATGGAAGGCAGTGGATGTGGTGCTAAAACCAAAATTTACGGCAGGGAAACCCCATATCATTTTTGAGGGCGATTTTATTAACATTCCCTCCTGGTCCTACAGTGCCTCACCGGACGGGCAAAGGTTTTTGGTTCTGAAGGATGTCAATGAACAATCAGAGTATACTGAGATTAGGCTTATTTCAAATATATTCAGCCGATTTTCTGATGCAAAGAATACAAACGAGTAAGAGATTTCCGAGGATATTACTGGCTTTGTTTGTTAAACTGAATTTCTTCCATATGATCATAATTATGTAGTGTTAGTTATGATCGACTAGACCATATTTCACTCCAAAGGATGCCTGAAAAAATTATTGCAATAAGTTTGTTTCGAAGAATATATATGCATACAGAAAAACACAACCCCCCATGCGTGGATTAGAATCTGGGAGGGAAAATACCAATCCGGGATAGGTCAATGTAAAGAGCACCACGTCGAACGCTGGGATTTGTATGTAGGAGGGAAGTGGCGGTCTGGCAGGGCGGGAGAAAGAGCACCACAGGGGATGCGTGGATTAGTACCTAAATGGCAAAGTCACAGGTACCTACCTGGCCCTGCGGCCGGGTTCAGGAGCTTGATTTACCTCTCCCCTTTTTGTATATT
The DNA here is from genome assembly GCA_033854175.1 of Bacteroidota bacterium. Classification (GTDB taxonomy): domain Bacteria; phylum Bacteroidota; class Ignavibacteria; order UBA10030; family SZUA-254; genus DATKPE01. The sequence goes on along the minus strand of JAWOKN010000123.1, from coordinate 330 downwards.
TTATGCGCACGTAAATCATTCAAAACGCCGCTTAACTCACATTAATTATCCCACTGTGTGCTAGCTCTCGGCATAGCTGAATGAGCAGGGGACGTTCTGCTGGCAACACGTCGGAAAGACTGCTAACAAAATTGCTAACAGATTGCTAACTAACTTGGCGATATTAGGCAGTTGATAGCAGAAAAAACTGGCGAAATTAGCCTGGGGCTGTAGCTCAGTTGGGAGAGCGCCTCGTTCGCAACGAGGAGGTCGAGGGTTCGAATCCCTTCAGCTCCACAACCTATCTCAGGTAGAACGCTGATTACAGATACAAACTATGATCATCGGCCT
>JAWOKN010000122.1:0-6088 GCA_033854175.1 Bacteroidota bacterium | reverse complement strand
TCGCGATACCATTGGTGGTCACCGCGCCGGACATCGTGAATCCCCCTCCTGCATACAGATCGCCTGCGGGACCGACTGCAAGCACATTCACCCACTCATTCATTCCGGTTCCGAGGGAAGACCATGTTGTACCATTCCACATGGCGACATAGAAGGCATTCACGGCCCCGGCAGTCGTAAACCATCCGCCGGCGTAGACTATTCCCGAATCGGTCACGGCAATCGAGCGAACCACATCATTTGTACCCTCCCCCAGGGCTGACCATGTACTACCATCCCAGCGGGCTATATGGTTTGCACTGACGCCTCCCGCCATAGTAAAATCCCCACCAGCGTACAGATAACCACTCCTATCCAGGGCAAGAGCGAAGACCGCGCCGTTCAGCCCGCTTCCCAGGGCTGTCCATGAGTTCTCCTTCCGGCAGGCTATGAAGTTCAGATTGACGTCCCCCGCGGTGTTGAAATATCCTCCGACATACATGTCACCTTTTCCATCCCTGATCATGGCAGAGATTGCATTGTTGGTGCCATTGCCACCGAATCCATCATCCCACATCGCATCATCCACACTACCCTCAACATAGGAGGGAGCATGATGGACAGTTTGCGGCTCCGTTCGTTTCCAAACGTGGATTCTCCTTCCCTTCGGATCGGCATCGTTCTGAAACGTGGAATTGCATGTGAGCTCTCTGTCGGGATTGAAGAACCGTTCCAGAGGCGGGTGAAATGTTGGAGGATTTATCTGTTGCTGAGCGGTGCAAAGAGATGGGATGATGAGCGATAGAAAACAAACGTATGTAACGCATTTCATGGATATATTCTCTCCTTTCAATCCTTCCGCGTGCGGTCATCGGTGATGACCCACGGTTCTTGGCAATGGATATTAAAGAAAAGAACGACCTGTGCTCTGACTCTCGATCTTCTGACGGAGGTCTGCTCCCTGATGCGAGAAGGTAATCAAACGCGGGACGATAGTCAATCACCAAATGTGAAAAATCGAGTAATCCATCCCAAATCTTAATGCCCAGAACCGGTCGCACCGGGGCGCAACCCCGACGTTTCCATACTACTTCACCAGCATGATCTTCCTGGCCGCGGTGAAGCTCTCTGCCGGAACGCTCATCCGGATAAAGTAAATTCCCGTGGGTGCGATAGTTCCCTCACCCGTCATTCCATCCCATTCCAGGGTGTGGTAGCCTGCCGACTGTTCACCGTTCCACAAGTCAACAATCCTGCGGCCGAGGATATCGTAAATGGCCACGTTGACCTGACTGTTCCTCGGTAATTCAACCGTAAAGCGCGTCGTGGGATTAAAGGGATTCGGGTAGTTGGTACCGAGAGCAAAGACCCTGGGAATAGTGAGCCCCGGGCGGACTTCGATGATCAGATTCACGATGCCAGCATCATTCAGTGTAATCTTTCCGTCGCCGTTCATCACCGCGATGAGGTTGCCGCCGGAGGACTTCAGAAGGAGTGACACATCTTCCTGGGTTCCACCAGGGTGATGCCAGCCGATTGTCAGGGAAGCGTTGTTTGCGCGTATGGTGAGCGGGTATTCGTACCTCTTATCCCTCTCCGCCACGGCGGGGTACATCTCGACCATCCTGTTTGAGGTGAACCTGGCATCGAGCGATCCGTCGGGTGGTGCCGGGGGCATCGGGTAGCTGTCGGGATTGAGGGGGCCCGGTCCGATATACAAAGTCTGAGATCCAACGTTCCTGGCCGAGACTGTAATCTTCGTGAATGAGCCAAGCTGATGGTCCGCCGATACCGGTTTACGGATCGGTGCTATGGAGTAATACAGACACCCGTCACTATCGGCGTGGACCCAATAGCCCTGGCACGGCACAAGCGACGCCGCAAACTGATATCCACCAACGGGGCTATACCAGAAGAAAGGTGTAAACGGTCCGATACCCGTCGAGGGATCAGCCGTAATGCCCGTGACAGGAACCGGAAAATTAAAGGGCCCTATAATATTCCATCCCTTCACGACATGGATGCAGTGTCCCGGTCCGGTTACAGGCGTTCCGATGGCATCGATGCACTGAGCCCCCGAGAACTTCAGCCAGAATCCATATCCGTTCGGGAGGTTTGGAGTTATGGTATAGCCGTTCTCGAAAACGAACGCGGAACTGGTAGCCGTCGGATAGAGAACCGACCTCTGGTTGTCCTGATAAAATCCGGGGACAGAAAGGAGGTTCCATCCATCTCCGACGCAGCACGTCATCAACGACGGTAGATATTTCACACAGAGCCCGTTATGAAGCTGGGTTTGGAGCGGAAATCCATCTTTATTAAAAAAGGCATACGGCGGATCCTGGCCGGGTGAGACAGGATGGTAATTGGAATCGCACTGGATTCCCGCAAGGTCAAGTGCAGCAGAATAAGGAAAACCGATCTCGTCGTACTGGAATCCGACTGAATAATCAGTCTTGTCCAGCACCACGCGGAACACCTCGGCGTCGGCGCTATGGCCCCCCGACTGGAAGGGTGAATACCCCAGGGAATCCCACTCCACGATAAATCTGTCGGAATCGTCGAGATACCGGACAGATCCATAGGTGGTCAGCGGTGAATCGACTTTATTGACCCAATCCGCCCAGAATGGTGCGATGAAGGCTTTGGGCATATTATCCTCGCCAAGCGTGTCTGCTCTGCCGTGATGCTGCGGGTAGGGAAAATCCCACTGAGCCGTCCAGAATCCCCCTGCGTTCAGATCGATCGTATCTGTGGGGATTTTAGAGAGGGCGATCGCCCCATTCACTCCGATCCAGCAGTAGCGCATCGTATCCCCGAAATAGACAAATCCGTTACTAACAGGAAACGGTCCGGCGGTTCCATCGTCACCCGGGTGTGGCACCTGGGGCCCTCCAAAATCGCGCGGAGCGATAAACCACCCGGATGTATCGACCGGCGTCCCGGTCGCAGCGATCTTCGAGGGCGGGCAACCTGAAGACGTATCGGTCCGGTACCAGCCGGGGCTATTGAGGCTGACGACCCTGTACGAATACACGGCCGAGGAATCTCTAAAGCCGCTCGAATCCTCGGCGACGACCCTGTATTGCATCGTCTGGCCGGGGGGTATGCCCGGAAGCGGAAACTCGAACTGATCACCGGGATCACGGATCATCAGGCCTGTCGTCCAGTCTGCTGACGGAGACACACGGAATCTGACCCACGCATTACGGATTCCGGCAATGGCGGGATTGGCGGTGTTGCAGTCATAGATGGTGGCTGTGAAAGTCTGCGGATCAGATGAGAGAGTAGTGTGGAGCTGATCCACATGTGCAATGACAGGAGGCACGCCGGATGTCGGGGTCATGGAGTACCAAATATTATAAACCATAGGATAATCGACATTCAGGATATACCAACCGTCGCGTTCCCATGCCAGTGGGACTCCGCCGCAATTAGAAGGGGGTGTAGAACCACCCGGATAAAACTTCCAGGCTCGTGAAGGATAGGAAGTTTGGATATCGCTCAACGGCACCTGGTAGACGGCATCGTACGGATCGGTCACAAGGTAGGGTATAGGACCGGGATTAAAGAACGAAATAAAAATGACGTCCCCCCCATGGACCTGCAGTACCCCCAGATCACCCAGGGGGACCTTCATGACCGTATCAGGCTCGATATGCCTGACCGGATATCCCTGAAGACCCCAGATCGGATGCCCGAACGGGGAAAAGGAAGGGACAGGATCTACACCGGACGGAGGAATATTAATCGGAATCCATGCTGAATCGTTCGGCGGAGTGGCGTTTTCAACGAATGGCGCCATGCCGGTTGGGTCGTTGGTATTGGTATAATATCCCCATGATTCGCACCCACGATAATACGTACCGATACCTGGTCCCTGTACGGAACTGACATTCGAAGCATGGATCTGCATCAGGAGCGTGGAATCCAAAGCTCCGGGAGGATAAGCAGGAGGCGGAGGTGCGGGGGCGGCGCCGACAACAAAATAAACGGTGTCAATCGTCCCATCGGCGGGAACGACGTACCACTGTCCGAAGACCATCTGATTATGCAAGAGCGTGTACCAGTCGGGCCGGTACGTGACCGGATCAAAACCGAACGTAGAACTCGGGCATCGGTTGGATGCCGGATTCAAGGGGTTGCGTGCAAACCGGGAAATAATTTGTTCGGCAGAGTGTTTTCCGAGAGGTATCACCTCCTGGCCGGGAGAGATCAGATATTTATCACCCTGGGCGGATGCAGTACCGGTTGCGAACATGAAACAGAGAAGATATATCATCACACGCATCGAAATTTCCCTCTACACAAAGAAAATCAATGCCCCCTGGACAGAATTCAAAAGGTAAGAACAGCTGCGAACGGTGTGCAGATTGATGGCATTCCCTGGACAAAATATATCAATCTGCCGTCAGGATGTCAAATGAAGAACATCGCGAACGCTTAAGATATTGTTTTTATTGAGCATACAATCACAATATGTCTACGATCATCCATGATGGGATGAGAATATCTAAAAATTCCTCTATACTCGAAGAAGGAAGTGGAATTCTTTTCCCCCGACATACAAATTACTCAGTACACTGAGATAATTTACTCAATACGCTGAGATAATTTACTCAGTACACTGAGATAATTTACTCAATGCACTGATTAGTTATAACCATCGGTCCATATAGAGTTAAGTTCCGGATATATCCGAAATATCGAAAGGCCCTTCCCAAACAGCCCTGAGCCCTTTTTTTCCACAAAACATCAACATCACCGGTCAAGTTGATGGAATGAGCTGAAATCTTTACATTACACGGAACCTCAACAATCACAACAAATCCCGCATCCATGGCAGGGTTTTTATCGAAATTCATACCCAGACGGCGGCCGGTGACAAACCCCGAACCCGCACGTGTTGATGAATTCCTGCGGGCGATGACGACCATTGTCGGGCTTGACCAGCTCCTGGAAAACTTCTCCTCGAAGCTCAAGGAAAGCCTCCAGGCCGAGAACGTTTTTCTCGTCCTCTACGAGCCCATCACCAACCGGTATGTCGGGAGAAAGGCCAAGGGGACGGGGAGTTCGGCGCTGGATCTCCTCAACTTTTCGAAGAACGACAATCTGATCCGGTGGCTCAATGTCAACCGTACGATCCTCCAGCTCGACCGGAACCCCGAGGTCATGCGGTATTTATCACTGCACGAACGGGAGATCCTGGCGAAAACCACCACGAGCCTTGTTGCGCCGCTCATCGTCGTCAACCGTCTGACCGGCGGGCTCTTCATCGGGAACAGGAACAACGGCAGCGCGTACACCCAGGAGGAGATATCCACCCTCTCCATTCTCACCAACCGCAGCGCGCTGGCGATCGAGCACGCGCTGATGTACCAGTTCCAGGAGGACAAGCTCCGGCGGTTATTCCGGGCCGACAGTCTGGCGACGATGGGGGAACTCGCGGCGGGGGCGGCGCACGAGATCCGCAACCCCCTCACCTCGATCAGGAGCACGGTACAATACTTGCGGAAGGATCTTCCGGAGGAGAGGCGGAAGATGATGGACGGCATCATCGAGGAGGTTGACAGGATCGACAGAATCATCCAGGGGCTCCTCTCGTTCAGCAAAACATCCGAGCTCCATCTCGACCAGGTCGATCTCGGGGAGACCCTCAACCAGACCCTACTTCTGCTTGAGCCGGAGTTCCGGAAGCATTCGATTGACGTCCGGAAAAACTACGGCGATACGGACGGGCGGATCACGGGTGACGGGTCCCAGCTCAAGCAGGTGTTCCTCAACATCGTCCTGAACAGCATCCAGTCTATGCCGAAGGGGGGAACCATCGATGTCACGATGGCAGACACCGCCGCACCAAAAGGAAGCGTGGAGGTCGCGATCCGCGACACCGGCGGCGGCATATCCGAAGAGCACCTTGCGAGGCTTTTCGATCCCTTCTTCACAACCAAGGAATCCGGAACGGGCCTGGGGTTATCGATCTCCTACGGGATCATCAGCAAGCACGCGGGTGAGATTGAAATACAAAGTTCCACCCGGGAAGACAGTCACGGCACGAAAGTATTGATCCGACTACCGAAATCCGACACTTCGCAGGAGAACTAGAACG
>JAWOKN010000121.1:0-21088 GCA_033854175.1 Bacteroidota bacterium | reverse complement strand
CTTGAAGAGGTTTTCGATGATCACCATACTCGAATTGTACCGCCATTTCCCGATGATGATCTCTTTCCCGTCCATGCTTGGGCCGAAGTATTCGGAATTATCTACCCCCAGGAGATCAGCCTTTATTCGTGTGGGTTTTCCGTCGGGGAGAACCATCCTCCAAACCTCCCCGATACCAACCATCCAGTAACACGTGGTCCCTCGAAGGACAAGCCACTTGCTTTTCACAAGCGTTCGGGCGGTTTTTCGCTGTTGATCTCGCGGAATCGTGCCATCCACAATCCACCACTGCTGGGGGTCCCTTCCATGCCGGAGGTCACGATAGACGATATATTTTTCACCCTCGGTAATATATGCCCAAGTTGAATCATCATACACTCTTCTCAAAGGTGCCCGGTCGACGGAGGTGATGAACATTCCGTTATTCGTGGCTATTTGTAATTGTGTTGAATCGATCCAGTATCGTGGCTCTCCCGGGGAAATGTACCTCGGTGGGCCGGGGCTGGAGACATCAATGAGGTATGTTCGGACCGAGTCGTCGGGCTCGGACATCTTGCGTGAATTATAGGCAATCCACCTTCCGTCCGGAGACCATACCGGATATGTCGCTATTTCTTCACCGGATGTGAGTTGCTTCCTGTTCCGACCATCACGGTCCATTATAGCTATATGAGAAGTGCTTAGGTTGTCGTTACTGAACATCAGAGCGATATGTTTACTGTCGGGAGAAAACTTTGCTTGCATTTGAAAATCTTCGCCAAATGCGATCTGCTGCGAGCGCTTGTTCTCAATATCAACGATGAAGAGATTGCTTACGAAGTTGCTCTGCAGGTAAAGCATCTTGCGGCCATCGGCGGTTGATCTGATGGCACTGGGTGGGGTTGTGGTTTCCTTGGTTATCTGAACGGGTGAACCACCTCTGGCCGGGATTACCCAAATATTTGGAAGTCCGCCTTTGTTTGTCGTATAGGCAATCATCTCCTCGCGTAACCAGGCAACTTCATTTATGGCTTTTTTATCAGAAGTGACCATGCGCTCTTGGCCTGTCCTGAGGTCATGAATGATGATTTCCTGATGTTCTTTTGTCAATGACCTGATCCATGCGATGTTCCCACCATCCGGCGAATATGCAACCGATGCAGAGCCCTCCCATGTGCTCAAGGTATCGGTGAATTCCCGCCGGGGATCGCTTCCGTCAACAGCCACACTCCAGAATTCCACATGACCCGATGGCAGTTCATCATGCCCGCTTCCCCGGATGTACCCCAGTCGTTGGCCGTCGGGCCGAAACCGCCCTACATCGCCTGGTCCGATGTTCACGGGCGTGCCGCCGATTGAATGGATGATGTAGAGGCTGTTCACTCTTGTCCAGTTATCATAGACGTTGTACGCGATGAGACTTCCATCTGCCGATACATCACACAAGAGAGCTTTCCCCGTGGTCGGGATAATCTGCCGCGGATCTCCGCCGGAACTGTGCATGATGTAGAGCCCGCTCTTGCCCGAGTGATCAGTGGCGCCAAAGGCGATCCAGTTTCCATCTCCGGAAATCCCCGGCCAACCGATATCGGTGAAGGGTATCTTTAATGGCCGGAATGTCATCTCGGGATTGATGTCTGTCCTGTTCCCGGTGAGGAAGAAATATCCAGCCGCACCAAGGAGCATGATCGCTCCCGCGATCATCATGATTTTTGTCCTGACCGGAGAAGCCTTTCTCCTGACACCACCGACCGGTGCGAATCCTGTCCTCGAGGTTTCCTTCCTGAGCCGCTTCAGGTCAATCAGCATGTCCTCGGCTGTCTTGTATCGCTCTGCCGGGTTCTTCTCCAAAGCCCTGCCGATGATATGAATCAGTTCAGGCGATGCATCCGATATCGATGCTTCGATCGGTTGGGGTTGTTCATGAACCACAGAGTATAAGATAGCGGCTTCGTGTTCACCACGGAAGGGTAATTTTCCTGTAACCATTTCATACAAGACGATTCCCAATGACCAGAGATCGCATCTCAGGTCGACCTTGTCACCCATCGCCTGTTCAGGTGACATGTACGATGCGGTGCCCACCGTTGTCCCGGTTCGGGTGAGCTTGGATAAACCGCTTTTATGCGCCAGACCGAAATCCAGAATCTTTACCTGACCCCTGGGGGTAACGAGAATGTTTCCGCTCTTGATATCCCGGTGCACGATCCCTTTTTCATGCGCAGCCTGGAGGCCTTCAGCCACCTGCATGGCAATGTTGACGGCTTCTTCCACTTTTAACCGGCCTTTTTGGATTTTCCTGGTCAGGGACTCTCCCTCATAGTATCCCATGGCAATAAAAAGCTGCTTGTCCAGCGTTTCCCCAACTTCATAAATCGAACAGATATTCGAATGGTCCAGCGCAGAGGCAGCCTTGGCTTCGTGAATGAACCGGCTCCGCTCTTCCTCGGATGCTGATACATCTCCCGGCAGAAACTTAAGGGCCACATCACGCTCAAGGGTAGTGTCATGGGCTCTGTATACTACACCCATACCCCCCTCACCGAGCTTTTCAAGGATTGTATAATGGGAAACCATTTGCCCGATCATTGGGGCAAACCTTCCTTCCTCATCAATTCTGCAAATCGCGGATCGTCCCGGATGGGGTCCACTACGGGATCGACCTTCAAATATTCCATTGCATAATCATGGGAGTCTATTGCTCGGCTGAGCCACACAAAAGCGCTGTCCCTTTCGCCCAATCCAATATAGATTCCCCCGACAAGATAGGGTGATACGTATTGACGCTGTTGCAGCTGCAGGATGTTCTTCAGGATCTGTTCTGCTTCATGCTTTCGACCCGTGCGCCCACAGAAGTATCCGTAGAGGGATACATATTCGATGCTGCTGTCTGAAAGTGCGACCGCTTGCTCGATCTCATGGAGTGCTTCCTCATTTTTTCCGGTGAGAAAATAGGCGTGACTGAGTAATGCGTGCGCAAGAGGAAAACCCGGCTCGATTTCCAGCGCTTTCTTTTGCTGCAGAATGACTTCATCGTAACGGTGCATCGGGAAAAGTGCGTTGCCAAGCGACGCATAATGTATAGGCGCAAGCGGATCCAGCGCCTGCGATTTTTGTATTTCAGTTAATCCTTCTTCGAACCGTCCCATGGCCGAGAGGAATTCTCCGTACCATTGATGCCCGGTGGCATAGTTTGGATTGAGTTCGATGGCCCGCCTGTATTCTTCCTCGGCGCTTGCCCAGTCCCGGTCGTAATTATCATAGATGCTCGCAAGCGCGGCGTGCGGTTCTGCAAGTGACTGATCGAGCGCGAGGGCTTTCCTGGCAGCGGTACGCGTTTTTTCTGCAGTCTCTTTTGGTGTCAGGATGAAGTAGACTCCCATGACGGCGTACACGTCCGCAAGCCCTGAATAGGCGAGCGCATAGGAAGGATCACGCTCAATCGCCTGGTTGAAATATTCAATTGCTTTGTTAAATCCTTCCCGGTCACGCCTGTTCCAGTAGAATCGCCCCTTGAGATAGAATTGATAGGCTTCGGGATTATCCGTTGCATGCTTCGTCAGTTGCTGCCGCTGATCGCCGGTCAGCGTGACTCTCAGCTGGTCGGAAATTTCTTGTGTGATTTGTGATTGTAACGCTATGATGTCAGTAAGTCTCCGGCCGTATTGATCACCCCAGATGTGACTGTTGTCCCTTGCATTGATGAGTTCGGCACTGATGAATATTTCATCCCCGCGCTGGGTAATGCGTCCCGCCAGAACTGCGCTGACCCCCAGCTCACGGGCGGCTGCCTGTGGATCAATGTCTTTACCCTTGAACCTGAATACGGAACTGCGCGACATTATCTTGATACCAGGGAGCCTGGATAGCGTGTTAATGAGATTCTCCGTGAATCCGTCGCAGAGGTATTCAACGTTCGGATCAGCCCCGGTGTTGACAAACGGTAAAACTGCAAGAGAATTGATCTGCTCGCTTTTCGGGATCAGAAAATAAATTGCTGCACCGATGATGATTAGACTGAACAAGATGCCCGCACCTACCGTCAACCTCCTTGAAACTGGTTTCTTTGGCGGTCCTTCGGGGATCACTCCTGAAGGTTGGGAGGGTCCTCCAACCTTCCGTTCGATACTTTTACCCGCAGAATCGCGTTTGTAACGCTTCAGATCGACAGTAACATCTTTCATCGACTGGTACCGTATATCACGGTCTTTTTCAAGACACTTCATCACGATCCGGTTTAGATCGGATTCGATGCCTTGCCGGGTGTCAAGTAGTGACGGCGGCTCCACATTGATGATCTCGTACATCATGGCCGTTTCATGCTCGGCTCGGAAGGGGAGCCGCCCGGAGAGCATTTCGTAGAGTAATACACCGAACGAGAAGATGTCCGTCCGGTGATCGGTCTCTATCCCCTCCACCTGTTCGGGTGACATGTAGGCAATGGTCCCTACCGTCGAACCGGTTTTGGTGAGTTTGCTCGTCCCCCGAAGCTTCGCCAGACCGAAATCCATGATTTTTGCCAGCCCATCGCCTGTTACCATGATGTTCTCAGACTTGATGTCACGATGCACAATCCCCTTCTCATGCGCCTTCTCAAGTCCTTCGGCGATCTGTGTGGCAATGTCAATAATCTCCTTCAGGCCGAGTTTTCTGTATCCTTCCGATTGTTCTGATTTTTTCCTGATCCATTCCCTGATCGTGACCCCTTCAACGTATTCCATGACGATGAAGGTTTCTTCACCTGCCGTGTCGATCTCATGGATTGTACAGATATTGGGATGATTCAGAGATGAAGCTGCCTGGGCCTCCTGCTCAAATCGTTCGCGTTCTTCACCGTGGATAGCCAGCTTCTTGGGGAGAAATTTGATTGCGACCACGCGCTTGAGCTTTAAATCCTCTGCCCTGTAGACCACTCCCATGCCCCCCTCACCGAGCTTTTCCAGTATCCTGTAATGTGATATTGTCTGACCTGTCATACCGATGAATGCATTATCCTGATCTTCTCAATGCCGTACATGGATAACCTGTTTGTATATGAAATTACCCCTTACAATGTCGAATGAACAGTGTCTGCGCTGGATCGTCATGCGCGTCTGGCAGGTCCGCCGCCTACGATTTGTCCCTCATCAACTCGATGTAGCGGGGATCTTGCCTGATGCTCTCCAGATCAGGATCCCGCCTGATCCAGTCGAAATTGCCAAGACCGGCCTCGATCGAATTCTTCAGTGTCGTGAGGGCAAGATCGTTCTCACCGATTTGTGCGTAAAAACAGGCTGAGTTGTAAAGCATCAGGGGATCGTAGGGATTCAGCTCGATGGCCTTTGCTGCCTCGGTCTTGGCCTCGTCATTCCGCCTGGCGCGTGCGAGCGCGACGGCGTAAAAGATGTGCGCACGCGGATCTTCAGGGAATTTTGCGAGGTAGTTTGGATAGACTTCCAGCTCCTTGTATACCTCCTCTTCGTATTTCGCGGTCTCCCCGAGCCGCTCGTAAACTGTCCTGAGGTCCATGTGCACCGCGTAGAAATCGGGATTCAGTTCTACAACTTTTTTGTAGGGTTCAATCGCATCACGGTCCCGGTCGGTTTGGTGATAGATTCTTCCCAGTATCCAGTATGCTATGAAACTTTTCGGGTTGAGCTCGATCGCTTTCCGTACGGCCGTAAGGGATTCTTCCAGCATTTTCTTGTCAAAGTATGCGAGTCCCAGCGCGGCATATGCTTCCGCCAGCGTTGCGTCATATGTGAGGGCCTTGAGACAGACATCGATCGCCCTGTCCAGGTATTCTTCCTTCCTCTCAAATGAGAAATAGAGATCGGCGTAAACCTGCCCTAACCCGGCATAGGCTTGTGCGTAATGATTGTCAAGCTCAAGTGCCCGGTTGAAAAGCTGGATAGCCGATTTGAGATCCTGCTTGGTCATGCGGTTCAGCGCTTCGCGGGCCCGCAGATTGTAGTCGAAGGCTTCTGGATTCTGGGTGAAGCGCCTGTTGAGACTGTGCTTTTCAGCAGGTGAGAGCCTCACCGTGAGCGCGTTGACGATCTCCCGAGAAACTTCCTCCTGGATGTCAAAGATATCGGATAGTTGGCCCCGGTATTTCTCGGCCCAGAGCTGCGTGTCCGTCCTGACGTCGACAAGCTGAACGGTGATGCGGAGATCATCATGAAATTTCCGTATGCTTCCCTCAAGAATGTATCCGACTCCGAGCTCCTCACCAATCGTGCTCAGCTTTTTCCGCGTGTCTTTGTACTGCATGATGCTTGTCCGCGACACCACGCGGATGTTCTTCAGCCGCGAGAGGTTGTGAATGAGCTCTTCCGTAAGACCATCACTGAAGTAATCCCCCTCTCGGTCCGGACTGATGTTCTGGAATGGGAGGAGAGCAATGGATTTTTGCTCCCTGGGCACCTCGCTGTACTCCAGATCGTGTGCAATCTGGTTCATATCCAGGATGATTTCATCACAGGTGCGTGTGCGCCGGTCCCGGTTTTTCTCGAGCATACGCATGACCGAGGAACTGAGCGTCTGCGGAATCCGCCGGTCATGCGCAATCGGCGGCAATGGGTCTTCATTGGTGATGAGATATTCCAGCGCGGCTGCATGCACCGCTTTGAACGGATGTTCACCGGTCAGCATTTCATATACCACAACCCCCAGAGACCAGATGTCAGCCCTCGCATCAACATCAGGCCCTACCATCTGTTCCGGCGACATGTACGGTGCGGTACCGGGAATGACCTGTAGGGGAGTCTCTGAATTCGCCGTCGCCTCGTTGAACTGGGCAATGCCGAAATCCATGATTTTGAGGCGGCCGTCCTTTGTTACAATGATGTTTTCGGGTTTGATGTCCCTGTGAACGATCTTTCTGTCATGCGCGGCCTTTAAACCCGTGGCAATCTGAATTGTCCATTCCACGACCTGCTTCAACGGAATTCCTTCACCCGTTCGGGTATGACAAATTCTGTTCCTGAGCGTCTCCCCGTCGATGAACTCCATCACAATGAACAACTGCCCCTTGTACTCGAGAATATCATGGATCGTACAGATGTTGGGATGATTGATGGCAGAGGCTGCCTTCGCTTCCTGTACAAAACGCGATTTGTCGCTTTCGGACGCCGAAAGCTGCTCAGGGAGGAATTTCAGCGCAACGGTGCGGTCGAGCTTGGTGTCCTGGGCTTTGTAGACGGTCCCCATTCCGCCTCCACCGAGTTCTTCGAGAATGTGATACTGGAATATTGTCTGGCCTATCATAGAGAGTCCCCTAGATCACGTCATAAAAGTACCGCGGGCTGGAAAACACTGTCTGGACCGCCGTCAACCGATGCTGCTCTGGTAGGTGCGATTCTATGCAGATCATGCATCTTCTGCCCCACCTGGTTTCCCGGAATCGTATTGGTGAACTAGTTTGCCGATGCATTCCCTGTATCTCCCTGAGAAAGAATTCAATCGGTAAGCTGAAATGAAGTTATGGAGATTCTGCCCGAAAATCAATACCGTGGATATATTACCACCGAGAGGTGGCTGAATATAGGAGTAATTGCTCTGATAATGTTCTTGATTATTGTTTATTTCAACGGGTGCGTTGAGTCCACGAATCCCCCGGACCTTGACCGGCTCATCCTGTTACAGTAATCTTTATAAAGCTGAAATGCCCGGTTGAGGACAAGCACGGGTATCTTCCGATTGCTTTTCGTGACCGGCGGCGGTGCACCGGGTTTACTGTTAAAGACGACCTGGAGTATGACCGCATTGTACGACGGATGGCTGCGGTGTGTCCAGTCTGAAAAGTTCCGGTGGAGTTCAATGTCTCCACAATATGTTAAATCGCCGATCCGGATGCACGCGTCGATGAAATCGGGCCCTCTGTTGTAATTCAGCCTCCCTGGACTGAGGACCTCGATCCTCCGACCGTCAGTGGCCCTCAGATCTTCTCCTGAAAAGAGCCGCTGCTTCCATATGTGCCTGAGAAATTGCCCGGGAATCTGTCGAGTTGTTTTTTGCCGCGCTCCCATGGTTGCCTCCCTGAGAATGTTGTGATGATGTACAGCCTGGTGGATTGTTGCAAGGATGGTATAATCTATGCGCTGATCATTTCAGACTCCCTCTTATGACACTGTCGCTTTTTATTTCCCCCATGTCACCGACAATTACCCGAAATATTTTTTCCTGTATCGGTTGATCTCGTCACGGATTTTTAACGCCGTTTCCCTGGCCTTCTCCGCAAAATCGTCTCCACGCGATGCGTAGATGATCTTCCGCCCGACATTGATGATCGCAAGATTTCCGTCTGCCGTGCATCCGTAGCGTACTGCAGCTTCGAGATCCCCCTTTTGCGCACCGATACCGGGGATGAGAAACGGGAGCTTCGGCGCAAGCGCCCTGATCCGCCTTATCTCTCCCGGGTGCGTCGCCCCAACCACCAGCCCGAGATTTTTCTTTGTATTCCATTTTAAGACCGATCGCACAACGTGCTCGTACAACGGCTTCCCGCTGAGTTTGAGATATTGAAAGTCTTTGGCCCCCCTGTTCGATGTCACCGCAAGCACGAAGGTGCATTGGTCTTTCCGCTCCATGAAGGGTTCGATGGAATCTTTTCCCATGTAGGGATGTACCGTGGTTCCGGAAAATTCCCAGTCCTCACAAAAAAGCGATGCCTGGCGCCGGGCCGATGATGCGATGTCCCCACGCTTTCCATCCCCGATGGTGACGATTTCCTCGGGAATCCTCGCAAGCGACTGATGGACTGTGTACCAGCCGTGTTCACCTGCGGATTCATAAAAAGCGATGTTGAATTTGTACGCACAGACGATGTCCTTCGTGGCATCAATGATCCGGCGGTTGAACTCGTACTGCGGATCGCCCCATTTGTATAACGACTCCGGTACGCTTCCGACGTCGGTGTCAAGACCGATGCACAATAGTGAGTTGTTTTTCTCCTGTATCTTTTTGAGCTTCTCGATGAATGTCATGAAAGAACAATGATGATTGATGAATGACCAGATCGCCGATACGCCTGTGTAGTAAAATAATTAATATGTAAATATGCAAACCGCCATCATGGCTTCAGATATTGTGCGAGCCAGTCGAATACGGTTTTGTGCCAGAGTTCACTGTTCTGCGGCTTCAGGACCCAGTGTCCTTCATCCGGGAAGTAGAGGAATTTTGACGGGATTCCCTGACGCTGGAGTGCCGTGAAGAGCTGCATTCCTTCACCCACAGGAACCCGATAATCCAGCTCGCCGTGAATTAATAACATCGGGGTTTTGAAGTTCTGTGCATATCTGTGCGGGGAGTACTTGTCAAAATTCGGGGTTTCCCACGGGATCCCGTTGTCCCATTCGGCAAACCAGGTTTCCTCCGTCACACCGTAGGAACTGTAAAAGTTGTAGTCCCCGTCATGGCTCACGATGGTCTTGAACCGGTCGGTGTGCCCTTCAAACCAGTTCATCATGTATCCGCCGAATGAGGCGCCCGCCGCTGCTTTCTTTACGGTGTCGATGTACGGGAATTGCATCAGCGTGTCAACACCCCTCATCAGGTCCTCATATACTTTCCCGCCCCAGTCCCGGCTTATCTCATTCACAAATTTCTGGCCGAAGCCGGTGCTTCCCCGCGGGTTCGGAAGAGCAAGGATGTATCCCTGCGCTGCCCACAATTGCGGACACCACCGGTACGACCAGCCGTCATCCCATGCTCCCTGCGGTCCGCCGTGTACCATGTAGACGAGCGGATACTTTTTTGCAGGATCGAAATCGGGCGGCTTGATGATCCACATCTGCACCCTCGCACCAGCCGCCCCCCCGTAGGTGATCGATTCCGGTTTCGTCATCCGGATTTCAGAAAATAGTTGATCGTTGACGTGCGTCAGCGCTTTGAAATTTTTTCCGTTTGCTGAAGCTGTATAGATTTCTACGGGCCTGGATAGTGTAACATGCGTGAAGACTAGCAAACCGTTTTTACCGGCTGCCAGGTCGTCGTTGGTCGCGTTGTCAATCACCTTCGTGACGTCGTTCCCCTTGATCGATACCGACCAGATCGGCTGCCGTGCGCTTTCTTCCGCCGGGAAATAGAGTTTTTTGCCGTCGGTTGACCAGACCATCGCACCGACGCTTGCATCGAATGATTCGGTCAGACTTTTCCTCGTGTGATCTTTTCGGTTGTATAGGATCAGCTGCCACCGGTCGGCTTCAAATCCGGGCGTCGTTTGGGCCCTGTAGGCTATGTACCTGCCGTCAGGGGAGTACTGCGGGTATCCGTCCGCAGCGGGATTTGTCGTCAGTTGCTCCCGTTCGCCGGTTGCCAGATTGACGGTGTAGATGTCGTGATTTGTGCTCCATGATTCGCTGTGAGCTGGCGTTGGCGTTGCCGTGTATGCCAGCTCCTTGCTGTCCGGAGAGAATGCGAAGTCGTCACCCGCTGAAAACGTGGACGAGGTCGGCACCGCGTCCCGGTCTCCCGGAGTCACATCGCGGGGGTCGCTTCCGTCAAGCGCCATTACGAAAATGTGCTGGCGTTTGTCATCAACCCAGCTGTCCCAGTGCCGGTAGAGGAGCTTCGTGATGATGCGCGCCCTGACATTGCTCTTTTCCCGGGCATCGAGCTTTTGCTTGTTCAGGGGGTTGCTGTCTTTGTACGGCTTGTCGGAATATTCCGGGAAGACAGCCGAGACGAATGCGATCGACTTCCCGTCGGGCGACCAGATGGCCTGGTTCGCCTCCGTTGCGATGGTCGTTAATTGCCTGACATCGCTTCCGTCGGTGGCGGTGCGGTAGATCTGGTACTCACCGCTGCGGTTTGATTCAAAGAGAATCGATGTTCCGTCGGGTGACCAGCGCGGATGACGGTCCTGCTTCGGGGAGTTTGTTAGCTGGCTTGGTTCACCACCCGCCGACGGTATCAGCCAGATGTCACTGTTTGTTTTGTTGCTGTCCTTGTCGACGACGGTGAGGACATATGCAACCCATTTCCCGTCAGGGGAGAGCTGGGGATCACTTACCCTTTTTGCCCGGAAGAGATCCTCAATTTCCATCGGCCGCTGGTTCTGGGACCGCAGACGTCCACCGGCCCAGACCGGCAATCCAAGTAGTACAATTGCCATGTATGTCAAGAGGTTCCGAAGTGACCTGTGCATGATATTTCTCCTCTCCGAGAGTTGAAGAACTGGTGAAGAATTCCAGGGAATTCTTGAATTGTTGTTTATGTAAAATTTTTCCACATCATCGATTCGACCGGTCTTCGCGTCCGTACGCGGTATTTGGCCGATCTCTTTTTGTTGTACGGTACCCCGACCTCACCGCTGACTTCAAAATAGATTAATTGCCCGATCGGCATCCCCGCATATATCCGTACCGGTTGACGTACGGATATTTCCATCGTCCAGGTGTTACAGAATCCTATGTCCCCCTTGCCGGCCGTGGCATGGATGTCGATTCCGAGACGGCCGATGCTGCTTTTCCCTTCTAGAAACGGAACGTGCCGGTGTGATTCCGTGTATTCCTTTGTTACACCGAGATAGAGTTTGCTCGGAACAAGCAGGAGCCCTGTCCGCGGAATCCTGAAGTAACGGACGGGATTGTGTCTTTTTGCGTCCAGGATTTCATCGCGGTATACCGCGAGCCATTCACTCAGGTGGACGTCGTAGCTGTTGGATCCGAGATATTTTCGCCTGAACGGTTTGATGACGATTGTACCCCGGCGGATTTCATCAAGGATCTGTCTGTCGGTGAGGATCATCGCTCGTGATGTGTGATACGTCACTAATTTAGGAATTTTTGGGTGAGATACAAGAGAATCTGGGCGTTGAGAGTCCGGGATTATGATAGCAGGATGGATTTCCAGCGCGCGTAGGATGAGGGGATTCTGACGCTGATCTTTGGCAACCGGAGCGATCGTTCGAGTTGCCGTGGCAGAGCAACCTCGGTCCCTGTGGCCTGCCGTATGATCTCGGGAAATTTCGCCGGGTGAGCCGTTGCCATGACGATGATCGGATCGGCACACGATTCGCGCTCTGCCAGCCTTCGCGCGGCTGCGACTCCAATCGCAGTGTGCGGATCGAGGATATATGCTGCCTCTGTATACGTCCGTTGGATTTCCCCGAGTGTGGCTTCATCCGAAAAACTCATGCCCCTGATCTCCTTTCGCATTTCGCTGATGTTATCATGATAGAGGGACTGTAATCTTGCAAAATTGCTCGGATTTCCCACATCCATGGCGTTCGAGTAGGTACGCACCGATGCCCGTACCGTGTGGCTGCCTGTTGCAAGGTATGCGGGGAGGATGTCGTTGATGTTTGTCGCCGCAATGAATCGCTGAATGGGTATTCCCATCCGCTTCGCGTAGACTCCGGCTGTCAGGTTTCCAAGATTGCCGCTCGGGACTACCACCACAGGCGGTGTGATTGGCTTCACCCCGGATCTGCAGAGTTGTGCCACACCCCACGCGTGGTAGACGATCTGCGGGAGAAGTCGTCCGAGATTGATCGAATTCGCCGTCGTGAGGATCCGATGTGCCTGAAGTTCTTTGTCTGCAAGCGCTTCTTTTACCATCCGCTGACAGTCGTCGAATGTCCCGTCAACCTCTATCGCGTGGATGTTTCCCCCGAGCGTCGTCATCTGCTGCTCCTGCAGACGGCTGACTTTTCCCGATGGATAGAGGATAAAAACCTCCGTCGAAGGGACGTTGTGGAAACCGGACGCGACAGCGCTTCCGGTGTCCCCCGAGGTCGCTACGACGATGGTTACCCGGTTCTGTTCATGGGAGAGAAGGTAGGAAAGGATTTCAGCCATGAACCTCACACCAATGTCCTTGAATGCGAGCGTCGGTCCGTGAAAGAGCTCGAGGAGATGGATGTTGTCTTTCAGGTGGATGAGCGGGATCGGAAATGTCCACGCCCGCTTCAGGATCCAGCCAAGGTCACGGTCGGGAATTTCCGTTATGTAGGAGGCGAGGATTTTTGTCCCGAGCGATACAGGACTTTCGTTGTCGAGTGTCCCCAGGAAACCGCTCTCAAGCCTCGGAAGGGTTGCGGGGATGTAAAGCCCGCCGTCAGGGGCGATTCCCGATACCAGTGCTTCACGGAATGTGACCGGCGGCGATTCTTTCCTGACGCTCGTGTAGTTCATACGGACCGGACCGTCGCACCATCCCGGTTGACTTTTGAAATGTACACATCACAACGTACACCTGCCGTGCGGCGGAATGTCCGTACCATGGCACCGGCGATGCTGTCGGCGAGCCGTATGGCTGTCGTGACGGCGAAAAGGGATGGCCCGGATCCGGAGATCGAACAGCCCAACGCACCGGCGCGGAGCGACGATCGCCTGACTTCTTCAAATCCGGGGATCAACCGCGCCCGTACGGGTTCTGCAACGTTATCCTCGATGCATTTTTTCAGGCAGAGATCGTTTCCTGAGATGAGTCCCGCCGTTAACCCGCTCACATTGCCCCACTGCAGTATTGCCGTCTGAAGCGGTAGTGTGCCCGGCAACAGTGCCCGCGCCTCCTTTGTTTTGACCACCATATCAGGATGCACGACGATCCAGATTATACGGTTGCTGACAGGAAGCTGGAGTACATCGAGCGGATCGTAACTCCTGATGAGACACAGACCTCCAAGAAGTGACGGCGCGACATTGTCGGCGTGCGGCGCACCTGATGCCTTACGTTCGCCTTCGACGGCAAATCGCAGGAGCTCGTATTTCGGAAGCGGTTTTGACAGGAGGGCGTTGACTGCAACCGCGGATGCCACACTGCTTGCCCCGGAACTTCCCAATCCCGATCCGAGCGGCATTTTCTTGTGAAGCGTCAGCCGGATCCCGAAGGGCGGACGGATCTCCTCAAGCATGAGGAGAGCTACATGCCCTGCAACGTTTTCACGCGCCGATGCGGGAATGCGTGGATCCGCGGATTGAAGCGTGAATGTGAAACCTGGTTCTCTCGTTCGCTCCGCGGTGACGATGTCACCCGGTCGCCGGACCGCGATTCCGAGAACGTCGAATCCGGGACCCAGATTGGAGATGGATGCAGGTGCGAAGACTTTAACACGCCGGCGTATCATGTATCCTGACCTCGTGGAGGGGCATCGTGGACCTCAGGAATCGGCCTGCAGGAGCATACCTGTGCCCACCGGCTATTCGATTAATTCTTTCCAATGGTCAGCGTACTGCAGGAGCGTGTGATCCACAAGCGCATGGAGCGTTCCTTGTTCAAATTTTCCATGCGGCGATCGTACACCGGGCGCCATCCCTGTCAAAAGTGCCAGCCCTTCGTCGATTGTCTTGATGGCATAGATGTGGAACTTTCCCTTGCGGATCGCTTCGATGACATCCTCTCTCAACATCAGGTCTTTTTTGTTCTGGTGGGGTATGATCACACCCTGCGTTCCGGTGAGCCCGCGCGCCTTGCAGACCTTGAAGAATCCTTCAATTTTCTGGTTGACTCCGCCGATGGGCTGGATTTCACCCTTCTGATTGACCGAGCCGGTGACCGCTAGATCCTGCCTGATCGCCACGTTGGCCAGACTCGAAAGGATGGCGAAGATCTCGGTCGAGGAGGCACTGTCCCCGTCAACTCCTCCGTATGATTGTTCAAAGGTGATGCTCGCATTCATCGTCAGCGGTTTTGTCTGCGCGTACATGGCATGGAGGTATCCGCTGATGATCAGAATCCCCTTGCTGTGGGATGGACCGCTCATGGCGGTCTCTCGTTCAATGTTGATGATTCCCTTCCGGCCGATGGATGTCTTCGCGGTGATTCTCGAGGGGAGTCCGAACATGTACTCTCCCAGATCGTAAATCGAAAGGCCGTTGATCTGTCCGACAGCCGCGCCTTCGGTGTCGACCATGACCGTCCCATCGTTGATGACTTCAAGGAGTTTGTCCTCGGCGAGGTTGACACGCTCAATCCCCCTGTCGATCGCTGTTAGGATGTGGGCGGCTGATACCCTCTCGGATTTGTCTTTTGTCGCCCAGTAGTTCGCCTCACGCAGTAGATCAGCGATGATGTTGAACCGCGTGGAGAGCTTGTTCTGCCGACCCGCGAGCCGTACACCGTATTCAAGAACCGCACTGATCCCGGCGCTGTCGAAGGGGAGAAGCTTTTCATCGTCACAGATCATCTTGATGAAGTTCACATACCGTTTGATTGACTGCGGCAGTTTCGGCATCGCGACATCGAAGTCGGCTCTCACCTTGAAGATCTTCTTGAAATCTTCGTCCTGCTCGTACAAAAGGAAATAGATATACGCGTCCCCCAGCATGATGACCTTGACGTTGATTTCGATCGACTCCGGCTTGAATGCCGAGCTGGCGCCGAAAAGACCTGTTTCTATCGGCTGGATCTCCAGAAGCTCGTTGCGCAGGGTCCGCTTGAGATTCTGCCAGACCCCCGGCTCTACCAGCGCATCAATAGCGTTGATGACGAGAAATCCACCGTCCGCCTGAAGGAGTGAACCAGGCTTGATCAGCGTGAAATCGGTCCGCCAGATGCCGTTCCGGTCTACCTGCCGCTCGATCGTCCCGAAGATGTTCTTGAACCGAGGGTTGGTCTCGATGACGATTGGTACACCCTTGGTTTCGGAATTGTCAACAACAACATTTACCTGGTACTCCAGAAAATCGTCCTCCTCATGCTGCCCCCCCGCCATTTCCACCAGCGGAGACGCCTGCTGCTGCTCATCCTGCGGTCGGAAACGGTTGAGGTTCGCCAGGACGTCTTCCTGAACCTCGCTGAGATAGAGATCGAGTTTTTGATCCTTGAATTCAGTGCGGATTTCATCGATGCTTTCCTTCACGATCGGAAGGATGAACCGCTGCGAAAGATCGTTGACGCTTTCGCGCGCTTTTCGCTCGATGTTGTGAAGTTCACGGAAGACCAGCTCCATCTGCGCTTCAAGGATCGCACGGTCTTTTGAGAACTGCTCGATCTGCTCTTTGGTGATTTTTCCCTCCTTGAGCATCGCCTCGAGCTGCTCAAAACTCACCGGCTGACCGTTGACGACAGGCGTGATGTCGGGCCGCATGGTCGGCCCGATCTGGATCTGGATGACTTCAAATCCCTTTTCCTTGACTTTTGACTCAAAGTCGTGCAAGACGCTCCTCTGCCGTTCGTGGAAATGTTCCATCGTCCGCTTCCGCTCGTCCTTGTACCGCTTCCTCTCGAATGCCGAAGGTATGTTTTTCAGCAGTTCCGAGATCAGATTCTTCATCGCATGTTTGAATTTGACCCCAGCCCCGGATACCAGTGTCAGAAGTATCGGCTGATCGGGGTTTTTAAAATTGTGGACGTAACAGCGGTCGTAAAGGGTGCGCTCCTGACCCCGGATTTCCGATAACATTTTCTTGATGGTCGTCATCCGGCCGGTTCCGGAAAATCCGGTGACAAAAACGTTGTACCCCGGATGCTTCATCTCAAGCCCCAGCTTCAACGCCCGTAACGCCCGCTCCTGCCCGATGATCTCCTTGGTCGGCTTGATGTCATCGGTGGTTTTTATGCCGAGCGAGGCGGGGTCACATCGCCACCTGAGCTGATCCGTGGGTACCTCTTTTACTGTCTGGAATTTTGCCATGGCGAAGGTGTACTTTTGTTGTGGAAGTCGTTGCTACCTGAATGTGAAGGAAAATAAGGAGGTTTACCGTAAATGGCAAATACTCATGTCGTTGGTTGTATCGGCAGGATCAAATTGTTATCTTACTCCCCCAATCCTTACGAAAGGTGCCCATGAAGATATTCAGATTGATGATTTTCGTATTGATGGCTGCCACAGCTCCAGCCGCCGTCAATGCCCAGCCACCCAAATTGGTCGTGGAAATTGTTCTCGACCAGTTTCCCTACGATTATATAGCACGCTTCCAACCCTATTTTCAGGAGCATGGATTCAATTATTTTCTCCTTCACGGGGCCGATTTTACCAATGCCCGGTATGCATACGCGACAACAAAAACGGCCCCCGGCCATGCTGCCATCGCCACCGGCTGCTATAGCCACTATAATGGCATTGTCGCGAACAGGTGGTGGGACAGATCTTCCGGTCACTGGGTGGGCTCTGTCGACGACGACGGTGTGAGGGATCTCGGCCACTCGCGATACGGCCATTCGCCGAAAAATCTTCTCACCTTTACCGCAGGGGATATGCTCCGCATTGCATCGGATTTCCGGTCAAAAGTCATCTCCATATCCCATAAAGACCGGAGTGCAATTCTCCTTGGCGGGAAGTTCGGAAAGGCGTTCTGGTTTGAAGATTCTGTCGTCGTGACATCATCCTACTACTCCAGCCAGCTTCCTCCCTGGGTTGAGGGATTTAATTCGTCCGGGAAGATCCAGCAGTTCTTCGGCAGGGAGTGGGATGAACTCCAGCCCGCAGTCGCTTCCCTGATCTGCGATCCCGGAAATCAACCGTACGAGGAACATGACCAGAATATCGGCACTACGTTTCCTCATCATGTCACCGGCGGCAATCAGACGAAAATCACAGGTTCCTATTATCACGCGCTTGCGACTTCCCCCTTTGCAACGGAATTGCTCTTCGACCTCGCGAAGGAGGCCTGCACGGCCGAAAGCCTCGGCCAGCGCTCGGTCTCCGATATGCTCTGCATCGGTATCTCCACGACCGATGATATCGGTCACCCCTTCGGCCCGCAAAGCCACGAGGTGTTCGATAATGCGCTCCGCACGGATGCCTATCTTGCCGATTTTTTTGCCTATCTCGATAAAACAATCGGCCTGGATCAGTGTCTTATCGTACTTACGAGCGACCACGGCATCGCCCCGATACCGGAGTATCTTACCAAGCACAATGCAGCTGTCCCCGCCGGAAGGATCGCCCCGAGCCGGATATCGGCCATGGTTACGGCATTTCTTGATGCAACATTCGGAAAGCCTGACTCGAACCAGCGCTGGGTTGACGGTGTGTCGGAGTCGGATGTGTATATCAACCGTGCGCTCCTTGCCTCCAAACATCTTCAGCTCGATGTGGTTACCCGTCTCCTCAGGGATTCACTCGGATTCCGCCCGCCGTTTCTGGGGGCCTTCATCAGAAGCGAGCTCGAGGCGGGGAGCTTGTCCGACCGTCCGGGACAATTGTATCTGCGTGCGTTCTATTCCTCCAGGAGCGGCGATATTGTCTTTCCCCTGCGGCCGTATTTTATCATCAGCGGGGATTCCACCGGGACAAATCACGGACAGCCCTATGACTATGACTCGCATGTTCCGCTTTTGATCGCAGGGAAGAATATCGTCCAGGGGACTTTCCCCGAGGAGGTCAGCCCCGTGGATATCGCCCCGACGATCGCTTCCATCCTTCACGCAGAGTTCCCTCCGAGCCGCGAGGGAAGGGTCCTGAGCGAGGCGATCCGCTATACGACGGAAGCTCCCTATTTTCAGCATTAACGGTTGATTGGAGTGCCGGATCTGTTCCGGCTGTGGCGGAAATCAGCGTGCGTTGAAACGCTTGCGGCGGTTGCGGATGTAATCCACAAAGATGAACTCACCCAGACTCTGAAGCTGGGAGTAATAGGCGCGGCCTTTGTTCGCTTTGGTCAGTTCTTCGATGAAATTGATCAGATAGGGGTCCCGCGCAACCATGAAGGTGCTGATGGTTACTTTTTCCCTCCTGCACGCTACAGCCTCGTCCAGCGTTTTGTTCACGATGCGCGGATCAAGTCCGAAGGAATTTTTGTACAACCTTCCGTTGTTGTCGAAGATCGCCGAGGGCTTTCCATCGGTGATCATGAAGATTTGCTTGTTGGCCGATCTCTGCCCGCGCAGGAGGTTCCGCGCCAGCTGAAGCCCCGCACGGGTGTTCGTGTGATACGGCCCGACAGAAAGAAAGGGAAGTTCGGCGAGACTTACCAGCTGGGCATCGTCACCGAAGGTTACTACGGCAAGAAAATCTTTCGGGTATTTTTGCGTGATCAGCTCCGAGAGGGCCAGCGCAACCTGCTTCGCAGGCGTGATACGGTCTTCCCCGTAAAGGACCATGCTGTGACTGATGTCGAGCATGAGGACCGTCGCACAACTTGTCATGTGCTCGGTCTCGTATACCTCCAGGTCGTCTTCTTGAAGATGGAAATCGTCAATCCCGTCCCGTATGAACGCGTTGGTCAGCGTGGCCGTCAGGTCGATGTTGGTCGGCGTTTCACCGGGTGTCCATTTTTTGGTCTCGCTGAGGCGGTCAACCCCTACCCCGGTCTGCGGGGTTTCATGCGTCCCCAGCCCTCCCTTCTTTAAGGACGTGAAGATCTCCCTCAGGGCGTCCAGCCGGATCCGCCGCACCCCCTTCGGTGTCAGCGTGAGCGATTTGTCGGCTTCCTCAATGATTCCCATCTCTTTCAGCTTGTCGATCAGATCATCCATCGTCATGGTTTCATCAAACAATCCGTACTCCTCCCCGAGCTGTTTCAGCCATTCAAGCGCTTCCTTTGTGTCACCACTCGTCTGAAGCATCAGATAGCTGAAAAGCGATATCAGACTCTCAAGCCGCTGCTCGTCGGTCTGTGATGTCGGGGTCCATTTGCTGTAACGGAATCGCATCTGATCAGTGCCCGATGCTAATCGTCTTCCTCGGGATTGCCCTTACCCTTGAAAATACTCCCGACAAGGTCTTTGTATTCGACGACATGCTCCATCTCGTCCTTCGCGATTTTGGAAAACTGATGGAGGCCGTCAAGCGTGAATTCCATGGCCGAGGCGAGTTCGTACTTGTTCTCCTCGGGGATCTTCATGTGCTTTTTCGTTATCTCCCGGAGTCCCTTGACCTTGTCGAGCTCGGCGTAGTATTCATCGAGCGGCATGGTGTCGGCAATCTCCACCTTGTTTCCGGCTTCAAACCAGGATGTGATTTTACCGTACTCCGGATCCTCACCCCCCGTCTGTCGCTGCTCCATGGCCGCCGGCCTTGCTATTTTGCGCTGCAGGGGATCGGGGAAGTATCGTTTGAAGACGTCCCTGACGGCCTTCCCGATGAGCGCTTTGCCGACCTTCGTCGGACCTTCCTGCTCACCCTCGAACACAAGCTCCACTTTTCCGGTCATCCCCGGTAGGACATGCGGCAGATCGCAGATGCGCGGTACGATCATCATGTCGTTCTGTATTATCGCTCGGCGTTCCGCATTGCTGATGAGGTTTTCAATGGCGGCAATCGTCAGACGCGCACTGACACCCGATTTCTGATCGACGAATTCGCTCTTCCGGGCCTCGAACGCAATCTGCTCGATCACCTGCTTGAAATAATAGGGGACGAGTACTTTCCGCCCGCTACGCTCGATGAGCGCCTCCTGCGCAGTGATGTCGATCGCGTCTTCGAGCGTCCTGGGATAATGGGTGAAGATCTGTGAGTCGATTCTGTCTTTCAACGGCGTGATGATGTTTCCCCTGTTTGTGTAATCCTCGGGATTGGCCGTGAAGACAATAAGTATGTCCAGCGGTATCCGGATGTTGAACCCGCGGATCTGAATGTCTTTTTCCTGCATGATGTTGAATAATCCGACCTGGATCCGCGGCTGCAGATCGGGGAGTTCGTTGATCGCAAATATACCGCGGTTGGTCCGGGGGATGATCCCGAAGTGGATCGCTCCTTCGTGAGAGTAATGGAGCCGCTGCGTGGCGGCCTTGATCGGATCGATGTCCCCGATCAGGTCGGCAATGGTGACATCCGGCGTCGCGAGCTTTTCACCCAGCCGCGCATCCCGGGGTAGCCAGTCGATCGCAACCGCATCACCGCATTCGGCGATGAGATCGGTGCACCGCTTGCAGACCGGATGATATGGATTGTCGTTGATCTCACAACCGGCAATGATCGGGATGTATTCATCCAGAAGCGAAGGGAGCTGCCGCACGATCCGCGTCTTTGCCTGCCCGCGCAAGCCCAGAAGCATGATGTCGTGTTTTGCCAGTATGGAATTGACGATCGCGGGAATGACCGTTTCGTCGTAGCCAATGATCCCGGGGAATAACTGCTCGCGCCGCGTGAGCTTTGTTATGAGGTTGTTTCGGATTTCATCTTTGACGGACCGAACTGTGTAGTTGGATTTTTTAAGTTCGGCAATGGTGGAGGGTCGTGTGCTCATAAATCTTTTCCGAAGAACATGGTGTACAGTGACACAACAATTGATTGACG
>JAWOKN010000120.1:0-11545 GCA_033854175.1 Bacteroidota bacterium | reverse complement strand
GAATCCCCCCAGGTCACGGTAAAAAGTTTAAAGAGCGAATTCTTTCTGCTCATTTCGTGCAGGGCGAACGCGTACCATGGCAACATGCGACCCAGTGTATCCATATTGTACATCGTGACGGAATCCTTGGCCTCGCCTGAGCTGATGGCAACCGACGCCACGGTTGTTGCGGGCACGCGCTCCCGGACGACCGTACCGGTGGCAAAGCTGTTCACCAGCCAGTTCCGGAACTCCACAACAACGTCGTACGTATCAGCCGGGACCGTAACGGCGGTGGCCTGGGTTATCGTCCCAAAAAAGACCGAATTATACGCAGGACCATCACGGCCGTTATGGATCATCACAAAGCCCGGGTAGTGATCGAGCGAAAGATTGATGATCGAGTATTTGAGAAACGCGACAGGGATCGTCACCACGTCCGCCGAGTCTGCCGACCGTGCAATGATCCTGTCCGAAAAGGCCGGAGGATTCGTCGGGGGAAACGGATACACCGTATTATCGACTGAAAGCGTGACCGTCACCGACGCAGTATCGTTCGGCGGGACGGCCACGACCTGAGGTGAAAACGAAAATGTAACCCCGTCCGGGAGTGGTGACTGCATGGCAAACGAAAGAGATTCAGGGACGGAGTGCGCATTATAGGCGGTCAGATTCAGGCCTTCTGTCCATATTGATTGTGAGGGATCGTCCAGGCCGAAGCTGAGAGAAGCCGGGGCGACCAGCGTACTCTCGTGCGCGGCGTGCATGACATCAAGGCGGCCGCTCCCTCCGGTAAAAACATCGAGGCCAAGGTCAGTCGCGCCCTCCATGAGAGCCGCTTTCGTCTCAGCCGGAGTCCAGGAGGGATGAAGTTGCTCGAGGAGGGCCGCAGCTCCGGCGACATGCGGTGTGGCCATCGAAGTTCCGCTCATTGTCAGATACCCCCCGCCCGCCTTGGCGGAATTTATCTGGACACCCGGTGCCAGAATATCCGGTTTGATGGCATAGATGACGTTCGAGGGTCCCCGTGAGCTGAAAGGAGCGATGGCATCCGAGTCCGTGGTTGCGCCGACGGTCAGTGCATTCCGGGCGCATCCCGGTGTAGTGATCGAGCGGTATCCCGGGCCAAAATTCCCGGCGGCGACGACGCAAACGACGCCGCTTGCCACGGCATTATCCACCGCAGCGGAAACTGCATCATTGGGGTTGCCGGATCCGGCCAGACTCAGATTGAGGATTTTGATAGGAGTCGGTGTTGAAGGATCACCGTCGGGGTCGAGGGCCCGGTCGATACCGGCGATGACGGTCGAGAGATATCCGGCCCCCTGGTTATTCAGGACCTTGAAGGCCCACAACCGCGCGCCATAGGCGACACCGCGGAGATTCACCGGTGGCGGGCCATAGCCGGCAACGATCCCGGCGACATGCGTCCCGTGGCCGTTATCGTCCATCGGGTCAGGGTCGTCATTGAAAAGATCGTACCCGCCGACGACCTTCGCATTGGGAAACGGGGCATTCCCCAGTGCCTCGTGGAGATAATCGATGCCGGTGTCGATGATTCCGATATCGATGCCCTCGCCGTGAGTGGAGTAGGCCCCCCAGAACGCATCCGCGCCGATCACCGCGTTACTGGAATCGTCGACTGCCGAGACCATGCCGTCGTCGGAGACATCCGATACATAAGGGAGCCTTCTCAGCTCATCGACTGTCGATCTTTTCGTGACCAGGGCAACACCATTCAATGCCGTCCTGTAATCGAAGACAATCCGTGAGGCAAACGGCGGCCGGTTCGGCGTCGACCGGGAGGAAGCCCGGGCGTCGAGGGTGGAAAGGTCTGAGTGAAATCTCTCATGTTCGGCCGTGATCGAGGAGAGGGCGGCCTGCAGTTCGGTTCTCGCGATCCCCCCTTTAAGGTGTTTCACCCGTGACAGGGGCTTCTGTTGAAACTGGACGATAATCCGCTCGGTGTCATCCCACGATTCGACAGAGCTCGCGACGATGCTATCCCCCTTGAGGAGAAAGATCCCCGCTCCGCTGCCGGACGCCGTCATCTGGTGAAAAGCACCCGGGGCAGTCCTATTCCGGACAATCAGCCGCTGGGGAATCCCCTGCGGATGACCGGCGAACGGAAATCCCAGAATGAGAATTATCAGCGAATATCGACTTAATTTTATAATGGCCAAAGACCTCCGGACCTATATATCGATGATAGGATAAAGTCGTTCCAATGTCAAGATGTCCGGGTGAGGCTGAAAATTTACGACATTCTTGGAGGGGAAACCGCGACGCTCGTCGGCCGGGATCGGATCACGGGACGTAAACAGGTTATCTGGAACGCCGCGGATGCAGCATCCGGAGTATACATTTACGGCATGACAGCAGAAAGTTCACCTGAAGGAGGGTCGCATCCGGGTTTACGGTTCAGCGCCGCAAAGAAACTGATCGTGCTCAAACAGGGATAAGCGGAACGAACCTGCAGCAAAAAAAAGTCGTGTATCGAACGGAGGTTCAAGGAACAGTTCACTGGAAGCCGCGCTGCAGACCCAGCGCGCGCGCAGCGGACAGAACCTCGCGGTACTCCCCGGATGTCACGGGGCGGTTGATTTCCGGCAGCATCGGGGCTTTAAACACGGGGCGGTACTGGTCCATGATATTCACATAACTCGACGTGGAAACCTCCCGAGCGATAAACTCCAGAACTTTTCCCGAACCGCTGACACCATTCGGAAGCACCAGATGGCGGATGAGGAGGCCGCGGCGCGCGACGCCGTCCGGGTCGATGCGGAGGTCTCCGACCTGGCGGTGCATTTCAAGAATTGCGGGGCGGACGCATGTCCAGTAATCCCTGACGCCGGAGAATTTCCTGGCGCACCCATCGTCGGAATACTTGACATCCGGCATATAGATATCCACGATACCGTCGAGCAACCTCAGGATCTCCGGGGACTCATAACCGCTCGTATTATAGACGATGGGGATATGCAGGCCCTCCCCGATTGCCAGTATGAGACTTTTGACAATATGGGGAACGACATGTGTGGGGGTGACCAGGTTAATATTATGGCAGCCCGTATCCTGGAGGTGGATCATGATCTTCGCCAGGCGGTACGATGCAATGGTGCTCCCCTGTTTGAGGTGGCTGACATCGTAATTCTGGCAATAGAGGCACCAGAGATTGCAGCTGGAAAAAAATATCGTTCCGGAGCCGCGCGAACCGACAAGGGGCGGTTCTTCGCCGTAATGAGGACCATAGGAGGAGACCGAGGCGACATGTCCGGTCCGGCAGACGCCCACCCTATTGGCGAGCCGGTCGACGGCGCACTCGCGGGGGCAGAGGGTACAGGAGTGGAGCCGCTCCCACAGCATGGATGCTCGTCGCCGGATTTCACCTGAGGCGTAGAGTTTCAGATACGACGGATTGGCCATCCGGACTCCTTCTCCCGGAAAACTTCCACAACGGCTACGACCCGAGGGTCCTGATAATCACACCGAGCAACTCGTCGGTGCTGCACGGTTTCGAGATAAAATCCTTCGCCCCGAGTCTGATGCATTCCCTGGCTGTCGGAAGATCATTCATGGCGGTAAGGACGATGACATTGGGAGTCCTGCCGATCCTATTGGCCTCCTTCATCAGAGAAATCCCATCCATCTTGGGCAATTTCAGATCAAGGAGGACGACATCATAGTCATTTTCCTTGATCAGGGACAGGGCGGGAAAACCGTCTCCGGCCATGTCGACGGAGAAATCCTCTGCTTCGAACTGTGCGGCAAGCATTGACCTCAGTTCCTCGTCATCCTCCACGATGAGCATTCGTACGCGGGACATCATCATCAACATTCTCCTAACCCACAAGATTCCACCCCCGATCACTAGTGTCAACATACGCAATCAGAACATGAAAACCAACTAAGGCCATCCCGCAACCGGCGTTCGTTTGCCCCCGAACACGCGTTGACATTCACGGTGGTGATTGCTACTTTCATGCATCAACATGGAGCCATGGACGTATGAAAAGCAAATTAGCAGATCTGCTGAAGCTGAACAATTCACCGGTCGCGATCATCTTCACAAACGAAAAACCCGAAAAAGCAATTCAATTTAGACAAAACCGCTGGGGATGTGTTGCAGCGTCGCTGGTTGCGGCATCGAAAGGGAGGACGGCGGTATTTGACCGTTCGACATATGGATGCGTGGGCGGGGGTGTGGGATTAGGATTCGGGAACCGTTACGGGGACTTCCCGATCGAGCACCTCCTGGCCAGGGGAAACGGCACCACAAGGAGTGACCGGGGGCACAGGACGGAGATGGTTGAAGGTGAGAGGTATTTTGAAAGTCCGGACATCGCCCGCAAATTCGTCGAATCGCTTCCCATGCGGGACATTGAGGCGGCCTATGTCGTCTTCAAGCCGCTTGGTGATGTGACTGATCAGGAGAGGCCTGTTCTCATCCTCTTCATGGTCAATCCCGATCAGCTCTCAGCGCTTGTTGTCCTGGCAAACTACCCCCGTGCGAGGAAGGAAAGTGTCATCGCCCCCTTCGGGGCCGGGTGCCAGTCGATATTATTCGGGTATGAGGAAGCCGAGAAAGAGGAGCCGAGCGCCGTTATCGGTTTTTTCGACATCACGGCGCGCAAACTCGTCGCGAGGGACATACTATCGTTCACCGTCCCCTACCGAATGTACCAGGAAATGGAGCGGAATGCCGAACAAAGTTTCCTCCTGACAAGTCAATGGTTGAAACTGTCTGAGCGGAGAGGCGATTGACCCAAGGGAACGGGGGTAGGGATTCGGAGTCCGGGCACATCGGGCGGGTGCAGGAAGTTCGGGGTAAGGAAGGGTACGACCGGCGGACCGTGCGATACGATCATCTATTTTGCCGATCGCTCCCGTACGACCTCTCCGGCGATTCTGAAAACGCTATCGACAAACTGCGTATCCGAATAATTCTCCTCGGCTGATTTTCTGGCCTCCCGCCCCATGGCATCGGCGATCTCCGGGTGGTTCCAGAGGTAGAGAATCGCATTGCGGAGGCTTGTTGCATCGCCCTGGGGGACGAAAATTCCGGTTTTACCCTCCTCGATCACATCCACCTGTCCTTTTGTCCTGGAGCAAATGACGGCCTTACCCATCGCCATGGATTCCAGGATCACGGTGAGACCATTATCGGTATCGGAGGGGAGCAGCGGAACAACCACAAAGCGGGATCTTGCATAGAGGTCGCGGAGATCCGGAAGGGACTTTCTGCCGACGGTCACATTGGGGGGAAGCGATTGGACCGTTGATATGACCCTCACCGTATCGGGGAGTATCCCGCGGTCCATACCTGCGGCAATATGGCATCTGATATCGAGTCCCCGCATCGCTTCGATGAGTGTAGGATAATCGCGCATTTCGGACCCGGCCGCGCAGATCATATCGGGAATGGTATCCAGGGGCCGCCAGAACTGCAGATCCTGGCCCTTTCTGATGAATGCAATTTTCGCGGGCGGTATTCCAAGAACATTCACAGCATAATCATGCTGTACGGATGACCAGATCAGAATCCTGTCGATACGGTGCCTGACAATTTTGAAGAACAGGGACTTTTTCCGTTTTGAGATCCAGCTGGACAGGGTTATATGAGGTACTCTTTTCCCCGGAAGATGCAGCAACAGCGCGTACGGAAGACCCAGCCTTTCAGCCCAGGTGATGACGATATCGTACTGTGTACGGATGAAAAATGCCTCCATGACCTGTGCAACTACTGCCGGCAAGCATTTATACACCAACCGGCGTATCAGGGGCACACGCCGGAGGAACCGTTCATCGAGCATCTCCGATCCCAGTGTGCGCTGATACAACGAGTACCTGGGGAACCGGTCTGTGGCCTCCAGCCGTTCAATGTCAGCCGGATCAGGCCGGTCGAGCTGTACCGAAACCAGTGTCAGACTCTTCGTACGACCCTACCTTTCGAGGATAGGCAAATATCAGGAAAAAATCGCACATAATCTATTCTTTGATATCCCCACGGCAGGGGCAAAACAGAACAAAAATCGAACAATTCCCGAGTCGTTCCCGGATTTGGCCCATCCCCCCCGCAAATGCGTGATTGTCCGGTACCCGTGACGGATATATATTTCTTAATCATCATCCCAAAGCTGCAGTACCCGGTGGAGAGCATGGCGCATCGGCCGGGTATGCATTGTTCAACGAGTTCTTCATGGAGGATAGCATGAAACGCATCTTTGTTCTCTTAGTCATCGGTACGGTTCTGGCGGGCACGCATGGTGCCGGTCAGGTGCCGCAGAAGATCTCCTATCAGGGACTCCTCACGCAGGCACCGGGAGGAGCCACGGTGCCCAACGGGAGTTACACACTCAAGTTCGAGATCTACGACGCCCTGACCGGGGGAACACTCCAGTACAGCGACACACTAGCCGGCGTGGCGGTCACGCGGGGAACATTCAATGTGACGCTCGGGCCCTTGCCCGGCATTTTCACAAAACCGCTCTATGTCCAGGTGACAGTACTCTCCGGGCCGGGGGTCGGCTCGGCGGCCACGTTTTCCCCGCGATCGGAGTTATCGAGTGCACCCTATGCGCTCGCCCCGTGGCTGATCAACGGAAGCAGCATCTTCTACACACTCGGCAACGTCGGCATCGGGACAGCGACCCCGTTGTCGCAGCTCCATGTGCGGGGAAACAACCCGGTCCGGATCCTGGGTGATCTCTCGACCCTTGCCGGATCAGAATATGTGGATTTCATGGCAAGAAACTCCCCCTATTCCACCGACATCGGCGGGATGAGGGTACAGAGGGACTCGGCCACAGGCAACGTGAACACGATGATCTTCGCGGCTGCCGACGGCTTTCCGGCCTCCGAAAAGATGCGCATTGTCGGTAACGGCAATGTCGGGATCGGCACATCCAATCCCACCAGCAGGCTTGAAATTGCCGCGCAGGACGGGCTGGCGATCACTGGATATCAGCCGTTTCTGACACTCCGGGATGCAAATGCCTCAAACTGGCGCGGAGTCATCCAGAGTGTTCAGGGAGGGCTGGACTTTCTCGCGCAGCACTATCTGGACGCGACCGATCCGAGCAGCTACGTCGGGATGGACATGTGGGGTGATATCGGCATCAGGACGGCACCCGCCGGATACTACTCACTGCATGTAGCGCCCTCCGGGGGTTTTTACTCGGCATACATTGAAGGTTCGATCGCGGATGGAATCGCCCTCTATGCCAACAATCAGGCTGCGCCCAATTACGGCGGGCAAACGAACACCGCGATAGAGGGGGATGCGGAGGATGCAAACAACAACTGGGCGATCTACGGTCATGCGAACGGCGGATCAAACAACTACGGGGGATACTTCGAGGGAGACCTCGTCTACACCGGCTCATTCATTCACGCTTCAGACGCAAATCTCAAGGAAAACATACAATCCTACTCGGGAGCATTATCGCAGATCATGAACCTGACGCCGAGAACCTTCAACTACAGAAGCGGCCCTGAATACAGGGGATTCAGTTTTTCACCAGGAAAGCATTACGGATTCATCGCGCAGGAGGTGGAAAAAGTCATCCCCGATCTGGTCGTCACGGCTGTCAAGCCTCCGGAGCGTGATGCAAAGGGAAATCTGAAGGTCAAACCGACAGAATACAAAGCCATAAAACCGGTGGAGATGATCTCCATTCTTGTGGAAGCAATGCAGGAGCAGCAAAAGCTTATCAACGAGCTCCGGGCAAAGGTGGACCGGCTGGAGTCAAAGTAAGGAGAGGGCACGCCGGAGAGGCGGGGGATTTCAGTGACCGGGGTGGGCAGGCATCCTTGTGAACCTGTCGGCAACAATGAGGGGACATCCCCCGTATTTATAAATGCGGAATCTTACCGGACTTTCAGGATTAAGGATGACATAGGAAGTCTGGTGGAACATATTCACAAGCTTTTCCCTGTGGCAGGGATCGAACAAAAACATGCTGTCGGCCACACTCTCCAGATACTCACGATCGGGCCATGACAGGATCCATTTTTTCGACGATTCCATTCCATCCGAGACAAGCAGGACAAAAGTATCCTCGCGTGCGGGATTGACGGGGCAGGGGAGGTAATCGTTATAGAGAAGACCCATTCCATAGGATGGGTTTAGCCTGCCGGGGCTGTTAGCCCACCGGACGTCAAATGCAGGACTCAGCGGCGGGCCCTCCAATTCCCCCAGATCCTGATCGATGCCATAGGTAGCCCGGGGATTATTGCCGAAGCTCATGAGTGCGCTGCTGCCGTTGTCGTTCTCAACTCTTATCTGGATCCTCACCTCCCCGGTCTGACCGGAGGCAGGACCTGTCATCGTGAGAAGCCCGGCAAGGGAGACACCCGGTATAAGGGAGCTGATGATCCTCATATATTCTATACGACGAAATCGGGACTCATGTTCCCGGTCCTTAAAAAAGATCCCGGACGAAGGACCGTGCGGGGTGGTTGAGGGGGGGAAGGGGGGGATTAGCGGGTACCTGCGATATAGTTCTTCAGCTGTTCGATCGTCTGTTCCCGCTCGGAAATAAGGTGTCTCACCACATCCATAACAGAAATCAGGCCCACCAGCCTGTTATTTTCAACGACCGGCAGATGGCGGATATGTTTGCCGACCATCATGACCATGCAGTCATCGAGCGACTGTTCGGGTGAGACCGTCACGACGTTGGACGTCATGATTTCCCTGACGGTTGTCGCGGCCGAGGTTTTCCCTTTCAGGATGATCTTTCTCGCGTAATCCCTTTCGGAGAATATTCCCAGAAGTTTATCGCCGGAGGTTACAAGGAGCACACCGAGATTCTTCTCCGCCATGATCTGCAGGGCTTCAATGACCAGGGTATGGGGGCTCACTGACTGGACGAGATCCCCTTTTTCCGCGAGTATATTTTTTACGGTTGTCATGTTTCTCTCCTCTTATGATGAGGTGTGCAAAATCATCCGCAACGGCCCTTCCGGGGACAGCACTGACGGGCTAGATGGCGGGCACATACAAACATATGCAGAATTCAAGGAAGTATCAAGCATACACAATATTTCAGCTCATTTCAGGACCTCTTGAGACCGTAAAAGCCCCATTTCCTCATTTATCGGTCTGGTCCCGGATAAACCGGTAATGGTACTCGCGGGGTACGATAGCTCCGGCAAACGTACCCACCACCATACCTCCTCCACCGCCGACGACGGCCCCCAGAGCAGCACCGAGCCCCTGATCCTCGCCGGACGAGGACCGGTAGCCGATCAGCGCCCCCGTTGAAGCTCCCACGGCCAGACCGGCCGCCACACCTATCAGTGCCCCCGCGAGGCGATTCGGACGGGTCCAAACCGCACGAAGGCGGGAGATGCCGATGGCATGGAGGCTTTTGTTCCCGGCGTCCGTCCAGAATGCAGAATCCCGTTCAATATGAAATGCCTCGCCAGTTATCACCGGATCGTCCCCGGTATAGATCAGGAGGCTTTCATTCTCAAGTCTGTGGTTAAGATCGCCGTAGGAGACATTTCCCCCCTCACCGTTTGGCGTCACGAGGAAGGACGAACTGCATCCCGTGGCGCCCAGAGCCATGCAGATCAGAACGAATCCGATCACGATCTCTTTAGTATTCATATTATTCCTCACCTTCCCTCGGGGGCAATTGTAATAAGGAAAACCGGGACGGGGTGCAGGACGGGACCGGCGTTCACATTTCGGGGAACACAAAGGCAACCGCGCCTCCGCGTGTCAGGCGGAGGCGCGGACAAAAAACGCTTATTTTGTGCGGACAAATTCGATGCGGCGGTTTTTCTGGCGCCCTTCGGCTGTTGTATTAGATGCCACCGGATTATCCGGTCCAAAGCCCTTCGTGGCTATTCTTTCAGCTTTGATACCTTTCCCCACCAGATACTGTTTCACGGCATCCGCCCGCTCGGCTGAGAGCTTCATATTCGAGGAACGCTTCCCGACATTATCCGTATAACCGTTGATCTGCACCTCGATAGAGGGGTTCTGTTCGAGGGTATTATAGACCTTCGTCAGGACATCCTCCGACTGGGGGCCGATCTGGGCGCTACCGGTCTTGAAGACGATCCCTTCGAGGACGATCGCTTTCCCGACTTCGGCCTTCAGTTCCTCCTTCTTCGGGGGCATATCGTCGGCGGGATTCAGAGGATCGGTCCCGCGAGCCACCTCGGTACCGTCGTCGACACCACCGCCGTCGGTATCCTTCTTGAGCGGATCGGTATGGTATTTCATCACCTCATCTCCGTCGGAGAGGCCATCGCCGTCGGTGTCTTTATTAAGCGGATCGGTGTGGTACTTCAGGACCTCATCTCCGTCGGAGAGGCCGTCGCCGTCGGTGTCGATTTTCAGCGGATCGGTATGATACCTCAGGACCTCATCTCCGTCGGAGAGGCCGTCGCCGTCGGTGTCGAATTTCAGCGGATCGGTATGGTACTTATGGACCTCATCCCCGTCGCTCAAGCCGTCGCCGTCCGAATCGGGATTATGGGGGTCGGTCCCCAGTTCGCGTTCCTCCTTATTGGTGAGTCCGTCCTTATCGGGGTCGGCGTTATCGCTCTCGCCTCCGCCGGTCGTCAGGCCGAGGAGGAAATTCCAGTAATTGTCATTTCCGCCGGTCTTGAGAGCGTCCAGATTGTCGGTAAAGGTCACATTATACCCGCCGCTGATTTCGAACATAAAGTTCTCTATGAAGGGAAGCTGCAATCCGGCCCCGAACGGGACAACGCCTGTCCAGGAGTTGATGGAAACGTCCGGTGGCAGGACTGCCGGATATTTTGTCAGCTGATAGTGGAGAACGCCGATTCCCCCGTACAGATACGGATTCCAGTCATCGAACGAAAGCGGGCTAATAAGCAGTCTCGCATCGATCGGCAGCATTTCCGTCTTGTACGCGTCGCCATAGATCTGGCCGAAGCCGAAACCGACATCACCCTGGAGATGATCCACAAAACCGTACCGGACAAACGCCCGTGCCAGATAATCGACATTATTGCTGGAAAAGTCGGTTTTCCCCTCGGCGCCTCCGATCCCGATTCCACCGCCGAGGCCTTTGAGGTTCCACTGCGCCCGGCCGGCAGATGCAGAGATCAGGAGCGCAACAACGACCGCATAAGTTGTTTTCATCTTCTTATCCTTTCGTGGCAACATGGTACATACTGAAGCGCCCCCCTGACACCAGGGTACACAGGGGGCGGATCACCGAGCCTGGAGCAGGGCTGTACAATGACCGCAGCGTTTGGCGGTGATGGGGATTTCCATAGCGCATTCGGGGCAATTCTTCGTGGTCGGTACCGCCGCCGGTGCCTCCTGTTTTTTCCGCATCGCATTTATGGCGCGGATCATCATAAAGATACAGAAAGCCACGATGATGAAATCGAGAAGCGTATTGATGAAGGTACCATATTTAATGGCGACACCCTCCTTGAGGACAATGGAAAAGCTGCTGAAATCAAGACCCCCGAGAAGGATACCGATCGGGGGCATAATGACATCGTTCACGAGAGAAGTCACAATGCGGCCGAAGGCGGCGCCGATGATGATACCGACCGCCATATCGAC
>JAWOKN010000119.1:0-27328 GCA_033854175.1 Bacteroidota bacterium | reverse complement strand
GGAGACCATACCCGACGATGATCATCCCGCGGGAGAGAAATTTACGATGATCAGGAAGATGCTGTACATGAAATAATATGGAACGTGTAAGCCTTCAG
Organism: Bacteroidota bacterium; assembly: GCA_033854175.1. Classification (GTDB taxonomy): domain Bacteria; phylum Bacteroidota; class Ignavibacteria; order UBA10030; family SZUA-254; genus DATKPE01. The sequence goes on along the minus strand of JAWOKN010000119.1, from coordinate 27,230 downwards.
ATGACAGAGCCCGGAAATACTCCGGGCTCCGTCATTTACGGATGTCGGGTTCACTTGTGTGAACCGGCACTGCACCGAGTTTTTGATCCGGTCGCAGAAATTATGGGATATACTGTTTCCACGATGCACATCTGGTGACTCCGTTTGAAATATGCCGGATCTTTGCTCTGTCTGATTTTCTCAATTTACCTGGAGTTTATTTCAATCGTAAATCGGGTGGGTCTTGCATTTGGGGTGTGAAATGAGTATTATAAACTGGTTTACCGGGGGATGGTCGGCGGGGTGAGGTGCATATCACGATCCTGAAATTCCAGCGATCCCGATAAGCGTACATCAGATAATTAAACGTTCTTTTTCTACCACTGTTCGATAATTGTTCTGCGGAGAAATTCTTATGAAACACTGGCGAGGTAGTGCATTCATTTCCATTTTCCTTGTAGTGGTTCTCATGCTGTTGAAGTCAGATCCACTATGTGGTCAAACCCCGAAATCCCTTGCTGACCAGCTGAGTCAGGAGGCTGATGTCATCGTTGTCGGAAACGTCAATCATCTCGCAGCGGAATGGGACGCGACGAAATCGCGTATCCAGACGCGCGTGACAATTGCGGTGACCGACATGATCAAGGGGGGTGGAAATCCGCCAACGGTCACCCTTGTCGTCCCCGGCGGGGAGGTTGACGGGGTCGGGGAATGGTACAGCCATACGGCGAGTTTCAAGCAGAACGAGGATGTGGTTGTGTTTGCAACGAAGGATCCCAAAGGTCTCCTGAGGGTTGCCTCCGGACAGATGGGAAAATTTACCATCAAGAAGGATAACATGACCGGAAAACGTATTATCCCCAACGTGGGATCACTGGATCAGTTTACGTCGCATATCAAAAGTGTCGTGCAGTCCCAGCAATCCGGAAACAGGAAACAATAAAGATTTTTGTCATTTAAATCACTCATGCAATAACTGTTCTCTTTCCCATTCGAACATCCTAAGGGGTCTGGTATGAAATCATTGATTACCATCATCTTGTTCATTCTGATCGTACCGCTGACGCTTTTCGGCCAGGCGAATCAGGTTCTGGTCCCATATCTTTCCGGCGGGTATCTGTATCAGTTTGTCAAATCCAATTCAACAATCCTCTCGTCGTACAGTTACAAGGATCCCTTGGCGTCTGAAAGCGGGTATTCGACCGGTTCGGCCGCGTTTGGCACGCTGAACAATACCTCGTCTCCGCCGTGTCCGTTGAATGATACCGCTCATGTGAAGACTTTCTGGCCCTCGTCGAGGGATCTCGTGCTGCGGAAGCATATATCGCTTCCCGCGGGCACATTCAATGTCAAAGTTTACATCCAGCTGGATAACGCCATCCAGGTATTCTTCAACGGGGTGGATATCTCCGGCGGTGTCCAAACACACAACTCGTGCGCATCCTCGACGTATGATTTTCTATTTTCCGTTCCCGACTCGCTCGTCCGGACCGGCGACAATCTGCTCGCCGCCCACGGAGTATGGATGAGTTCGAAGAATTACGCGGATGCCAGGGTCGTGGGCAGCCTTTCCTACAGTATTATTGCCTCTGCCGGATCGAACGGAACAATAACACCAAGCGGAACGGTCCTGGTCAAGCCCGGAGCAAACCAGTCGTTTGCCATCACGGCCAATACGGGGTACCACGTTCAATCGTTGACTGTTGATGGTGTGACCTCCACCATCGCCACCTCCATGAGCGCCCCCTCAGGTTACAATTACACATTTTCGGGTGTGTCCGCAAACCACACGATCAGCGCGGCATTTTCTCTCAATCAATACATCATTACCGCCTCGGTCGGATTGCACGGCGTGGTTTCGCCCGCCGGTCAGGATACCGTGGCGTACGGTGGGACCGGGACATTCACGCTCACCGCCGATACATTTTACCATGTCTCCGCCGTTCAGATCGACGGCGGCCCGGCGATCACGCTTGCGACATCCCCGTCGACACCACGGCAGGCGGTATACAGCATCACCAATGTCACGGCAAACCATACATTGTACGGAACCTTTGCGCAGAATCAGTATACGCTATCGATAACGATTGATACCGACCCCCCGACGGGTGCTACCGGCCTTGGATGGGTGCAGATAACCCCCCTGAAGGCGCTCTACAATCCGCTTGATACAGTTGTTCTTACTGCCTTTGCGAACCGCGGGTATCATTTCGTTAGCTGGTTGTTCCCCGATAACACACGGCCAACCGCAAATCCGATTACCATTACCATGGATCAGAACAAGACGATAAAGGGTATTTATGCTGCCAACGTCCCGTTACGCGTCACCGTCAATACGCTTTTGGACACCGTCAATCCCAATGACGGGCTTACCTCGCTGCGTGAGGCGCTCAACATCGTCAATGCTAATCCCGGTACGGATACGGTTGCGTTCAGTATTGTTTCCGGCGGCACGCCCGGATCTCAAATCATTCTGCTGACAAAACCGCTTCCTCCCCTGACCGATCAGCTGATCCTCGATTTCAGTAACGCGGTTGACTCAAACGGTAATCCGCTGGTTTCTCTCCAGCCGGGATATTCGCCCCAGAGTTACCCGAATAGCGACGGAATTGATCTCGCCAAAAAATTCCTCCAGTGGGGTTACACCCCGCAGGGAAGCGTTATCCGCGGTCTCATGGTCACCGGCTTTCCCGGATCGGGCATCTGCATGATGAGCGACAGTAACGTCATTCAGCGGAACGTGATCACCGGCAACGGTGTGAACGGCATCTGCATCGAAGACGGGAACGGCAATCTCATCGGTAACTCCTTCGGCAATTTCAATGAGACTGACGGTAACAGGATTTATGCAAACGGGTTCGACGGTGTCGCGGTCATTGACGTTAATCCGAATGATTCCGTGCCGCCGCCCGCCGGGAATACCATCCTCGGGAATTCCATTTATTACAACGGCGCCCTGGGCATCGATCTCGGGGGCAATGGCCAGGTATTGGCCAACCGGTATCCCGGAGGTCCGACCAAACCGCTGATTAGGCCGGGTACACCCGATGCGATAAATTTCCATGTGAATTATCCGGCGGTCGACATAGCGACCGTGGGTAGTGCCGGTCAGGCCAATGTGCAGGGATATCTCCTGAGCTGGCCCAGCACGACGTTCCAGATTGAAGTTTATGCCAATGACAGCGTTAATGCCTCGGGTTACGGCGAGGGTAAAACGCTTATCGGTTCCACGACGGTCATTACTGATGCCGATTCGGCCTATGCGTGGTTTTCGATAAATTCCAGCATTCCTCTGACGGCATTGCAGTATGTTACCGCGACGGCAACGGATCAATATGGCAATACGTCGGAATTTGCCGCAGACCTTCCCGTCGGCCTGAATACGCGATATTATCAGGCCAATCAGTTCGTCATTAACACCACCGCATCGGGGATTCCCCTTCACTGGCCGAACGGTGCCGGACAGTTTTGGATGAGCCCGAGCGTCGATTCGAGCGGATTCCGGACCGCGATAGAAAGCGCCTTTGTCGCCTGGAATGTGCAGGCGGTCAAGGGCGATGGTACGCCCAATGTCAGCTATACTGAAGCTCCCCAGTTGAGCGCGAACGACCAGTGGGCCGGAATTCCCGATGGCGTGAATAACGTCGTCTGGGTTACGAACAACTGGGCTGGAATCACGGGAACGAGCTCCTCGGTGATCGCCCTGACCAGGGTGCGGTACAATGCGTTCACGGGGGAAATGACCGATGTCGATGTTGCCATCAATGCTCAGAACTATCAGTTCGGCGACGCGACTGCACCCGGGTATCCCGGCGGTGAGATGGACATGCTGGACGTGGCGACGCATGAGGTCGGACATTTCGGCGGACTTGCCGATATTTACCTCCCCGGTTATCCGGGATGGGATATACGCATGGGAACGGCCGGCTCGGCGCTCACCATGTACGGTATCATCAAGACTGATGAAACATCAAAGCGCACGCTTGAGGCCGGTGATATCGCGGGAATCAATTATATCTACACTCACGCGCCCAAAAGTTCTCTGGACATGGTGCTGATGTTCGATGCGACCTCCACATTCGACGCCCAGTATCAGTCGTTTACGCCTTCAAAAAACAGCGCGACCGAGCTCATACAAAAGCTGCGGCCCGGGGATAGAATTGCGGTTGTCAAGCTTCCGGATTCTGTGGTCGTTCCTCTGACGAAGATCGACAGCACGAATATGACGAATGTCATCAATGCCATCAACGGCATGTCGATCGGGGGAACGACGAGTCTCGGGACAGGATTGCAGACCGGTCTGAATGTCCTGCAGGTCGCGAATCCGAACCGGCAGGTGATGATCCTCTTCAGCGCATGTGAGGAGACAGGATCACCGACAGCTCTGAGTGTTGTGCCGAACGTGAATGCGGCATCGGTGCCTCTTTTTACGCTTGGTTTTCCCGGAAGCAGCGGGCAAACTCTTGCCAGTACGCTGGCCGACACGACAAACGGGGATTATTTCCTGGCCAGTGATACGACGGTTGCACTTGATGTCCAGGGTATCTGGAATGAACTCACGGGGCAACAGCTTGTCACCGATACGGGGGGTTATTCCTCAGGCACAAGCGGCATTCTCTGGAATGGCGGTATAAAATATCAGGGGGGTATCAAGTATCAGGGCGGTATAGATTTTGGCGGCGGAATCAAGTATCAGGGTGCGATTGATCCGGGTACGACCGCCATGCTCCCCATCCTGAACTGGAGCGGAAGCCAGTTTGTGTTGTTCCTCATTCCACCCGGATATCCGATCCCGACGGGAATCCTTGACTCGGCGCAAATCCCCTCGTATGTGATCAGACCGGATAATCTCCCCCCCGGGGCAAAGTATATTCAGGGACCGACATACGGTTTTTACCAGCTTCCCAATCCCGCATCGGGAATCTGGACACTGTTTCCGATCGGTGCGAACTCAACACCTCCCCCATCGACTCCGGAGCTTGTGAAGATACGGATCCATTCGACGGTTGACGTGGTCATGAGCACCTCATTCCCGCACGATATCTACCTTCCGGGGAGTGTGATCACCTTCCAGGCCACACTCTCGGCGGGCGGTCCGCTTGCCGGAAGCGAGCATGTCCAGGGTGGCCAGCCGATAACGAATGCCAGTGTCGCAGCCGATGTGCTCATTCCGGGAGCAACGGTTCCGGTGACGGTCACGATGACTCACATCGGTAACGGAGTCTATCAGGGGGTGTTTACGCAGACGACGGCACTCGGAACATACGACTTCAGAATTCATGCGAGCGGGCTGACACCCGAGACGTTCCAGCCTTTTTACCGGTTGTTCGACCAATCGATATTCGTTTCGCCGGTATACGCAAGCGCCGTCATCTTCGGGAAGGACAGCGTGAGAATCCAGGACACCGCGGTTGTCACATCGGGAAGTGTGCTGGTCAACCGGGCATCACAGCCGGGCGATACGACCTACGAGCTCTCCATCGGGGCTGCGGTCAAGACCTCCGCCGGCTCCGATCTGAAAGCCGACCGTATTTCGATCGGTTCCGGAACGGCGGTGAGCGGGAATGTGTTTTATAATACACTTGCGAATCTCGGAACGATCTCGGGGAAACTCATTACACCCCTCACGCTTCCGATCGGGAATTTTCCGCCCTTCGTGATGGTCGATTCGGGTGTGATCACCGCTTCGAATATTTCGCTTGGAAACGGTGCCATCGATACACTCCCTCCCGGTACATACGGCAGCGTCGTCCTGCAGCCATCATCGCAGATGTATCTGGTCCCCGGCATCTACAATTTCAAGAGTTTCTGGCTCAAGAGTGGTTCGCAATTGCTCTTCACCGGAAATCAGAAATATCAGATCCGGACCCTGTATGGCTTTTCCGGGGACAACGGAACCTATATTGGTCCTGCCTCAGGTAGCAGCCTGATTGGCGCCCTGATCGCGATCTACATCAATTCGACCGATGCTCAGAGCGGATTTACCTACGCGATGAATCTCAGTCCCAAATCAACCATCATTGCCAATGTCATTGCCCCCAACGGGACGGTCTTCATCAGTTATCTATCCAGGGCGACGGGGGCGTTCTTCGGAAAATCCGTGATCATCGGCAAGAATGTCCTTATTACGCTCTCCTCTGCTTTCGGCGGAGGCGGTGTGCAGTCGAAATCCCAGATAGCCTCGCATTCGGAGAATCCGGCTTCGTCTCCGGATATTGTAAAAAGTTACGCACTGGCACAAAACTATCCGAATCCCTTTAATCCCACGACGGTGATCCGGTATGCGCTTCCCCAGGCAAGCCGTGTCGATCTGGCCATTTTCAACATCTATGGTGAAGAGGTTGCACATCTGGTTGATGGGGTTCAGGCGGTGGGGTACCATGAAGTTTCGTGGAATGGGCGAAATTCGCGGGGATTGCAGGTCAGCAGCGGTGTCTATTTCTACAGACTCATCGCCGGTGATTTCAGGAGTACGAGGAAAATGATACTGCTGAAATAGTTTCGCAAGAGATAAAAAAATATCTTATCTTACAGGTTACCGCCTGAGAGGGTTGTGCGGTAACCTGTTTTATTATCAAGAGGCAAGGGATCTGTCTACAATAGTCCTTCAAAACTGTAGTCCCGGATGGGCGGCCCGGCCGCGATATCTCCATGGAGGGGTGGCATTCTTCCTTTTGCTGTGTGTTGGGCTGGCGTGCAGCCCGCCAGCTGCTGCACAGCAACATCTCCTGTTCGATCATCTCACCGTCAAACAGGGTCTGTCACAGGGGGATGTCCTCTGCATCTTTCAGGATTCCAGGGGATTTATGTGGTTCGGGACGCAGGACGGTTTAAACCGGTACGACGGTTATGAATTCAGGGTATATAAGAATGACCCTCAGAATCCTTCCACCATCAGCGAAAATTTTGTTATTCTCATCGCCGAGGACACCAGCGGTACCATCTGGATCGGTACACGTGCGAACGGGTCTGTTCTGAATAAATTCGACCGTCTGAGTGAGACATTCACGCATGTCCCGCGCGATAGTGTGAATCTCGGTGCGATGCGGGTGAGCGAAAGCCGCCCCGGATATATCGATCCCTCCGGCGTCCGGTGGTCGCCGACGCAGGCGCAGGGTCTGGACAGGTACGATCCCCGTACGGGGAAGACAACGAGGTTCGTGCACGATCCCAAGAATCCGGGAAGCCTGAGTGATAACAAGGTGTATTCCGTCACCGGCGACAGGACGGGAACTATCTGGGTGGGCACCCATGGCGGGCTGGATCGTCTGGATGAAAAGACCGGGACATTCATCCATTACCGACACAACGAGCGTGATCCCAAAAGTCTGAGTGATAATTTTGTCTGGCCGCTTTTGGAAGACCATAACGGGGTTCTGTGGGTAGGTACCTTCCAGGGGGGCTTAAACCGGTTTGATCGCGCGACAGGGACGTTTACCCATTACCGGCAGAATGATCTTGATCCGAGGGGTATCGGCGGAGACTGCATCTATGCATTGTACGAGGATGCCTCCGGGATGATCTGGGCGGGGACCGGTAACCATGGAGTCGATCGTTTCAATCCTGATCTTTCAAATTTTGAACTCTGTGTCCATGATGCATCGAATGCTTCCGGTCTTGTGGATAACGATATCCTGTCGATCTACGTCGACCGTTCCAGTCTGGTCTGGATCGGGACAGAAAGCGGCCTGAACTGCTGGGACAGAAAAAAGGGAACATTCAGGCTGTACAAACACGATCCGAAGGATCCTCACACGATCGGGGATGTCTCCGTTCAGGCGGTACTCGAAGACCATCTGGGAACGTTCTGGATCGGCACCGTGAGTAACGGCCTTGACAGATTTGACAAAACCTCCAATACGTTCATTCATTTTACAAATACTCCGGGCGATACGACCAGCCTCTCCGATAACAGGGTGTACGCGCTGTGCGAGGATCATCTGGGGTATATCTGGGTTGGGACCTATGCCGGCGGTCTCTGCCGTTTTGACCGGAAGTCGGGTTCGTTCCGGGTCTTTCAGCATCATGATTCTATCCCCGGCAGTCTCGGGGGGAGCGGAGTGTGGGCGTTGCTGGAAGACCGCGGGGGTCAGCTCTGGGTCGGGACCTATGGAGGCGGTCTGGATCAGTTCAACCGCGAAACCGGTACGTTTGCACATTTCTCCCATAACGAGAAAAATCCGAACAGTCTCAGCGACAATATTATCCTCACGCTCTTCGAAGACCGGAAGGGAACTCTCTGGGTCGGTACGACCAACGGATTAAACCGGTTCGACAGGCAATCAGGCACTTTCCGTATTTACACGCAAAAGGATGGTCTGCCGAACACGACGATATTCGGCATCTTGGAGGATCGCCGGGGGTATCTCTGGATAAGCACCAACAAGGGGATATCCCGGTTCGATCCCTCGAAGGATCAGTTTCACAATTTCGATTACAGCGACGGTTTGCAGGGGAATGAGTTCAATCAGGCAGCCTACGCACAGGATCCCGCCACCGGAGAGATCTTTTTTGGGGGTCCGAACGGTTTGAGTCTGTTCCAGCCTGAACGGATAAAATTCAACACCTTTGTGCCTCCCGTGGTTTTCACCTCGTTCACGCGGTATAACATGGACGACAAAAAAGGTGAGCCGATCAGGGATATCGGAACCGATGCAAAGCGCGCGATCACGATTTCCTATAAGGACAACGTGGTAAATTTCGAATTCTCGGCGCTGAGCTATTTCAACAGTTTCAAGAACCAGTATGCCTACAGGCTCAGGGGATATAACGAGGGGTGGATACAGCTCGGTCCGGAACGGCGTGCGACATTCACGAATCTGAGCGGCGGGGACTACGTTCTCGAGGTCAAGGGTGCGAACAACGACGGGTTGTGGAACGAGGCCGGTGCCATGCTCAACATTACGGTGAACCCGCCGTGGTGGAAGACCCGGTGGGCGTACGGATCGTATTTCATCCTCTTTGTTGCCTTTTTGTACGGTATCCGGACGTTTGAAATCAACCGCAGGGAACAAAAGGCGATGGTGCGTGAATCGGAATTGCGCGCGAAGGCGGCTGAAGCCGAGAAACGGGCGCTCGAAGCCGAGAATGAGAGGAAAACGAAGGAACTGGAAGACGCCCGCAAACTCCAGCTCTCCATGCTTCCCAGGGAGGTTCCCCAGGTTCCCGGTTATGCGATCGCGGTGTTCATGAAAACCGCAACTGAAGTCGGGGGGGATTATTATGACTTTACGCTATCGCCGGAACGTGAGCTCAATGTTGCATTCGGGGACGCGACCGGCCATGGGATGCAGGCTGGCACCATCGTGACGCTCATGAAGGGATTGTTTATTTCCGAATCCTCGCAGTTCGAGATACCGACCTTTTTTAACCGCTGCAGCAGGGCCATCAAGGAAATCAGGCTTGCGAGGCTCTTCATGGCCCTCACGCTTGCCAGGTTCCGGGGGAATTCCCTGTCGATGTCAAGCGCCGGGATGCCGCCGGCATACCTCTTCCGCCACAGTGACGGCTGTGTCGAGGAAATCCTTCAGAAGGGTGTCCCATTGGGGTCGATGAAGAACTTCCCCTATGCGCTGTATGAGACGGAGCTGGAAGAGGGGGATACCGTGCTGTTCATGACCGACGGATTGCCGGAACAGAAAAATGCGGCGAGTGAAATGTTCGATTATGCGCGGATTCTCGACTGCTTCAGGAAAGTGGCGAGAAAAAATCCCGCCGATATCATATCTGAACTGATGAGGGAAGGGGAGCAGTGGATGAACGGTGCCGTGCAGGATGATGATATTACGTTTCTTGTGGTCAAAAAGACGTGAGAGTGCTGCCGGGGCCGGTCAGACGTTTTATGAATTCTCTATGATCTTCTGTACATTTCTGTCAGTGAGAGGTCTGCATGGGTAATGTCGTGGTATTAAAGATGGAACTTCCCAAAATCCCCGATATCGAGCTCGTCGCACTTGAGGGGCTCGACCGGTGTGCGCGTTTCATGGGGATATCGGATGACAAGATCGGTGAGGCCCGGATTGTGGTCACCGAGGCGATCATCAATGCTTTCGAACATGCCATGGGGGAGTCCGCGTCGAAGGTCAATGTGGAATTCACGCTGACATCCGATCAGCTCATAATTTTTGTCAGGGATTACGGGAAGGGGTTTGAACCGTCGGCGATCAATGATCCGACGATTGAGGAGAAAATAAAATCCGGGAATAAGCGGGGATGGGGATTGAAACTGATGAAATCGATGTCCGACGATTTCCGGATGGAATCGGATTCCACCGGCACGAGGATCACCATAAAAAAAAGACTTAGTTAGAGGCGCTTATGGACCAGGAATTCAGTCTGAAATCGGAATTGCGGGGAAACCGGCTGATTATTGAAACAACTGGGTATGTCAACAATGTCGGCGGGGCGGCGATCGCGAAGGAGTTTGATCAGTTTTTCAGCACCGGGGTGCGGGAGGTCATCATCAACCTCGCAGGTTCGAAAGTCGTAAATTCCATCGGTATGTCATTCCTCCTTGAGATTCTGGAAAAGCTGCAGGATACCGGCGGGAAGCTTGTGTTCACAAATCTCGACCCCCCCGTGGATAAAATGCTGACGATCATGGGGATTTTCAGTATGGCCGGGAAAGCCGCGACCGTCGACGAAGCCATGAAGTCGTTCAACTGATATCCCCCCGGGCGTCCCGTGGCACCACAAAAGAAATCACACGATCGGTTTTTGGGTCAACTCACCTCCCGTGTCAACCTGTTCAGGGAGGAGCTCGCAAAGCTTCCGAAAACGGTCACACTCACTTCCCTCGGAAATGAATCCCTCAGAGTTCTTAAACGGGCGTTTCCGGATATTTCATTCGGATTTGCCATCCGCCCCGGGAAGGATCAGAAATGGGAAAGCCTCGCTCAAAAACCCGGAATTGACCTGAAAAAGGTCGAGGCGGTATTCACGGCAGAGCCTTTTACCCACTCCCGCACCGCGAAAGGGGGCAAAGGTGCGTACCTCCTTCAGCGGCTGGCCGATGCGTCCGTCGTCTGTTTGAGTGTCCTCCCCCAAAAGCCGGCTGCCGCGTTGTCGGATCAGGATATCGTTTCGTGCCGGTTCTTCCTCCAGCTGTTCGAGGCGGTGTACCAGGAGAGCATCAACCGGAAAAATGAGAAGGCCTTGATGTTCTCGCTCAACCACCGGATCCTTCAGCTCAACAGTCTGATTGATACGGGCATCGAGGTGGCAAAACTCGATCAGGGCAAGTCGCCGCATCATCTCGCCCTTGTCCGGGCAGCATCGCTGGTGAATGCCTCACGCGGGGTCGTACGGATTACCGCGGGGGATAGGATCAGGGAGGAGTACACTTTTCCCGAGGGGGGAACAAAGGGCGGGTCGGCCGGCACGGCAAAACGGATCGCCTCAAGTTTTCGCTTCCTCGACGAGCTGTTCACGTTCGAACTCTACAATAAGGAAAGCCGCGACGGCACCGCCGATTTTGAGGATACCGATCAGCTTCTGCTCGATGCACTTGCCCGTCAGGTTCACGCCTCGCTCGAAAACCGGTACCTCTATGAACAATCCCTCGAGAAACAGCGGATCGAGCAAGAGCTGGATCTTGCCGGATCGATACAGAAAAAAATTCTCCCGGCTGAACTTCCCAAAATTGCCGGTTATGATCTCGCCGGCGTTAATATCCCCTCAAAATCGATCGGTGGGGATTATTATAACTGCATCGCGATGGATGACGGCACCTATGCCCTTGTCGTTGCCGATGTCGCCGGCAAAGGCGTTCCCGCAGCATTGCTCGTGAACAGTCTGCACGCGTATCTCCTGGCGTATCTGAAGGGAGAGTTTCATCTGCCCGAACTGATCTCATGGCTGGATAAGTCCCTGTACCGGGATTCGACGGAGGACAAATTTGTCACCGCACTGATCGCCAAACTCGATCCATCGAGCGGTGAAATCGAATACCTGAGCGCCGGACACAATCCCGGATATATCCTCCGCACACGGGGTGATGTCCATGAAATGACCGTGGGCGGGCCGCCGCTCGGGATTCTCAACATGGATCTCAAATATGAGAGCAATCATGAGAGACTGGAGAAGGGGGAAGGACTTCTCCTGTATACCGACGGCGTGACGGAGGCTCATAATGAAAGGAATGAACTCTTCGAGTCTGTCTTTCCGCTTCCCGAATATCTGGCGGATCACAAACCGCGTCATGCCGAAGCATTCATCAGCGAACTGATACGGGATATTAAAAAATTTTCCGGCTCTGCACCGCAGAGTGATGACATTACAGCCCTTTACCTCCGCCGTGTGTGACGTGGGGCGGGGCTCCGATTGACCGTCTCCGGGCGGATGGATGATTCCGCGCAGTCTCATCCGCATGTATCAGCCACGATTACGATCCGGCCTCGATAAACTTCAGCGGTGTGATTAACAAATAGAACGACGGGTGCATGAATGATATGCTGTCTCGACTTGTTCAGGCCGGGTTGGCTGCGCTCATCCCAGTTGCCGCGATTTCATTTGATCAGACGTTCGAGGGGAGGCGTGTGGCGAGGGTGCCTGCGGCCAGATCTGGCGAGGAGTATGAAAAACAGAGGCGCAGTGTGCGGCTTTGAGGCAAGGGGGGGTATCGGTTGATTCCGATTTTCCGGGATTGTATATTGAAATATCATGAAGATGTTCAGTTCTTAACAGATCTTGCGTACGCGCCGCGAGAGGTTTGTGAGGTTGGAGAAGATTCGTGTTCGGGCCCGCAGTTTATGCCATTCGCAGGGAAGTTTTGAGCTGTGGTGTATAATGGTTGGGATGTGATAAAATCTTTTTTAACCATGAGAGGTGCCGATGCGATTCTTCATTCTGTCCCTGATTTCCCTTGTGTCTGGTCATCTGTTCGCTGGTGTAAAATCACAGCCGATCCATCCCCGCAGGGTCTCGACGATCGATAGTGTCGTCTACGTGAAGGGCTCCACCCAGAAGGTCTGCCAGCTTACGGGTGAAAAGGACAAAGAGTTTAATATTTCCACGCTGAGCCAGACCACCTCGCGGTATGGACTGACAGCCACGGACCGCGGATATTCCTTCGGTCACGACGGCAAGATCTTCTTCCTTTTCGGCGATTCCTCGCCGAGCGACACCTTCCAGAACAAACCCAACGGGCAATCTGATCCGCCCCGGACACCGAACGATAACGACGCCATTGCCTTTGTGCCGGATACAAGCACCGGTCCCTGTCTGATGCTGAATTTTACCGTCGATTCCATCGGAGCGTTCAGGAATCCGGTTGTCCTCGACAGCAATGGTGATACGGCGATCACGCTTCGCACGAACGAGACGCCGATCGCCGGCATCAGCGACAGCGGGAGGATGTTTGTGATTTTCGGGACCGATAATTTCCTGAGTAACCCGCCGGGTGACACTGGTTCACCCGGAGGTGGTGCCACCCGGACGGTGGTGGCGGTTTCCGACGACGACGGCAACACGTTCCGCTACCTCTATAATTTTTCCAAGGCACCCGGCGCAAAATTTATCATGACGGCCATTGCCGCAGGTCCCGATGGTTACCTCTATTTCTGGGGAACGCACGGGGATTCGCTGTTCCGCAAGAGTCCGCCGTTTTTGGCGAGAAAGCCCGTCGGCGCGATGAGTGACTCGACGGCAATCGAGTATCTGAACAGTGTCAATCCGGATGGTACGCCGGTCTTTATGGCAGGAGAGGGCAATGCGACGGCATTATTCCATGATTATGTCCCCGATTCGCTGGGGGTGCCGCAACTGGCCGATTGCATGGGTGAGGTGGGTGTCGAATGGAATCCATACGTTCACCGCTGGATCATGCTGTATAACAGCTCGAACAATACTCCGGCGAATCCCCGGGGAATCTGGATGAGGCTTGCACCCGAGCCATGGGGCCCCTGGAGCGCACCAGAGACGATTTTCAATCCTGACAGCGACAATGGATTGTGCTATTTCATTCACAGGGCCGTGACGATCAATAAGCCGTTATGCGATAGCCTGAGTTCTGCCAATCGGCTGGCGATTCAGGGGAGTGATTACGCCCCGTACTTTATTTCACAATTCACAACGGGGGATCCCGTACGGTCGAGTTCGACATTTTACTATACCATGTCGACCTGGAATCCCTATGAGGTTGTGATCATGAAGAGCACTGTCCAGCTTTCGGCTGCGAGCGATACGGCCCCCGTACCAACGCCGACCGGGATATATGTCCTTGATGATCCCAGCAACGAGAAGGCCGCGCGATCGGTATATGATACCGGTCTTGTGTCATCTCCTGCATATCAACAGGAAGTCGCGGGACATGCCATATTCGTACCCATTGCGAAAATCCTCCCCACCATCACCACCTGGGGGGAATTCAACTGGACCTGGGGGTATGTGGATTCCCTCGTTCAGATTGCTGTCGGAAACGGCAAAAAATTCTCGATCGAGCTTGAAACTGGTTTTCAGTCCGGAAGTACATACCTCCACTCGCTTCCGGACGGATTTCTGTCGTTTGTTGATACGACCGGAGCGTCCCTTTTTGATGTCTGGGTGACGGGGGGAAGCGGCGGTCGGGGTATCAGTGCGTACGTCCTCCTTCCGTGGAACCAGAGAGTGCAGGAGTTCTGGAGTGCCGCGGCCTATGCCCTGGCGGATCATCTCCGGCAGACGGGGGTGTATGGATCGCTTACCATGGTTCACGTGCCGGGACTCAGTGTCTACGACGAGGAGCTGCGTCTTCCCACGGGATCGCCGTCGCCTGCCGTAACCGACACCATGCCCTGTCCCGACGGGCGACCCGCCTATCCGACAGTCATCACCGATGCTGACACGGCACGGTGGCGGAGGCTTGGTTACTCCGATTCCGCTGTCATTGCGGGATTCAGTGCGATTAGCACGGCATTTGCCGATGCATTCCCTGACCGGGTTCTTGGACTCAGCCTTTTCAATCCCGGGGCAAAGGGAATCGATTTTCCGAACCTCACACATGACACGGTCGGCTATGTGGCGGCCCGGATCGTTCAGGCGGTCAATGGTATTGCCCCCGGCAGGGTGCAGATACAATCGGACAATCTGGATGCGAACTTCGTCCAGAAGGAGGTTTTGAACCTTGCAGCGCCGTACCCCGATCTGGTCGGGTGGCAGTCGAACAAGCATGCAGAAACCGGTGCCGGGTGTGACGGTGGTGGCGTTGGTTCCTGTTCTCCCGATAGTTCGGACGGTCCTTATTTCCAGTTGCTTGAGGAGGGATGGCGCAATCAGGCGACATATATCGAAGTCTGGTCAAACGATGTTGTCAATTACCCGAAAAGCTTCGCTGGCGCGGGAGCGGCAGATCTGTTCCCGAATCAACCCCCGTTGACCCGGACGGTCTCCCTCAATCAGGGGTGGAACCTCATCTCTTCGCCGGTTGATCCCCATAATGATTCAGTGCCGGATATTTACCAGAGTGTGGCCTGGAATGCATTCTCCTATTCCGGTGGTGCGTACGAGGTCACGACCACGCTGGAGAATGGGGTCGGTTATTGGATCAGATCCCAAATTTCAGAGAGTGTCACGATTTTTGGTTCAGATCTTTTGGATGATACCATCCCCGTGACAACGGGCTGGAATCTGATTGGCTCGCTGAGCCAACCAGTGCCGGTTTCGCTGATCGCTGCGGCTTCACCCGGCATGATTACCGGCAATTTCTTTGGTTATCATGGGGGTTATAGGGTGACCGATACAATTTACCCCGGCGCCGGATACTGGGTAAAATGCACTCAGTACGGGCAGCTCATCCTCTCATCCTCATCCATGACAAAGGCGGGACCAAAAACCTCCTACAGGATACGGATTGTTCCCACCGCCGAACTTCCCCCGGCTCCGCCGGACGGGCCAGCGCATGACGGTGGATTGCCGAAAACCTACGCCCTGCAACAGGCATATCCCAATCCGTTCAATCCGTCTACCACCATCGCTTACCAGTTGCCCGTTAAAAGCCGGGTCAGACTGGATGTTTATGACGAGCTTGGCCGTCTGGTCACCACGCTGGTGGACGGCGTTCAGGAGAGCGGGTATAAGAAAGCCGGATGGAATGCAGGCACATGTGCAAGCGGCGTCTATTTCTACAGACTCGAGGCGGCGAGTGTCTCCAGTCCGGGTGACAACTTTACACAGGTCAAAAAGGTTATCTTGATGAAATAAATGCGATATCAGCTCCGGCGCGATCTTTCCCCATCAACGGCTTTTGACCCCTTTCTTCTTGCCTTTTCACCTGAACGGGCTTTGCTTCGTGCTATGAAAAAACCATTTAAATCGTTATTTTCCCCTCATCGAAATGTCTTAGGCCGGTAATTGCGGGGAAGGCAGATTATTCAGGATGGCTTCACAAAACATACACTATGGTAATTCTTCCGGGGGTGATGTTTGTTTTTTTGTCTCGGATCTTCATGGACATATCGACCGGTATGAAAAACTCTTCTCCCGTATGTGTGACGAGCACCCCCGCGCGGTATTTCTCGGGGGTGACTTGTTCCCTTCCGGACTGACGGTGTTTTCGTCGGGTGACCGGTACATTCCCGATTTTGCCGAGAGTTTTTTAATCGCAGAGTTCACGAGGCTCAAAGGGAAACTCGGGGAGAACTATCCGGTGGTTTTTCTAATTCTGGGGAATGATGATCTGCGCTCGGAGGAAACCGTGATCCGGGCCGGTGCCGAAACAGGATTGTGGGAGTATCTCCACGACAGGAAGGTGTTTTTGTCGGAATATCCGGTGTACGGCTACGCCTGTGTGCCCCCGACCCCATTCCGTTTGAAGGACTGGGAGCGGTATGACGTGTCCCGTTATGTTGATATTAACTGCTTACCCCCCGTTGAGGGGGTCCACTCTGTTCCCGTTTCGGAATCCGAATTGAAAAATGGGACGATACAGAATGATCTTCAGCGGCTTGCCGGGAATGATGATCTTTCAAACGCCGTTTTTCTCTTCCACACGCCACCCTATCAGACCAACCTCGACAGGGCGGCCCATGACGGCAAAATGGTGGATCACGCACCGCTCGATTTAAATATCGGAAGTATTGCCGTACGGCGTTTTATTGAGGCGCGTCAACCGCTGCTGACGCTGCACGGTCATGTGCACGAAGCCCCCAGGCTCAGCGGTTCATGGAAGGACCGGATCGGGAGGACCTTCGCATTTTCCGCGGCTCACGACGGTCCGGAACTGGCGCTTGTGCGGTTCAGATTATCGGATCTTGAGCATTCTTCCAGGGAACTACTCTGAGACCCCCGAAGACGGGTGTTTGAGGTCCTTTCCGGTCGGAAGGAGGCGTGGGGTGTCCGTGACGGCATCGATCTTGCTGGCAAAACTCGTTCTGTTTTTGATGTCCTCGTCGGTGATGATGTGGATATCGAGCAACCCGTCCGTCCTGTGCCCGGTGCGTAAATAGTTCACTTCGCTCAGGCAGAGACTCCACCCCTCGAGCCAGCTCATAAGTTCCTGCCGTTGTGTCTCCGTTCCCTGGAAGTGGATGAGGATATCGATATCGCTCTGGGGGCCTGCGGTTGCGTTTTTCGTGCTGCCGAAGAGATACAATGCCTTGACGCCGAACCGTCCGGCATCCAGTCTGGCGGCGATGCGCTCGACACTAATCAGGCGCCACCGCCAGTGCGTATCGTCCTTTTTCTCTCGGGGTTCCTCCCCCTGGACTATTTCCGTCGGGGTGATCTTGAGGGACGTGGGCTTCATGAGAATGGCGATCGCTTCCTCCCGCTCCCCGTTCATGAGGATATTCAACACCTGATGGCCGTCACTGTCCGTCATTTCAATCACGCGGACGGTTTCGGCAAGCGAGGCATATTCGGGGAGAAGATCGGGTAGAATGTTTTTTGAATGTGTGAAGAAATTTTCGTTAAAGACGACCCCGCTGTCATCGGGATACAGGGGGAGGTAGCGGATCGAGGTTTCGACCAGATCCTGGAAGAAATGTGTGCCGAACGAGAGTTCGGGCATATACCCTTTCTGTTTCCTTGCGATCTCGATGAGCATGGCGGTGTTGTTGATGTCGGAATAGGAGACGTTGACGCCGAGTTTGATGTCCCCTCTGCTTCCCCATCGTCCCGGTCCCATGAGGATAAACTGGCGTTTCGGCAGGATCTGGTTGAGTTTGCTGACCGCCCGTCCCACTGCGAGGAGATCCGCATGTTCCTCCAGCTCGCCGTATTTCTGCGGATCGATGTAGACGACGTGTGTGATGTCCGGAACGGTTCCGTTGGTGACATAGCGGTTGGCGGAGAAGAGGATCTTCTCGCGGGGAAGATCCCGCGGGATCGGAGGCGGCTGCGATGCCTTTGAATAACTTTGTGACCGGCATTGCAGGAGATAGAGGTCCTTGCCGTCATGGGCGAATTCTATATCGACCGGCGTTTCCAGCTCGGTCTGGAGGACCTTGAGAACCGAGCGGATTTGTTCCACAAAATGGCTGTTGTTGATGAGTCCGTCAAATGTGATGACGACATAATCATTCTCAAAATCCGTACCCAGCTTTCCGATCTGCTCGAGCCGGTCATTCCGCAGTACCGATCCCAGCTGACTGATGAGGGGATAATCCTCCCCGTATTCCCTCATCAGGCGTTTGATCTCGATCGATTCGAAGGAATTGGTCATCAGGTTGATGACATCGATCTTTTTTGGGGAATAATGTATTTTTTCGTCGACGGACACGTTCACGCGCAGGTTCGGTTGTCCGGGTGAGATGAGGATGGGGTAGTCGTCGCTCAGCCGGTCGACGGCCCTTGTGCCGAGCCCGGGTACGAGCCGTGCGAGCCCGTCCTCCCTGCGGATGCGCTGCGACCAGCGGAATTCATTCCGTGAAAAGGCGACACCGGCGAATGCAGGTATAAAATAATGGCCGACCCTCGTTCCAACGACTTCCTGTATGAGAATCCCCATTTCTTCGTTGAAATCGATCATCCCGTGTTCTATCCGGTATTCGATCGCATCAGGGCTGAAGGTCGATGCATAGACCTCCGTTACGGCATCCATGAGTGCGAGCAGTCGTTCTCTCTTCGCCCCCTGATTAGCGATAAATAAGCTCTTGTATTTGCCGGCAAAGGATGTGCCCATCCGGTCTTCCAGCAGGCTCGAACTGCGTACGATCAGCGGCCGCTCGCCCAGTTCGTCGAGTGCCGCCGACAGGGCGTTGACGATTTCCGGCGGTAGTGACGAATTCTTAAAAACGTGGATGACATAGGGGTACTCCTGCCGCACCCGCTCGATATCCTCGTATTTCTGCTCGACGAGCTCCTCGAGATCGTTATGGCTGACGAAGTTCATAAGCCCGTCGGATGTGAGATACCAGGACCGCGGTGTTCTGATCGTCCGCAGGGTTTCATTGGCCAGTGATGACTTTTTCAGAATCTGTGACGCGAGAAAGAGTCCGGAGCCCTTACCCCCGAGTTTGCCCTGGCTTCCCGCCGGGAAGATGATGTGGTGGAGGAGGTTGTAGAAATCGTTGATCTCAAGATATTTTTTTGCAATGTTGATGAAGTGCAGGTCGTCGTTGAGGAGCTTTCTGATGAGGGAGACGCAGAGACCCTTCTCGCGGGGGGGAGAGAGGTTCAGCCCGTGGGGGGTGAGGTGGTGAAACCGCTCGATAGCGTTGGTGAACTGGGCGAGCGTGGAGGTGGGGTCTTCGAGAACCTTGACCAGAAATTTTGACCTGTCCTCCATGATCCATTTCTGGATACTGCTCAGGACTTCCGTCTCGCCCAGATATTTGTTCGCCAGGAGGAAGATATCGTCATAGATCATCGTGATGTCGTTTTCGGCTTTCGCAGGTGAGGGGCGGTTCATGTCCTGCAGGAGGCTCTCCTGTTCCGTCATCGACGCCGGGTTGATTCTTTCCAGAAGCTGGTTCGCCTCCTCGATGCCGGACCACGAGAGGTAGTTAAGCATTTTTCTCGTGATGTGCGTCAGGAGTTTCAGATCCGTTCTTCTCAGCAGGTCGAGCACAACCCAGCATTGGCCGCGTTGTTCCTCGCCGGCGGATTGCTTTTCGAACACCGTCTTGAGTTTTTCGTAGAATATGCGCCGCTCAAGCCTGTCGGCAATCGTGTCGATGAGTTTCCGTTCCTCCTTGAGGAAGGGGCCTTCATCGGCAAGGGGTCTCTCTTCGATGTAGTAAACGCTGATTTTCCCGATCACCTCGCCTTCGACGCTCAGCTTGACGCTCAGGACCCAGGGTGTTTCTTTCAAGTTCGGGGACTGATACACCAGATCACCGCAGGTGATCTTTGCCTGGCAGACATCCGGGTACTGCCATCCCGCCGGAATGGCGCGGACAATCCCTTCCAGAATGACGGGGAGTGAGGCGTCGGGTTTGCTGAAGAGTTCTTCGATCTCATACAGGCAATTCAGTTCCTTCGCCCGTTCCTTGAGAGCATAGAGCAGATTGTCAACCGACTTGTCCATGCTGGTCATTGTTTTAACCTTCCTTCCGTTCAGGACCTGGATATGACGCCAAGCCCGGTTCTTCCATCGATGCGCACCCGCAGGGGATCATCTGCGACAACATGACGGACAAACAGGGATTCTTCTTCACCGTTCTGTTTCGCCAGCCATTCCCAGTCGATCCCATATTCGCCGTTGTACGGAACGCAGAAATAGCCGACCTGGAAGCTGCTGAGATTATGGAAAAAATGAGCCCCCTGACTCAGCTCGATATCCATCGTCGGGCGGGTCGCTTCAACGATCACCCTGGCGCCGCAGACCTGGCCCCAGTTGACGGGTATCCCGAGCCACGGGTCGGAACTTCCCCAGCGGCCGAATCCGATGAGGAGGTACGGTTTCCCTTCATCGAGCATTCTCCGGTTGATGACCTCCAGTTCGGATGCGATCCGGGGTGTATGTTTTGCTTCAAAGTGTTCGGGCCTGACGTAGACGATGTCGCGGATGGTGTCCATCGTGCCGTTCCCAAGGACTTTTTTCGATGCGATGAGAACGTTCTCACCTTTGAGTTCGCTCTCCGCGATATCGACCTGGTCCGATGAGACCACCATGGGGCGCACCTGCAGAAATCCGAGGCGGTGAGGGTTGAACGTCACGGCAAACTCAATTTCGACGGCTGTACCAAGGGCCTCCTGCGAGACGCACAGGAGCGACCTGACGATGTCATTCAGGGGGATCTCCTTCAGAACGAGGAGCTCGGCAAAGTTGAGCACCCTCGGACCTTCGCGCATCAGGCCCATCGATATCCTGTCCGACTGCATATCGTAAACCGAGGCAAGGCCGCTGAGTGTGCCGTCTGCCTCTGCCTCGGCCAGGTTGAGGGGCAGGAGGTATTCGGTTTCCCGTATGGGATCGTACGCAGGGGGTTTTCCCATATTGACGGCCCAGAATTCGGTCTGGGTCTGTTTCATCAGTTCCGCGGCTGAGGCGTAGGGGGGACTGATGTTCGGATACGCGGGTGAGTATGTCCAGCATTTGCCGCCGTCGACGATTGTTTTCCCGAGGCCGAGTGCAAGGCTCGCCACGCCGTCTTCGGGTCTTGAGCGTCCCATGGAGTAGAAATTATACGAGCGGGCCACACCGGAGAGGTTGGGATAGAAGCGGTCGGCATGGCGCAGACCGACGACTTCCTGGATGATCACCGCCATTTTTTCATCCTGCGACGAGCGGCCGATCCCCCTGAGATAGTCCTTCGCCGATTTTGAAAAGGTTGAGGCATAGACAAGTTTTACGGCTTCCAGGAGCTTCTGAAAGCGGATGTCCGGACTGGGCTGATTGTTGGGGATCATCTTGGTCGAATATACCCCGGCAAAGGGCTGGTACATCGCATCCTCCAGCAGACTGGAGGATCGGATGGCAAGAGGTGTGTGTACTTTTTCGATCAATCCCCGCAGGTCGCCGAGAATCTCGGCGGGAAGAGGCGCCTTCTGAAATTCATGGCCGATGACATCGTCGTCCGTCTCGGATGTTGCAAGATCTCTCAGGTTGTTGCGTTTCAGGAATTCGTCGAAAATGTCGGTCCCGATGACCGTAAAGGAGGGGATATTGACCTCAAACTGCGTGGAGCCCGTATCCTTGAATTTTGATACGAGAACATCATTGATAAACGCCAGCCCGCTCGCCTTTCCGCCCATTGCGCCGGAGCCGATCATGCTGACGCGCAGGTTGGCATCGAAGAGGTTTCTCCGGAATTCCTTGATATGTTGGTCAGGTGAGGGCATTGTCAGTAATCCGGTCAGGGAGAATGCCCGCCATGGTATCCAGAATCATCCATGGCGCGACAAATCCGTGGATGGACCATTGTTCTGCCGTTTCAGACCCAGCCGCGGTCCCTGCAGGCCTGCGCAACGCGATTGATGGATATCACGTAGGCGGCATCCCGCATGTTGAGTTTCTTTTTTCTGGACAGTTCCCGGACCTCGATATAGGCGGCCGTCATCTTTGTATCGAGCTTCGCCAGTACTTCGTCCTTTTCCCAGTAATAATTCATGTTGCTCTGGACCTGCTCAAAATAGCTGCAGGTCACACCCCCCGCGTTGGCGAGGAAATCGGGTATGGTGAAAATATTCCGCTGGTTGAGGACATTGTCGGCTTCGGGTGTCGTCGGTCCGTTGGCTCCTTCGGCAATGATCTTTACACGGTTGCTGATTTTATTGACGGTTTCACCGGTGATCTGGTTCTCGATCGCTGCGGGGATCAGTATATCGACATCCTGTTCTATCCAGGCATCCCCGGGAAGTATTTCATACCCGAGATCCCTTGCCTTGTTCTTGTCGATTCCGCCGAATGGATCCGTTATCCGGATGAGCTCCTCGAGGTTTACACCCTGCATCTTCCGGTAGCTGTACGCCTTCTTGTCCTTCTGATCCCAGCAGGAGACGCACGTCACAACTCCGCCCAGCCTCTGGTAGAGCTGGATGGCGTACTCGGCCACGTTTCCGAAACCCTGGATACTGGCCTGTGTATTCGAGGCTTTCAGGTTCAGGTCTTTGAGGGCCTCGCGCAGTGTGAAGATCACTCCGTAGCCGGTGGCTTCGGTTCGGCCTTGTGAACCTCCGATGCTGACGGGTTTTCCGGTGATAAAGCCGGGGTATTTGCCCCCGTGGATCGTCTCGTATTCATCGAGCATCCAGAGCATGCTTTGCGGGCTTGTCATGACATCGGGTGCGGGGACGTCGAGATGCGGTCCGACGTTCTTCGCGACCTGGCGGACCCATCCGCGGCAGAGCTGTTCATGTTCGCGCGGGCTGAGATTGTGAGGATCGCAGACAACACCGCCCTTGCTTCCGCCCAGGGGGATGTCGACGACAGCGCATTTCCATGTCATCCACATGGCGAGTGCGCGGACGGTATCAATGGTTTCCATCGGATGAAAACGGATGCCGCCTTTGCCCGGTCCACGGGCGTCGTTGTGCTGGACACGGAAACCCCTGAAGATCTGCATTTTGCCGTCGTCCATGCGGACGGGAATGCTGAAATGGTATTCGCGCAGGGGATATCGGAGCAGGTCCCGTGTCGCTCTGTCCAGTTCAAGTAGATCAGCCACCTTGTCAAATTGTGCTTGTGCAGTTTCAAATGGATTATACGATTTATTCGCCATTACAATTTACCTTTCATTTTCAGGAAGATTTAACGAGAAAAGAACGCGAAAAGAGGCATGATATGCGAGAAATTTTATACAAAATACCAAAAAACAGACAGAAAAACAAGGAGATTATGGCGGCCGGGGACCGGGCCTTTGAACGACTTCTGATCGATGAGGCTGCTCGGGCGGATGTCGGTAGTTGCGAAGCCGGGGGAAGCGCACGATGTTCTCTGGTGACGGTGCTCTCCGGCGTGCCAGGTGGATGCTCCGTTAAACATTTCCGGCAAAAACGTATCTAATGAATGAAGCTCGTCCGCAGAGGAACAGGATCACGATGAAAAGGTATCCGGGATGTGGGTAATTCAATATTATACGACGGTTCGGTTTATTGCTTATTGTCTGGTGGCGCAGATGAAATCGGTATTTCGCCTGAGATCAGAGGTGAAAGATGGTGATGATGAAACGTAAAATGCTTTCCTCTCATCTCGTGGTACTGCTGCTGGTCTGTTTCGGATTGTCTGCGCTGACGACCGCGGCCACCGCCCAGCGCCGATGGGGTGTCGTCAGGGGGCACCGCGGGGCGGCGGTCATTGTGACTCTTCCACCCGGCCGGACAAGGGTGATGGTCGGCGGGAGAGAATATTTTTACTATCGGGGTCTTTTTTACCGGAGTGGTCCAAGAGGATTTTTTGCAGTACCGGCCCCGATCGGGGCCCGCATCGGGATATTACCTGATGGTTATACCACCGTGACAATCGCTGGAGGCCCGTTATTCTTGTATTCCGGCATTTATTACCGTTATGATCCAGCCGACAAATCGTATGTCGTGGTCAATCCGCCCCCATCGGGTAACGAACCCGTTCAGACGCTAGATATGCTCGAAATGGCGGGCGGTACGACGCTCGCCGGGACGTTTATGGGAGGAGACAGCACAACGATCCAGTTTCAGACGCAGGATTCGCTGCGGGAAATACCTATCGATCAGATTATTTCGATCAAATTTGCGCCTCCCCCGCCAAGGTAATTGATCTGATGGTGGCAGATTTACACGGAAATTTCGTATATTTCTGTTATCAACCATCTTAGGAGATCATGTATGATCAGGCGATCCGCCTTTGTTCTTCCGCTGTTGTTCCTCGGTGCCGTTGCGGGCTACGGTCAGTACCAGGGAGCCAAAAAAGCACATCCTCCTGTTCATGCCGGATATATCGTCGATGCCGCCTGCGCAAGCGATATGATCGGCAAATCCAATGCGATGAATCTCGCCGCTGCACATACGAAGGAGTGCGCCTTACGTGAATCATGCGCCCCGAGCGGTTACGGGATATTCGAGAAGGGGAAATGGTACAAGTTTGACCACGCCGGTGATGCTATGGCCAAGGAGTTTCTCGCAAAAACCAAGCTGGAAAAGAATATCATGATCGACGTAAAGGGGGAATTGCTTGGCGATACACTCACCGTCGCATCAATAAAGGAACATCAGCAGCATACGATGTCGAAGAAATCCGTCCGTAAGGGGTAGGATTTCCATAAAGAGCCGCACGATGAAGACGGGGCCAGGTAATCCCGCCCTCTTTTATTTCTGCCCTCCCTGCGGGGGCTGGTAGTTGACGCCGAGCTGGTCGAAGAGGAATGCGTCAACGTCCGCCTTCTGCGACAATCCTTCACTCACCGAGGTGCCGATACCGTGACCGGCGCTGGAACTTGTCCAGAGGATGATGGGGTGGCCTGAGGTTGTCGCTTCCTGGAGTCGGGCGGTCATTTTCCGGGAGTTCCGGGGATCGACTCTGCCGTCATGCTCTCCCGTCAGGAAAAATACCGCAGGGTAGACCGTGCCGTTCACCACATGATGATAGGGTGAGTAGGCGGCAATTGCCTTGTATTGATCCGGGTTTTTGACGCTTCCGAATTCTGTCACGTTGAAGGCTCCGTTCGGTTCAAGTTCCCAGCGGAGCATGTCGAAGATGCCGACGTGGGCGACGACCGCGCGGAACATTCCGGGATGCTGTGTCAGCTCGGCACCCATCAGCAGACCGCCGTTACTTCCCCCTTCGATGGCCAGTTTTGCCGGGCTGGTGTATTTTGCGTCGATCAGATGCTCGGCACAGGCTGCAAAGTCGTCGAA
Source organism: Bacteroidota bacterium (assembly GCA_033854175.1). GTDB lineage: Bacteria > Bacteroidota > Ignavibacteria > UBA10030 > SZUA-254 > DATKPE01. The sequence goes on along the minus strand of JAWOKN010000119.1, from coordinate 1,562 downwards.
AACGTTTTGCTTCTTGGTGAGTTTGCCTGCGCTGTGCCACGCTTCGCCGAACTCACCCCCGCCGCGTGTGTTTGCGTAGGCGACAATTCCCCCCTGGTCGAACCATACCCTGTTTGACGGACTGAAGTAGGGTACCTGGCTACTGTTATAGCCGCCGTACCCGGTGAGGAGTGCCGGATTGTTACCGTCCATATGGATGTCTTTGCGGTGGATGATGCTCATGGGGATAACCGTACCATCCTTCGACGTTGCGGTTTCGCGCGAAACAGTGAGATCGTCAAATTTGACGGGCGAGGTGTCTGCGAACCGGGTTTTTGTCACCCTTCCGCTTTCCGGGCTGTATCTGTACCAGGCGAACGGTTCGAGATAGCTTACGTTGCCGAAAATGATTTCGTCCCCTTCGATATTGATGATGGGACCAACGGTCGAAACCGGAAGAATCGGGACATCGGCTTTATGTGTTCCGTCAAGATCAAAGACCATCAGTTCACCCGGTCCGCCGGCCATCGCACTGACGTACAGTTTATGTTCCGTCGGAATAATGTCCCGGAGGGAGACCGATCCTTCCTTCACGATGGTACTGGCAAGGGCAAGATCGGGGTGTTCAAGTGAGAGGCGAAGGATTCTTCCCATCGGGGCGTTATGGAGGGAGCGGAGATAGAGGGTTTCATCCGGGCCAAAGACCGCGAGATTGATTTTGTCTGAAAACCGGGTGATTTGGGTCCATGTGTGGTCGGGGCTGAGAAGATAGTGGGCAAATTCACCACCGTCACCGTTTGCAACCTGAACGAGCAGGTAGCGTCCGTCCTTCGATGTGTTGAGCGTTATTTCCGCGATACGGGGGAAATCCTTGCCGATGACATAGGTGTCCTCGCTTACCGGTGTTCCGATCTTATGATAATAGACCTGCTGGTAGAAATTTGCGTCCTCCTTGGGCCGTTCGCCCGGATGCGGGTACCGGGTATAATAAATTCCCGAGCCGTCGGCTGTCCAGGCCACGCTTCCGCCTGCGGTGGCAAAGTTCACGCGGGGGATCACATCCCCGACTTCCTTTCCTGTCGATGTCTCGAAGATGTGCAGCGTTCCGTCCTCACTGCCGCCTTCGGAAAGTGATGCGGCCACACGTTTTCCGTCCGGGGAGGGGACATAGAAATCAATGGCCGTTGTCCCGTTCGGGTTCAGGGTGTTGGGATCCAGGATGACCTGTTCGGAGGCCGGATCCTCGACCGATCCGAGCGTGATGAGAAATGGCTGGTTCTTCGGGGGCTGATATTTCATCGCAAACATGAGACCGTTATCTGAGCGAAGGCTGTAGCCGGGTGAGCTCGCACTGTTAATCTGCTGGAGTTGTTTAAGAATCCCTTCACGGGCAGGAAGGTGGTCAAGATAGGAACGCGTGCGTTCGTTTTGTGCATTGCTCCACTGTTTCACAGCCGGGTCGCTGAAATCCTCCAGCCAGCGGTAATCGTCGCGCACCGTGTCTCCATAATAGACATCAATGACCGGTTTCTTCGGTGTCTCGGGAGGAGGCGGAAGGGTTTGCGAAACAAGGAAACAGGTTA
>JAWOKN010000118.1:0-24732 GCA_033854175.1 Bacteroidota bacterium | reverse complement strand
ATTCTCCGACAAGATCTCATCCCGCTCGGGATTCTGCATGAAGGCATCGAGACTTCTGTTCCGGCCGAGCGTATCGACCTTCATGGTGCTGTAACCAAGAACCGCAGGCTTCCTCGAGTGAAATGCCCGTTCCACCGATCGCGCGATCCGCTGAGATAGGAACTCAAAAAGCCCCTCGTCAAAACCCTCCCTAGAGGATGCAAATGTGTTGTACATCTCCCATGAGGTGTAATTTCCCGGACCCAAATGCGTGTGGGTTGCGGCAACGATCATCCGGTCCCGGTTTATTGGAAGCCTCTCCTCCTTGGACAGGATTTCAGCAACCCGGTCGGCCAGACCTCCGGGCATCGACCAGAGATCACACGAAACCATGACGAGATTATTCCCGAGTCTATCCTCAAGATAGATGGCGTGTGCGTAGAGCCGGGTCCAAACTCCGCGCGCGATGCGCCCTTCGGGACCAAATCCACACAGGGGGTATCCCGGAAGCGGTGTAATATCCACTTTTGCCACACCGGCAAGGAAAGCGCCGGATGCATGGGGTCTTCCTGCATCCGGTATGTCGACGGTAAAGTATGAGGAACCGCACCCGCTCAATACGCAGATGATTAAAATACCCGGAAGGAGCGATATCCTTTTGATTATCCAAAAGACGCCAATCATGACATCCTCCGATATTTGAGAAAAGCCCCAGCTCCCATCCACAACACCCTTCCCCCCGGAGCTGCACCTGAATATCGGAGTGTCACAGACAGGGATACATGATGGGATTCTTCAGGGGAAGCGCGTATGCCATAAAAGGTGAGCGGCCGTGGAATCTTCAGGATCATACGAGCCGTCGGCACGGAAGTGGAAAAGAGTGTTTTCAGGGTACCACCTCCTGAATTTAAAGCAACTACCCCCCCGTTTCATTGCGATAATTTAGGGAATTGAACCGTTACTTTCAAGAATGTCAGGTACCATTCTTCAATCATCTTCATGCCGGTCCGGATACCTCAACCATGCGCAGATGGTAACGTTGAAGGAAATGGATTGCCCGAACTCCAACTCATTTTGTCAGCAACATCTTCCCGACACCGATGAAAACTTTCCGGGGAATCTCCGCGGTTGTAGCATCAAGACGATAGAAGTATACTCCGCTCGCAGATGATGAGCCGTTCCACAGGGCGTGATAATCCCCGGGCGGCTGTTCCGCGTTTACGAGGGTCGCTACTTCCTCACCAAGAAGATTAAAGATTTTCAGCCTGACGAACGCCGCTGCCGGAACATGATATGGTATCGTTGAAACGGGATTGAAGGGATTAGGGAAATTCTGTCCCAGCCGGAACCGCGGCGGTATGCCGCTTGTCTCATGCACTGCATTCGTGTTGGCGGCATCCCTGAAAAATTTCAGGAGCAAGCCGGCGGAGTATTCAACGGCTCTTGGTACCAGGTTATTACATAACGAGATCATGACAGATTTCGGCATAACAGCACCGCTGGTTACACTTGCGGTGCTTTTTATCGCAATTTGAGTCCACCGCGTACCAATCTGGACGGGGGGAGTAATTCCAAGCTGAGACAGGGAGACGGTGTTCCCATGGCCATCCTTGTAAAATCCCCATTGTCCATTGGCAGATGGAGCACCATAATACGCGTTGACGAGAGAATCGTTATAGGCCGAAACCCCCAAGTTCACAAAATAATCACTCCACAGAGGAAACGAAGGAATATGTGCTGTATCTGCCCAACCGAGTGATGTCGTAAATGTTCCGGATACATCGGGAATAAGCGTAATGAGATTTGAGACCACGATGCCCCCGGCAAGAGCCATCTCGTACTCGTCGGCCACAAGTGTCGCAATGTCGGGGTCGAGAATCGTCCCCGACTTCTTGCTCGAGAGGCTTATCCCGTGATTCACAACCTTGACATGGGCCGGCACCGACAAATCGGACAGGAGGTGAATGAGGTGACCCACACATTCATACGCCTCCGCCTTGTAGCCGGATTTGTACAGCGCAACAGCATGGCTCCAGGAGAATGTGTTGTTCGGCCCATCAGCCCATCCGAGGGTTGTATATCTTGTCCCCGGCCAGAGATAGCCCTGTACCGGGTCGTAGCCATGCATATTCCCGCGGCTCCAGCCACTCATGCTGTCGGGTATCGAGCCGTAAGGGACGGGGGTGGTCGGATAAAGACCGTTGAATTCAATTGTCGGTCCCTGTGTCCAGGGATCCGGGAAATGCTCCCCGACAATCCCGGGAATACTGTCATAATCCTCACTGTATGCCCCCGCTTCAAGGCGATCCTGGATTTCCTGGCTGGTAATACCCACGGTGTCAAGAAAGCCTGCCTGCGTGGCCAGTTCAAATGCCTTCACCGCAATTTGGCGGTGATTGGGCGAGGCGGCATACATCGGTTGCCCCTGCCGCTTCAATCCAGAACCACTTTCGGCGGAATTCACTCCCTTCTGCCGCATAAATGCACCTTCCCCGCCACCCATACCGAATAGAGCCGGTGCCCGGAGGAGGTAAAACGACAAGAATAGTACGATAAATTTCCATGTCAGAGTCACATTATGGTCCTCTCGTTTTTCCGTCAACATGACTGTTCAAATTCACCAAATGATCCAGGAGAAAATTTACAGCCTGCGTACTACCAGCCTATAGAACGCACGCCGATTCTATAAAAATCATCCACACTGTGATCAATTATTTTAATACTATAACCTTCCTGGTCTGAGACCATGTTGTACCGCGATCTCTCGAGGCAGCGGCACACAGCCTGCAGAAATGGATATATCCCCAATATGGACCGCCGGATTGCCCCCACCGTGCCGATGAACCGGCTCGTTATACTATCTTCAGGGGAAAGAATGAGGAGGCAATGCATTGAAAAGATTATGGGGACATTGATACCTGCAAGCCTGTTCATCACCCCGACACCCGATAGTGCAGCATGAAATTGCCGAGTCCAAGGACACCTGCTCCTGACATGGTAAGGTAACGAAAGAATGCACGGCTTTCAAGGGGGATACATAAAGTCACGACCTCACCCCAAAAAAAGGCCGTGCATGAGCCATGCCTTTTTGCGGCCTGTCCGTAATTTAGCGATTATCACATCTGCAGGTACAATGACCGGTACTTGAAACTCCTTTAAAATCTGCGTAAATTGGGGCGTCACCTCGGTACGCTCTTTTCAAAATCCGTTTCTCAACGACGTAAACCGATATTGCCAACGTCAACTTCGGTGTTATTCAGATATGAATGAAGACAGAGTTTGTCCCGTCGAGCGTGCAGGTACCCTCGACGTATGGTTCCGGAGATTGATCCACAATCCTCAAAAAATTTTACGCCCGTATATTCATGAGGGGATGACTGTCCTGGATCTCGGATGCGGTCCGGGGTATTTCACACTGGATATCGCGAAAATGGTGGGCGCGACAGGAAAGGTGATCGCTGCCGATCTTCAGGAAGGAATGCTTGAAAAATTGCGCGCGAAAATCGGACGCGAGCGGAACGGACAAAATATCGTACTCCGGAGATGCACGGAGACTGAAATCGGCACAACCGAGGCGGTCGATTTTATACTCATGTTTTACGTATTCCACGAAATCTCGCACCCATCCGACCTCCTCCGCCAGTTGACTCGGATACTGAAAAAAAACGGAAAAGTGCTGATTTCGGAACCCAAATTCCATGTATCCAGAAAAGAATTCTCCGGTACGATCAGCCTGGTGCGCGAAGCCGGATTCGGAGTTGTCGATACACCACGCATCCGTATCAGCCGGTCGATCGTCATATCACAAGAACGATAACATGGTGCCGGACTGCAGATATTCCAAAAATCATCAGACATCCCCTCAAGACGATTCTGCCCGTCCCGGAGGCCCGCTTCCCCCTCATCATCAGATGTGAATCGACCGGATGGAAAAATCTGAAATCAGGCCCATGATCCTCCACAGACTGTCCCGGGCAGTACGGTTGCTCTCCCTCTTCTCCGCTATCCTGGCATTCACCGGCTGTTCACCCCGTGCGGATATCGACAGAAACGTCACGTTCACTGTCTTGGTCAAAACATCCGCCCGTGGGGACAAAGTCTATCTCACCGGAGGCGGCAGTCAACTGGGCGACTGGAATCCCTCTGCCCTCCTTATGACGCAGGTATCCGATTCGGTCTGGACAAAAACCCTACGGTTCCGCGACGGAGAGAAGATCGAATATAAAATCACCGCGGGATCATGGCCGACACAGGCCCTTGACAGCAACCGGATGATTTATGACAATTTTCAGCTTAAAGTCAGAAGCGATACCAGTGTCATCATCAAAGTTTACGACTGGCTGACCAGGATGTCGAACGGCATACCGATCTTCAACGAGAAAAATTTCCGTCCCGGCCTTCCCGCTCTGGCACTTTCAGGACCCTGGCGGTTTCATACCGGAGACAGCGCAGCCTGGGCCCTTCAGACGTATAATGACAGCACCTGGAAAATGATGGAACCATCCCTCGACGCCAACGATCCATCCAAATGGCACTGGGAGAACATCGGATGGTTCCGCTATCACTTTTACACCGACACTTCGTTGTGGGGAAAAACAGTCGGGATGACAATCAGGCACATGGGGGCATCGGAACTATACTATAACGGACGGCCGTTGTATACGTTCGGTCACATCGGACCGGAAGCATCCTCGACACTACCCTACCGGAACCGGCTCTGGAAAGAGTTCAGGATCGATCCACGATACGACCAGCTCATTGCCGTCAGATACGCAAACTACGACTGGAGGAATGAACTCTCTGAAGGATATGATCCGGGTTTCGTCATCAACGTCAGTGACCTGAACACCGTCATACAATCGACCGTACAATCAGCCAGGAGCGACGCGATCTCCGAGGCCGTCTTTGCGCTTATACCCCTTATCCTCTCATTTCTGCACCTGTTTCTCTACAGCTTCTATCCGAAGCAAAAACAAAATCTTTTTTATGCGATCTGTTTACTCGGATTTTCTGCGATCACCTATTTTAATTATGAATGGCTGGTCACAACCAGCCCGGAGAACGCCGTGGTGTTTACAAGGCTGATAACCCTCTCCGCGGGCGTGGCGATCTTTTTCGGCCTCCTGACAATCTACTCCATCACGTATGCCCGGCTTCCGAAACGCTGGTGGCTGTTCCTGATCCTGTTCCTGGCCGTGTGTGCCCTGGCGTTTTACAGAATCCAGACGAACACGAAAGGCCTGGTGGTCTATATCTATTTTGGATTTTCGACGATTGACGGCATTGTGGCAAGCATTCAGAATAAAATGGCCCGGAAGGGAAACTGGCTCATTCTGGCCGGCTACATCATCCTGAATGCGTTTATCCTCGTTCAAATCCTTGTCGACTACCGGATCATACCCTATTTCGGCTATGACCGGTTGTATATCTTTGGCATGCTGAGTCTGGCTGCATCCATGTCCGTCTACCTTGCGTACAATTTCTCCTGGATCAACAAAGATCTGGAATTTCAGCTCAACAATGTGAGATCACTTTCAGAAAAAGCGCTCGAACAGGAACGGCTGGCCGGCAGACTTGAGATCGAGCGGCGGACCGTCGAGATGGAGAACGAGCGGAAGAGCCGGGAGCTTGAGTCCGCGCGCGATCTGCAGCTTTCCCTCCTGCCGAAAGAGATACCAAGGCCCGAGGGATTCGATATCGCCTGCTATATGAAAACTGCGTCGGAGGTCGGGGGCGATTATTATGACTTCCTCGGCACCGGTCAGGACGGCATGGCATTGATCATGGGCGATGCGACCGGACACGGCCTCAAGGCGGGGAACATGGTTATCACGACCAAAGGCCTTTTGAACACCTTCGCCGGGACGGAAGAACCCGATGAAATCCTTCGGGCTGTAAACCGGGCGATCAAAAAAATGAATCTCCACATGCTGACGATGTGCCTGGCGATCACCCGGATCACCGGGAAGAAACTTTCGTACAGCTCCGCCGGGATGCCCCCGCTGCTGATCTACAGAAAAGAAACACGATCCGCCGCTCCATTGGTCCTCAAAGCAATGCCCCTTGGCGCTGTGCACGATTTCCCCTACTCCCGCCTGACCGCGACGCTCTCCCCGGGAGACGTCATCGTCATGGTCAGCGACGGGATGATTGAAATCTTCAATGAAATCCAGGAAACCTTCGGTCTGGAGAGGATAGTGACATGTGTTCAGTCCAACGCCGACAAGGATGCCCGTGGCATCGTCCAGGCCCTGCTGGATGAAGGTGTCAGATGGGCCGGCACAACTCCGCTTGTCGACGACCAGACCATGGTTGTTGTTAAGGTGATACGATAAATGCTCCCCCCCCGGGAACGCTTCCACGGGAACGGTGCCGGGATATCGCGCATTGCAGAAAATTTTCGTAACTTGAATACCGAACCACCCGCAGCGGTTTTCAAATGTCTATCGTCTGAACAAGTGAGCATCATACATATCATAGGAGTCTGTATATGAAGCTATTAGCGGCTGCCGTCATCATCTGCTCTGCCATGCTGAATGCCCAGCAGGATAATGATCTCTTCACACTGAAACCGACCACCCCTAGGCAAGGGGACATGATCACGGTCGCATATAATGCGGGTGCTCCCGCTGCGAAGATCAAGAACACCGACAAACTCGAACTCTACACACTTGTTGTCCATGATGGGTTCAACAAACCCGACCTCCTGATTCTCCCCATGCACGCGCAGGACGGGCTCTGGACGGGTTCGTTCACACTGAACACGCCGGATGCAAAACTCCTCCTGTTCCGATTTGTCGCCGGGGAGCACGTCGATGACAACGGCGGAAATGTCTGGAACTCGCTTGTCTACGACAAAGACGCGAAGCCCGTACGGGGAGCGTGCTATTCCCTTGCGCTTCTCATGAGGGGCGGAATAAATTCCTTCAAGCATGCGAAAGACCCGGACGGATCCCTGGAACAGCTTCAGAAGGAACTGAGACTGTACCCCGACAACACCAACGCCACCGCACTCCTCTGGGATGCACGGCTGAGAACCGAGCGCTCGCCGGAAGTGGTCGCAAAGCTCGAGGATGAAATCGGTAAGGAGTACAAAGCCCACAACGGCAATGAAGAATTTGTCTCGCAGGTCATCGCGGCCTATGAATTCGCCGGGGACAGCACGAAGGCCCGGGAAATCCGGTTTGAGGAGATTAACCGCCATCCGAAGGGCCTGATCGCACGTCTGGCGGCCTGGCGGACCATAACTGCCGTTCCCGAACCGACGGACCGGCTTCCCCTCTTCGAAAAGTTCTTTTCGGATTTTACGGACTTTAAAAACCGCGACAACTATCTCGGTAATTATATCAGCGCATGCGCTGCCGCAAACCAGTTCGATAAAGCCAACCAGCTCCTCTCTCAACTTCACACACCCTCTTCGGGCCTCTACAATGACATCGCCTGGGAACTTGTTTCGAAGGGAAACAACCTTGAACAGGCCACCGCCTGGGCGAAAAAAGGAGCCGATCTGAGCAGGATTCCCGACTCGGCCACACGGTCCTATTATTCCACGGACAAGGAGTGGCGGGACGGCACGAAATTCGGCACCGCGATGTGTCTCGATACCTATGCGTATGGTCTCTACCAGCTCGGGAAGACAGAAGATGCCGAAAAGAGTTACTCCGAAGCGTTCCATCTGATGGATGCCTCAGACCCCGATGTGAACAAACGCTATGCCGAGTGTCTGGTGAAGGACGGAAAATATGACGAGGCCGTGAGCGTCGGCCTGGAATGCGCCCGCAAAGGGAAGGATAATGACGAGTTGCTTTCGTTGGTGAAACAGGCCATCCTCAAAGCGGACGGATCCGATAAAAGTTATGACGCACTGACCTCGGAGCGCAAAGCAAAATTCGAGGAGAAGCTTGCCGAGGCAAAAAAATTCAAAATCGCGGAGATGAAAAAGAAGGTCCTTGAAAGCCGGATCTCACAGCCATCCGTCGATTTTACACTCAAGGACCTCCAGGGAAATCCTGTCACACTCTCCGGGCTCAGGGGGAAAGTCGTCATTATCGATTTCTGGGCCACATGGTGCGGCCCGTGCAAGGCCTCATTCCCGTATTTCGAGAAGGTCTACGAGAAATATAAAAACAACTCCAGTGTTGCATTCCTGGCGCTCGATACATGGGAACGCCAAAAAGATTATGACGCCACACTGTCAAACGCGAAAAAGTTCATTGCGGATAATAACTATACCTTCCCGGTTCTCATCGACGAAAAAATCGTTGACAAGTACGAAGTCGACGGAATTCCGACGAAATTCATCATCGATAAGAAAGGTGCCATCGCGTTCAAGAGCGTGGGCTTCGAGGGACCCGATATGGAGGAAGAACTGACCCAGCAGATTGAGCTTCTTCTGAATGAACCCGCCGGTTCATTAAACTGACCGGCTGCCATAGCTTAACGTCTCAGCCGGTAAACCGGTGACATTGGCCCTCCCCGCCCCAACCCCCGCCCGCCCGGGGTGCCATAACCACAAGGGGGGATGGTACATTTCGCCGCCGCCGCAAGATGCCTGATTTGAACATATTTTGGGCATTTTAAGAAGAGAAACCTCCGGTTCAATACATGCGGTAAAAGGTGAAGGGTCTATATTACCTGTAAATAACCTGTGCTGCAGGTCAAGAGTTTCAGATTCCCCTTGACCCTAATCCAGTAATTCTGTATCATTACAGATATTCTGAATCCGCACCCGACTCGTTAAGACTCAAAATCTAAAGTATCATCATTTCTCTTAATTCACATTTTCATTAACTCATTTAAGGAGAGATCCATGAAACATTTCTCGCGTTCACCGTGGGTAACGGGAGCTCTGTTTGCGATCTTCCTTCTTGTTGCCATTCTTTATCTCGTGGGTTGCGGTGAGAAACAGGACACACCCAACGGACCAACAATGGTTCAGCAGACGGTTAACCTCGACAGGAACAATGCAACCGTCCGTACGGTCATGGATGTTCAGAACCGGCACACGGCTGAGTTTATGGCGGACAACAATGTGGTCGGAACAGCAACGGGATTGACAGATGACGGTCAGGTTGCTGTACTCCTCCTGACGAAGGAAGCTTCCCCGGTAAAAGGCGGCAGGGCAGTGTCGGCATATCCTTCAAGTCTTGAAGGGCACCCCGTCGTCGTGATGGTGGTCGGTAATATCAAGCCCATGCGGGGCGGTGGTGTCAGCCATACCGCAAAACAGACTCCGCCCATTCAGCTCGGAACATCGGGCGGCTGGCGGTACGATCTCGCGAACGGATACTGCTGCAGCGGCACGCTGGGCTCGCTCATCCATATCGGAACCACGCAGTATATCCTCAGCAACTACCATGTCTTCTGGGGTGACATTGTCCTGGGTGGCAACAACCGGATAGCAACGGCGGGTGATCCGGTCATCCAGCCGGGCCTTGTCGACGTCGGTTGCAATGCGAACAATGCTCAGAACGTCGCCAATCTTTCCGGCTCGGGAAGCCTGCCAGGCGCGAACGTCGACGCAGGATACGCCCAGGTGATATCCGGAATGGTTGCGACAAACGGTTCTATCCTCGAGATCGGAACTATCTCCGCGACGACGACCGCTGCGTATATCGGTCAGCCTGTCAAGAAGAGCGGAAGAACAACCGGACTCAGCAGGAGCAAAGTGAGCGGACTCAATGCGACGGTCAGTATAACATATGAGAATGAATGCGCCGGAGGAACAGCTTTTACGAAAACATTTACCGGTCAGATTCTTATTTCCAACAAGGGAAGCAAGTTCCTCAACAGCGGCGATTCCGGTTCACTGATGGTTGAAGATGTCACCACAAACCCCCGCGCTGTCGGTCTGCTCTATGCAGGCAGCAGCACGATTGCGATCGCAAACCCCATCGGCGATGTTCTGGCGTGGATCGGCGGCGGGGCTGGAATGGTCGGTCAGTAAGAAACACGATCCCGTTTCCAGGTTCAGAACACCCGCTTCGATCGTCGTTCGGAGCGGGTGTTTCATTATCAGGAACACCATCCGGCGATGAACGGATTCATATCAAAAACCATGCTGTTCGTGTGCTGCTGCATCCTCCCTCTCTGTACCGGCGATGGGTGCCGGAGTGGGCAGCATGAACTATCGAAGGAGAATGATCTGATGGCAAAGCGTGATATCAACCAGGTCAAGGAAGCCCACACCCGCGAGCTTATGGCAATCCCGGGCGTGGTGGGTGTTTACATCGGCGAGCTTGATAACCATGATCCCTGTATCGGGGTCATGGTGGCGAAAAAGACGCCGGAACTCGTGAAAAAGATCCCGAAGAATCTGGAGGGCTATCCCGTGAGGATCGACGAGACCGGTGAGATCAGACCGATGAAGTGATATTCTCCACCAGTGAATTTCCGGCGTTCACCAGCTCGTTCCGCCTGCCTTAAAGTATGAGTGAAGTTCCTGTCGTGCAATGAGATGAGCTTTCCCCGTCAGGATATCGATCGGATTCAGGTCGTCCGTCAGCGGATCGACATGGGAGATATCCGGTGTAAACCGGTTATCCCACGCATGAACTTTCTGATATCCGGGTCCGAACCGCCAGTCCGGATCGAAGTATTCGTTCCCTTCCGGCTCACGTAGTGGTACGAGCGCTCTGTTGGAAGCGAGAAGGACAATATTACCGAATCGATCGGGGGGCTCTTCCATCGGGAGAGCGAGAACTTCCCGGAATTCCCGCCGCAGCGTCGCAGCCAGTACACGGATCGTCGGATCATCCCAGCCGAGGGCTTCAGCGTTGACTGCGAGGATGCCGTCGGGGCTCAAACGTGCCGCCATCAGCCGGAATGCCTCGACGGTGGCAAGATGAAATGGTATGGAACTGCTTCCATATGCATCGAACAGGATGACATCATAGACCCTTCCCGCCGATGCAAGGAAACTCCTTCCATCCATCTGGATGACGTTACCCTCGCCAGGCTTCAGATCGAAATATTGCCTGGCGATCCGGATGACATCGGGATCGATTTCAACCGCATCAACCGACCAGGAATCGCGGGCATATTGCTTTACAAGCGACCCGCCTCCAAGACCGATCAGAAGGGCTGAACCGGGGGTCTTAAAGAAATTCTTCGGGAGATCCATGACAGCAGCGTAATGCAGATACGATATCCAATCCGAGGTATCCGCAAGAGTATGGATGGCCCCGTCGATCAGGAGATGCCTTCCGTTTTCGTTCTGGACCACCCTCAATTCACCATACGGGCTTTGGACCACCTCGAGAAGTCCGGATGCGGGATCCGGCCTTTCGGTGGTACCAATCCATGATCCGACGACTGCCAATCCCGCGACGATACCCAGAGCGATGGAACTCCGGGATTTCTTATCGAGCCAGAATCCCAGCACAGCCACAACCAGAAGCATGACTCCGACCAGTATGGTGAGGTGTGAGACACCAAAATTCGGTATCAGGTAAAAACCCGTGAGTATCGCCGAAAAAACGCTCGCGATCGTGGAGACCGCAAAGAAATTGCCTGTAATCTTTCCTACTTCCTGAAGGCTCACCGTGCGCAACTTGATGACGAATGGAGTGATCATTCCGAGAAGTACGAGAGGCGGGAAGAAAAGAATAAAGGCGGCTACAAGAACTGCGCCGCGGAGACCCAGCGGCTCGGTCAGGGACAGCACGGGATGTTTCAGCCACGGAATCCCGATGGTCCAGAGGCCGGAGATGGTCAGGCTCAGACAGAGCCGTTGCACGGTCGGGGCCTTGTCGGCCCAGTGCCCCCCCACCGCGTAACCCAGGCTCAGAGCGGTCAGCGTCACGATAATCAGCGCCGACCAGAGAAAAATGTCAACACCGTAGAACGGGCCGAGGATGCGTGTCCCTAAAATTTCGAGGGCCAGTACAGCCGCACCTCCGACGAAGACCACCAGGTACAGATAGGCAATTTTCATGATGTATCCCGTATTATCTGGCCCGTTTTTCCCCCTCGGCGGTGACGGCATCGAACCGCATAAGGAGACACATCCAAAGGCTCATCCTGACCAAGAGAGTTTCTCGATGAGCGGAATTACTTCCGCGGATTCTTCACATTCCATTCTTCCCGCGTAAGGAGTTTGATCTGGTTGAGATTTTTCTGCGTCAACATGGGGTTCAGTTCCGTCAACACCTTGTTTGCCCACGTCGAAAATTCGGTGGTGACGTCCGACATCTGACGCCTTAGTGTCTCGGCCCTGTCCACCTGAGTCCGTGATGGCCGGCCCTCGTATCCGACCACGCTGCCATAGAGATCAACCAGATACTCACGCAGCCGCTCTTCGCCGGTAATCATCCCGCCTTCCTTCGTCGCGACGATCTTTTTACGGAAGACATCAGCCTGATCCGATGCGTCACGGAGCCGTTTCGCCAGCGGATCATCGGCGGCTAACTTCCCCGCACGTTCATCCAGATTCTGGCGACAGGTATTGATCTGATCGACATCGAAGGTCATATCCCACAGCATGTCGTACAATTTCATCGACAGGGCGAATTGCTGTTTCCGGTCCTCCAGCGTATGCTTTGATCGGGGATCTGGTACAACCGTAAGCTTGGTGGTGTAAACATTTTTATCCTTGGTCATCCTCACGGTATACGTTCCGGGCAGAACCCGCGGTCCCGAACCGGCGCCAAAGGCTGCGGTAGCCGCCGTGGGTACCTTGGGTGCCTTGAGCCTCATGGACCAGGTCACCCGGCTCAGGCCCCGGCGTTTGCTGCTCGGGATCGTATCGAGAACCTTACCCGTTTCGTCCAGGATTTGAATCGTCATATCACCGAAAATATGCCTTTTTTTCTGGTAATAGGTTATTGTGGCATCGTCGTTCGGATTACGTCCCGTAAAGACCGCGTCCCCTTCCGCCCATCCGCCCCAGGCGGGAATCCGCTGCACCGATGGTCCGGAGGATATAAACATGACACTTTTATCGAGATTTTCAGGAGTCAGGTCACGAAGCGGCGTAATGTCGTCAATGATCCAGATTCCCCTTCCGTGAGTGGCGATCACGAGATCATTATCACGCGGGTGAATAACAAGATCGTCGACGGCCACATCCGGGAATTCACCCCCCTTGTACTGGGCCCACTGCTTCCCGCCGTCAAGAGACACCCACAACCCGAATTCAGTCCCGACAAACAGTAGGTTACTGTTCACGAGATCCTCCTTGATGACATGCGCCCATCCCCGGAGGGGTGCTCCGTCGGGCAGAATCGATTTCCATGTCACTCCGAAATCGGTCGTTTTGTAGACGTAGGGCCGCATGTCACCCGACATATGTCCGTCAATCGTGACATAGGCCGTACCCTGGCTGAAATGACCCGGATCGACCGATGAGACCCAGGGATCCTTTGGTGTACCGGGGATGTTCTTTGTAACATTGGTCCAGTGCTTTCCCGCGTCCCGGGTAACCTGGACATTCCCGTCATCTGTACCAACCCAGATGAGATCCGGATTTTCCGGGGATTCGGCGATTGCGAATATCGTCGTGTTCTCTTCCGCGGCGGAGTTGTCGATGGTCACACCACCGGACTGTTCCTGCCTCTGTTTTTCAGGATCGTTGGTCGTGAGATCGGGCGAGATCCGCTCCCATGTCTGGCCGTGATCCTTGGAGCGGAACAGAAACTGGGCACCGATATACAGGGTCCCTTTGGGGCTGACGTGAATGGGCGTATTCCAGTTGAACCGCAATTTACCCTCATCCTGATGAGGAAGCGGTTTGATGTTCCGCGTTTCATGGGTTTTGCGGTTGACACGCCCGATCTCTCCCCCCTGGGACTCAGCATAGATGTAATCCGGGTCCGATGGATCGACAAACATCCAGAATCCGTCGCCGCCGTACATGTTTTCCCACTGATGATTCGAGATACCACCCGGGTATTGCGATGCGCCCACCCAGGAACTGTTATCCTGCAGTCCGCCGTAGACATGATAGGGCCTGTCCATGTCAACACTGACATGATAGAACTGGGAAACAGGCAGGTTTTCGGCCTTCCACCAGAGACTTGCCCCGTCGTAAGAATACCAGACTCCTCCGTCGTCACCGGTGATGACATAATCAGTATTCTGGGGGTCAATCCAGACATCGTGAAAATCACCGTGTGCACCACCCGAGATATTGCTGAAACTTTTTCCGCCGTCGACGCTGAGGATAAGCGGACCGTCCGGTTTATAGATTTTATTCTCATTCTTCGGATCAACGATCAGATTTGCAAAATAAAATGGGCGCCAGACCATGTTCTGACTGCGATCCATTGCCTTCCAGGTTTTTCCCGCATCGTCGGATCTGTAAAGGCCGTTCAGCGGCGGGACAGCCTCAATAAACGCGTAAACGACGCTCGGCTTTGACGGAGCAACCGCCACGGCAACGCGGCCCCAGGGCTTGACAGGAAGGCCTTTGGCCGTCTCACTGTTCAACTCTGTCCATGTCGCTCCCCCGTCGATCGTCTTGAAAAGACCGCTTCCGCTCGGTGCACCGGCGCTGTCACCACCGGAACGGAATGTCCACGCTTTTCTCCGGAAATCCCACATCCCGGCATAGAGCGTTTTCGGTTCTTTGGGATCCATGGCTATCATCGAACTGCCCGTCGAGGGGTTCGGACCCATCAATATCTGGGACCAGCTCTTGCCCCCGTCGGTCGTCTTGTATACACCGCGATCATGGCTGTCACTCCAGAGTTTTCCCGGAACGGCAACGTAGACGATGTCAGTGTTCGTCGGGTCGACAAGGATCTTCACGATGCGCTCAGACTCCTTCAGGCCCATGTTTGTCCAGTTTTCGCCGGCATCAGTCGACCTGTAAATGCCATCACCGATCGAGACGCTGTTACGGGTCCATGATTCACCCGTCCCCACCCAGACAACTTTGGGATTTTTCGGATCAATGGTGACGGCCCCGATGGACTGCACCGGCTGTTTATCAAACACCGGCTTGTATGTCGTTCCACCGTTGATGGATTTCCAGACCCCTCCGCTCGCCGTACCGATGTAAATCGTCAGCCGCTGTCCCTCGCGCACGGCATCGAGGGCTGCAATACGGCCGCTCATCTGCGCCGATCCGATGTTTCGGGCACCAAGCCCGGAGATCATATCCGCGTCGACCTTTACCGACGACGTCTGCCCCCATCCGGGCGCCGGGGCAAGGAGAATGAACGCCAGGGAAAGTATACCTACGGAATAACAAACGTGTACGATTGTTCTCATAGAGTTTAATCCTTTTCTGTCAAATGGGATTCTTCTCGGTTTCTGGATCATGGGATTAGCAGGGCGATGCATTACTTGCCCTTCGCAGGGCTGCCGGCACTCGCGGGTTTTTCAAAAAGGCTGTCCTCTAGCGGGACATTCGCCTCGATCTTTTCAAATGCGGTCTTCCCCCTGTCCGGGGACCCCTTTGCACCGCTCTCAACGGAATAGGGAAGGTACACACCCGAAACCTCCTTGTAGTCGCCAAGTATGGTTTCACCCTCCTGCTCTTCACCCCTGACGATCCGCTTGCTTTCGATCTTTATCGGGACATAATAGTCGCTGTCCATATAAAAATAGAACACATCGCCGTTTTTCAGCGTGACCTTGATTTTGTAGGCATCGGTGCCTTCGACGGGCTCCATCCCCTGATATTCGACCTTGTTCCCCTTCTCCTTATAATCGACAAGCGGCCCGTCGAAATCCGCATCCTCAGAAATGCCCTTCAATTCGTCTTCACCCAGCGCCTCGGGATCTTTTTTACCTCCCCATGGCTGGATCTTCCATCCGGATTTGCCGTCATACGCGGTAATACCGGTCATGCCCTGGAAAGAAAACTCCTGCCGGATTTTATCCGGACGCTTGCTCTCGACGACCATTTTCGCTTCAAAGCCTCCTCCTCCGATGACTTTCCCCGTATACCGGAGGGATTTTATTGCCCGGATTTTGTCGATACCGCCGATACTCTTGATATACTTACCGATGATCTCATCGGCGGTCTGTCCCATCAGCGGTATCGCCAGAAATAACAACACGACAATCCCGAGTGTACGGTTGCGCATAAGATTCTCCTTCATTTATGAAGATTGTTTGCCGGATTTGTATTCTCCAGCATACGAATTTTTCCTGAATATGATTCAGCGTACGCCCCCCCGGAGATGTACAACTGTATCAGTTTTTCTTCAAAAATCCTTCAATTTCCTCGATCTCATCCGGAGGAAGACGAAAATCGGCGGAGCCGATTATGCCGATCACCTGAGCCGGGCTCCTCAAACCCACGATCGCAGCAGTGACCGCAGGGTGGCGCAGTGTCCAGGCTATCGCTATTTCACCCGGGGTCAGACGATGCCGTCTGCCGATTGCACGCAGGAATTCGACAAGCCTGAGGTTCCGCGAAAGCTGCGGCTCCTGAAATTTCGGATTCCTGCGCCGCCAGTCTTCGGCAGGGAGGTCCGCAACCCTTTGAGAAGTCATTGCACCACTCAAAAGACCCGCTGCCATCGGGGAGTACACAATCACACCGATGTTTTCACGGGCCGTGTAAGGTAAAGTTTCGTGTTCGATGAGCCGGTCTAAGAGCGAATAGGGGGGTTGGAGCGAGGTGATGGGAGCTATGGCCTGGGCACGCTTCATCTGCTCAACATTAAAATTGGAAACACCGATATGGCGGACCTTCCCCTCCTCGCGGAGTTTTGCAAGCGCCGCCCAACCCTCCTCGACATCGGGTGCGGGATCAGGCCAGTGAATCTGATACAAATCAATGACATCGACCTGGAGACGCCGCAGGCTAGCTTCACATTCCTTCCGGACTGATTCCGCCTTGAGCGAGGATTTGATTTCTCTTCGTTCATTCCACGGTAGGGCGCACTTCGTAAACACATACGGCCGTTCCCGCATGCCGGCAAGTGCACGGGCGACAACCTCCTCCGAATGCCCCAACCCATAGACAGCGGCCGTGTCAATCCAGTTGATCCCGCGGTCGAGCCCCGCATGAATCGCGGCGATCGATTCCGCGTCGTCCTGCGGTCCCCAGGAGAACTCCCACCCGCCACCACCCATCGCCCAGGCACCGATGCCGATGGGTGTAATGGCATAATCGCTGTTTCCAAGTGTGTGTTTTTCCATCTGGTGAATATACAAAAATCCATGACATTTTCCTCCCTTCCTCCGCGAACCATTCATCCCGCATAAACCCGTCATGATCAGCGAGAAATGCAAATAACCGGATATTTTTTTACATTTTAATATAAAGATGAAGATCAATAACCTCCATGCCTCTCCGATCCTCCCCTTCTGTCCGTGATCCTTACGCAGCATTACGCTATCCGGAATACAGAAATTTCATCATCGCCAACTTCCTGTTCACCATAGCCCTTCTTATCCAGGAGGTAGCTCTTGGCTATGAACTGTACACACTGACACGCGATCCGCTGGCACTTGGTCTGACAGGACTTGCCGAAGCAGTCCCGTTTATCGGGTTATCGCTGTACGGAGGCCATATTGCGGACCGGAAAAGCAAGCGCCATATTATCTTGTGGAGTGTCGGCGTCATTACCGCAGGCTCCCTTCTGCTCCATTTCTTCGCACGAGCCGGTGAGGCGGGGAGTATTCCGGCACCGCTTCTTGTCGGAGTCATCTATGGAATGGTCTTTCTCATCGGATTAAGCAGGGCGTTCCAATCACCTGCATCGTCATCACTCCGGGCGTTTCTGGTTCCCATCACGGTATATGAAAATGCGGCCACCTGGAGCAGCTCTTCGTGGCAGGCGGGCGCCATCCTCGGACCGGCAGTCGGCGGATTTTTCTTTGCATGGTTCGGATTTCCGAACACACTCCTCACCGTGGTGGGTCTGATGGTTACCTCCCTCATTCTCTTCTCACGGGTTGGAGGGAGACAACAGGTACCGGAACCGGCCACCAATGAGCTCCTCTCGAGCATCAGGGAGGGATTGGGTTTTGTCTGGAAGACAAAACCGATCCTCTATGCGATATCTCTCGACCTGTTCTCGGTCCTCTTCGGGGGCGTCGTCGCCATACTGCCGATCTACGCACAGGATATCCTCAGAGTCGGCTCCGAAGGTCTCGGCATACTTCGCGCAGCCCCTTCCGTCGGTGCGGTTATCACCATCATCATCCTTCAGCGCGTCTCGCCGATGCATCACGCCTGGCGGAATCTGCTCGTCGCCGTGGCGGGTTTCGGCGTATCGATCCTGGTCTTTGCGGTCTCTCCGTGGATGACACTATCCACGGCGGCCCTCTTTTTCAGCGGGGCATTCGACAGCATCAGTGTGATCATCCGGCAGACGATGCTGCAGCTTATGACACCCGATCAGATGCGGGGCCGGGTCATGGCAGTGAACGGGATCTTTGTCTCCTCATCCAATGAGCTTGGTGCGTTCGAATCGGGATCTGCCGCCCGTATCATGGGTGTTGTCCCGTCAGTGGTGTTTGGCGGCGCAGTCACACTGGCCATCGTCGGATGGTTTTCCCTGAAAACGCGGGAATTAAAAGAGCCGGCAGCTTCTGCCCCTCCGGGAGGTTGAAAAAGGGGAAAAAACCGATCATGAACCGGCTTCCCTGCGGATCATTCAGAATAACCCGTGGTAAAGCTGAACGTATCGGGTTGCGCCAGGGTGTACCCGCCGATTGACTGGATGGTGTTGGCGATGATAACCTGATAGGTCGTGTTGGAGCCCAGGATATTTGTCGGAACGTAATAGGCGTAAATGAATTTGTTGGGTGTGTCGGCGGAGAATTTTAACTGGTGGGCGAACGGGGGTGAAACGGTTATCGCCCCGGCGACGGTCGAGGTATTCACCGCCCCGCTGAAATCGAACTCTATGATATCGTGCGTCGAAACATTCCTCGCACCATCTCCCGGTTGGTGACTGACCCCGAATGACGCCGTATGAAAGGAAAGCGAAACCGGGGACGATAGCTGTGAACCGCTTAACGTCGTCGCCTGAGCTGACATACTCGCCGTATAATCTGAATTCGGCGCAAAATCATTCACCGCATAAAAAGACAGCTGGTTCGTTCCCGTGCTCACGGTAATCGGAAGGCTGGGGCTGAGACTGAATGCGGAATTGACACTGCTGACATTCATCGGATAATTGAAAGAAAAGACGATCTGGGTGGCCAGATTTGCGTTGGTCAGACTGAACTGGTTATGGGAGACGACCAGGGGAGGGGCGAAAAATGAATTCTCTACGGCTGCATTGATGAGATTGCCATCCCCGTCCGTTGCATTCTGAGCGACGCTGACAGAATACGTTGTCGAGGGTGTCACCCGGCCATAGGCGTCGAAGACGACGGAGGTCGAATCATCCACACTGTTGATCGACATGCTGTCATTCAGCATCGGCGAGGTTGAAACCGCCGCCAGGATACTCTGCCCGATCTTGCTGTTAAAGAATATTTCCACGCTGCGCGGGATGATCGTATCCCCGTCATGGAAACTGAAACCAACAACCCGGAAGTACGGTTCCGGTGTGAACGAAAACCGGTACGTCCGTCCGAGCACCGCCCCCCGCATACTCTTCACCGTCGAGTCTATCGTGACACCGTACGCCGCACCAATCTGATACGGCAGTGGCACGGCCGGAGAGCCGGTTCCCCCCTTTTTCATCACCTGAAACCCGAAGACATCTTCACTCCCTTTTTGAATATGACTCACCACCTTGACACTCTCCGGATCAGAAAAACCGGTGCAGGTGACAGTCGTGGCATTGACGGTGGAGGCATTCACGGGAGTGTTGAAGTGCACATAAAAGTGCGGCTTGACACTATCCGGTCTTGGGGTGTACAGATCGAACGGACCGACAGTTCCATTGGCCGGATAGGTCGATGTGACCTTGAGACTCGGTGCGGTCGGCCCCGGCCCTGCGTCAGTGCTTCCCCATTGACAGCTGACGACGACGAAAAGGAAGGTGAAGGAAAGAATGAGACTCCCGATGAGCCGTACACGGTTGAATTGAATTCGCATCGTCTTCATAACCAAAGAATAATGTATTCGCCCCTCCCTGTATTGATCTTGGAGTGTAATGTAAAAAAATTCCGCTTTCCAAACAATTGAGGATGGAGATGAAAAGGAACGATTTTCTTGATCATTCGAAAAATTCCCACATGGGATGCGGTGTATCCTTCGAACTCACTACCTCGTTCACGGGGAGACTGAACGATCCCGCGATGCCTCATCTGAAGGCATCTGCAGAGCCATCCTTTCTCAGATAATGAAGACCCGGGAGGCCTCAAAAAAAATCCCGAACCTTTGATCGATTCGGGATCTGTCTCATTGCGCCTTGATGAGACAAAGGGAGCTTATAAAAAGCTTCTATGCTGAATTTACAAACCGCCCATTCAAAAGTCAATTCCTCTCGGCCCGATTTGTCCCGATTGAACGACCACCGACTCGCCGTCTGATTGAGACGCAAAAAGGCTCAAATGACGATTTCCAAGGGGTTTTCCTCCTGCTGGCGGAGGAGATCCAGGATCCGGATAAATCTTACGATCTCTCCCTCGGTGGCTCCCGCAAGAAAAATTCATGATCCCTTCCCATAAGAGATATGAGTGTGTCATGCCATTTTTATCATGTTGCACCAAGTAAGAGGAAATCACACGACAACAAGGAGGCAAACAACAAGGGCCACGGAACACCTTTCCATCAGGGGTATACCGGTCCTTGCATATCTCTCTTCTTTTACGTAATCTCTCTGTTTATTAAGATTGCCATAAATTAAAGGAACCGGTGTGATAACGACGTTGTATGCTATTCTTTTGGGCATCATCCAGGGATTGACCGAATTTCTTCCCATCAGCAGTACGGCGCACCTGACGCTCGCAGGAAAGCTTCTGGGGCTCATTGATCCCCAGCATCCGGAGGACTGGACGGCATTCATCGCAATCATCCAGCTCGGCACCGTTACCGCGGTGATTGTCTACTTTATCAGGGATATCATCGACATGACTGCCTCGCTCGCACATGATATGCGGACTCCGGCCACGGCCGCAACCGGCAGATGGAGCGAAAAGTCGCGTCTGGCCGGTCTGATCATTATCGGTACACTCCCTGTGGCAATCATCGGCCTCGCCTTTCAAAAAGGCATCGAAGGGATGTTCACGAAAGAAATCACGACAATCGCCACAAGCCTGATCAGTCTCGCGTTGCTTCTCCTCTGGGCTGAAGCGCGGGGGAAACGCTCACGCCAGATTGAAAACCTCACACGGTCTGACGCGCTTATTATCGGCATTGCACAGGCGTGTGCACTGATCCCCGGATCCTCCAGATCGGGTACTACGATCACCGCGGGATTATTTCTCGGATTCAACCGCGAAGCGGCGGCCAGGTTTTCATTCCTCCTGAGCATTCCTGCTGTCATCGCAAGCGGCCTGTTTGAACTCTATCAGGCACGGCATCACCTTCTTCATTCCATTGGCATTCTCCCGATGGCCGTATCGACGGTTGTTTCGGGGATTGTCGGTTATGCAACAATAGCCTTCCTTCTCGGCTTTCTGAAAGCACACTCGACAAAAGTCTTCATCGCGTACCGGATCTGTCTCGGAATAATCCTTTGGGCGCTTCTCTGGCAGAACTTCATATCCTGATGACCTGGTCTCTATTGCAGGCACAGATTCAGGAGACAAATACATCATGACATCGGTGCCGATGGACGTGTTCGCGAGCCATCGCCCGCCTCAACCTGCGGTAAAAATACCCGCCGCCCCCTGTTCGCCATTTCGTTCTTATCCGTAATCTTTTTACATTAGGGAAATTCTCAACACCCACAAGCCCACTGAACTCATGGAACAACCGTACGTTACAGCGATTCAGGCTATTCAGGCGATCCTCGCGCCGGCTTTGGGCATTTCGGCGGTAGCTCTGCTTATGCTGGGATTGACCAACCGATACTCGAACATCGTCTCCCGCATCCGGCTCCTCAACGATGAAAAACGAAAAATGAACCGGATTCTCGGCGAAAAAGGCGAGCTCAGTTTTACCGACAATTCCCGGTACATCAGCGTGAATAAACAGACCGAAGAACTCCTCTACCGGTCCAAGATTATGCGCAACGCCATACTCTCGCTCCAGACCGCGATCGGACTCTTCGTGCTGAGCTCCGCAACGATCGCACTCAATATCTTTCTGAACGCCGCAGCCATCAGGATATTACCACTCCTCATCTTCATTCTGGGGATGTTTTCGGTTTTCGCCGGCGTGCTCTATTCGGCAAAGGAGATCTATCGCTCGTACACGATCATTCTCATGGAAGTTCACGGCGAGGAATGATGATCTCTCAGGGAATTCCAGTCCCGCATGAATAGCAATCACGAAGGTCCCACAGCGGCCAGTCCGGGAGATGCCCGGCGGCGAATATTCACGTTGTCCCCCAAACATCATTGGTCTTTAGGGGCGCTGTTCATCGTTCTATCCTCCCTCTGTACACCGGTTAGGTCCACTGCCCAGGACCCCCTCCACGGGCAGCCTGACGCAAAATACGGGATCCGGGAGCAACAACAGTTCTCTGCGCAGGAGCACGGCAGACCGATACAAAGCGTTGCCAGTCCCTGGTTCGACGTTACACATTACAGGCTGGATTTGCATATCCACCCCGCATTATTCCTCATCGAGGGAAGTGTCACCATCAGGGGGGTATGCGATCAGGAGCAACCGCAATTTCTCACCTTCGATCTCATGAGCCCCATGACCATCGATTCCGCTGCCATCGACAGACATACATCCACGGTCTCCCGCCAGAGCGCCTCCTTCACACTCGGGATCGACTCGCTCTATCACCTCGGCGACATCCTTACAGCCACAATCTACTATCACGGCGTTCCCGGCTCGACCGGACTGGGAAGCTTCGTCATAAGCCAGCACGACGGAATCCCCTGGATATGGTCGCTGAGCGAACCGTATGGAGCACGGGACTGGTGGCCGTGCAAGGATACACCGGCCGATAAAGCCGATTCTGCGGATATGATCATTACAACGGACTCCACCCTCAGGGTGGGATCAAACGGAACATTGGACGAGGTTGTACAAAACGGCGATGGCACAGCGACATGGCACTGGAAAGAACATTATCCGATCACGACCTATCTGATTTCCGTCGCGATCACGAATTATGCGGCATTTTCCAACTGGTTTCACTACACGCCTGGCGATTCCATGCAGGTGCTGAACTATGTCCTGCCGGAAAGCCTCTCCACAGCGATGCGGTCCCTCCCCGTCGCCGTGGAGGGACTGAAGGTCTTTTCCGGTCTCTACGGACTCTATCCATTTATACGGGAAAAATACGGTCACGCGCAATTCGGCGGTCTCGGCATGGAACATCAGACCATGACCTCTCTACCCACGTTTGATGAGGAAACGATCATCCACGAACTCGCCCATCAGTGGTTCGGCGACATGATCACCTGCAGGAGTTGGCCGCACGTCTGGCTCAACGAGGGTTTTGCTACCTATTCGCAGGCATTATTCCATGAAAATACCGACGGTCCGGCTTCCTATGCCCTTTTCATGACAAACCAGATGGCACGCGCCCGTCTGGCGGTGGGTTCCGTCTACGCCCTCGACACCACCGATGTGCGGGCTTTGTTCAACGGCCCGCGGGTCTATTCCAAGGGTGCGGTGGTCCTCCATATGCTGAGACACATCCTGGGCGATACCCTGTTCTTCCGCT
Organism: Bacteroidota bacterium; assembly: GCA_033854175.1. Lineage (GTDB taxonomy): Bacteria > Bacteroidota > Ignavibacteria > UBA10030 > SZUA-254 > DATKPE01. Next base: position 1,099 of record JAWOKN010000118.1, on the reverse strand, counting down.
CGATCCGGGCCTACGCCGGGGACACGACCCTCAGGTATGGCGTCGCGACGACGGAAGATTTCCAGAGGGATTGTGAACAGGTGTCGCATCTCGATCTGGGATACTTTTTTCAGGAGTGGATCTACGGCGAAAATTATCCCCACTATAGCTATGCGTGGACGACCTCTGACTCCGCCGGCTCCACTGTTCTCAAAATTTCGCTTGCGCAAAACACCGGAACGCTGAATCCCGTCTTCTTCACCATGCCCGTCGATTTCCGCGTTAGCGGTGCATCGTGGGACTCGACATTTACTCTCCTCAACAACGCCGCTCGTCAGGACTATACCGTTTACCTGCCCCGCCATATTACCTCACTTCAGCTCGACCCCGGCGAATGGATACTCAAGGATGCGAGCGGGGGACCGGCAGAAAACCTTCCCTCCGGTTTTGAACTGTTCCAAAATTATCCCAATCCGTTCAACACGACAACAAGGATACGCTACAGCGTCCAGCACCGCACACACATACGCATCGACATCCTCAACGTTCTGGGAATCAGGATATCCACGTTGTTTGATGGAATAAAGATTCCTGGAACGTATACCGTGGACTGGGACGGGAGCAGCATGCCCAGCGGTACATACTATTACCGGCTGACAGCCGGTAAATTCACTGAGACCCAGAAAATGTCTCTCGTGAAATAACATCAGTCCATTCGGCGCCCCCCCCACGGGGGGTCCTTTCCTCCCGGAAAACTAAAATCTTCTTTTTTTCCGTGATGTTCAGCACCCGTTTGTTGCATAGAACATCGTGACTTTATTAAATTTGAGCGCTCTTTTTAAGAATTTACTTTATTCGGATACAAAATATCCTTATATTCAACTGCGATTTTTTGCAGTGTTGTTTAATGAACAGATCCAGGATCATATGAAGGAGCAGGGCATGAAGAGAGATTTACCATCTTATGTGGGTTTCCTGATGTTTGCGTTTGGATTATTGTTCGTTCTGACGGCAAACGCACAGGTTACCAATCTCAGCATCAATCACAGCGACACCACATTCAGCATGGTATCAGGAGACACGGTTTCCTGGCAATATGACGTCCCGACGGGATCCGCAA
>JAWOKN010000117.1:0-15833 GCA_033854175.1 Bacteroidota bacterium | reverse complement strand
GAGACAAGATCCTGATTGCCGAGGGCGTTTTCACCAAGAGCTACAGATGTGTTAACGCTGAAATTGAAATAGACGTTCATCTGGCCTGTCGAAGCCGGGGGCGATGCGGAACTCACCACGAGATCCCCGGAGAAACTCGTATCAGTCACACCGTCATCGGAAAAGGCCTGAACATGGTAAACCGTGGAGGGCGTTAGACCCGTCAGATCGATATCGTGCGTCAGGCCCAGGATGTCGTCAGGCGCGACGAGGCCGAGTTCGTACGCCGTCGTCAGCCCGTACCGCAACCGGGTTGTACCGATATTGACGGTATTCCAGCTTATGTGCATCGAGGTCGGCTGAAGGTTGCTCTCAACCGGTGCCGTGGCGAAGATCGGTCCTTTCGAAAGAATGTCGTTCAGTGAACGAGGCATCAGCTGATAGCCACCGATGTACGGCGATGTGCTTTTGAACTGCGAAACCACGCCGATCACATCAAACTTTGCCTGGGGTGCGGGGAGGTTCGCATAATCAACATTATTGTCGACCCGAATTTCCAGGGTGTCGGATGCATCCTGCAGCCTGTAGTTCGTCCCGGAACCTGAGACAGTCCAGTTCGCGATGGCGTTTCCCTGGAGGTCGGTGACATTCACCTCGTTGATCCGGACAAGCATTCCCTCATACTGCTCGACACCTCCCTGACCGTCGCTGTTCACCTGGTGGCAATTCACAACGATGGGATTGACGACGTTTCCCGAACTGACTTTCCTGATCACCGTCGGGCTCCCCAGCTCGTTCAGCCCGTTGAAGGGACTCACGACACCCACGATCTCGACTTCGTCACCGATGGATATCTGACCCGATGTGATGACACCATAAACCGCAATCCCGCCTGTAGCGTCCTGGATGTACGATGGGCTGCCGAACTCCCCGCCGACTGTCACAACACCGAGGATGGTCACCCATTTCCCCTGCCATACTGGAATGCCGTTCGCGTCATTCACCTTGATATCCCCGATCGCGTGAGGCGTCCCGTAGACGAGCACCGTCGGCTGGGCCGACAGATTGAAGATCGAATCGGGCTGCGTGCCGGTCTGGGTCTGAAACGTGAATGTATCCGTCGAATCGGGGGGAGTGATGTTGCTGATCGTTATCTGAATGCTGTCCGTCCCCGGGACCGCCATGCCCGATACCTGCACCGTATCGCCGGATATGGCCACAGACGGAGTCCCGCCACCGGTGAGAGTGATATCCCCGGCCGAATGGGACCATGTGAAAATCGACGGGACGATGATGTTGGTGTTCGTGAGCGTGACAGGGGCCTCACCTCTGACCACAACAGTCAACGATTGACTGATGGCGCCCTGGGCCATGGAGGGGACTACCGCGGCAGTTCCCTTGCCGTACACCGGGGGAGGCGTGTTGAACGACATCGTGAGGTTGTCCAGTGCGAGCTCCGCATCCGAACCAGCATCATTCACGTCGCTCCAGCGTATCCACATGTTTGAACCGTTCGCCCACGTCAAACCGGTTACATAAGAGTTGATGCTCGCCTGGTTCGCGGCGGCATTTCCGTCCAGGGCGATCGCCGAGGTGGAGGTTATGAGGATCTCGTTCAGGTTCATGCCGGTGACAGCCGTCCAGGTCCCGGTAGTAAGACTCGTCGCATCGAAACTTATTTCACATGCATCGATTTCATTCACCGTATTGCTTGATCCCGACCTCCACTGTTTGACAAGACCGGTCATGTAGATTGACGATATTGTCACTCCGGTGCTGTTGAAGAATTGCGCACCGATCCTGGGTACCGTTGTCCCCGAGGCAAGCATCGCGAGCGACCTGTCTGATCCGCCTGACGCGCCGGCATTGTACACCTGGCCTGTGGTCAGTGAGCCGTTGTCCACAATGGGATTCAACACCTGGCCGATTGTTCCCGTGCCCGCATATCGTACCCCGGTCCAACCGGTCAGGTACGAGGTTCCGGTCGGCCCCATTCCGTCAAAATTTTCTGCGTACGAGGCCCCGGTTGCAGAGACGACAATCTGAGCAGAAGTGTGAACAGTAAAGACAAGAACACAGATTACCGGAAGGAAAATATATCTACTCCACCCCTTCAAATCTGACTTTTTCATAAGCATTCGCTTTCTAATGAAAACAACATGATTAACTGCACGGGAGATCGTCATTGACTATACAGATAACCGTGTGGAACGATATCGTCGCCGTCTCCCGGTTTTCACCGGGAGACGGCCGATCATTTTACTTTACAAGTACAACCTTCCTGACAGCGGAATACTTCCCCGCATGCATCCGCACAAAATAGATCCCCCCTGCCGCCGACTCGCCACGATCCGTGGAACCGTCCCATGTCACCGTGTATCTCCCTCCCGCCAGGGTACGGGAGAGAATGGTTGAAATTTCTCTTCCCGACACATCATAGACCCGGATGTCAACATCAGCGAATCCCGGCAGCGTAAGGGAGAATGAGGTCGACGGATTAAACGGATTCGGATAGTTCCGTGTCAGACTATACCCGCCATCCTGTGAACATCTTCTGGTAACAATAAGAACGATATGCATAGCCCGATCCCGCTCCAGAGTGATCGAGCCCGTTGATCCGCTGAGAGTCCACTTGGTACCCTTCGAATCCTCGACCGCCAGTCCGATATTATCCTCGTCGCATATCCATTCCAGAAGGACTGGATATGACCGCGACTGGACATCTATCGGGTAGCGGCGGATCGAATCACGAGACTTGTCAAAGGACTCAATAAAGCGTTGTGATGTGAAACGTACATCGAACAGCTCATCAGGCGGAACCGGTGGAAGATCAGCGGCCATCCCCCCCACCGCCGCTGCCAGTTGCAGGGTTCCCTGGTTTCTCTCGGCGTCGGCAAACCGCAACGATACCCACGGCCCTGCGCTCGGACCGCCATGGGTCATGGCCGAGTGCGAGGGCGCACGCAGTGACAGAAACAACCGCCCTCCGCCGTTTGCCTTTACCCAGTAGCCGTTACCCACGGCGAGCGTTTCGACAACGTGATATCCGCCGTGATAACCGAAATATTGCGATACCACAATCCCCGGCGGATCCTCAGTGATGGAAAATTTTGAAATATTCTGACTCACCGTCCCGATCATATTCCATCCATCTCTGAGCTGTATGGTATCCTGCGACCGGAAATAGCCGGTCAGCTCACAGAGCGTATCTGCCGGAAATTTTAACCAGTAACCGATTGAATTTTCGAGCGTGTCCGATACCTTGTACTCCCCAATATAATGAAAAGCCGGCGAAATTGCAGCAGGAAAAAGCAAATTTTTTGTTTTTTCGGCCGACCGGAACGGAAGGGATATCATATTCCACCCTTTTGACACAGGAAAGAGTTGCGTAACTGTAGAATTTCCAAGGGGATGGAAAGCATCCGACGCCGTGATCCTGTGGAGTGACTGGAGCAAAGAAACATGTAAAACGCGCAACAACGTGTCGGCTTCAACCGTCAATCCGCCGTTGTACCAGTGTGTCCCGCCGTCATCCGAGCACCAGATTCCGAGTTTCGATTGATCCTGGCCTGCCAGTTCGGAAGGATGATAGGAAAATTCGATTGATGCATTCAGGCTGTGGTTAACCCTGGGATTAAATTCAAAATAACGCAATATCGAACTGCATCCCGTCTCACCCAGTGAGGCGGTCCCGGTGGATCTCAGAATCTCCGTGGTGTCCGGTGCAGTCCCCCAGGCGGTCACCGAGCATCCTATCCCGCCGAAGGTTTCTTGTACACCCTTTGCAACAACCCTTGCGGCGATGACAGTGCCCCTGACGGTGTAATCCGGAGATTCAGAAAGAAATCCGTTCAGCAGCATGGTTGCACCCCCTGCGAGCATGAGATTTTGCTGCACGGAGAGTGTGTCAGCTCTGCCGACCACGATGGAACCCGCCTTCAAGGGCGATGATCCAGAAATCGCCTGTGTTTCACCCGGTGCGGCGGAAAATCCCCCGATATAGAGTGTATAGCTTGAACGAAATCCCCCCCGAGGGCCGTCCGAGGATGATGCCAACCCTCCGAAACTCACACTGTCTAAAAGTATAGTACCATCGTTCCGTATACCTCCCCCCGCCAGATGTATCGCACCCATCGTGGTTCCGATCCGGGAATTCTGCACAAGGAGGCTCCCTCCCGGTTCAACGGCGATACCACCCGAAAGCGACGGAACACCCGACATTGTTGCGTTGCCGATGTCATTTGCAACGGTGTCAGTCGGCGATCCGATCAGGAACGAGGCGTTGCTCCGGACAAGCAGACTTCTGATCACCAGTGTCGAGGATTTTGAGGGGGACCAGACAAGGACCTTCGCCCCATCACCTTCCCCGATCTGCAGATGCCCCAGCCGCAAACCCGCCCCGTTTTTCAGCGTGTCAACCGAGTTGCCTGTGAGCCTGACAGAACCCTCGTTCATATTCAGTCCCGCATTTCCGCTCGAAGTGGCATTACTCGAGGTCGTGAAGATATTATGCCTGACGATGAGCACGGCCTGGCTGTTCCCGTTGGACGTCAGTTTTGGCCTGCCCCCCTGCCCGCTCCCCGAACCGCCGGAAATGCTCAATGAACCAGCCACCGTCAGCGTCCGGATGCCCGCGGAATCAAACTTCAGTGTGGGACCATCCGTCGATCCGCTCCCCGTCATCACGAGATTTGCGCACCGTGCATCGGGTACGTCAATCGTGACTGTCACCCCCGGCACGGAAACTGTCACATGATCCGTCTCGGCCGGCACCCGGTGCGTTGACCAGGTCAGCGAATCGCTCCAGTGCCCGCTCCCGACAGCCTCAACGACACTGATGGCAAGATTCCCCATGTCCTCCGCCGAACGGGGCTTGAGCCGGAAATATCCCGGTCCGTAGGAGAGGATTCCCTGTGCATCAACCCCGGCTGAGGGCAGATCAGTTCCTACCAGGGTGTTCATCGCGCCATTACTTTCCACCAGGATGGAAATGGTATCACCACCCGGATTGTTGAACAAATATCGCCCGGCCATAAATACACCGCTGGCTGGCGAGGAGAGACCGGGAATCTTTACAAGCATACCATCCAAGGGATTCGCCGCGCCCCCCGAAAGCGGCAGCTCGACTGATGCGGGTGCCAGCGTCTTCATCCCCATGGCCGTGTCGAGAAAACCGAATCCCGGCCCGGAAATCTCGTATCCGCCATTGTACTCCGTAATTGTTCCGTGCAGGAGGACATTCCTGCCGGCCTTCAATACCGGCAACCCTCCCGACTGATATATCTGGATCCCGGCCGTCGTATCCTGCACATATCCGACACCGGATGCAAAAAGGTTCGTCGCCACACCCAGGGTCCCGGACATGCGAACCCCGTATCCCGTAATCGCGGAGAGTGGATAAGATTTGATCCTTCCGATAACGGTTGTTCCGATAAAATACCCCTCCCTGGAATCCGGGGTTGCCGCATATTCCCCTCCCGCACCCGTTGCCGAGATGTAATATTCAACGACCTGATTACCCGCCATATGCTTCACAGGCGGTATCACTCCCCTGTAGACGGTACCCGCACTAAGAGTCATGACGATTGATGAATCGTCCGGCCCTCCGTCGACAGAAATATGAAGCCGGACGAGCGTCGGTACCACACCCTCGACCTCTGCACTGACGGTATCCCGGCCGTTCACATCCGGGATAAAGGGCGAACGGGTGACATTCTGGATAACCAGGAACGATGCCGGGGGGAATTCAGGGGCTGAGAGGGAATTCTGAGGATCGGGGTGCGTTCGGACGGTGATGTCCCTGCTGTTCTCCCCGGAGTCCCAGCCGTTTCCGAGGAGCGAGTCCGGCCCGCCATACCCCATCGATAACGGAGTCGAGGATCCCTGCGCCTTCCGCTCCACACTCGACGAATTTGATGGCGCAGGTGCCGCAGCGGAACCCTCGAACTGGTTTGCTGTTCCAAACCCCACAAAATCGACGATGCTACCCCCGCCAGGACCGCTGATGAGAACCGAATCAGCGACAAGCGCTACCTTGCCGTTCGACGCGCTCAGCGCTGTTGTACCTGCGGCATCGGGCACAGGCAGATTGAGCGAGCCCCCGGCTCCCTGCGCTTCCTTGATGAGGAAAAAACCGTTGGCGGGCAAGGTACCGCTGAAAATCGTTCTGTTCGCCGCGGTGAAGGTACCATTGGCCGACGCATACTGAACAGACCAATTGGACATACCAACGGGAGAAGAGGTCGGGTTGTACAGCTCGATAAAATCATTCTTATACACCGCACCTGCATTTCCCCCGCCACCGTACACTTCGCTGATGACCGGATGCCGCGCGATCTGCGCAATAAGACGTGCCCCCAGATGAGGGAACAGAAGATGACCAATGGGGAGAAACAAGAAGAGAAATCGAAAAGTTATCATGATTGCCTCCATTCATGATGAATTGTGAACTGATTAGTGACTTAGGAACCGCTCATACTGTACCCTTTCGTTTGTGTCTGGAAAGAAAACCTGATTTCGATTGTTTGTTGCGACGGGCGATCGCCTGATCTTGTTCCCCGCTTCATTTGATCAGCACGAGCTTGCCGTAGGCACGGTCGTTCTGTACGATGAGCGTGGTGAAATATACCCCGTTGGGGACGATGTGCCCCGCACTGTTTTTCCCGTCCCATAAAACCGCCTGCCCATCGCCAGGCTGGCTGTCGTAGATACCTGCCTGGACAACACCAAGGTTGTACTCCCTGATTTTCCTCCCCAGAAGATCGGTGATGCGCAATGTCACAGGGCCGGTCACCGTAATCTGATACGATATATTCGTTCCGGCATCCGTCGCCGGATTGAAGGGATTCGGGTAATTCCGGAGCAATGTGATTGTCTGCGGTACAACCGGTTTCGGGTGAACGATGGGTACCGGGGTACCACCGCCATTGGTGGTTTTCAGGATCGCTCCGCCGCTTCCGACTATCCATCCCGTCAACGTGTCGACAAATCGGAGTGCGTACAGGTTGCGGTCAGTACCGCTGAACAGCGACGCCCAGGTCATGCCGCTGTCCAGTGTCTTCGCAAGGATCCCGTTGTCCCCGGCGATCCAGCCTATACTGTCGATAAACTCGACCGACCGGTAGTTTGTCCGCTGCGGAGTAACCCTGGGGATCCACGTGGTACCGCCATCGGTGGTCACAAACACCCGCTGGGAATTTCCCGCCGCACACCCAAAGTTCAGCGACGTGAAAAATATCGAGTTCAGTGTAAATGTCGGCTCGGTGGGATGGGAAATCCATGTGATTCCCCTGTCGGTGCTGCTGAAGATCTTTCCAAAATGACTCTCACCTGAGTCACCGGTCGCCCAGTAGGTGCTGTCGGGATTGATCACGAGGCATTTGAAATTTATCGACGTATCAAGGACCGTACTTCCCCAGTCCGCTCCGCCGTTGGACGAACGCAATATCGTCCCGCGTTCACCCAGGGCTATCAGATGCGAGGCATCTGTATAGAGTACGGCGTAGAGCGATGTCTTGACGTCGGTCAATCCCTGGCTCCAGGAAATGCCGCCGTTGGTCGTCAGGACGACAGTCCCCGTGTCGCCCACGACGATACCGTGAAGATTGTCAAAAAACCGGCATGCGTTAAGATCAAAGGATACACCTGAATTCTGGGATACCCATTGATGGCCTCCGTCGTTTGATGTAAGAATTGTGCCAAACCTCCCGACACTCCATAACTTGAAGGAATCAAGGACGAAGAGATCATGCAGATCATAGTATATTCCCACGGCGCCGGGAAACCAGGATGCGCCGTAGTCGCTCGATTTCCATATCCGGCCGTTTGAGCCCACCGTCATTGCAGCCGCCGCAGAGGTCATCGAGACGGCATTCAGGGTTATATTTGTATCGACGGGGAACGGTGTCCACGTCGATCCGCCGTTGCCTGTCTGGAGAATCGTGCCCTTGTCTCCGACCGCGACACCGCTGATGGTATTGATAAATTGAATCCCGTATAATGGCACGTGGGCAGCCGATGAGACAATTGACCATGCTCCCCCACCGTTTGTGGTCGCAAAAATCCGCCCCGCCGAGTTCACCAGCCAGCCGTCATTCGGATCGACGAAATCAATACCATTGATGCTGGCAAAACTGTTTGTGCTGAGGCTGTCCCATGAGCCTCCCGCATTTACCGTTCTCAGCAATGTTCCAAAATATCCCCCGATGTATCCCTTCGAAGCGGATGGGAACGATTCACTCAGAAGATCGAAATTTGTCCTGTGCGCCAGGAGATTCCAGGAAACGCCCCCGTTGGTGGTGCGAAAGACCGTACCACCGAGACCGACAATCCATCCTGCAGATGAATTTGGAAAATCCACCGCGGTCAGACCGAAGGAGTAATTCCCGATATATACCTGTTTCCACGTCTGCCCGCCGTTGGTGGTCCGGACAATGACACCGCTGTCACCCACGGCCCAGCCGGAGCCCGCGGAGGTGAAAACGACTGACCGCAACGGAGTGTGGATGGATTGAAACAGGGGGGATATCGTCCACCGGGTGCCTCCGTCTGTCGATTGCATGATTGTGCCGGCTGAACCGACGGCGACAACCGTGGTGTTGTTGATGAAATAGACGCCATAGAGGTCATTTCCCTGCGGGGTGGGATTTTGCCATACCCAATCGGGCGTCTGGGTCGCCAGACTGCCCCTTTCACTCGTGGCTGCGCCAGCGAGCGGCTGTGATGCGGCAGAGAAATGGAACACGGAGAACATGACGACGAGTACAACTCCTCCCAGGATTCCTCTCGCGATGTCCGTGGATGTCCGCGTAATTATGAACATCCTTCCTGCCTTACCGTCCCCTGATATCCTGACAAACACTTTCTCATGAAGAACATGCGCAAGAGAATTTGAACATTATTTTATATACAACATTTTCCGCACCACCTGAAAACTGTGATCCAGCGATTGAATCCGGCAGAGGTAGACACCGGTCGGCAGATCTTCCGCTGAAAAATGCACCCAGTGACGACCGGCAGAATAGAGCCGGTTGTCGACAAGCGTTCTGATTTCCTGCCCCAGAATATTGTAGATAATGATATTCAGCCTGCTCTTTTCCTGCAGATCGAACGAGATCATCGTCGATGGATTGAACGGATTCGGGTAATTGATCAGATTGGTGATCTGCTGTTTTAAAGCCTTTATTCCGGGTATCACCGGCCCGGCGGGAATAGCATAGTGGAGAATATTGGAGTTCCTGCCAACACTCCACCCCGTGGTCGTATCAATGAAATTTATACCAAGAAGGGTACTTCGCGTCCCTGTGGCTTCGGGCACCCAGGTGACGCCGCCATCGGTTGTCACCAAAACAGTACCCCCGTCCCCGCACACCCAACCGCGCAGAGTATCGGTGAATGCAACAGAATACAACGTGCGTTTTGTCCCCGACTGCTGAAGGCTCCAGACGGCACCTCCGTTCGACGTGTGCAGTATCGTTCCAACACCGCCGACCGCCCATCCATTGTTGATGTCGGTGAAGATGATCGAAAAAAGGTTTCTGCCGTTGACATTGGCCGCCGATCCCACGAACCAGCTTACCCCGCCATCAGTCGTACCGACGACCTGACCGCCCACACCCGCCGCCCAGCCGTTTAACGGGTCGAGGAAGAAAACCGAGTAGAGTGAACTTGTCACCCTCGGGAATCGGTTGTTCCAATGCGCTCCGCCGTCGGTTGTCCTGAAGGTCTTTCCAAGATCACCCACCACAAATCCCTCCAGAACGTCGGTAAAGAAGACCGACCGGAGATTGAGCGTGGTCGGCGGTGACTGAATCACCCAGTTTATTCCACCGTTGGTCGTCCTCAGGACAGTCCCCGCATAGCCCGCCGCCCACCCGTCCAGAGGATCGACGAAATGAACAGAAGTCAGTTTTTTCACTATTCCCGAACTCTGCCTCACCCACGTAGCGCCGCCATTGGTGGTGTTGGCGATGACCCCGTTATCGCCGACCGCCCATCCGGTCGATGAGGTGACAAAGGAGACCGCGTTGAAATTCGCCTGGACAGATGTGCTGATTTTCACCCATGTAACCCCGCCATCGTTTGTGCGGAGGACAAGCCCCCCCAGTCCGATCGCATATCCGGATGAATTGTTGGCGAACTTCACTCCAGTCAGCCAAATATTTGTCCCCGAGAACTGGCTGCTCCAGCTGGTTCCCCCGTTTGAGGTGGCTAGGATCTGACCACCCTGACCGACAGCCCAACCGAAGGTCGGGGACGGAAAATCTATCCCCGTCAGACCCAAACCCGGTGCGAGATACGTCAGCGTCCAGTTCGCGCCGGCATTGGTCGATCTCAGGATGGTGCCGTTATCACCGATCAGCCAGACCCTTTGCAGGTCGATCATCTTCACCTTGCTGAATCCGTCGGTATCACCGGTATTGGTGACCGCTGTCCAGGTGAAACCTCCGTTGGTGGTGGAGAATACCGTTCCCGAATCCCCGGCGATCCACCCGTGGACCGAATCGATGAAATCCACGCTCCGGATATTTTGTGTCGTAAAAGCGGACTGCGTCGTCCAGCTCGCACCACCGTCGGTCGTGGCCCGGATGACTCCCTTGAAACCTACCACCCACCCGCGGTTCGCGTTAACGAATTTTACTCCCATAAGGGGCTGGGAGGTGCTCGTGTTGATCAGGGACCAGTGCGATAACCGGTCGGTCGATTTCAGTATGACCCCCTGCGTACCGACAATGTACGAAACCTGAGAATCGACAAGGTCGATGGCGGTCAACCTGTTGTACGGTATGCCGAGCGACTGCTCAACCTGCCATGATGCACCGCCTGTTGAGGTATTGATGAGCGTTCCCATATCCCCGACCGCCGCCATGGTCGTGTCATGGTTCAGCGTGTCGATGAAGAGATCCGTCGCATACAGGGTATTCCCCGCCGGATAAGGACTCTGCCATGTCCAGTTGGTGGCACTGAGGTTTGTGTCAAGAGCCAGATCGGTGGTAAACAGCGAGCCGGCAAAGGGATTTCCAAATTCAAGGAGACTATCGGCCACCGATGAGGTGTCGCCTTCAAGAGATTGCTGCGCGAAAACCTGCATACGTATGCAACAGACCACTGCCACCAGGGTGAGAAGGTATAATCCCACGCTTCGTTGTAACCAATATGCCCGTTGCGCCTTCATGTGGGGAACAGCCGACAAATTCTGACTATACTATAATATCCGGTATTGCGCAATGACAATCAAGTCTGAAAATATTACCGTTGGGGAACAAGAGTAAAATCAATGCCGGAGACGATGTCACCTTCGGCCTTCGGCATCAGCTCAATATCCCGCGTCGAGGGTGAAGCTGTGTAACCGAGTGTCCTCAACTGGGTGAGATCAAGTTCGATTCTGTATTTCCCCGGCGGCAGGGGACTGAATTCGAATTCACCCGTCGAAAATGTTGAGAGCGTTTTCGTAAACCTCTTTTTCTCTGTACCGCCGTCACTCAGCCCGGTGATCGTGAGTTTTATCTCCTCCGCCGGCTTTTTGACGTTGTCCTGGATAATGTAGACCGTGCCCCGGGCAGTCCCACCCGTGACGACAGGGATACTGATTTCCCGTATATAGTTCGGTTCCGAGAGTATCCGAAAACTTGCATACCGCGGAACCCAAACCGGATTATCCAGACTCTGCGGATCCAGATACACATCAAAATTTTCATATGAGGGCAACCGGCTCAGCGTAAGCGTATTCAGGGCCACATTGACCGGCGGTGTGTTGCGCGTGACGTTGGTGTAATAGATGTGCGCTTTATCAATAACTTCCTCCCCCGGATCGTCGACACCGTTGTTGTTCGCGTCGTAAAAGGGATGAACCACAAGCCCGCTCAAACCCACGAACGTTGGAACATTCTGGAAAAATAAATTACCGTTCCTCGTGTCAAAACCGACGGAACCCGCCTGAGCGGTGTTATACTGGACGCTGTGGCCGTTGACCGATGTCGCCCCGCCTTGCGCCCGCATGAATGGGAGGTAGTATGTCAGGCTCAGGCCGATGGAGTAAGAATTCACCTGCGGAAACCGCCCATAGGTGGCGATCATCCGGAAATCCGGTCCGACCGATTTTGAAACCGTCGCAAGGACGGAGTTGACATTATTGTTGATCTGGTCATACGTCAATTCCGGCTGAAAGATGACCCGGGCGGGCAAATAGAGTGTAAAGGCCGCATCATAAAGTCGCTGCGTCGGTGTTGCAGTCCCGCCGGTCGGTTGCCGCCAGGCATAAAGTGCGCTCAACCGCGGAGAGAAAATTCCGAATGTCGCGTTGAGCGATAACTGAAAATTGGTCGAGATCAGGGCATCGTAGGCTGTCTGCTCAAAGGACGAACCGATGCCGAAAGGAACCCGGCCTGTCGCGAGCGGCAAAAGCAGCGTCGCATTGATGTCATTCCGGATTCCTGCAGGATTAAAAAAGGCATTGTCGGCATACTGAGTCGCCAGAACTTCCAGATCCGCTCCCGTCAGAAATAACCAGCTCAAGCCAGCGGTCGATAGCGCCTGGGGAGCGACGGAACCTGAAAGAATGAGACTGTTGCCCAGCCGGGACGTCGCCGTCAGGGACGGAAAGAACTTCTGATGAACGTTATCAAGATCGAAATATTCGAGTTTCATCCCGACCGTGAAATCCGATGACACACCCCATTTCAGATAATTGGTCGATGTCCACATCTCCACAGGAGGGCGGGTTTTACCACCGGCTATCGAATACTCCAGTTCTCCGGGGGGGACTAAATCCCTCGACACATTCATGCGATAACGGAGAGTTTGGACCCGGCCCCACGGATCATAAGCGTTGATCTCCACCAGGCCCTGTCCGTAGATCACCGGGACGTCAAACTGATAGATGCCCAGGTCGTTCGTCTGCTGATACTGTGGCAGGAAGGATACCCCCGTCACATCGACATCGATGTTCGGCTCAAACTGCCCGTGAAACACCTCCCTGGTGTACGAAAATCGCTGCGCGAGCGGCCGGTTGGTCAGTTCACCGCCTCGGACAAAACGGGCCTGGATGCCGTTCGAAACAAAATCGCCCGCAATGATCTGCTGAATGGTCATGTTATCCAGGAAAGGAAGACGGTACTGGCCCCGGAATGTATTCTCATTCCGTCCATGATCGACGAATCCGTTGTCGGTCGCGGTAAAATCTCCCGACAGAATCTGCAGGCCCAGTCCGGTGTTAAACCGCGTGCCGAGATATCGGGAAGGGGTGAGCGTGGTTGAGGCTGACCAGTCGAACCGCCCGGCCCCAAGAACATACGGTTCATGTCCGAGGAAATAATCCGGGGATGGTAATCCCACCTGCCGGCGTGCCAGCATCGCATAGCGGCGATGGCGTGCAATGGCCGTGACCGCGGGCAAACCCCTCGATCGTTTCAGCTCGACCCTCACTCTCCGGGATGAATATTTGAAATCCAGGTTGAAAAGCTCGTTCAGAAAACCTGTCCGTAAATAGAGGGTATCGGCCTGGTAAATGTAATCACTTGCAGAAACCGAAAATTTTCTGCCCCGGATCGAGGCGGTGCCTTCCCGGAAATTGACACTGTACGAGGTATCGGGATTTTTAAAAAAACCACTCAACTGCATGTCCGCGGGCCGGAAATCCCCCCAGATTCCCAGATAATCGAAGGTTTTCCGCATCGGAATGTATGCTTCGGTGTCGCGCAAAATAATGTTCATTTCCGTACTCGGCAGACTGACAACGTAAAATTCTACCAAGACCTCATGCTCGCCACTTTGCTGTGCGAATAGCGCCACGTTGCTCAGGGCTAATAATATGCTGATAGCTCGTACCAGCTTCATATCAACACGTGATCTGTATTATTGAACAATGAGCGGATTTGAAATCCGCAGAGGTGGAGCCTGGATCAGATTATTGCTCTCAATATCTTTTCGGTTCCCTGTGAGGAAGTCAGTCTCAATTTTGTAACTTCCAGGGGGAACCTTCCTTTTACTGATTCTTTCACGAAGAGTCATGCTTTTATAGACGACAAGCTCTTTCGTGGAAGTGTAAACGATCTTCCCGGACTCATTAACCAGACGAATAACGCGTACTCCCCAAAAAGAAGCGTTACCGGTTTTTGTCAGTGTCATCTTGACATCAGTGGTGCTGTCGGTGTTCGTCGTCTTCAGATCCGTCAACTGAACTCCCGTGGTGAGATCGCCAACCCGGTAATGAAATGCGACCCCCACCTGGGATACGAGGAGAATACCGCTTCCAAACCTTGTGCCGCGGACGCCGACGGCAGGTTTGCGCGGTTTCGATGAGATGTTCACACGCGCCCAGTACTCCCCCGGTGCCAACCCGGCCGGGGGCGATACCACCAACCGGACTATTTGAGTTTCATCCGGGCCGAGAACAAAACGTTGAGGATACGCCCGGATCCATGAAGCTGCTGAATTGAGCACGGAATTGGAGGAATCAAATATAACGTGGATGCCACCCGTGTCATCAGACACGACATACCCGAAGCTTGCCTCCACCCATAACTCATCGTCTTCGTTCCCGTTATTGGTGATATTGATGGCGACCGACCGTTTTGTCGGATCGAGAAAAAGAAATTTTGGAGTCACGCTGATCGCCGCCAGGGCAGATTGAATGCCACCGACGACTAGAACGGTGATCGTGAAAATGAAGGTTCGGACAAAAGTGCTCTTCATGGGATGGGTGCGTGTGGTGTAAACTTGACTGGACTTCTCATACAAGTTAAAAACGGGAGTAGCTTGAACAGTAGTATAGTTCCAAACTACTCCCTTCCATCATATATACGATCCAATCGGGAAATAAAATCAGGTATTTCGCCGATTGTCCGTGTTACGGTGTAACACCGGTGTACTGCACTGCAACAAGCGCATCACCTTCATAGGTGTCCGTCTGCGCATCCGGATCGACACACAGATTGGAGCTCAGAACGATGTTCAAAGCACCAGATGCATCGAGCTGGAAGGTTTTCGGATTGTCGGTCTGCGGATTGAAGAAGCTGGCTTCTGCACCGGAAATGCCCCATGCCGCAGAAAGATTGTCGTAGGTGCAATGCACAATACCCGGGCCTGCTGATGTCGCTGACATCACGGTCGGCATCGCAAACGTGCAAACGACGAAGGCAAGAGGATCACCCGAAATGACTGTCTCTTCAAGGGTGACTGTCACGTTGCCAAGAGTCGTGTTGTTGACTGGGCTGTATGCCACCGGATTCTGAATATCCGCAGGAATCTTGTAGCACTGTCCATCAATCAGCCCTGCCGCGTCAAAAGTACCAGCCGCGACTGCCAACGGTGTCTGCGATACTTCCGCGGTCATGACCACGGTGCCCGTCGGCTGTGCCAACGCTGCGCCGGTGACCACGATGATCGCGAACAAGCAAAAGAGAGCGCGTTTCATATATAACTCCTTTAATGAATTGTTAGTAATGATGGTGGATTAGAGATTTTACCTTCTACAGCTACTTTAGAATGCTAACATGTACAGCATGCTTCTCAAAAATTGTAATGTTCCCCTTCCTCTTGGCTCACACTCCTTTCACCAATCGCATTGTCTCTGTTCTAGTTAACTGGTGTTGTTGGATTGACCAACAGATTAAAGTGTGAAGTCTCCCGCCCCTATCTGCGGGAGACTTCATCGGGAAATGATTACTTAATCAACATCATCTTCTTGACCTGCTGGAACTGGCCGTCATTGATGACCAGGCGGTAGTAGTACACTCCGCTTGCCAGCCGGGCCGCGTCAAACACCACTTCGTTCGTCCCCTGATCCAACTGGTCGTGGTTCAACAACGTCGCCACTTCCTGTCCCAGGATGTTGTAGATCTTCAGCGTCACAAACG
>JAWOKN010000116.1:0-4872 GCA_033854175.1 Bacteroidota bacterium | reverse complement strand
CCGGTCCCGGACCTGACGCGATTTTCCAGGGAGACACGATTCAGGTCTGTGGGAAGGTCGTGAACACACTGAATGTGCCCGCGGTTCTGGACAGCGTGAACTTCTTTTATGCCGGATGGGGAATTGCGCAGCCCTGGACTAAATTTGAGAAGCTCACGGGGATTTCAGTGGGACCACTTGACTCAGTCACACTGTGCCGGAGCTTCATTGTCCCGGAGTCGCAGCACGGATGCTTCCAGGTATACATCTATCCGCGCTTTACCGGGGGTCAAAATGCATATTCACCCAAAAACACAGAGAAGGGGGATCAATTTAAGAATATCCTATCCCGGTCAGTGCCCGATTACAGGATATCCAGTTTGACTACTTCCGCAATCATCCGAATGTTACGTGAGGATGAGGGCATTCCCATAAGCTTCATCCTCGCGGCAGGAGAGAAACAGATTGCACTGAGCACAAAAAGAGGAACAGTGAAAGACGTCCTGGATCAAATTGTATCGCAGGACCATACGTATCGGTATGAGCAAATCAATCAACGGCTTATTGTATACCCGGCATCCCCCGAGTATCAAATGACCTTGAGTGACTATCAGGGGATAGAGCTTCCCCGATTCAAGGCTGCCTGTAAGTATGTGGAATTCCTGAACAACCAACATCTATTCCACCCGGAGATCCTGCGACCGCCTCTCATAGGTAATCCCAACGCACCGACCTATACGGAACAAGTTCGACTCACCGGATCAAGCAGGATTGTCGACAACCTTGTTCAACTCCTCGGCGAGGACCTGTCGATGTCGATAGCCATACTGCAAACTGAAACTGGTTATCCAATGCTGGTTTTCTTCAAGCAACCAAAGCCATTGGAAACAACCGACGGGTGCGGCGACTGCCGCCCGGTCGATATTGAGATTACAGACAGGACAATGCTTCCATGCTGGGAAGGGGATTGTGGTACTTCGCTTGGCATAGTGTACACGAAAATCATAACTGCACCCTGCGACAATAAGAGCGAAGGGTGTCAGGGGGGGTCAATGACCGAGGAGGTCACAGCTGAAGGTTGCGGAATCGAGGGGACTGTTGTCACTGAACAGGGATGTGACATCATGATAGGTGGTTTGTTCCATGCATGTCCGGACACCATAACAAGCTGCCTGGATCCAAAAGCATTGCCGATGGGAACCTGCAACAGGGTTTTTTCACAAAAAATTTACGTGTGCGGCAGGTTGTTCCAGACAGTACAGTGGACTTTCGAGTTCACGAAAGATGAAAACGGATGTGCGGCTCTATCTCCAACAAGAAAGGTGATACGGACCGAAAAACCTCCTGATTGTCCCACTCCGCCCCAAAAACCGGGTAAAGGTGTTCAGATCAATAGAGATGCACGCATGCGTCCCAGGACACCTCTCACACAGAAGGAGATGGCGGAATTCAACTGGAAAAACATGAACCAAATCGGCTTTGCTGCCGCTCAGGAGACAACTGCATTCCAGGTTCCAATCGGCACTGAATACGGCGACAGCCTCATTCTTGTCACCAAGGCATTCATGCCCCAGGGGTGGTCATATACGATCAGTGACAGCAATTTCGTCCATACGCCCGATACAATCAGAACGGAAATCATGCACGATGTTATAGTCAATTGTAACGACACAGGAAGCGTGGTTCTCTATGCTTACGACACTCTGGGCCAGCTGGCCGGCAACGCCGAGGTTCTTGTTTACGCAGTCGGCGTGAATGGAGATGTGAACAACGACAGAGTGGTCGACCTTGCAGATCTGTCATCAATGATCTCTTATCTCTACCGCTCCGGACCACCTCCAAATCCGTTTGAAGCCGGGGATTTAAACGGAGATCAACATATCGATATTGCCGACTTGACTGCCCTGGTTGACCATTTTTATGGTTCAAAATCTCCGCTGAGTTGTAAGGCTGACACCAGCCGCCATGACGCAGTCACGGTTTTGATCGACACATCATACGTGAACGATACCACAACCGTTAGATTTCAATCAATCTCAAAGCTGACAGGCATCAGCTTCCAATTCTCGGCCGAAGGAATCCCCCCCTCAGTAAGAATTCTTTGCGACAGCATAGACATCGTCCAAGGATTGTCCGACACCCTACTATTGATTGGCGTCCTGGATACAAACGGGAGTGCGGCAATACTGCCCGATCAGCAGCTTGTCGTGAAGATCAGCGGATTCCATCGGTTGTCCTCACTGACTGTGTCCGACCAGACCTACAACTCTCACCCTGGCCGGCCGGAACTCCTGACGGGTATAACAGATCGGGAAAATCGGATTCCACATATATATTATCTTTACCAAAGTTACCCCAATCCATTTAATCCCAGCACAACGATCAAATATCAACTCCCAACCAAAAGCTATGTCACGCTCAAAGTCTTTGATCTGCTTGGCAGAGAAGTGGTAAGGCTGATCGACGAACCGCAAGAGCCGGGCTATCAACAAGTCGAATGGAACGCCTCATCATTCGCGTCCGGCATCTATTTCTACCGGCTGGAGGCAACAAGCGTTGCTAATCCGAGTAAGACATTTACGAGCGTGAAAAAAATGTTATTGGTCCGATAAAAGCGATACGATTTATGACCCGAGGCCAAGAGTCAGTTTGGGAGTGGTATAGGGGATCCCTCGCGCTCACAGTGTGGGGTGGCTCTAGGCGGAGGTGAGGGGGGTGTATCGAGAGGATTGGAAGGGGCGATTGTAGCAAGAATTTTTGGATTCTGCCGCCTGTCCTGTTTGACATTCTCAGGCTAGTTTCTTACCATTGTGAGTTCATCTACGGATGACTACCAAGGGAGATCTTTTCTGAACTCTGCTGCATGCTCAAGTGTGAGCGGTAGCCATACCGATAACGACCCTTGAATTGATGCAGTCCTGAAAGGCCGATATCATACTGATTGACGCTTTTCACGAAGGAATGCAGAATGATCGGCGAGACCATATCACACTACAATATCCTTGAGAAACTGGGAGAGGGAGGCATGGGTGTGGTGTATAAAGCCGAAGACATCCGCCTTAAACGTGCCGTTGCCCTGAAATTCCTTCCGAAAGGTCTTGAAGCCCAGGAACCTGAACGTGCACGGTTTTTGCAGGAAGCCCAGGCGGCTTCAGCCCTCAACCATCCCAATATCTGCGCGATTCATACGCTCGGAGATCATCAAGGACAGCAGTTCATCGATATGGAGTTTGTTGACGGGAAAACCCTTCGGCAATTGCTCCCGCTGCAGAAAATGGATGACGCAATCAACTATGCCGTGCAAATCGGCGACGCCCTCCAGGAAGCCCATAGTCATGGTATCGTCCACAGGGATGTAAAACCCGAAAACATCATGGTCAATGCGAAGAACCAGATCAAAGTCATGGATTTCGGGCTTGCAAAACTGAAAGGGACGCTGAGAATCACCAAGACATCTTCCACGGTCGGTACACTCGCCTATATGGCGCCTGAACATATCGAAGGAAGCGAGACTGATGCACGCGGGGATATCTTTTCATTCGGAATCGTCCTCTATGAGATGCTCACGGGTCATCGTCCGTTCCGTGGCGAGCATGAGGCTGCAATCATGTACTCGATTGTCAACGAAAACCCTGAGCCGATACAGAAATATCGCCCTGACATATCATCGGAATTACTCCATATCCTCGACAGGGCGCTTGAGAAGGATCCTGAGGATCGGTACCAGTCCGTCCACGAGATGGTGATAGATCTGCGGAGAGTGCAGAAAGCCACCTCAAAGGTCCAGCGGCCGGTTCCTTCCGATGCGCTGCAGCCCGAACCGGCTCCCCCTGCACCCGGCGCGATGAAAAAGTATTCGTCGAAGAAGATCATCCGGTCTGGAATCGCAGGGCTACTGCTGTTGTGCCTGATCTCCGTTCTCTACCTCGTTGTGAGAACCCGTCCCGTGCGTCTCAATCCCAGCCGCACCACGACTGCACTCCGGATTCCGTTCAAGGCAATAAACTACGCTTCTCTCTCCCGGGATGGTAATTGGGTTGTCTTTCCCGCGCAGGATGAAAATGGGAAGTGGGATGTTTACTGGACGAATGTAGCCACTGGAAAGGCTACCCGGATAACCCAGGAATCCGCCTTCTGGATCATGAGCGCTGACATCTCCCCTGACCTTAGCCAGATAGGGTATGATTGCAAGACTGACCCGAATTCTGTCTGGGCGGTCAAACTTTGTAGTTCTCAGGGAGGACCAGGCCGAACCCTGCTCGACACGGGGGTCGGCCCGGTGTGGAGTCCGGACGGGCAACGGATCGGAGCTGCCCGGATCGGAGACTACCAGTCATTTTCCGCGCCCAGCGCGTCGGGGAAGTACGAGGTCTGGAGCATCAGACCTGATGGAACCGACAAACGCCGTGAACTGATCGATACGGTCTCAATAGCGCGCGCGCCACTCGCGTTCAGTTGGTCGCCCGACGGGGCATCGGTGACGTGGGTGCGGAACTGGCTTGAAGGATATGGTGAAGTCATGGTTCGCGAACTTGCTTCAGGGCGGGAACGGCAGGTCACGTTTGACAGAAAGACGGTTGACGAAGTTATCTGGGCTGCCAATGGTGAGATCCTTTTCGTTTCAGATAAGTCCGGCATCCTGAATGTGTGGACGATCCCCGCCGGCGGTGGTTCCGCCAGTCAGGTCACGGAAGGCGGTGTTCCTGTCATGGCGGCAAGGATTTCAGACGACAACAGGACCCTTGTCTATATCCAATCGGAGTATATTTCCCGTATCTGGATTTCCGCAATTGATGGAGGCAATCCTCACCCCGTGACATTTGCAGATGCCCTGATCCGCGAGGCTGCATTTTCTCCTGATGGAAAATACATCGCCTCTGCCTCTGCAGATCC
>JAWOKN010000115.1:0-7484 GCA_033854175.1 Bacteroidota bacterium | reverse complement strand
ACTCGTGATCATTCCCGGCGGGTCGCTGGTAATCGAGGAGGCGGCAATAGGCGTGCTCAGTGAGCCGATCATGTTCCACCGATCTGCCACTGCCACTGTTTCGAGCGCAGTGCGATAACCGGCAATGATGAAATCACTTGCAGAAGGCACTTTCAGCCAGTACCCTTTACCGATCTCCAGCGTGTCATGGATACGATAGCTGCCGCTGTACTCGAACGCATGGGAACACGATCCCGGATAGTTGGCTTCTTTGCAGTGACTAAAGGGATGAACTGGGAGTGACATCAAGTTCCAGCCCGCCTGGAGAGATTGCGGTCTCCGGGTAATTCCAAGGATAGAATCGATTGGCCTTATGAAGATGCCGCTATCCGTCCCCGCATAGACATAGCCAAGCGAATCCATCGCCAGCGTATGGACGTTGAGGTTGGTTAAGCCTTCGTTAAGTATGCCGAGGCTGTCGCCATCCTCATCGAAGAGATAAAGACCCGAACTATCGGTACCGATAAGTATAGTATTCGATGATAGAAGGAGGCCAGAGGATATGCTTTTGGTACATATCGTTCGCCAGTTCGTGCAGGTATCTGAAGAGTGAAACAATCCCATTTCTGTACCCAATAGTATTTTAGTATTGGTCCATAATACTGAGTGAGCATAACCCATGGAATTATCGTGAGCGTAAGAGACTGTAATCCAGTTTTGCCCATCATCGTTGGACATTGATACAATCCACCCAGGAGCACCGCATCCCGCTCCACAATAATACCCACCTCCTGCCGACACAACTGACATCCCGTTGAAAGAAATAACACCACTAGCCAGCCTGTTTGTATTCTCAGACCATGACACGCCATTATCGGTTGAGCGTAGCATCGCCGGACTAGATGTGAGATAGAGACCATATACCTCTCCACAAAGAATTGTGCCGGAAGGTCCAACTTCAACGCTTGTAAGGCTTCTGCCATACTGGTATGTGATGCTTGGTATCCAAGATATTCCATTATCACTTGATCGGAGCAGTGTGTCCTGTTGTTGAATGACAACAGTTCCACTAGGTGAAGCTGCAACATTCACCGCACCGGATGGAAGCGTCATCGTCCACGTATTACCTCCATCTGTCGAGCGGTACACACTCCCGCTATCAGCAGTAACGGCAAAGATTGCATCCTTGCCGCAGGCAATGTCTTTGATGCTTCTGCCTGCCAAGCCATCGAGTTGAGTAGTAGAAATCATTTCCGAAAGGGGTCTTCGCCAAACACTGCACCAATTATTGCACCCATTTTCAAGCCCAGCAAAGATATAGCCACCCCTTATCGTAAGACAATTAACTGCCCCCCAATCTAACCCTTCGCTGACATCAGTCCAAGTAATCCCATTATTTGTCGTAAGAAGGACACCATTATCTGTAGCTGCGAATAGACTTGTATCTGAAAACGCAAACGAAAACACACCCGTGTTTAACAGCGCACTATCTACTGCAGTCCAATTACTACCATTATCAGCTGAACGATAAACACCATGCTCTGTTCCCGCAAAAACATGTTTTTTGTTGACGGTAAGGGCATAAATATTTTTATCAGACAACCCACAATCGATCCAACTCTGACCATTGTCGGTGGAACGAAAAACGCCAGCATAATATCCCATCATTCCCCTATAAATTCCAGCGAAGACGGTTGTCCCTCTGGTAGCAAGAGATATAACGTTATCCCTTGTGAGACCAGAGTCAATGGCAATCCAATCATTACCATTGTTGGTCGAAAGGTACACACCACTACTTGTTCCGGCAAAGAGGTTATTGCCTGAAACGACAAGAGCATTCGTGTATCCCGGGTTAAAACCTGTTGCAATCCAACTAGTGCCATTATTCGTTGAAAGAAAGACCCCCCCATTAGCAGTGCCCGCAAAAAGGTTGGCAACACCGACGGCGAGGGAACGGACGTCCGGGTTAGTCAATCCACTATCAATTTTCTCCCAACTATTTCCCTCATTTGTTGAATGATAAATACCACCGTAAGTACCTACAAATAAACTTGTTCCCCTTGTCGTTAAGCAAAATGGTATATCAGGCCATTGTAGCGATAAGTTTGTTTTTGTCCATTGAGCAACGAGTGCCGTTGAGCAAAGAATGCTCAATGCAATGGAAAATGGTAAGTGTTTCATAGATAACTCCCTTTTGTCGTACCTCGACCCTTCGGCATGCTCAGGGTTCAGGGTGATTGCTAAGCTCGGTGTGACGGTAGTCTTGTTCCAGCAAGAATAATTTCTTCGTTTGTGTGAAACTTTGGGATTGCCCAATATTGCCTCCGGGCCTCACAACCAGCCGGTACCAATACTCGCCGCTTGCTAACCCATTCCCATTGAAATTTACCGATCTCTCGCCGGGTCCCTCAACTTCGTCTACCAGAGTCGCGACCAGCGTGCCGAGCGCGTTGAAGACCGCCAACGTAACATGACTCCGTGTTCGTAGCTGGTAGACAATCGCTGTATAGAAATTCGAAGGATTCTGGATGTGCAACGCCATGGAATACTTATGGCCTTTGATTAGTGACACCGTGAAGGTAAAGAAACTAAGCCGGGGGTGGGTATCAGATTTACATCAAAAACTTTAGATTTTGGATCATTTAGATGGAAAGACGCAAAAATCGGAGGAATTAAGCAGGCGGGGTGGTCAGGGATTGTTACCGATTATCAGCCTGAGTTTATCGAAGAACGGCGGCGAGGCCGTTTCGCTTCTCACACTTCGACAAGCTCAACCCGGCTGGCAGGATCAGGGGGAGCGTCTGTGCCGGACCTCAGACGGTGGGTATCCAAACCGTTCGTGGAAACAAGAACTGAAATAGGAAGGACTGCTGAAGCCAACGCGATACGCAATATCGGTAACATTGCCGGCATTTTTTTCCAGCAGTTCACGTGCACGCTGCAGTCGGATGTAACGGATGAACTCAGCCGGCGACAGATTTGTGAGCGCCTGAAGCTTGCGGTTGAGATGCGGGCGACTCAGATATGCTTCTTCTGCAAGGTCATCCACATCAAAATCTTCGTCTCCGATGTTCTTTTCAACCGCTGTCATCACTCTCTTCAGCAAGTCATCATCGAGTGATGTGACCGCAACTTCACCCGGCTTGAGAACCGTTCCCGCTGAGAACTTCTGCCTCAGATGCCGGCGCTGTTCAATCAGATTCTTTACTCTGGCAATGAGCTCCCGCGCGTCGAACGGTTTCGTGATGTAATCGTCCGCGCCGGTTTCCAATCCTTCAACCTTGCTGTCAGCACCAGCCCGGGCAGTCAGCAGTATCACCGGCACATGGCTGGTCCGCACATCCTGCTTCACGGTCCGGCACAGCTTGATGCCGTCCATTTTCGACATCATGATATCGCTGATGATGAGGTCCGGCACAATCTCCAACGCTGTATTATAGCCCGCTTCACCGTCTCCGGCCTCGCGGACAGCATAATCCTTTTCCAGAAACTCACGTATGAACTCGCGCAGGTCGGCATTATCCTCAACAACGAGAACGATCGGTTTTCCTTCGGAGTTTTTTCCTGCCGGAGTTGCGGCAACTTCCGCTGAAGGTTCCACAAGTTCAATCCGCTCATGCTCCCCGCACTGAGGAGGAGTCTTAGTAATCTCACTCGACGCATAGGCAGATCTCCCTATCGGTAACACAACCGTGAAGGTGGAACCATGTCCTGCTGCGCTGTCTGCGTGTATCGTTCCATGGTGAAGCTGGACAAGCTCCTTCACGAGTGCGAGACCGATGCCCGTTCCTTCTGTTGTGTGCGTATCATCCACACGATAGAAGCGGTCGAAGATGTGGGGAAGGTGCTCGGGTGCAATACCAGGACCGGTGTCGGTCACACGTAGCCTAACCCATAATCCCTCTTCCGCAAGGGGGAGAGGGGTGCCATGATCATTTCCTGACACGGCGAGGGTGACGTCAATCTTCCCACCTTCCGGTGTAAACTTCAATGCATTCGACATCAGGTTATTCACGATCTTCTCGAGCTTGTTCGCGTCGAACCACCCTTCCATCGCATCCAGGTCCGTTTGAAAGGTGAGCACGATACTCTTTTTCTCAGCCCACGATTCAAATGACATGACAATGCGACGGAGAAATTGAGCAATATCTCCGCCCGATACTTGCAGCTTCTCTACACCCGATTCAAGACGTGAAAAGTCAAGCAACTGATTGACCAGTCCTAAAAGCTTCTTTGCATTATCTTTGATGAGGTATGATTTTTGCCGCACTTCTCCATCCTTACTTTGATCCAACATCTGTTCTGCGGGACCGAGGATGAGGGTCAAAGGAGTACGAAATTCATGCGAAATATTTGAAAAAAAGCGTGACTTCAGCTTGTCAACTTCTGCAAGATGTTCCGTCTGAAAGTGTTCCATCTCGACCTGCTGTTTGAGCTGCACTTGCCTCAACCGTGTTCGGTATCCGCCGTACAGCATTCCCAAAAATGCGAATCCGTACAACGTATAAGCCCACCAGGTTTGCCACCAAGGGGGTGCGATAAATATTGCAAGAGATATTTCCTGCGGCTGCCATTCGTGGCGTGTTGAAATTGCCTTGACTCTGAAGACATAGGCGCCGGGACTCAATCCCGGATAACGTACATATCGCTTATCTTTTGGATTAATCCACTCTTTTTCGAGGCCATCAAGTTTGTACCGATATTCAATTAAACTCCCTTCACCAGGCTTGATCGCTGCAAATTCAAATTCAATGACATTTTGATTGTGCTCAAATTGCAGCGCTGAGGCGGCAGATAACGCCAGAGGCGAATATTGTAATGCATCATCCACTGTCATCCTTGTCACCACAAGCGGCGGCGGCGTAAGGGGTGCAAAAAGACTCTCGGGGCGCACAATGTTCATTCCCCCGCTCCCTACCAGCATGATTCTGCCGTCGTCCAACAATTCCATGTGCATCAGATATCCACATACACCACTCGAATAACCAAAATCAGTAAACACGCTTGTGGTGGGATCGAGAATACCCAAAGCCCCGCCAAAATAGCTTACCCACAGTCTGCCCGATGCGTCACCTCCAAGCGGTAGGGCATAGAAACCATCCTTAATCCCTTCATTGGGATAATGTTTGAAAGCTTTTGTTGCCGGCTCCCAGAGCTCGATAACATCTCTGCTTCCGGCCCATATTCTTCCATGAGGGTCCTGATAAGTCTGTATAGTTCTGTTGTAGCTGAGCGATTTTGGATTATTCGGTTCATGAACGAGCTGCTCAGTCTGTCCTGTGGCGGGATTAAAGATAAAAAGACCATCACGTTCGTTTGCAATCCATATTCTCCCTTCATTGTCCTTCATGACGTGGGAAGCGGATGTGCCCGTAACTCGAGAAAACCTATTCTCACGGGTATCCAGTTTCATCAATCCGTCATTATATGCAGCGATAAATAGTCCACTCCTCCCTGCACCAGTCATGCTGCGACAGATGTCTGCTTTGTATATGAGATCCGGTAACTGTTTGGTATAGCGAAGATTGGTAGTTCTTCCCGATGCCGGTTCGAATTTATAGATACCTAAACCCCATGTTCCGTACCAAAGCCTACCATTCTCATCATCATACGAGTCCTCGACACCCAGCCTATCGTACTTATTTTTTTCTCCTTTGAAAAGGTCAACTGTCTTCACAACGTTCAACGTGGCCAAATGCAACTGGATCACTTTCCCTTCTGTCCCGATCCAATACGTACCATCGCTCCACTTATTTATGGTTTCCATTTCTTTTGGTCTTCGTTCAGCATCTCTCAAACCATAATGGGGAAGCCGAAACGATTTGTTTGTCAGAAAGTAAACGCCGTCCTGGCCTGACGCTATCCACAATGTGCCCGTATTATCCAGTGATAGTAACATTCTCATCATTGTAGGTGGCGGTGCACCGAAGACACTCAAATATTCTAAGTACTCACCTTTTGAAACATCAAACAAATCGAGGCCGGCTTCCGTCATAATCCACATATGACCACCGCCATCCAATTGAATGTCGTGTATTGGATTGTCTCGTGGCTTCCCCGGCTGTTTTTCCCGTTTGTGAAAATTGAGAATTATATCCCTTTTTCTGTCGAATACGAAGAGTCCCTGAAATGGAGTACCGATCCATAATTTTTCCGGAGTTTCCCAGAAAAGGCAGGTCGTGATTGCTGTATCCAGAAGTGATTTGAAAGGTCTTGGCAGGTTTGGTATTGCTTCTATCCGATTCAGGGAGTCAATACAAAACAGACCGCCCAACGACGCAGCAATGATTTTGCTATCTTCGTATTCGTCAATATCGCAAATATCGTTTCGTTTGCCACCAGGGAATATTGTGTGGAACCGTATGTGCTTGGCGATGCTATCTATGCTGCTTTCTTCTTTGCTTGTGTCGAAATTGATACGAACAATACCATCGCACATTGTTCCAAGCCAGATGTTCCCGGACCGATCTTCATGAATAACTGCGATGGTCTTCGCTTGCAGCCAAGTACTGTCACCCTCTCGCGGAAGAAAGTTGATAAAACGATCTTGAACAGGGTCATAGAGACTAAGTCCAGTGTCCCATGTACCAATCCACAGGCGTCCTTGTTTATCATAACAAAGCGATATTACGGAAGTAGAGGATAAAGAAGCTGGATCTTTTGGATCGTTAAGATATACTTTGCACGCATAACCATCATACCGAACCAGACCATTGACTGTGCCGATCCAGATGAAACCCTGCCTGTCGCGGACAATATTGGAGCGAATCTCATTTGTGGGTAGCCCGTCGGCAGTCGTCAGTTGGTTGAAGTGAAAAACGGGAAGAAGCTTTTCCTGTGAAGAGACTTGCTGGAAAACCATCAGGATGATGATGAAGGGGAGAACAAAGAACTGATGCTTTCCTTCTCGCTTATTGCAGAAGCCCCTGTTGTCGCCTCCATTAAGTTTGACGGCCCCCCTTTCGTGTAATATCCGCCTAACTATCATAGCATTACGACCGAGATATGGCGATGATCTTTGCAAAAAGGTAAGCAAAATATCCACTACTATCAATCTCCACCTGGCCACGAGTTATTCAAGAATCCTGTATAATCGAGCCAGGGAAATGGCATTGGGAGCAAACACCCCTATTTCCCATCCCGCCATAGTTGTTGGGTCAACACCTACAATCCGGGCAAATTTCTTAATACTCAGTCCCTTTTTTCGTCGATACGCCTTGATTTTCTCCCCCACTGAGGTCGGAGCAGTCGGCATCGGATCATAGCCCAGGAATTTTATGACCTTTGGCAAGAGATATAGCCCGGGGTTAGATCTTCCTTGTTCCCAATTGGTAACACTTGAGGTGGTTGCGTTGAC
Organism: Bacteroidota bacterium; assembly: GCA_033854175.1. Classification (GTDB taxonomy): domain Bacteria; phylum Bacteroidota; class Ignavibacteria; order UBA10030; family SZUA-254; genus DATKPE01. The sequence continues at coordinate 148 of JAWOKN010000115.1, read as the reverse complement.
TATACGCGCCACGTCCTTCTTCCGCAACCCAAGGTCGATACGTCGCTTCCGAATGTGGTCGCCCAAAGTTACCAGGTGCTCAGGATACGCTGGATTGAGGGGTTTTCGAGATCGGAGGGTCAGGTAGTAACAGGGCAACGCAACCCTG
>JAWOKN010000114.1:0-2637 GCA_033854175.1 Bacteroidota bacterium | reverse complement strand
AGATGTTTCTTATCCCGTTCTCCTCGAAAAATTATGCCCTCGGGGAGAAGGAAAAATTGCTCGTCACGATTGAGAAGGCGATTTGTTTTTCTTCTCTTCTCCTTCTTCCCGTCCTTCTGGTGTCGCTCATCGTTCCGCGCGAATTGCTCCATTTTCTCTACCACGGCAAGTATGACCACGGAGCGAATATCCTCCGCGTCTTCGGTTTACTGGCGTTGATCGTTCCCTGGAACGGCGCTGTGGTGAGCTACATTATCGGGATTGGCAAGGTGCGCGACGTTTTTTACATCAGTATCATCTACCTTGCGATCACCATTCCGATCTATTGGTTTCTGACGCCACTCCTTGGTGCTGTCGGAACGAGCATTGGTCTCGTTGCAACGTTTCTTGTCATTACCGTCATTTTAGCCGGATATGTCATGAAGATCATTCCTTTTACACTTTCCGGCGTGGTCCGCCGCATAGGGGATGCGTGGAGATTTGCATTGAAAAAAGGTCAGCTTATCTAAGTGTTCATGGCACAGACCCTGAATATACCTTTGTGGTGCATAATCCGATGCCGAGTGTGACTATTTGCAATAATTTGATGGCGTTCTTATCTTGTTCTCAATCCACATGATGAAAATCTACAAATTTTTCGGGGCATGCCTTTTCTATCTCTATAATGCGCTCATTACCTATGTTCCCATCTATTGGATCAGGCATGCATACCTGCGGACGGCATTCCATATCCCGATCGGAAGACGGACGTCGGTTCATATGGGATGCTTTATCACCGGAAGGAAAACGACGATCGGACACAATTCGACAATCAACCGGCGCTGTCATCTCGACGGACGCGGAGGCCTGCATATCGGGAATAATGTCAATATATCCCCCGAGGTGTATCTTGTTTCCCTGACACATGATTTTCAGAATCCGGAGTTTCCAGCCGTACCAAAAGAGGTTACCATCGAGGATTATGCCTGGATCGGTGCTCGTGCGATGATCCTTCCCGGTGTGCGACTCGGCCAGGGTTCAGTTGTCGGCGCCGGCGCAGTGGTGACAAAGGACGTCCCCCCGTACACGATCGTTGCGGGCATCCCGGCAAGGAAGATCGGTGAACGCTCGAAAGAGCTGCGGTATGAAACACGCTATTTTCCGTATTTCAATACGGATATACAGCCGTAATGAACCCTTTTATTAACTGTTTCAGAAGGTGATGGGTGATGGAATACACGGGTGAAAGAATTGTCCTTGAGGCGAAAGAATGCTCTCCGGAAACTTTGTTGTTTAAGGAACATGCAGAGCGTTATAAGTTTGCGGCAAAATTTGTTCCGGGTAAACGGGTCCTGGATATTGCGTGCGGTGTGGGCTATGGGTCTGAAATCCTCTACCGCCTCGGCAAGCCACAATCGATTGTGGGCGGCGATATTTCCGATGAGGCGATTCAGTATGCCACCTCACGATATAAGGATTTAAAAAATGTCCGCTTCCAAAAATTGAATGCCGAATCCCTCGCTTTGGAGAATAAGAGCATCGATGTCACGGTATCGTTCGAAACTATTGAACATTTGGAACATGTCGAACGTTACCTGCAAGAGGTGGACAGGGTGTTGGCAAAAGACGGTGTGTACATTGTCTCAACGCCGAATAAAGATGTGACCCATAGCGAGACAAATGTCGTGGATAATCCGTTTCATTATCATGAATTTGTCCTGGAGGAAATTGAAGCATTGCTGAAATCAAAATTTCCGACGGTGGCGATCTATTATCAGCGGGAATATAAACCCACGGCCATTACCTCGGCACTGTCAAGCGTTTCGAAATGGAAATCCCTCTACCGGAGGGTCATTCCCAGGATTATCAGGGTAGACCTGAGAAATTATCTTTTCCCTGATATTTCAAATGATGTGAGGATTTATCCGACTCACCCCGGAGTCAGTCCGCTCTATTTCGTTTTTGTCTGTAAGAAATAACATGTTGATTATTATGAATTTATGTGCCCGGGATATCTCAATCCCGTGAAAGACTTCCGGTTTTCCCGTTCAAGGTCATGCCGTACTTGACAAACCCTGTTCCCTTTCGTAAATTTATGCAGAGTTTCTTACCATAGCTTTATCCGTCAGGCTTCCCATCATCGAGGCCCTTCACACGAGTTCTTAGCATAGACGAATCCTCCAGACGTTCTGGAGGATTTTTTGAAGTTCCGATTTCCCGGGTTTTTCCTTCTCACCGGGATTTTGGCGTTTCGGTCTTTCGTTAATCTTGGAGGGTTGCCATGAAGCGAAATATTCTTATCACTCTTCTCACCCTGATTCTTTTTCTTCTTCCTGTCACCGTGCATAGTCAACTTGCCTGGTTACGCAGCGGGCCAAATCCCGTCCTGGCAGACACAGGCGGATATGATATGATCCTTGAACCGTCTGTCCTTTATGATCAAACTACGAACCTCTATCACATGTGGTTTGCGGGCCGGAACTATACGTATACCACGGGGCTTGCGATCTATCATGCGACATCAGCGGATAAGGTAACGTGGACCATTACACCAAAGACACCAGTCATGCTGCCTGGTCTTTCGGGGGATTTTGATATGACCGCACGTGGACCGTCGGTCATCCGCGATGAACAGGGATTCAAAATGTACTACCTGGC
>JAWOKN010000113.1:0-2571 GCA_033854175.1 Bacteroidota bacterium | reverse complement strand
CGGTCGAAATCTTCACCCGGCCCGAACTGCGTGGGATTCACAAAGATGCTGACCACGACGGTATCACATTCGGACCGGGCCCTGCGCATGAGTGACAGGTGTCCCTCGTGCAGGAAGCCCATGGTCGGTACGAAACCGATAGTTCGGCCTTGTTTGCGCAGTGCTTGGGCAAGGGACTGCATATCATGGATTGAGTTGATTATTTCCATAAATTTGACGGTGAAGCGATGGCACAAGCGACCTTTCCGGCCAGGCATTAAGCTTGGAACGCAGCTTGTCAGAAACGAATCCTCTCGGCGATTGCCGCGTCCTTATACCTCAAATACGTCATTTCCCGAGGAGGGTCGTGAACGTATCGTGATGGTCTTCCTCTTCTGCGAGAATTTGCTCAAAGAGAAGTCTGGTCGTCGTATCGCCTTCCGACGCGGCCTGCTTAATGATTGCCTTGTAGAGGTCGATGGCCTCAACCTCGGCCTTGGCATCAGCTTCAAGCATTTCTCGAATACTGCCGCCGACCTTGATCGGATCCGGCTTGGTCGTGGGGGTGACATCAAAATAAAAAAGGCGCTCCGCAATCTTCTCCGCATGCTTCATCTCGGTGATCGCGGTGTCCTCGAACACATCGGCAATTTCCGCCGACTCCAGTCCCTTTGCCATAACATGCTGCCACATGTACTGAACGCTCACCTGGATCTCACGGGCTACCGCCTGATTAAGCAGGTCCGTCAATGTGCTGCTCGCCTTCTGTCTCATCTGATCTCCTCCTTCGCTGAAAGTCAAGCTCCTCTTGATTGCGCGGTGGATACTATCAGAACAGAGAAAAATGGAAAGGTTGGATGCGGATACTTCGGCCCGCCCGCAGGAGTCAGTGCTCTCATGGAGAGGGCCGCAGAATTCCCCAGTGAGCGTCAAACTCCTCTTCTGCGCGTAACGGATCGTCCGCATTATGGAGAACGAGTTGACGAAGATGAAGATAGCTGTCGGGGTCTAGAGCGGTGAATTCCACAGCAAGGTACCCCGGCCCGGTGCGTGCAACACGTCCCTGCGCCTCAATGATAACGTGATGATCAAAAGCTTTGAGAACAATCTTTATGATGCAGGGGCCGCCCTCGCCGGCAACCGCAACAGATTGCTCCGTCGCAAGCCTCAGTCCGTTCAGGCTGATATTGATCCCCGATGAAGACCTGATCGACAGTTCGCCGATCTGAATTTCAGCTTCAGTCGCAAAGGGAACCCTGACAAACTCTCTTTTTTCCCGGGGCCGCGTATCCATCCCTTCTCCTCGTATCAGCACTATGGATGTAGTATAACAGTACTGCTCCCCGGGCGTCAATGGCTCCCCTCCTTTCCTTCTTCTGGCTCAATAGTAACTGAAACGCAAGGGGCACTGCGAGCCCCGAGGATGCCCCCAAGCCTGTGGATTTGTTTGACATATATCCGGGTTTCTGGTAAAACTGTATATCCTCTACCCTGCGGCGAATTCACAACATTATCCATGCCTTTCCCAAAACTGGAGGTTTTTACATGCGAAAGCTGATCGTTATTGCTATCATGGTATCTATCGGGATGCTTACTGCTGCTCAACCATCGAATGCCCAGAAAGCGCCGAAGAAATTCACAGCACAGGAGATAAAGAAAATGTCGGAAACAACCGCGGTTATCGAAACAAAATTCGGCAACATTACATTGAAATTTTTCCCCGATGTGGCACCGGGTCACGTCAAGAATTTCATCGACCTCGCCAAGAAGGGCTTTTACGATGGGACGACATTTCACCGCATCATCCCCGGCTTCATGATTCAGGGCGGGGACCCGAATTCGAAGAATGCGGACAAGCGAAGCCATGGCACCGGCGGACCGGGCTATACGATTAAGGCTGAGTTCAACAACCGTCCGCACAAACGGGGAACCCTGTCGATGGCGCGGGCGATGAACCCCGACAGTGCAGGCTCCCAGTTCTTCATCTGTGTAAAGGATTCGTCCTTTCTGGACCGGCAGTACACGGTCTTCGGTGAAGTCGTGAGCGGTATGGACGTTGTTGACAAGATTGTTTCACAGCCCCGGGACCGGAATGATAATCCCGACGAACGCATCGAGATGAAGGTCAAGATCACCGAGGGTAAGTAATAGATTGCGGAATGGGAAACGAGGTTTTCCCCCTTTCCTTCGTTACGCCCTGCCCTGTTACCTTACTCAGTTAAGGAGCATCATTGAAAAATATTAAAAAAATCATTGTGGCCTATTCCGGCGGGCTCGACACTTCGGTGATCATCACCTGGCTCAGGGAGACCTACGGCTGCGAGGTGATTGCTTTCACCGCCGACATCGGCCAGGGTGAGGAACTGGAACCTCTCCGCGAAAAAGCCGTCAGGACGGGTGCGAGTAAAATCTACATCGACGACCTCCGCGAGGAGTTCGTGCGGGATTTCGTGTTCCCCATGCTCCGCGCGAACGCCGTGTACGAGGGGAGGTACCTGCTGGGGACCTCGATCGCCCGTCCGCTCATTGCCAAACGCCAGATCGAGATCGCGCTCACGGAAGGAGCCGATGCCGTCTGCCACGGAGCGACGG
>JAWOKN010000112.1:0-4183 GCA_033854175.1 Bacteroidota bacterium | reverse complement strand
TATTTTCGGGATCGCAATGTTTACGATGCTGAAGATTTTTTCCGTGGGAAGTGATGACAGGGAATTCTACATTTATTTCTCCGCTCTCGGGTTTGTCGCCTATCTGGTTTTCCGCGTGTTCAGGGCTTTTTTCATCTTCAGGCCGCAGAAGTATCTATGAGCAAAGCGAGAGGACCGGTAGAATGATTCCGGCGACATCCATCGAAAATGTTCCAAATTCATGAGTTAATGCGGTATTTAAACAAGGTGTCCTTTCTGTGAGGACAGATTTGTTAAAATGTGTCCTTGACAAAAGGATACATTTTTATTATATTTTGACATGTCTCTCCATAGTATACTTGCAGAAAAACTTAATGATGCTGTTCAACCGCTCAAAATTCAGCCCTTTACACGGCGGGATGTACGGCTGCCTGCTATCCCGGGCAAGGTCCATGCAATCATCGGTATGCGCCGGACCGGCAAGACTACATTCCTCCGGCAGCTTCAGGTAGAACGGCGGAGGTCTCTGCCCTCTGAATTGGCGGTCTATATCAACTTTGACGATGAACGGCTTGTTGATTTGCCCCATGGACAGCTCAGTCAGCTTTTTGAAGAATTCTATCGTCGCTATCCTGAGCTGAGGGGAAATCAAACCGTCTCCTGGTATCTCGACGAGATCCAAATGGTGAGCGGATGGGAACGTTTTGTCAGGCGCGTGATCGATACAGAGCGCGTGGAGATCGCCGTCTCCGGCTCTTCCGCACGTATGCTGAGCAGGGAGATTCATACCTCATTACGAGGTCGAAGCGCCGAGACGATCATCCGCCCTTTCAGCTTCCGTGAATTCCTCCGCCATAGGGGCGAAGAACCACAGAAATCTCCAGAGAGTTTTACCTCGGCTGAGCGCTCCATGATCGAAAAGCGTTTTGCAGAATATGTACAGGGTGGGGGTTTCCCGGAAGCACAGGGACTTCCATTGAACCTGCAGACCGAATTGCTGCAGGGTTATGTCAATACAGTACTTTTCCGTGATATCCTTGAGCGATATGGTATAACCCAGGTTGCCGCATTGCGTTGGTTGGTAAGGCAATGCCTGCGGAATCCTGCCGCCGCATTAAGCGTCCACCGTCTCTATCAGGACCTGAAATCACAGGGTCTTGGGATTTCGAAGGATGCACTCCATGCGATGTTCGGTTACCTTACCGACGCATTCCTCATCAGTGCGGTGCCACTCTCCACAGATTCCGAAAGAAAACGGAACTCGAATCCCAGGAAGATCTATCCCCTCGATCCTGGCCTCATACACGCATTTGATATCAGCGGACGGTCACAGGTAGGGCACGCACTGGAAACCGTCGTTTTGATTGAACTTGAGAGACGAAAGGCTGAGGTCGGTTATGTGAAAACACCATCGGGATTCGAGGTGGATTTCCATGCCCGGTTTCCACACGGCGGGGAGGAACTGATTCAGGTGTGTGCCGATCTCTCTTCCCCGGACACGGGAGAACGCGAAGTCAGGGCATTGTCGGAAGCCGGAAAGGAATATACCCGCGCTCGAAAGCGTCTGCTGGTATTGGACCGGGAATCCGCACTTCAACTCCAGTTTCACGATATTGTGCTGGAGACTGTCTCTGATTGGCTGTTGCGGGATGTGGAACCTGTACAAACCACCTGATCGGGAACGTGTGCGGAAAGTGATTCCTCGCTCGTAATCTGTCATACCCTCCGGAATAAAAAACCGATGTACAATAAAGACGCTCTGATGAGGTGCGATGAAGACGACTGATTCTGCTCACAACGGGGGGGATGCCGCCATCCCGTGCTCTCTCACGCTGAATCCATCCCCAGCTCCCGGCGCAGCCGTTTAATGTCGACCAGGTTGTCCATATCCTCCCTGTCGATGTTCCGTGTTTCAAATTCCAACAGGAGAGATTCAAGTAGTTCCCGCCCTTCGGGGTCCTTCGCCGCCTGCCGCGGCGTCATCCCCCGCAACGCCGGAACGGGTGTGTCGGGCCAGCTCGCCCAGTATTTGTCCATCATGTCACGCATCACGGCCCTGACCTCGGGGGAGTTCCGGTAGAGCCGGTCCGCAGGGTCTTCTTCTCTAACCTCGCCGGCGGCCCGCTTCTCGTCGACTTCCTTCATCAGTCCCTCCGCGGGTCGTACCTCCGTTTTCAAAAGCACGGCATCATCCCCGAGCCGTTTCCTTATCTCTTTCTGAATAAGCCGGGATCGTTTGTCGGAGTTCACCTCGACGACAAGCCTCGTGGCGCTGATCACCAGCAGGGCCATTCCTGTGTAATCGCCCATCCCCGGCTTCCCCTTTTTTTTCAGCCAGTGAACGTGCACGGTTGTGACGTTCCCTGATGCATCGCGCTCTGCCGTTTTCAGCAAGTCGTCGTCACCGGCTCCCCTGACCCTTTCCTCGAGATCCTTGAGGGCGTGAAATGCTTCTTCAAGTGAGGGAATCGAGTAGGTCAGCGTGTGCAGCTCGAGTGGGTCCCCGTCACTGTTGCGGATGTTCAATTTTGCGTGCGCGAGTTCATCCGCCAGGTCGAAATAGGTCTGTTGGAGAAAATCCTCCTGGTCAAGGAGAACCTGCGCCGTGATGCCGTCGCCCGATCTGGGTACGCTCTTCTGGATGGCAGACCGCAGCCGCAAGATGGGATCAAGGAACGTGGATGGCATGACCGCTCCGGCACACCCCATCATGAAATATATGCCGTCCATCTCTACGATCCGCGCATAGATGATGTTGCCGGGCTTTACCACCGCCGAAGCCAGGCGTTCTGTCACCGTGTATTCAAGCTTCCTTAATATGTCTCTCGCCGTGATTCTTTCACCGGGAGCCACATCCAGCACCTGGAAGAAGCTGAAAGGGGATTTCAACGTCGATTCGATCAGCCTTCGCAGGTCGTGGTCGAGGCCTGATCCCTTTTCCCGGAGGAACAATTCGGAGATTTTTTCTTTCCCTTCAGGCCGCCAGTCCAATATGAACCACCGGAGAAAGAAATCCGCCTCGGGATGGGATTTTTCGAAAGGGATTTCATCATCCTGGATAAACTCCGCCCATGCGCCTTCAAGCGCCTCTAAGCCGTATCGACGCTTGCCAAATCTCAGGAGAAGCTCATCCGACTCGCCATCAAGCCGGCGTATGTGATCGTACCCGCTCGCCCGGGAACCGGCATCTGTCGCTCCGCAGCATTTCTTGTATTTTTTGCCGCTGCCGCACGGACAGGGGTCGTTTCTGCCGATCGTATTCATTAGGGATGCCTCTGGTCTGTACCGGAATATAACTTACGACGAATTGGACACAAATGCCAGCGACAGTCGCCTTCCGTGAAAGGTTGCTTCATCCTCGTTCATCCGCAGCTTCTCATGATCCCCCGATGGTTTCGTCGTGAAATGTCCGGACAGGATCCAAGTGTCGTTTATGCCCAGGTCGCACAGGAATGGGAGGAGCATCCGACGGCCTGAGATCACGACTTCCTAGGAACCGAGCACCAAATCACCAGTAACCAGCCATCATGCCCTTGACTTTGCCGTGAAGTATCCTTTTATTTACGGGCAATATTGACCCGCTTGCTCCCGTTAATGAACAATGACATTAACCCGGTGATCCCTGGGTGTATTACATTAAGGGGCCCATCGAGGGCTTGAAGTATTCCGGTGAACCTAAAAAGTCACGCAAGTGATTCCCGACGCTGACGAACGCGTATGAGTACCATATGACTGAAGAAGGGGAGTTGACACAAGCTGAAGGACGGAAGGGTGAAGGATTCGGCCAGCTGCTGAAATATACTCTCACCGGTTATGGCGGTGGATTGCTCCTCGGCGCAGTGCTCGATGTTCTTGGCTTCCAGCGTAATCCGATAGGACAGTGGATCGTCCGCACCCTCTCCGGCGAGAGCGAAAGTCTCTTTGAAGGATTGTTCGCCTTTCGTCAGCGACTCCGTCATGCTTCCGGTTCAATGGCCGAAGCGTACGGATGGGGCAAGTTTCTCGGCATTACTGTGCCGTGGATTATCGATTTTACCAGCCGCCAAGCTGGTATCGATGTCTATGGAATAGAGGGATTCTATATTCCGTTTTTTTATGCCCTGAGCGACCAGATAGGAGCCAATATCTCAGGTCTGATTTTTCTCCGGAGGAAAGAGGGGTCGTGGTCATCGGCTGCCAGGCTCTATGTCCGCCATCCGGTCAT
>JAWOKN010000111.1:0-4063 GCA_033854175.1 Bacteroidota bacterium | reverse complement strand
AACCGGACCTCCGGTTTCCGCCGAAACGGTTGAGAACACCACCTGGATCAGTTCACATGCGGGGTGACCTTTTCCAACAGGTGCCTTTTCGGGACTGCGCCGATGATCTGCTCCACAACCCGTCCCCCTTTGAAAACTAGAAGCGTCGGTATGCTCCGGATGCCGAACTGCATGGCTGTTTTCGGGTTGGCATCGACATCCATTTTCAGCACCTTCAGCTTCCCGTCATATTCCTTGGCAATCTCATCGACGATCGGGGAGATCATTTTGCACGGTCCGCACCAAATGGCCCAGAAATCGACGAGAACCGGTTTGTCGGAATTAATGACCTCATTCTGAAATGTCGCATCATCAACGGGAGTTGTATTCATTGCGTCTCCTTCTGAAATTCAAGTATCGTATCGTGTTTCCTATCTGTTTTCTTTTACAATATACAAAAATTTTCCCATAATGAAAAATCCGCCCCGGGGGGGGCGGGTCACCGGCAATCTTCAGCCCGAGAATTTCACGTTTCCGTCACCCAAAATTTTCTCCGCGGCGTCCATGAACGCATCGGTCAGGGCGATCTGGCATTTCGTCGCCTGCATCGTGAACGATTTGTCGGGATCGGGGAAAATGATCTTGAAGAAGCAGGGGATTTTACCCTTGTTTTTTTCGGCCAGCTTCCGGAGTTCACTGATCGATGATTCGGGGGTGTCCTGGGCATGGATACTCAGGATCACCCTCTTGGTGAAGCGCTCACGCGCCAGATCGATCGGGTAGACCTCATTGACAAAGATCCGCAGGTTATCCCCGTTTTCCTCGGCTTTGCCGACGACGATCACCATGGAATCCTCCCGCAGGTGACCGCTATACTGCCTGTACGCGTCGGCAAAGACAATCCCCTCCCCCCTGCCGGTGAAATCCTCAAGCGTGATAAACGCCATCATGTTCCCTTTTTTATCCACCTTCTTTTTCACCGAAGTGAGCACCCCCCCGACCCTCACCGTAGCCCCCTTTTTGACGTTCGAGGCGGCACCGAAATGCGCCGTGGTAAAGGCGTTGATCTCGCGTTCGTACTTTTTCAGCGGATGACCGGAGACATAGAACCCGAGGACGCTTTTCTCTCGCGAGAGTTTTTCCGACTCGCTCCACTCCTGATTCGCCACAAGCACGGGATAGCGCTGATGGCGCTGCGGACCGGTTACCGACTCAAAGAGGGAGGATTGCCCGCGCGAGGTCTGAGCCTTGACTCCCTGACCGAACTGGATTGCTTTTTCGATGTTGGCGAAGAGGAGCGAACGGTTGTGTTCCACAGCGTCAAACGCCCCCGCCAGGACAAGACTCTCAATCGTTTTCTTGTTCACCGTCCGCAGGTCAACCCTCGAGCAGAATTCAAATAGATTTTCGAAGTGCCCCTTCTCTTCCCGCCCCCTCAGGATTGCTTCGACGGCACCCACACCGACATTCTTGATCGCACTCATGCCGAACCGGATTCCCTTCGGGGTGACAACAAACTGCGTCGAGCTCTCGTTGATATCGGGAGGAAGCACCTGCAGTCCCAGTTTGCGACATTCGTCGATCAGCTGGACCACATAATCCGTATCCCCGATTTCCGCAGAAATCGCGGCGGCCATGTACTCCGCCGGATAATGCGCCTTCAGATATGCCGTCTGATACGCGAGGACCGAATAGGCCACGCTGTGGGACTTGTTGAAACCGTAGGAGGCGAACTTTTCGATCATGTCAAAGATTTCACCGGCAACCTTTTTCGTGAAGCCCTTCCCGACTGCACCGTTGAGGAACTCTGCCTTCTGCCGCGCCATCAGCTCCTTGTCCTTCTTCCCCATCGCACGCCGCATGAGATCCGCCTTGGCCAGTGAGAGACCGGCGACCTCGCTGGCAATCCTGATCACCTGTTCCTGGTACACGATCACACCGTATGTTTCCCTGAGGATCTCGCCGAGTTTGGGATGGAGGTACTGGAGTTTCTGCTTACCCTGCTTTCTGCTGATGAAATCCCCGATCATTTCCATCGGGCCCGGCCTGTACAGGGCATTCATCGCCACCAGATCACTGATCGATGTCGGTTTCAGCTTCCGGAGCCAATCCTGCATTCCGGTCGATTCAAACTGGAATATCCCGACGGTGTGACCCTTGGAGAATAATTCGAACGTCTGGGGGTCATCCTCGGGTATGGCGTCCAGATCGATGTCCTCTCCATGGAGCTGTTTGATGAGCGAAAGAGCGGACTTGATGATCGTGAGCGTACGGAGACCCAGGAAGTCCATCTTGAGCAATCCCGCAACCTCAAGATCCAGCATGTTGTACTGTGTCATCAGTTCGGTCTGCGGGGTCTTGTAGAGCGGAACATACTCCACCAGCGGACCGGGCGCGATGACCACACCCGCCGCATGCGTGGAAACATTCCGGTTCATCCCCTCGAGAACGAGCGAGATGCTGATCAATTCCTGGATTTTCTCCTCCTTGCTCTCCTTGACCCACCGGAGATCGGGTATGGTGTCAATCGCCTCCTGGAGAGGGGTGACACGACCCTGAAAAACCGGTATCTGCTTCGTGATGGATTCGGTCGTGCCGAGGGGAATGCCGAGGACCCGCCCCACGTCTTTCAACACCGCCCGCGACGACATGGTCCCGAACGTGATGATCTGGGATACAGAATCCTCCCCCCATTTCTTTTTGACATAGTCGATGACCTGGTCGCGCTTGTCATCGGAAAAATCGATATCGATGTCCGGCATGCTGACGCGGTCGGGGTTGAGGAAACGTTCGAACAGGAGATCGTATTTGAGGGGGTCGATATTGGTGACACCAAGGGCGTACGACACAATGCTCCCCGCCGCACTACCCCGTCCGGGCCCCACCACAACACCCATCTCCTTCGCCGCATTGATGAAATCCTGGGTGAGCAAAAAATATCCCGCATACCCCATGCTCTTGATGACCGAGAGTTCATGATCCAGCCGATCCTCGATCTCGCGGGTGACGACCGGGTAACGCCTCCGTATCCCTTCACGGGCGAGCCTGTCAAGGTATTCCTCCAGCGTCGATACCCCCGCCGAGTCGGGAATCCGGAAATTCGGCATGTACGGCGTGTCCGGCTCGATGGTGAACTTCTCGATTTTTTCGGCGACCTCCAGCGTCGATCTCACTGCCTCGGGGTAATCCCTGAAGAGCTCGCACATCTCCTGCGCGGACTTGAAATAGAGCTGATCGGTCTGGTAACGGAGCTGTGTATAATCACTCGTCGTATTGATGCTCGCATCCGGGATCAGCAGCATCACATTATGCGCCACCGCGTGATCCTGGCTGATATAATGCACGTCATTGGTGGCGACGAGCCTGATGCCCGTTTCACGGGCGATATCGGGCATCCGCCGCAGGATCGGCCGCTCCCTCTCGAGGCCGTGATTCTGGATTTCGAGATAAAAATCATCCCCGAAGATATCCTTAAACCGCCCCGCCACGGCTTTTCCATCGTCATAACGATCCTCGGCGAGGTGGACGGAGACAACCCCCGAGGGGCAGGCGGACAAAGCAAGGAGCCCACCGGAATACTGTTGCAGGAGTTCGAGATCGATCCGCGGCTTATAGTAAAACCCCTCCGTGTGACCCAGACTCACCAGCCGGACAAGATTTTTATACCCGGTGAAATTTTTCGCCAGGAGGACAAGATGGTCATAAACCCTGCGCCCCTTCCCCTCGCGGCTCCCCGGGATCCTCGCCTCCTTGTCAAGCCTGCTCCCCTTCACGACGATGTACATTTCGCATCCGAGGATCGGCTTGATGCCGGCCTTCATCGCGGCTTTGTAGAATTCGATGGCGCCGAACATGACACCATGGTCCGTCAGCGCCACAGCCGGCATTTTGTTTTTTACCGCGGAGCCGATCAATCCGTCGATTGTCGCGGCACCGTCAAGTAAGCTGAAGTGGGAATGATTATGGAGATGAATAAATTCGGCCATGAGTACAACAGGTGCAAAAGTCTGACTTCAAAATATAATATTTTTTGATCCACACCAAAGAAACTGCCCCTCACCCTCCCCCACTCACAACGCCTGAC
>JAWOKN010000110.1:0-5341 GCA_033854175.1 Bacteroidota bacterium | reverse complement strand
AGATGCATCCCATAATCTGTGGAGGGGTTAAAAGGTTGCAATAAAAAGGGGTTTACCGTAAGATAGTGAAACTCATTCGGATAAGGCCACTATCAAAAGGAGGTAAACCCCATGAAGATAGGAACAGACACAAGTAATGTACGGGACTTCTCAGAGGAAGTCAATAATTATGAGGGGAGATTAGAAGAAGAGTTGCGGGCAGAAGGGAGGGAAAGGATGAGGAGGAAGCTTGAGGAGTATGATCGGTTGGGAAGCGGAGAGCTGGTAAAACAGGGAGTGTATCGGAGCAGAGGAAGAGTCAAGCGACGGGTGATGACGCGATTTGGGAACGTGGAGGTGATAATCCATCGGTATCGGGGGAAGGATGGTAAGGATGTCTATCCGATTGAACGATACTGCGGGATAAAGGGGATAACGCGGGGAGCGGCACGCAGAGCGATGCGGACGGTTGTAGAACGCTCCTACGGGTGGAGCTCACGGTATTTGAGCGAAGAGAGCGGAATGGAGATGGGAAGGATGAAGTTGTGGCGGTTAACGCAAGAGGAAGGGGCAAAGGAACGCAAGCGAGTCGAGGAGGTACAGAAAAAGATCTTTGAACAGGGTGATGATCGGTTTCAATCCGGAGAGGAAAAAGGAGCTGCCACCCCACCGGTGATACAGATTGACGGGATCATGGTTCCAAGCCGGGAAGTGGTCAAAGCGGACAGTTTTGGCAAGAAAAAGATGGAAGTGAAGGTTGGAGTGATGTATCGGGGAACGAAGGCTATGCGGAGTGGTGGGAAGCGTCGCCGGACGATTGGACGAGAGGTGTATGCCGAAGTAAGTGAAGCAAAAGATTTTGGTGAACGATTCTATGGAATATGTCGCGAGCATGGACTATCGACCGAGGAGAAAGTTTACGGCATTGGTGATGGCGCACCATGGATCAGAGGGATTCTCTGGCAGATGTTCCCTGGCAGTGACTATACGCTGGACCTATACCACCTGAAGGAGAATGCCGGCCGGGTACTGGTCGACCATCAGGTGAAGGAATTTCTTTCATATGTGTATCAGGGACGGCCATATCGTGCTCTCAGATACCTGCAGACACTCCGGCCTTCCGACACGCAGCATGAGGTGGAATTGAATGAATTTATTGGATACATTCGGGAGAATATCTCCGGAATGTACTACCGGTCGGGTATGGTGCACGGTAGCGGAGTCGTGGAGAAGATTGTCGATATTGTGGTAAAAAAGAGGATGAAGCGTCAGGGGATGGTCTGGAGCCGTAGGGGAGCAAACAACCTCTTGGCATTACGGACATCCTTTATTAACCAGTATGAGAAAAACCGCTACTCTGCGGTATCCCAAAAGTGACCTACTCCACAGATTTCGGGATGCTTCCTACGCTCGATGAGGCGTTTGCTTTTTGCGCAAATGTCACCGTATCGCACTATGAAAATTTCCCGGTTGCGTCGCTCTTCTTGCCCGAGGAAAAACGGCCCTATATCCAGGCGATCTATGCCTTCAGCCGCATTGCCGACGATTTTGCCGATGAATCGGCCGTATCGGCCGATAAGCGTCTCGCGAATCTTCAGCAATGGGACGACATGCTGACACAATGTTACCAGGGTGAGGCCTCCCATCCGGTTTTTATTGCGCTCCGTGAAACGATCGCCCGGCAGAGTATCCCGATCGAACCCCTGCGAGACCTCCTGACGGCATTCAAACGCGATGTCGCGCAATCCAGATATGAATCCTTCAATGATCTGATGAGCTACTGTACGTGCTCCGCCAATCCTGTCGGCCGGATTGTCCTGATGATCTTCGGGTATCACGATGAACATATGTTTGAACTGTCCGATAGTATCTGCACAGCGCTGCAGTTGGCCAACTTCTGGCAGGATGTCGCTGTCGATCTCGGGAAGGACCGTCTCTATATCCCCCTGGAGGATGTGCGCAGGTTCGGATATAGCGAGGGTAAATGGAGGAAGGGGGTCGTCGACGATTCCTTCCGCGATCTCATGGGCTTCGAGGTCGAGAGGACCCGGGAGATGTTTTATGCCGGCGCGGAACTCCCCTCCATCGTGGGGAGCGACCTTCAGGTCGAACTCCGGCTTGTCTGGTTCGGCGGCATGAAAATTTTGAAGATGATTTCACGCGCCAAGTATGACGTTTTCCGGAAACGCCCGTCATTGACGTTCCCGAATAAGGTGATGGTTCTCGTCCGGACTCTGATCACATCAGATCTGTCCCGCTACGGCAGAAAGAGGAAACCATGGGATCTGACCTAGCCCTCGACCTTTCAAATCTGAAGACCGCCCAGAGCAGTTTTCATTTTTCGTTCTCGTTCCTTCCGAAGGTTCAGCGCGACGCCCTGAAAACCGTTTATGCCTTTTGCCGCACGACAGACGATATCGTCGATAATTCGGCCGACACGGCAAAAAACCTGCAGCGTCTGAAGGAGTGGAACGCGGAACTCGAACGGGCCATTGCCGGTCAATCCTCCTACCAGATCCTCAACCAGCTCATCGCCATTGCCCGGAGATTCCATATACCTGTCGTCCATTTCCAGAACCTCATCAGGGGGGTCGAAATGGACCTGGTCAGGAACCGCTACGAAACCTTTGACGAGCTGAAGGAATACTGCTACCTGGTGGCCTCCACGGTGGGATTGATGGCTCTCGAAATTTTCGGCCCCCGCAACGAAAAGACGAGGGAGTATGCCGTCAATCTCGGCATCGCCCTTCAGATGACAAATATCCTGCGCGACGTCAGGGTCGATGCCCGCTACGGCCGGATCTATCTCCCGCTCGAGGATCTCCGCCGTTTTTCGTGCCGGGAGGAAACCCTCCTGACCGCCTCCTATACCCCGGAGTTCCGGTCACTGATGCAGTATGAGGCTGCCCGCGCGGAAGATTTCTTCCGCATCTCCCAACAGTCGCTTCCCCGCGAGGACCGCCGCATCATGTTCCCCGCCAAGATTATGGAGAGGATCTATTACCACACCCTGACGCGGATCCGCGAGGTCGACTATAACGTCTTTGACCATTCCGTCCGCATCTCGCGCGGCATCCAGTTCCTGATCGCCGTAAAATACCTGGTGAAACAACGCGTCTTCGGCCTGTAATACTGCCTCCCTCGTCGGGCGGACCCCGATGAAGAAACAGTACGATGTCGTCATTATCGGCGGGGGCCTCAGCGGGCTTGCCGCCGCGGTCAGGCTCTCCGCGCGGAAACTCCGCGTGGCTATCGTCGAGCAGTCGGCACGCCTCGGCGGGAGATGCTATTCCTACACCGATGAACGGACAGGCGATGTCGTGGATAACGGCCAGCATGTCCTCCTCGGTGCGTACCATCATACGCTCGAATATCTGGAACTCGCCGGAACGGAAAAGCTCCTCAGACGGGAACCCACACTATCCCTGCCGCTGATCCATCCGTCGAAAGGGTTCACCGAGTTTAAACTGAAGTCCCTGCCGCGGCCGCTTCACCTCACCGCCGGGATGCTGCAGTTCAGCCTCCTTCCGTGGGCCGACAGAAGAAAACTCTTCCGGGTCGGAAAGGCGCTGCAGTTCTGGACCCCGGGCCGTGAGAAGGAACTGGCGCGCATGTCGGTCGACGGGTGGCTCAGATCCCTTCACCAGTCCGAGGAGGCCCTCAGGTGCCTCTGGCATCCAATCGCGGTATCCGTGATGAATGAAATCCCTTCACGTGCGTCGGCACTGGTGTTCGCCCGATCCCTGCGCGCAGCCTTTCTCTCAAAAAAATCCGACTCGGCCCTGCTCCTTCCGACAGTCGGCCAGACCGACCTCTATGTGACCGGAATCCTCGAACGTCTTCGCCGGGAACATGTGGACATCGCTCTCACATCCGAGGTGAAGTCTCTCGGTTCGGAGGGTGGATCCATCACCGGTGTCTCACTTCATTCAGGCGAGACTGTCCGGGCGGAGAAGATTCTGAGCGCCGTCCCGTACTACGCGCTCGCCAGGATTTTACCGGCGAAGTTTAAACGCGCGGAACCCTTTTCCCGCCTTCATGAATTCACCTCCTCGCCGATCATCTCGCTCCATCTCTGGTTTGAGAGGGATTTCATGCCGATGGAGTATGCCGGCCTTATCGATGGTACGGTCCAGTGGGTCTTCAACCGGAGACGCATCACCCGAACGGAGGGACGACTGGAAGGGTACCTCTCCTGCGTCATCAGCGGGGCACATGCACTCGTCGACAGGCCGAAGGAGGATATTGTCCGGCTGGCACTGGATGATCTCCACATCTTTTTCCCCGATTCACGGAGACTTCCACTGAGGCACTCCGTCGTCATCAAGGAAAAACGGGCGACGTTTTCCCCCTCGAATCGGGTCGAACCGCTCAGACCCGGTACGGCCACACCGCTGAAAAACTTGTTCCTTGCAGGGGACTGGACAAATACGGGGTTGCCGGCCACGATCGAAGGGGCCGTCCTGAGCGGATTTACCGCCGCGGAAACCCTCCTCCGCTCCTGACCGCGCCGTTTCCTCAGGCGAGGATCGGAACGATCAGCCGCCAGAGAATGGTCTCCAGGGGGAGCGTGAAAACGAATAACCCCCCGGCGACGAGCCATTTCGAGGGTACCATCCTTGTGTCATGAACGATGATGATGGTGAGCGACAGGAGCGTTATCGACAGAAAACAGAGGATGACAATCCCGAGAGCGGGGTCGTGCACGTGGAGAAGCCTCAGCGCCACGTTCTCATCGACCGAGAGATCGCTCCGCTGCCGGAAGAGCAACTGGAAGAAGACCGATACTGTTTCCGGTATCCGTATGCTCGCGTTGATGAACGCCATCGATGCCCAGAAGAGACTCCTGGGAAACCGCATGTAGACGGCAAAGGATGCGAGCCCCAGAAGGAAGGTTGTCACGGGCCCCGCAAGCGACGCCACAGGACAATCCGCCATCGGCACATCGGAAAAAAGGAGGTTGTGCAGGACGACGCTCGTTCCGCCACATGTCTGCTTCAGGACGGCGACATGGGCATACCGGTGCATGAGGAGGGATAGGACGAGCGCGATCATGAAGGTCGGCAATCCAATTATCGCTAACCTTTTTACTGAGATCGTCGGTTCGTTCTCGGATATCGGCATCGGACGCAGCTCGCTGTAGGTGAGGATTTCCGGTTTAAAAAATTTTCCGGTAAGATAATCCATTTTTAGTTCACGAGCAAGCATGTTGTGACTTGCAAGCATGTTGTGACTTGTAGAAACTTATTAGAAATGTCAGGTAATTAAGCTCGATAGAAATGTCAGGGTGGAAGAGTTTTAGAAGATACGGATTTTTTCATTTGGATTCTTTTAAGTTCACGAGTTTGTAGTTCAGTAAGGT
>JAWOKN010000109.1:0-17673 GCA_033854175.1 Bacteroidota bacterium | reverse complement strand
TGTACGACTTGTGCTATGAGTTACGCATCCTTAGTACGGGTCTTTGTAGGAAAGCTGTATACGGAAAATCCGTACGTACAGTTTGATGAGGGGACGGAGGCTCTCAGGAGCCTCCTCCCACTCTATTTACGGAGGTTCAGCGAAAGAGGTTGTTAAGGGCCCTCACCTGATACAATACAGCCTTTACACAGAAATATGACAATTCAGGTGCTTGCACCGTTTTTCATTCACTGAAGGGCGTCCCAATCGAAAACGGCGGGGATAAATCCCTTCTCAGTTCTTGTCGGTGCGTACGGATCGGCAAATAACCCGGCTTCCACCAGGCGCTGGTTGGTCATGCCGAAGATAAAGTGCCAGATCATGGTGAAGCCTTCCTCAAAAGGAACGTTGTTTTTCATCGGGGATAATTCGGACAACTCGTTGCGGAGCTCTCCGTAGTTTGCCTTGAGCCATCCGGTCATCACCTCCCGCCCGATCCCGCGGAGTTTCTCAAGCATCGTCCGGTCGTTTTTCGTGAAGACGGGGATTACCGCCTGCCATTTACCCCCCTGCAGTGAAACATAATGCATCGCCGAGAGTGCGTCGAGCCAGATTCCGATCTCCGGCTCAGGAATCGAGGCTGCCCGGGCCAGTTCGGCCGCCCTCGATGTCTTCTCCCGTAACGCGAACATGATGCTGCCGATCGTGTGGTAGATTTTTTCCTCCTTCTTCGATTGTTCGGTCAACCGCCCGAGGAGCTTCCGCAGTTCGATGGGGACATTTGCCGTGTCGTCGGACCAGAGGACGTCGGGAAAGGCGAGGCGCGGAAGTGAGAAGTGATCCCCGAAGGAGGTGAGCTGGATGTTGCCGTAACTGTTGTTGTTGCTCCCCCAGAAGATTGCCCGCCGGCTGAACGGGGATTTTTCTTCGGCATAGGGCACGTAGCTGCCGTCCGGTCTCTCCGATTCCGTCAGACGGTAATGTCCGTCGGCTGTGACCGAAAGACCATCCCAGTCCAGTGACACGCATCCGAGCGCGATGTAGGCGACTGCACCCCGCTCAACACCGGAAGCGGAATCGAGGGCCAGCACCGAATCGATTTCCCCGCGCCTGAGGAGGATCTCATGCGCAAGGGATTTCGAGAACTCACCGCAAACACGATGCAGCTTTTCAAGATCACCTGCACGGAAAAGCGTGAAGTTCAGCCTGCACGCGTTGTCGCGGCAGCGGATCAGCCGGAGCTCCTCAAGATCGTTGCGGGTGATGCCTGTCCCCGCAAGCGCCGAATCAACAAACGTTGCGCTGCGTGGAAATGCTGAAACCTCGAGGAGAAGCCTCTGAACCTCGATATGCCGTATCGTTTTCCCAAAACTCGGCGATTTGTTGGAGGACGCCGATCCGACGATGCTGTAATTGAGTGTGTCTTTTTGCTGCGCCGGAACAAGCGAACTTGAAAGAAAAATGATACACGACATTAGAAAGCTAAAATGAATCATGATGTGTCCTTCTGCGTGTGTAATGGGGGTTGGAGCTCGCCTAATGTAACGATTGGCCTGGGGAATGGCAATCGGTTGTCTTGAATTCCGCATCGCTACCTCCGGAGTAGGGAGTTGAACCCGCACCGGGTTTGATGGACCGGATTTTTGGTCCGAAGGGATTGCAATTCTTCAATGAGAAAAGACTATTCTTCGTCTATACCCCCCCGATGTTGCAATTTTCCTTTTCGATCATTTTGTCCGATATCCGGGGTGTCGTTTATTGAAGCCAATTCAGTCGCCTTGATACTTCCCCTATTTATGCATACCTTTACATCAATTTTGGGAGAATAAACCTGTCGTGATGAGCCGGGGTAGGACATGATCGGACAAGTCATATCGCATTATAAGATTATTGAGAAATTAGGGGAGGGAGGTATGGGGATTGTGTATAAAGCCCGCGACATCCAGCTCGACCGCGATGTCGCGATGAAGTTTCTCCCCCGCGATCTTTCTCCGTCTGAGGAAGACCGAACACGCTTTGTTCATGAGGCTAAGGCTGCTTCGGCCCTCGACCACCCCAATATTTGTACGATCCATGAAGTCAGCCAGACACCCGATGGGCAGATGTTTATCGTCATGGGGTACTACGGCGGAACATCCCTCAGCAGGAGGATCGAGAAGGGTCGTCTCGATATCCCGGATGCCGTCTCGATCGCCATTCAGATCGCCGAGGGTCTGCAGGCGGCTCATGAGGCGGGGATCGTCCACAGGGACATCAAGAGCAGCAATATCATTGTGTCGGACAAAGGGCAGGTGAAGATCCTTGATTTCGGATTGGCATACAAAAGCGGGCTCTCGAGGCTCACCAAAACAGGCTCCACGGTCGGGACTGCAGCATATATGTCCCCCGAGCAGGCAAAAGGTGAGAAGCTCGATCACCGGACCGATCTCTGGTCATTGGGAGTGGTAGTGTACGAGATGGTGACCGGCAGGCTCCCCTTCCGCGGCGAGCATGAGGCCGCCATCCTCTATTCCGTCGTGAATGAAAATCCCCAGCCGCTTGAAGCCACCCTCTCCGGCGTATCCCCGGAATTGCTCCACATCATCAACCGCGCATTGGAAAAGAATCCGGCCGAGAGGTACAAAACAGCTGAGGATATGCTCGTCGACCTGCGGCGGCTGAAGAGGGAAACGTCGAGAACAGGTTTCCCGGCCGTGAGCAGCACGTTGCAGAAAAGACACCCCTTGAGAAACAGGATGATGATCGGAACGGCGACAGTTATTGTGCTGGCGGTTGCCGGTTATATGCTGCTTGTGAAAAAGGGAGTGGAGGTAAATCCGGACTCCTTAATCCGCTGGGTGAACCTGCCCATGAACACGATCAGCACCCCGGCGATCACCGGGGACGGGAAATGGATTGTTTTTGGAGCGGAGGATAGAAACAAACGGTGGGATGTCTGGGCGGCAGGTGCCAGCGGAGGCGAACCCCGTCGCGTGACGCAGGATTCCAGCGACCGGGTGATGTGGCCGGATATTTCCCCCGACGGGACAACCATCGTGTACAATCAGATCGTGGGGTCCATCTATGATATTTGTGTCGTTTCCTTCAACGGCGGCGCCACGAAAAAGATCGGCGAAGGGAATCAGCCATCCTGGTCACCGGACGGAAAACGGATAGGATATGTCCTTGATCCGACCGAACTCGGCGCGAATCCGTTTCAGCCCTCCTCGAGGGCCAGGGGTAAAACCGGCAACGGCGAATTCTGGACTATGGCACCTGATGGATCGGACCGGAGACTCGAATTTCAGGATAGCGTCGCGGCGAAAAGTTCCTCGAGTGTCTTTTACGCGTGGTCCCCCGATGGCCGGTCTGTGGCATGGAACCATGTTGCGCGGAATAAAGACGAGGAATATTGTGAGATCGTCATCCATGAGCTTTCTTCTCATCATGAACGTACTGTCGTTCCGAAGGTAAAGATTATCGGTCCCCTATGCTGGACCATCAATGATCAGATCATCTATGCTGAAATGAAAGGTGAGGAACGGAATCTCCTGATGGTGCCCGCCCCGGGAGGTACACCGGTCCAGATCACCAGGGGGATGGCAAATGTCGGTTATCCGCGACTCTCGGCAGACGGCAGAAGATTCACATTCCTGCAAATGAAAAGTATCGGTCACCTCTGGCTGGCAAAGCTTGACGGTTCGGGAGAAAAAACCGAGGTCAAAATCGGCGGTGAGCCGTACTTCTTTTGCCCGAGCATCTCCCCCGATGGGAAATATATCACGGTCGTGATCATGACCCTGGGCGGTACCCTCGTTAACCATGTTTTTATCCTGAATCGTGATGGGTCTGACCTGCGTCAAATTACGACGGGGAATGATCAACACTGGTGGCCGACATGGTCCCCTGATGGCAAAAGGATTTTTTACTATGCCCGCGGTTTCGATGACCAGTATAAAAAGTTCAAGGTCTATGTCGTCAATGTGCCGAAGATCGATGTACCCCGCTTCGTATCGGCCGGAGGGGGTGCATCCTGGTCTGATTCGGCCACGCTCATCGTGCAGGACATGAAAACATTTAATACGTTTAAGGTTTTCCTCGACGGTCAGCCCTCAAAGAAGTTTTCAGAAGATTCGATTTGGGCGATGACTGTAGGCAACGGAAAATATGTCGTCTTTGAGGATCAGCATGAAGCCGCCGTAGGCAGGGGAACTGTTGATTATTGGTGCAAGATTGAAGATTGGGACGGGATTGGTCCAAAGAACGCAAAACCAATTCCGGTCAAGGATTATAATTTCAGTTATGATGGATTGTATGAGTTGGTTGGTACAACTTTGTACCGGGTTTCCTTCCCTGATTGGAAGAAGGAAAAGCTGAATATAGATTTAAATGATAGGTTTCCCATTTGGTCAGGGCTTAGTGTAACCAGTGACGGGAGGGAGATGATTTATTGCTCGGTGGATCCGGTTAACAGAATAGGCGTGATTGATAATTTGTTTAAATAACCCCCCCCGATCAGATCGATCATGTTGTTTTAACAGCCTGCAGTTATCTAAAGTGCTGAAGGTGGGAGTTGAATCCGCACCCGGGGTGAGCCGGACCTTATTTTGAGTCCGCACAGATTTCTACTTTTCAATACGGAAACAGCATTTTCACGCTTTTCCCCCCGTACCGCTTTGACACCTCAATGTAGCAATATTCTCGCTTGATTTTGTTAATGAACAAGTGAGTGAGTTGATTGAAATATATGTTCTGCAAGTGAGCAAGTTAACTGAAATCCGTCCACCACTGTCCACTTCCTGATTTTAAAGTGGACACAAAAGGTACCTAATCTGAGATGTTATACACTGTGTGCCGCTGGTATGGTCAGAACAAGGTTAAATAGTCTCGAGCACCGTGAAGTATCCGATGGACATAAATTGTCTGTCCCTCGGCGGTATAAAAGACAAGGTAGTTCTCAACAACCAGGTATCGGTAATGGAGTCGAGCGAGTTCCTCTTCTTTTGGGACTCGACCTAAATTTGGGTTGGCAGAGAGCAGCTTTAGATTTTTCTCGAATTTTGTTGCGAGGGCTTCGGCAGCTGAGGGGCGATCGGCTGAAATGTAGCTGACAATTTCCGAAAAATCGTCCTCAGCAATTCGAAGGAGTCTGACATGATACTTAGATCAACTCACGGATTTGTCTGTGGATGTCTCTCATAACCGCCGACAGACTTCGACCCTTATCACCTTTTGCCCGTTGAGCTTGAGCAACCGTGAGCTTGCTGAACAGATCGAGCTTGAGCTGGATTTTGCTGTATTGGGTCATCGACATTACTACCATATCTCCTTCACCGTTTTTCGTGATGAAGATGGGTTCGCCGGATTTATGAGCAAGCTCCGAAATTGTATGTGCCTTGTTTCTCAAATCGGATATTGGTTTTATGATTGGCATCCAGGGGTCCTGATTATTATTATCAATATACTATCATTTACATGAGAAAGTCAAACCCGCGGCAGACAGCGTATAACATATTTTTCGTCGATTGGAAGCCAGCAGCACTTCTGGTGCATCAAAGATATTTATGCAGGTGAAGAAGATGCTGCCTATCAAGAAGAATCGCTTGAGATGATACGTTAAAAAGACGAGGATGTTTATAAAGAATCATGCCCAAATGATTAATCCAGTGAACTGCTTTTGGACTGTAAACTATTATCTGCCGGGGAGAACTCTGCTGTAACTTAATGTCCGGAAGAAAGGCTTTAAGATACGTGAGCACGATCAATATTCTGGAGGTACTCACTGAAGAGCGGTTTGTCCGTGAATAACTGATATACTGATCACCGAAATCACACAGAGAGATCTGTGGATTTGATCCTGCGTGTTATAATTGCTTGAAATTGAATAAGTACTCGTTAGCCTCTGATTTCACCCTCGTCGTGTGGGATACGCTCTTCCGCCTCCCATAATCGTCATTACAATGGATTAGATGGAACCGTTTTTACGGTTGTTGAGGAACATAGCCGGTCCTTTCCGGGGCAGGCATTTTGGAATTTTATTGCAATCGGAGGGATGTGTATAGCGGGGAGGGACAAAAATGCTTTATTTTGTGCTGAAGGTGGGAGTTGAACCCACACCCGGGGTGAGCCGGACTGGATTTTGAGTCCAGCGCGTCTGCCAGTTCCGCCACTTCAGCTTGAAATGTGAGCAATCGTATTCGCTCATCCTCCGTTTGACCGACATACCCTATAGGCAGGTTTTACTGCTGCCATACTCGAGATATATCACGCTATGGAATGCTCTACTTCTGAAGAACGATTGGGATTTCGAATCGTTCACCTGGGAAAATTGTTTCCGGCAGGGGCACATCGCCCAACATCGAAAGCAAATATACGTAATCAGCGGATCGAAATCAACAGATTTCCCGTCTTTACCAGCCCACGGGGTCGGCACGAAACGTTAAAACCACTGCGGTAATTTTTTAGCTGATCGATGATCATTTCAGGCGATTTGTTCATGTGAAGATGGAAATGCAGCTGACCGGAAGGTACATGCCTACGGATCATAGCTGAGACTGGTGATTGAAAAGGTGGATAGCTGCTTGATGACTTTTTAGAAGAAATCATCTATTACCTGCGTTATAACAAAAAACCCCAGCTGTTGTGGCTGGGGTTTTCACATTCACACCCCTCAATGGGAGTGCCGCTCCTTGTTGAAGCGAAATATTAAAGAACGAAGTTAACCATGATGGATATAAGATAAAACAGTCCGATATAAATGTCAAGTACTATTTTTGAAATTGTCGTTTTTAAGGAAATATAGGCACATTTTATTATATTTTTAATCAATGAATGTCAATGGATTAGAAAAATGGAGGATTATATCTGGTTATTCCGAAACCAATATCCCTACTGAATCCACACTTTTTTGTCTCATGGACGGTAAACACCCGAGTGTAGAATAAATGAATATCATGAGGAAGAACGTCCGTGCGTCCTGCGCCGCCACACGCTTCCCGGTCGCATTTGTCTGGGATGTTTGCGCGGTGGGAGGGTGCAACGGTCGATCATACCTTTCACTTTTTCTCTGCTTTTGTATCTGTTGCTGCGGGCGTGATTGTATGATCCGCCACGTCTTCTCCGAACTCCTCACCTCGAGCGCGAAATGCCAGGGGAGAGCCTCATCCTGCAACGCATCCTGATGGATGTGTGATGGATCACCATGAAAGTTGCCCATTATAGAACTTGCGACGGGGGTCAGATGTCTGTCGTGAATTGTCAATGTTTTTTGGTTGTAAATCTTCAGCCTTTTCCTTATGTTGCTGTACGCTGATACAGCCCGATGATCTCCAAAGAACTACAAATTGCCTTCCTGTTTGATCAGGCCAGGATGTATCGTGAGGAAGAAAAATCTCTTCATGCGATGCAATTGTACCGACGCGTGCTTGCCCTCGATCCTCTGTCACTCCGCTGTTACCTGGATCTCTCCTCGGTTTATACCGAGATGCTGTCGTATTCCCCCGCAATCAACCTCTTGGAGCGCGCCCTCACGTTACTCCCCGGCGCCGAGGAGCTCATCTATACACTGGGTGAATGCTATTTGCGTCTGACACGGTACGATGAGGCCTTGACCTGGTTCAGGAAGATTGAAGCAAAGAAAATCCCCTATGTTCACTATAACCTTGGTCTGGCCCTTCTCGGGAAAAAAGAGTACAGGGCAGCCGCGGAACAATTTCATCAGACAATCGAGCTCCAGCCTGATTTTCCGAGGATACACGGACTTCTGGGGGAAGTGTATTTGAAAATGAACGATCCTCTCGCTGCAATCCGGCACCTCCTCCGTGAAACCCGCCGCGATCTGTACCATTCGGCGAATCACCATTTTCTCGGGCTCGCCTACGCCGCCCTCGGAAACTGGGAACATGCCTACGAGGAACTCACACTCGCCGTCGATACTGATCCGGATCCTCCTGAGAACTGGCGTCTCTGCGGTGAGGCTCTCTACCATCTCAAGCGATTTACCGAAGCTGAACATTATGTCCGGAAAGCGCTTGAGATTTCACCCGCATCCGAGGAATCTCTGGGCCTTCTGCGCCGGATTCAGGCTGTGAACGGTCCGTTCGCTCATGCAACCTCTTCTCCCGCAACACCGGCACCCCGCGATGCCAGGGGTGAACACGTCCGGGGAGAGAGTTCCTCCGAACACTTTCAACACGGAACAGTGCACTGAATGACCCGACTCCCCTCATCGCGTATCCTCTGCACGGTGATCATCTCGATTCTCCTGGGGTCGTACACGGGCTTTTCCGGGGATGCCCCCGCGGAAGACCAGATGCGGTATGATCCGGCGGCGGAACGCATTTTTCAACAGGCTCTCCTTGATTTTAAAAACGCCAACTATACGGGCGCCAGAACGCTCTTCGATTCTCTTATCCGGTTTCCCGTCATCCACCAGCGGACCACCGCCGCGTACCTTATGGAGGCGAAGGCATTGATCGAACTCGACAGGTTTGACAGCTCCCTGTCGATCCTTCTGAGTCTCAAGGACCGGTTTCCGGCGACAACCTACACCGACGATATCGACTATACGCTGGGAGTCGATTATATGATGCTCCAGAAATCCCGGGAAGCTGCGGATCATTTTATCCGCGTCCTCACCATGTCCACCGATACCTCCCTGATCCGGAGAGGGGAACAACTCCTGACCTTTCTTATGCGCGACAGGATGGATCCTCCGTCGTTAACCTCACTCATGAAGTCGAGCGGGGATGAAGATATCAGGGACCTGATCGCATTGGCGCTCGTTTCCCATTACCAGTCAACCGGTGACAATAACCTGGCGCAGAAACTGATCACCGAAAGACTGGCCTCCGACAGCTCATCGCGCTACAGGACGCAGCTTACCCGCGTCCGGCGGGAATTTCGCCCCAATGCCCGTTTCCGTGTCGGTGTGATGCTTCCCCTCATGTCCGGCTCCGATCAGAAAAACCTCCAGCAGCTCTCCGGCGAGATGCTCGACGGTATCGACTTTGCACTGAAGGAATATACCGGCAGCGTCGATCCATCCTCGGCAATCACACTCGATGTCCGCGATGTGGAGATGGACTCCGGCCGCGTGGTCCGCACGGTCCAGGAATGGGCACAGATGCCCGACATGCTCTGTGTCATCGGCCCTTTGTTCAGCTCGCTCGTCACCGACGCGGCCCCGCTGGCAAACCGCTACCATCTGCCGCTCATTACCCCAACTGCCACCACCGACGGGTTGACCGGATCGGGACCGTATGTTTTTCAGATCAACCCCGACTATCAGACCCGGGGCAGGGCCATGGCGGATTATGCCATGGGTGGATTGGGTATGAAGACTTTTGTCGTCCTGACCACCAACGAACCGATGGGAAAATCGGGCGATGGATTTGTCGATGCCGTCAATATCCTGGGGGGCAAGATCATCGCGCGCCAGTCGTTTCCCGCAGGCACGACAAGCCTCAAAGATCAGTGTTTTGCAATCCGACAGGCGGTCTTCGGTAACGACAAGGATGCCGAGAATTTCGACACCCCCGCCGTGGTCGACGGCATCTATCTGGCGATCGATGACGCCGAGGAAATCGGCATCTTGATCCCGCAGCTCGAGTACTTCAATATCAAGGGCGCCCTCCTCGGAAACAATGAATGGTATGACAAGGACCATCTGGACGCCCAGCGGAAACTTCTGGACGGACTTCTCTTTGTCTCCGACACCTATCTGGATGACACGAGCGCCACGGTGAGGAAATATCGGGCGGAGATCACGCGACGCATTCAGAGACAACCGACAAAATATACCCTCATCGGATATGATGTCATGCATTTGATCCTCTCCCGACTGTCATCCGGACAAACCACACGCGAGGCGCTCCAGGCGAACCTGAGCGCCGTCCGGGGATACCGGGGCTTGCATTCCATGATCACCTTTTCACCCCGGCGGGTGAATTCCAATCTTTATCTTCTGCAGTACCGGAAAGGAGAACTTCACAAAATCGCCGATCTCGGCGGTCCATAAACACTCACCAGGGAGGCTGTCATGTCAAAGATTCAAAAGAAAGTCAGCGAGGCATCATCATACCATTCGAAGATTACCGATTGGCCCGAGGCGGAGCGCCCGCGGGAAAAATTCATGAACCGCGGCGCACATGCCGTGTCCGACGCGGAATTGCTGGCCATTCTGCTCCGCTCCGGAGCCGGAAAAATCACCGCCGTGGATCTGGCTAAAACCATCCTGAGGGAGTTCAGAACCCTCGATCATCTTGCCTCGAGAACGGTCCAGGATCTGCGGCAGTTCAAGGGACTCGGAGAGGCCAAGGCCATCGCCCTGGCGGCCGTGTTCGAAATCGGCCGCCGCACGGCCGCGGGCCGGCAGGCGGAGAAAATTACCGTGCAGTCACCCCAGGATATCGCCCGGATCTATCAGCCCCTGGTGCGGGATCTCCAGCAGGAAATTTTCAAGGTCGTCCTTCTGGATAACGCAAACCACCTACTGCGCGATGTCGATATCAGCGTCGGCATCCTGAACTGTTCCCTGGTCCACCCCCGCGAGGTTTTCCGCGTCGCGATCGCCGAACCGGCGGCAGGCATCATTGTCCTCCATAACCACCCGAGCGGCAATCCCGAACCGAGCAACGAGGACGTTCAGATCACCCGCCAGCTGGTCGATGCCGGGAAAATTATCGGCATTCCCGTCCACGACCATATCATCCTCGCAGGGGAGTATTATACCAGCTTTGCCGAAAAAGGGCTGATCTAGGCCTCTCCGGAGGGGGTCGGGAATTCGGGATTTTCTTGACAATGGCTAATCAATTTCTTATCATTAGTCATTCGCACGATAATAAACGGATATCAAACATCTAGGAGAGCACAAATGTCAAAGTGGAGAACATTGGTGATGGTTGCTCTTAGTGGGATGGCTCTCGTCTTCGCGGCGGGCTGCTCAAGCTCACCATCGGAAGATGAGTTAAAACAACTATCGGATTTGCAGGCACAGGTCAGAAAGCTCGAAGATCAGGTGGCAACGAAACAGGGTGAGAATGCGAATCTCGAGAAACAGATCGCGGAAAAAAATGGCAAGCTCCAGCAATGCCAGGCTGACCAGGATGCGGTCAAGAAAGCGACGGGTGGAAAATGAAGACACTACTCGCTCTCCTCGCCGTGGGGATCATGATCCTCGTGATCTCCGCCCCTCTCCTCAGCCAGGAGAAAATGTCCCGCGATGAATGGCAGGCCCAGATGACGGCTGCGAAAGCCCGTGTCGCCGACTTGAGCGCACAGATTGCAAAACTCGACAGCGGGAACACTGCCCTTACCGCACAATCCTCGAAACTTGATGCGGACCTGCGCGCATGCGAGGATGCCCTCTATGCACTGCTCGGGATCACCCGCGCCGACGCCGAGGCGTTTGAAAAAGAATTGTCAGATATGGAAAAACGCGTCGACGAGTTCCAGAAAATGCCCGACGCCGAGCTGGCAACACACCTCGACGAACTGCAGCAGATGCAGTCCCGCCTGAAGGAAATGGCGACAAACAAAATGACGCTGATCCCGCGCTACGCCGACCGCGTCCATGCGCTCCAGGATAAGGTCGCTGCCCTCATCGGGAGTATCTCCAAGGAGAAAACCTATACCGTGGGCACCTGGTCCAGAAACCGCGACTGCCTCTGGAATATCGCCAAGAAAAAGGATATCTATGACAATGCCTGGATGTGGCCGAAAATCTGGCAGGGGAACCGCGACAAGATCAAGGATCCCGACCTTATTCATCCCAGGTGGGTCCTGAAGATCCCGGAAGGGAAGGAACTCTCAAAGGAAGAAAAGTCCGCCGCCAACAGGTACTACCGGAAGAAGGCTGCCGCCCCTGCGGGACAGTAAACCAGGGACGAAGGGATTGTCGGACCGGCCGAAACATTGGTCGTCATGTCAAAATTTTTCGAAGGCCCTTTGATGCTTACAGCGTCAAGGGGCCTGTTTATTTTTTCCCCAACGATGAAAGGAGAAAACCACTTCCTTGGCTGAAAAAAAATTGCATGTCGAGGGGGTCGATATGCTCCAGCTCCTCGGGCTGAATGACGCAAACCTTCATGCCCTGGAGGATAAGTTCGAGGCGCATATCACCGTCAGAGGCAACGATATCACACTCCGCGGAGACCAGCTCCAGGTCGAACAACTCGAAAAGATTTTCCGTGAGCTCATCTATATTCTCGACAAAAACGGCGAGATCTCTGTCAATGACATCGATACCATCATCGACCTGGTGAAGGTCAACGGGGAGGGGGCGCTCCCGAAAACCCTGACCGCCGGGATGAGCTCCGATGAACTCGATACCGTCGTTCTCTCAACACGTAACGGCATTATCCGCGCCAAAACCCCGGGCCAGAAGGAATATATCCGCCAGATCCGCAAGAACGACATCGTCTTCGCCATCGGTCCCGCAGGAACCGGAAAAACCTACCTCGCCGTCGCCATGGCCGTCGCAGCCCTCAAAAACCGTGAGATCGTCAAGATCATCCTCGCACGCCCGGCAGTCGAGGCGGGCGAGAGCCTTGGTTTTCTCCCCGGCGACCTGAAGGAAAAGGTCGATCCGTACCTCCGGCCCCTCTATGATGCGCTCGACGATATGATCCCCCCCGATAAGCTGAAAACCTATATCGAACGCCGCGTCATCGAAGTCGTCCCCCTTGCCTATATGCGCGGAAGAACACTCAACAACGCGTTTGTCATCCTCGATGAAGCCCAGAATGCGTCATCAATGCAGATGAAGATGTTCCTGACCCGCCTCGGCGCAAATTCCAAGGCGATCATCACCGGGGATATCACCCAGATCGACCTGCCCGTCAAAACTGTCTCGGGCCTCGTGCAGATTCAGGAGGTCCTGCAGCGTGTGGAGGGAATACGCTTCTGCTATTTTGACCGCGGCGATGTCGTGCGCCATAAGCTGGTCAAGGATATCATCGACGCGTACGACAAGTTTAACTCCAACGGCAAGTCGGCCCCCCCCGAGGATAAGACCTGAATTCCCCTCCCGCAGAAGGAGGGACTACAATTTTGATTTTGCCTCGTTCCAGAGTGCATCCATCTCCGCAAGCGTCACGTTGTGGATGTCTTTCCCCGATTCCCGGAGCTGCCCTTCGATGTATTGAAACCTCCGGATGAATTTATCCACCGTCCGCCTGAGAGCGTTTTCCGGGTTGACATCGATGAACCTCGAGTAGTTCACGAGCGCGAAGAGCAGATCCCCGAACTCCGCCTCAACCTCCGCCTGTGAACCCCCGTCGATCGCCGTGTGCAGTTCCCCTACTTCCTCATTCACCTTCTGCCAGGCGTCTTCCTTCTTCTCCCAGTCGAATCCGACCTGCGAGGCCTTGTCCTGCAGGCGGTGGGCACGCAAGAGCGCGGGCAAATCCTTCGGCACGCCGTCCATCAGGGACGTCCGCCCTTCAAGAAATTTCAGCTTTTCCCAGTTTTGCTTGACCGTCTCCGCACTTTCGGCCTTCGTCGACCCGAATATGTGCGGGTGCCGGAACACCAGTTTGTTGCTGATCGCGTCGATCACATCGGCGAGCGTGAATTCCCCAGACTCCTCCGCTATGTTCGCGTGAAAGACGACGTGGAGAAGCAAATCCCCGAGCTCCTTCTTCAGATCGTCCCACTTCGCGTGATCGATCGACTCGACAACCTCGTACGCTTCCTCGATCAGACTGTGACGGATCGATCCGTGCGTCTGCTCCCGGTCCCACGGACATTCCTTCCTGCACCGCCGGGTGATATCGATGAACTGCTCAAATGTGTAGTGTGCCACCGCCTGTTCTCCTTTCGCCTTTTTCCAACGTAGAAAAAACGGATGTGATTTCCAAAAATCCGGCCCCGTTTCATTGGAATTCGGAACGAAATTCAATATATTGCTCCACGGAGAATTCGTGACATCCACCGGAAATCATTCATGACGAAAAAACTTCTCTTCGCCGTACTTGCTGCAGCGGTCGCTGTCTCTGCATACTATCTTGCTACCTCACTATCACGTTCTTATGCCTCTATGCTGCTCGTCAATGGAACCATCTATACGCTCGATGCGAATAATTCTGTCGCCTCCGCCGTCGCTATCGAGGGAAACCGCATCGTGGGAATCGGCACCACGCAGGAGCTTGTCTCTTCGTACCCCTCAGCCCCGACCCTCGATCTGCACGGCAAGACCGTCCTCCCGGGCCTGATCGACGGCCATGCCCACATGTACGGCCTCGGCCAGCTGATGCAGTCGGTTATCCTCATCGGCGTCAGTTCACCCCAGGAGGCAGCCCGTCGTCTGCACGAACGCCTCCTCGAGACCCCGCGCGGACAATGGGTCTATGGCCGCGGATGGGACCAGAATATGTGGCCCGAAAAGTCCTTCCCGACCGCCGCCGTGCTCGATTCGGTATCCCCGGATAATCCGGTCGTCCTTATCCGGATCGACGGGCATGCCATATGGACCAATACCCGGGCCATGGAACTTGCCGGCGTCTCGGGAAAAACGGCCGATCCGCCCGGCGGAAAAATCATCCGACACGCCGACGGCACCCCGACAGGCGTATTCATCGATAACGCGCGCGATCTCATCGAAAACGTGGTCCCGCCGCCGTCGAAAATGGAGATCGAACAATCGATCATCCGCGCCGCACGCGAGTGCGTGAAGTATGGCCTTACCGAAGTGTTCGATATGGGGATCGACTCCAACGGGGTCGATGTGTATATGAAACTGGCCGACGAGGATTCCCTCCCGCTGAGGATCTATGCCGCCATCGGTGGGCCGAGCCCCGCGTGGGATAGATGGAAAACACGAGGCCCGCTCATCGGCTATGGAGACGGGATGTTGACGATCAGAGCCCTGAAAATGTACGAGGACGGCGCACTCGGATCCCGCGGCGCCGCCCTCGTCGAGGAGTATTCCGACGATCCGGGGAACCGCGGCCTGACCATGAACGATAGCCTCCTCGAGCCGGAAATCAGAAGCGCCGTCGAACACGGATTCCAGCCGTGCACACATGCCATCGGGGACCGGGCAAACCATATTGTCCTTGACGTCTACGAAAAGGTGCTGAAAAGCGAACCCCCGGGCGATGTTCGCCCGAGGATCGAACATGCCCAGGTGCTTCTTCCCGAGGATATCGGCCGCTTTAAGGCCCTCGGCGTCCTCCCGAGCATGCAACCCATACACGCCACCTCCGATATGCCGTGGGCGGAAGCACGGCTCGGCCCCGAGCGGATCAGATCGGCCTATGCCTGGCGTTCAATCCTGCGCACCGGGTCGGTGATCATCGGCGGGTCGGACTTTCCCAACGATAATATCAATCCCCTCTGGGGAATCTATGCCGCGATCACGCGCATGGATCAGTACGGTTATCCGCCAGGCGGCTGGTACCCGGACGAGTGTATGTCACGACAGGAAGCCGTCCGCGCATATACACAGTGGGCGGCCTATGGCGGGTTTCAGGAAAAGATGAAGGGGACACTTGAAATAGGAAAGCTCGCCGATTTGACGGTCCTGTCGAAGGATATTTTCAAGATCCCACCGCCCGAAATTCTTTCGACGACAGCGGATCTTACGATGGTCAACGGGAAAATTGTTTATCAGCGGAATGTACCCTCTCCCTGAACTTGCCGCAATTTCGGCATCCTTACGCCCATTACCGGAAGGAGGAACGTACGATGTTTAAACGACGCTTGTTTACACCGGGCCCGACACCCGTTCCCGAATCGGTCATGCTGCGCATGGCAGAGCCGATTCTTCATCACAGAAGCCCGGAGTTTCGCGAGATCTTTTCCCGCGTGAACAAAAACCTGCAGTACCTCTTCCAGACCACCCGGCCCGTCCTGACCCTGACCTGCTCCGGAACCGGCGGCATGGAATCGACCTTCGTCAGCCTCTTTTCCCCCGGCGATACCATCATCTCGGTTAACGGGGGTAAGTTCGGTGAACGGTGGGTCAAAATGCCGGAACGGTTTGGTCTGAAGGTCGTCGAGATTAAACTGAACTGGGGGGACGCACCGACACCCGAACAGATCCGGCTCCAGCTGGAAAAAAATCCCCATGCCAGGGCCGTCTACCTCACGCAGAGCGAAACCTCAACCGGCGCCGCTACCGACGTCCACTCACTGGCCAGGATTATCCGGGAGAATTCAAGGGCTCTGGTCTGCGTGGATGCCATCACAGCCGTGGGAGCCCATGAATTGCGTTTCGACGAGTGGGGGATCGATGCCTGCGTGACCGGATCCCAGAAAGGTTTGATGATTCCCCCGGGCCTCGCCTTCGTCGCTCTCAGCGACCGCGCAACGGGCATGCTCCAATCTTCGACCCTGCCGAAATTTTACTTCGACCTCTCCGAGGCGCTGAGAATGTACAGGGAAGACGATACACCCTGGACGCCCGCGGCATCACTGGTTATCGGCCTCGATGCCGCCCTCGCGATGATCCGGAACCAGGGGATTGAAAATGTCTGGGCGAGGCATCAACGGCTCGCCTATGCATGCCGTGCGGGCATCGAGGCGCTCGGCATGGAACTCTTCTCCCGATACCCCTCCTTTGCCGTCACACCGGTCCGCCTCCCCAAAGGGGTGGACTGGAAGAAATTCAACTCGGCCCTGAAAAATACTTATGGCGTCACCGTGGCCGGCGGACAGGGGGAATTCAGGGGTAAAATCTTCCGGATCTCCCATCTCGGATATTACGACGATTTTGATATCCTTGGATGCCTTGCCGCGATCGAGCGCGCCCTCGACGACTGCGGTTTTCAGTTCCAACCGGGCGCCGGCGTACAGGCCGCACAACGCTTCTTCCTTTCACATTCATCGTAAGGGCGTGAAGGATCAGATGAAGATCCTCATCACCGAAAAGGTCGATCAGCAGTGCATCGAGATACTGACATCGGAGGGATTTTCGGTCGACTATAAACCGGGGCTTGACCGCAATGGCCTCCTGGCCGCGATCGGCGATGCGGACGGGCTCATTGTCAGAAGCCAGACGAAGGTCGATGCACCTGTGATTGAAAAGGGGAGCAGGCTGCGAGTCGTCGGACGGGCCGGTGCGGGTGTCGACAACATCGATGTCGAGGCCGCCACCCGCCGGGGGGTCATTGTCATGAATACTCCCGGCGGAAATACCATCGCGGCAACCGAACATTCGATATCGATGATGCTCGCCCTGACACGCAATATCCCTCAGGCCGACCAGAGCATGAAGGCGGGGCACTGGGACCGGGAGCTCTTCGTGGGGTCGGAACTGCACGCCAAGGTCCTCGGCATAATCGGATTCGGAAAAATCGGGAGCGAGGTCGCCAAGAGATGCCGCTCGTTCGGTATGAGAATTCTCGCTTTCGATCCCGCACAACCGCAGGAACATATCCGCCGGCATGACGCCGAGCCTGTCGACCTGCATGAACTCCTGGCCGCCTCCGACTATATTACCATCCATGCACCCCTCATAAAGGAAACCCGGGGTCTCCTGAACAGGGAATCATTCTCCAGGTGCAAACCGGGCGTCCGGATTATTAACTGCGCCCGCGGGGGGATCGTGAATGAACACGACCTTCTGGAAGCCATCGAAAGCGGCAGGGTCGCAGGCGCCGCCCTCGACGTTTATGAGCACGAACCCCCCGGAAATTCAGCACTTGTGTCCCATCCGAGGGTCGTCGCCACTCCCCACCTCGGAGCCTCCACGACCGAAGCTCAGGAACGGGT
>JAWOKN010000108.1:0-11670 GCA_033854175.1 Bacteroidota bacterium | reverse complement strand
ACGCTCCGAACTGATCGGCCACCGGATCCCACTCTGTCCCGGCAAGGAAACCCAATCCGAATTTGTCAACGGAAAGCCGCGATCCCCGGTACATTTCGTACGCCATCAGAAACACAAACAGAAAAACTAGGAACGCAAAGAAAAGCGTCAGGTTCTTAAAAACAGCATCGCCGGTGTTTTTCCCCCCCTTGCGGGAAGACACCCGTGAAAATGACGATGGAGAACCGGACTTCGGCTCTCCATGACGCTCGTTGAAAGCGGTGGATCGTATATCGGATTGCGTATGTGTCAACTGGGTTCTACTTGCTTGCAATCATCTCGATCTTTTTATCGCACAGACGGACGACTTCCTTGGGCAATGGAGCATAATAGAGATCTTTCGCGTACCCCTGACCCTCCTTCATCGCCCAGGAGAGAAATTTCCTGATGGCCCCGGCTTTCTCGGGATCTTTCATGTTCTTATAGATCAACAACCACGTAAAGCCCGAAATCGGATAGGCATTCTTCCCGTCAGCGTTCGTGATCGAAACGCGTAAATCCGCCGGCATGGATTTTACGGCACCGGCAGCTGCGGCTGACACGGCGTCGAACGTCGCTTCGACATAATTTCCGGACTTATTCTGCAGCAAGGCGTACGGGAGATTATTCTTTACCGCATACGCGAGCTCCACATATCCAACAGAACCATCAGATTGCTTCACCATTCCCGCGACCCCTTCGTTCCCCTTGCCGCCCAGACCGACCGGCCAGTTTACCGATGTCCCTTTACCGACCTTCGTGACCCAGCTTTGGCTGATTTTTGAAAGATAGTCTGTGAAAATATTTGTCGTTCCGCTCCCGTCAGACCGGTGAATGACGATAATTTGCTGGTCAGGCAAAGCCTTGTCAGGATTTATACCGGTGATTTTTGGGTCGTTCCATTTGGTTATTTCCCCAAGATAGATACCTGCAAGTGCATCCTGTGAGAGCTTCAGCCCGCCGGAAACACCGCTGATATTGTATGTTACGACAACAGCGCCCATCACCGTTGGGATATGCAGTATTTCCGATGATTGTTTATCCTTCACCTGTTGAATCTGGTCATCGGTCATGGGTGCATCAGAAGCACCGAAATCGACGGTTCCCTCAATGACCTGTTTGATTCCCCCTCCGCTGCCGATCGACTGATAGTTAAACTCGATCCCCGTGTTCTGATGGTACAGATCGAACCATTTCGAATAAATAACGTAAGGGAACGTCGCGCCTGCCCCGTTGAGCTTCATCTGTGCGGAGGCCACTCCTCCTGTCAGCATGAAGAGTGCAACACCAAAAACAAGATTATTGAATATTTTCTTCATCTTTCTGAACTCCTTATATGGGATATGTCTGAATAACCTCACTCGATGAGGCCTACAGGAAAACATAGTAAAACGTGATTCTACCAGTTACGGATGTCTCGTACGAATATCCGTTCGGAAGAGATTCATAGGTTTCAATCTGGACGTTTGGCATGATCGAAACATTTTTGTCCGGTTTCCAGTCGAGCCCGCCAATGATGTAGTTTCTGGAATCACCCTTGAAATAACCGTCGGTATTCGGATCAAAGTAATCATACCGCGCGACAAGGGCGATATCGTCCTGCAGATTAACCGATCCCCAGACGGAAATGCCCATCGCGCTTCTGCTTTTCCTGGCGGGGAGGTTCGCTGAATCGGCGATATCATGCATGGTTGACTGCAGGAATCCTTCGACACCAAACGAATACTTGTTGGTTTCTCTATATCCTACAAAGACCGAACCGGTAAGAATATCGTGCGATTCAGTTGCTTTTGGGACCGATGTACTTGTGGGGTCATTTACGCTCGCCTGCGCCCGGTAATCACCGTTCAGGGTCGCCTGCCAGTTATTGTCGGGTTTCACCTGGAGGTTGAGTGAGTACCGCTTGAACTTGCTCGATGCCGGAGAATTACCGTCTCCGTTGGCGACCATCGCCCAATAATTCAACAGACCATCCCCTGTAACTTTACCCCTCAGCGCGAGCCCGAAGTCGCGTGACGGGATGATGGAGTGGAGATCCTGAATTGTTTTCTCGAGAGACCGGTACCCCCACCAGGTTTCTGAAATGTCGTATGCGGTTGTTGGCTGGATGCCAAAGATGAGATCGCTCCCCTCAAAGAGATTTTTCCACTTGAGAAAGGCGTCCTTGACATAAACCGTTATCTTTCCCTGGTATGCTCCGACACTCGAGGTGCCTGTGGATGTCAAAACCGTTGAACTTGTACCCGTGGTCAGGGCCGTTTGATCCGCTTCCAATCGGAATCTCGATGTAAACCTGCCAGAAATATCGTGATCCCATGTAAAGTATATCCTGCGGAACTGAAAACCTTGCTGATCCTTTGATCCTGATAATGTAGTTTTTTGCGGGGCTTTCGAACCGAGAAATGAACTGTCCCTGGCGACATTGTAAAAAAAGTCGCCGAACATCAGGCCGCTGAAATGGTCCTTCGGCTGATCAGAATTTTCCTGCGCCACCACCAATCCCTGAAAACTTATGAAGAGTAGAACAAGAAACCGCAAACATCTTTCCATCTAGTGTTCCTTTATCGTTGATTGATTTCGTTCATTATCAGCATGAATTCCGACGTGATACAACCCGTTACCCTTCTCTCCTGACCTCCAGGACAACATCTCTCTCCCTTGGTACGGTACAAAGATACTCTGCAGATATTATCAACCGATTAAGGAAACATTACGAAATCGTTAAAGAAAACCGGCCTAATCATTGAAAAATGACGGACCATCGGGGGGGAATATATCGAGGCTTCAACCGGTATTCAGGAAACCGTAAGGAGCCTATAGAGAGTTGAAGCGTAAGGTGGGGGAGTTACTTGTTGCCTGGGAGGAGGAAGTTTTCCAACATAATTCGAAGGATCATATTCACACTCCGGAAGCTGCCGATAAAGGCCGGTGTTCCGTTACCCTTCTTCAGGCCTTCTTTGAGAGCACACCACGAACATCCTTCGCGGATGGTATTCTCCTGAAGATATAAACGGATGCATCACTCAAGAGATTGATCATCCCACCGGCGGAGACCGGATAGACGTGAATGCTCATGAAGTGGCGTACATCTTTTGCCCACATATGAAGCCACGGCTCATCAGTGCCGAGAAGTTCGTAAGCCTCAAGGTTCCGGTCAAAAGCATAGCGGATCGTTTCATGCATCAGTAGTGTTCCCGGCGAGCAATGAGCAAACGATTCATCGAAACCAATTTTCAACACCCAGATGCGGTTGGCATAGACCACCGAAAACTGAAACGCTATGACATGGGAATTTATGCGCATGAACGATATCCTCAGCATATTTTTCGATGCTGCCGTCAAGGCGTAATTATAAAAGAAGCGACCGAGGTTCGTGCCCATTTTCATCCCCGTTCCGGCTCGTTCCTTCCAGCTCAGAGATTCCACCCTGAAGACCTCCTCCATAAGGCGGGGAACATCCTGCACCGCAGGGGAAGTCACCTCAATCTCGACCTTTCCCCGCTCCTCGGCGCGTTTACGGCACCGCCGGATGGTATACCGGTCGCGTGAAGACATTTTCTTCTCATATTCGGCCCAGGATTTGTCAATCGGAATCCACGGTGAGGCTGATTCCTTGCTAAAATGTAGACGGGCCTTTGACTGTTCAATCAGCATCGCGGAGGCTTTTGCATCAAGATCGAATCTCCGGAAATACGTCGGTCTCCGCATGCGCACGATATAGGCGATGAGTTCACGCAACCCGCCTTCTTCCGTATAGATGAATCCCGTCGGTTCGCAAAGAATCTTGGCACCGAGGACATCCAGATTGCTGCCTCCTGGTCCCTTCACCTGCGCCAGGGGCGCAATCGCATTGATTTTCCCGCCGCTCCGGTTCAGCACAATGTGGAGTTTCTCATCCGGAGAGAACGCCTCCGCACATGTGAAAAACCACTCAAACTGAAGCAGGGGATTTCCGGTCGACTGTGCCACACCACACCACTCCTCTTCCATCTGCCGCAGCGCATTGATATTATCAATAACTTCAATCATGTAGAGTTTCGCTGATCATCAATATCCTGTCCATGTATTTCCGTTCTTCAGGATACCCGCAGGGTACACGCAAATCCGCCGGCAGACGAAGCCTGAAAATCATGCACATTTCTCACCCTTCACAATATACGCCAACGCGATGGAATACTCTGTTGCATCCATCACAAGTCCGGGCATAAAGGTCATTCTCCTCCCTGCAAGTTGAGGAAAGGTCGCACTGGCCGGAACGGACCCCATTCACACACACATGCTTCTTGATCCCTTTGCCACCTTTGCCGGAATGGACGATCACCGTTTCGGATAGTGCGGAACCGGTGGAAAGTTGAAGGGATTCTCCTTGGCTTTCATCAGGGCTGTCTCAATCGCTTTGTCGAGCTGAGGATCCTTTCCGGCCATCACACTGGCGGGATCGTTATCAATGACGATGTCTGGATCGGCACCATGGTTTTCCACGAGCCATTTTCCCTCGGCGTTGTAAAAAGCATTGTTCGACTGATCCACCCTTCCGTTATCGACCGTCAGTTGGGTATTCAGGATACCGACCAGACCGCCCCATGAGGGAACGCCCACAACGGTACCGAGTTTCCGTGCCTTAAAATGTTCGAGGAACGCCTCGCCGTCCGAACCATTGTTCTCATTCGATATCGCGACATAATTACCGACGGCCGTACTGCCGGGATATCTGAACGGCACCATGTTCCGGAGGACATTCTGGGCAACCATTTTTCGTTCGAGTTTGTCAATCAGGAAATATTCCGTCCACCCTCCGCTGTTTCGCCGCACATCGATAATGAGAGCATCCCTGTACCTAAACGCACGCCAGAATTTATCGAACTCGCCGATACCTCCTGCGCCCATGGCGTTGATGTGCATGTATCCGACCTTATTGTTGCTCTTGGCCAGGACATAGTCGATTTTATTTTTCAGCCAGTGTGCGTACCGCAGGATCTGGTCGTTTCTGATCGGCTCCACCTCATAGGTCCGCGCACCATTGGGCGAGGGGGTGGAGTTTACCGTCAGACGGACCTTTTGTCCCGCCGTCACCTGCAGGTATTTGTTGTAATCCTCCGGCACTGTTATCCGGACCCCGTCGATCGCGATGAGATAATCTCCCGCCTTGATATTGATATCGGGCCGGGAAAGTGGCCCGGTGATCTTTGCATGATATTCCGTCGGGCCATAAATGGACTCAAACTTGTAATACCCGCTCTTCTTGTCAGGCGTCAGATCAGCTCCAAGCCAGCCGGTAAATACGGGGGATGAAGAGGATGGGGCAGATCCCATGTCTCCCCCGCCGATATAGGTGTGTGAGGTTGCAAGTTCGCCGACAAGCTGCAGCATCACCCAGTTGAGCTCCTCCCGCGAATTGATCTGTGGAATGTACGCACGATAGCGTTCACCCAGGGCTTTCCAATCCTTACCGACCATGGCAGCATCGTAGAAGAAATCCCTGTACCACCGCCATGTATCATTGAAGATCTGAAGCCATTCCTTCCGGGGCTCGACCGTGTACACCATCCCGGTAAGGGAGAGCTTGGTTCCCGTCGATTTCGTCTGGAACGCTTTTTCCGGAGTCGTGACATAGTAGTCAGAACCGCTCGAGATGATCAGGTGTTCGCCGTTTGAGGAAACACGGCAATCCCGGATCTTGTCGGTGAGTATGGTTTCCTTCCTATCTCCGATGTCGTAGAGGTGTAAATCCCATTTTGTCGATCCCCCCGGCCTGAAGATTTCCTCGTATTCCGATTCCGTAAAATGGTCCACAGATGCCCAGATGATTTTCCCCTTGCCGGCTTTGAGGTAAAAGTAATTCCCGGCCAGATCCGGCACAGGATAGCTCCGCTGCTGCAATCCCTCGACATCAATCGAAAACGATCCGTGCTTCGGTTTCGTACCCGTTGTCGTGTCGGCGAACGGCGGGCGTTCGTTTTCCTTCAACTGGACGACCATGATATTCTGCGGTGCGGAGATGATGTGATTGTCCTCGTAGAAATCCATCTGCACGTCAAAATTCCTGCTTGACAGGTAGTAGAGATATTCGCCGTCTGCATCAAAACAGGGATTGATATTGTCGAAGAAATCGTCCGTGACA
Organism: Bacteroidota bacterium; assembly: GCA_033854175.1. GTDB lineage: Bacteria > Bacteroidota > Ignavibacteria > UBA10030 > SZUA-254 > DATKPE01. The sequence goes on along the minus strand of JAWOKN010000108.1, from coordinate 5,531 downwards.
GGATATTTCTTCCCCGTTTCGAGATTATAAATGAAAATCTTACTGTTGCGGTTGTACTGCACGAGACTGTAGCATATCCACTTGCTGTCGGGAGACCAGTTATAATCACTCACCTCCCAGTAAAACTCATCATTTTTCATCTGATTCGACTGGTCGACCTTAACGAGCTTTTTTGTCGCAACATCGACGTAAAAAATCGAGAAATCCTTGTTTCCGAAGAGAATCTTCCTCCCGTCGGGAGACCAGAGAAGATGGTAGTTTGTACGGTCGAGTACGGTCGTAAGCTGTTCCCAGGCACCCCCTTCAATCGGCTGGACGTAAAGCTCATATTCTCCCGATTTATCGGAGAAGAATGCGACAGATTTGCCATCGGGGGATATCTGCGGATACATTTCCCTTGTACCGGGGGAGCTGGAGAGGTTTTTCATCGAATTCCTCTCCGGCTGATCGGCAAAGACGTCTCCCCGCGCCTCCAGAACAACCGACTTGCCGTTGTTCGCGATATCCATCCAGTGAATGTAATCTTTGGGATTGATGACCCTGGGACGCGTCGCCCAATTGTCGGTCGAAACCTGAACGGAAAGCGTTTTATCCGTACCCGCGCTGATATCGAAAAGATGCAGATAGCCGTCGTGGAGGAACACGATATGTGTCCCGTCCGAGGAGGGCATCATCACGTCGACATCGCTGAAACTCGTGACCGGTGTGATCGTCTTTGTAGCGAGATCGAGCTTGTGGAGATTCGAGACATCGTTCGTCTGGTCGGAGACATAGTACATCGCGTTCCCCACCCACATCGGGTATGCATTCTTTCCCACAAATGTCGTAATCTGCGTGAAGGCGTTCGTCGTAAAATTGTACATCCAGATATCGGGATAATCGCCACCATGATAACGCTTGCGGTTATACTCTTCATCACCGCGCCGCTGATAAAGGATCTTTGAACCATCCGGGGAAAAACTGCACAGACGCCCACGGTCGATGGGAAAGGGTACTGGTGAAGATCCATCACGGTCTACAAAATAGAGATTGGGATCACGACCGATGTAATTTTCATAATACGAACGGACAACAACACGTTTGCTGTCGGGTGTCCAGGCAACAGTCTGCACGGAACCCGGGAGGAACGTTATTCGCTTCGGCTCCCCTCCCGTCGAAGGCATGACATACGCATTCGTCGAGCCATCATAGGTACCGGTAAAGGCAATCCATTGACCGTCGGGGGATATTTTCGCGGAATACTCATTGCCGGGGAAACTCGTCAACCTGCTGGCAATCCCTCCGGCGACATCAACCTCCCAGAGATCCCCCTGGTAGGTGAAAACGATGATATTGTTATGAATGTCGGGATACTGCATGAATCTCGCTTCTTGCAGGGCCAATAGTTGGCTGCAAAAGAAGACGAGGAGGACGAAGGGGATGAGAAACAATTTGATGTTCATGGAATGACCCTCAAAAAAAATCTGTAAGTTGATTTACATCGATTATTGAAGACCTTGGTGAAGTTTCATCGACTCTTCATGGTGCATAATGTAAGGGAAATCGGTGTTTTAAGCAACATGCATGCTGACCATTGGAAAGCCGGTCTCTAGAAAAACACACCCATCAATCTCTCCTTTCAGCCCCCACACCGGCATTATCATTCCACGGAATTGAGGGTGTTACGCTGATAAATTCAAACCCCCGATGCATACCCCGAACCGTTAAACTGTATCCCCTGTTTACCTTCATTCAAGAGTGCACCACTGAGGAGAGTCGCCACTTCCTGACAGAGTATGTTGAAAATCTTGATCGTCACAACAGACGGATACCGCAGATTAAAAATGGTTGTGGATGGATTGAACTGATGAGGATAGTTCTGACAGAGTACATAAGCGTCCGGCACATCGGCAACCGCATATATCGACGGGATAATCGTTTTGGGAACAACACCCGGATGTGGCTGCCATAAGGCAATATCGCCCAGATGTACGGTACCGTGCATGCGGAGAGTATCGGCGAATTTGATCGTCTTGATCCTCCCTTCAAACGCGTCATCAATACGACGAACGGTTTGATGCAAACTCCGGGAACACTCGGGTGTCAACGAACTTGTGGACACCCTCCGAGGTGATCCTGATTCACCTGCGCTAGTCCGTATGCGATCGTCCCGCCGCATCGAGAAAACGAGTGGCCTAACCTTCCCGCTTCTACGGCATGAATCGAGCAAAGAAACCATCCTTTTTTGCTGAAGGGATTATACGCGCAACAGGTGTGGGAACACATCAATCAAAGATACAGAACAATACGGACATGACAACATCTTCCCCCGTTGTCAACGGCATCGTTGGAACAGCCGGACAGCTTCATGTTCAGAAGCTGTCCGGTTATCGTCGCCCGCATCCGGCGGTCTGTGGATCACTTGACAAGGATCATTTTTCTCACACTCTCGTAGACCTCTACCTTGGATGCCTGGGCCGTTATTCTGTAGAAATATATACCGGAGGGGAAATTCACGGCATCGAAGCGCACTTCCCGGTATCCGGCATCAGTCATCTGCCTGTCGACGAGGGTTGCCACCTCCTGGCCCAGCACGTTATAAACGACAAGCGATACAACCGATGGCCGTGGCAATTCAAAGCGAATGATGGTTGAGGGATTGAACGGATTGGGGTAGTTTTGCCGCAGTGCATACACTTTTGGAACTGCCGCCTCAGGATCATCGACGGATGTTTTCCTCGCGACAAAGAAATGATTTGAATCAACAGCGGCGACATTCACGAATCCATCGTTCGCAACAACCGTCCAGGAGTACGATCCTCCTATTTCCAGCCGGCTCACGACTGTCCACTCGATGAGAGTATCCGTCAGGTTTGTCACCGTTGTGTCCAGACCAGGTCCCCTGAGGCTGATGGTGTATCGTACCGTATCCATACCATCTGCATCCACGGAGCGATGCCAGGTGAAATTCAGGGTGGGACCCACAATATCGGCGAACACCGTATCCAGATTTGCAGGCGCAATGAGCACAGGTGCCGCCGGTGCATGATTCAAAACCGAGAACTGCAGCGTATCGGAGTTCCCCCCACCCGGAGCCGCATTCATGACATAGACACTCCGGGGACCCGGCGATGCATCCGAGGCAACCGCGAGCCCCGCAACCAGCTCTGAATCCGACACTACAAGGAGCGAATAGACCGAAAGTCCTGCACCCGCATGAACGGAACTCGCCCCGTTGATAAAATGACGTCCCAGGAAATGTACCGTCAGCGAATCATTCCGGTAACCGTTCGGTGGCACAAGTGCCGAAAGTACCGGAACGGGATTTGGGATCTGACTGAATGTCGCGCTGATGGTGTGATTCGCCGTCACCTGGCTGAAGGTGTATTCACTAACAGCACCCATATGGGCCGTGTCAACGACAACCTCAGCTATTAAGTACCCCGAGTCGGGGGTGACGGTAAATTTCTGGTCGGAACCACGCGCAAGCTTCACCGATCCGGAGGGAGAAATCGAACCGTGCGGGCCGGCGGTACTCGTAATGACAAATGTATCCGGGTTGACGACCTGATTCACGACATTTGAACTCCCCGTATCATAATCACTATTACCTGAGTAGAACGTCCACACAGCATGGGTACCGATCGTAAGGTCGGAACGCGAGAAGGTGATCGTGCCACTTCCGCTGATGCTCGTGGAATCAATTTTCAGTCCATCCAGATAGAGGAACAGCGTTCCCGAGGGGGGGTCTGAAACACTGTCATGAAACGCAACAGTTTGGCCATAGAGGGAGGGATTCAGCGCCGATGTCAGAATGCTCAGTATGGTCGCTTTCGATACACTCTGTGTCAGCGTCGAACTATCAGGAATGAAATTCCCATCCCCACTGTAGACAGCTTTAATCGCATGTGACCCCGCCGTCAACGCGGATGTCGTTAATTTGGCGCTGTCACCGCTCAGACTCAGAGACCCTAGCGGATTTGACCCGTCGTAAAATGTCACGGATCCGGTTGGGGTGTTGATTGAATTGGTGACGTTCATTGTAAAGGTTACTTCCTGGCCGTAAACCGAGGGATTCAGGTTTGATTTTAACGTTACGGTGACACCTGTCTGATTCACCACCTGAACGACGGTTGAGCTGTCACTCCTGAAATTACCATCACCGCTGTAGACCACCTTCACCGTATGCGATCCGACACTCAGATCCGATTTGCCCATCTGAGCACTGTCTCCGGTCAGAGAAACAGTTCCGAGGGAGGTTGTTCCGTCGTAGAAGGTAACGGATCCGGTTGGTACTTCCGCAGAGTTATCGACGTGCGCGGTAAAGATTACATGTTGTTCAAATTTCGACGGATTGAGACTTGATGTGAGGGTTACCACAGGACTCGCCTGATTCACAACCTGGACAAGTTGCATACTGTCGCTTTTGAAATCATTATCACCGCTGTAGACAACCTTCATCGTATGGGATCCTGCTGTCAGATTGGATCGACTCATCCGGGCACTATCTCCGGTCAGGGCAACAGTTCCCAGCGAAATTGTTCCGTCGTAAAATGATACACTTCCTGTGGGCGTATGTACAGAGTTATCCACATGCACGGTAAATGTAACACTCTGTTCAAATATCGACGGATTCAGGCTGGACCTCAATGTCATTGTCGTTCCGGTCTGATTGACAACCTGGAGCAGTGATGCACTGTCGCTCCGGAAATTGCTGTCACCGCTGTACACCACCTTTATCGTATGCGATCCTGCACTCAGATCCGACTTGCCGATCTGTGCGCTGTCGCCTGCCAGAGACACCGTGCCGAGTGATACTGTCCCGTCATAGAAGGTAACATTGCCGGTCGGAACCTGAACAGCGTTGTCCACATGCACAGTAAACTCCACCAACTGCTCGAATAGCGAGGGATTCAAACTCGATTTCAACGACACTGTCACACCGGCCTGGTTTACGACCTGAACCAAGAATGTACTGTCGCTTCTGAAGTTATTGTCGCCACTATAGACAGCTTTGATGGAATGTGAGCCGGTTGTCAGGGCTGAGGTGTTCACCTGTGCACTATCACCAACGAGGACTTCCGTAATGATCATTGTGCTGCCATCATAGAAGGTAACACTACCGGTTGGAGTCTGCGTTGCGTTATCAACATGGGCGGTCAATATCACGTTTTGACCAAATGTTGAAGGATTCAGGCTTGACTTCAGCGTGACCGTTCCGCCAGTCTGAGCAACTATTTGGACAAGGCTTGTACTGTCGCTCCTGAAATTACCATCGCCGCTATAGACAGATTTTATTGTGTGTGATCCGGCAGCTAAAACCGTGGTACTTAACTGTGCACTATCTCCTGTCAAGGATATTGTACCCAGCAATGCTGCCCCATCATAGAATTTTACGCTACCAGTCGGCGTCTGCGTGGCATTGTCCACATGGGCCGTAAATGTCACGTTCTGCCCGAACGCCGATGGATTCAGGCCCGAGGCGAGTGTCACGGCAACTCCGGCCTTGTTTACAACCTGTGGCACTGTCGCACTGTCACTTTTGAAGTTGC
>JAWOKN010000107.1:0-2501 GCA_033854175.1 Bacteroidota bacterium | reverse complement strand
GCTCGTGATCGTGACGGTTCCGGTCGAACGGCCGGTATCCGTAGGAGAGTAGAGGATGACCACCTGTTGTGACTGGTGGGGTGGGGTCATGAACGAGGCCGGGGTGCAGGTAAAAACGGGATTATCCAAACTGATCCGGGTGACAAAAAGCGTATCCGATCCGATATTTTGTATCAGCACCGTGTCGCTCTGATGGTGATTGGTGAACACAATCCCCATATTCACGCTATCAGGTATCGAGACGATATGGGGTATTCCGGTCAGATGCAGGTGGACCGGAATAGAGACCGGATTGTGGGTGGGATCATTGCTCGAGATAACGAGTTTAGCATAGTAGTCACCGCCGTCGAGCTTTGCCGGGGTTTCCTTGATCTCGATTTGTCGGTCACCTCCTGCAGGTACAGTATCGCTTATCGGATTTGCGGTGAGCCAATTGGCTGCTCCTGTTGCACTCCAGGTTAGCGCATTGTACAGAAGTTGAAAATCGGACTGGTTGGAGTAAATTTCCGGAATATTCGATATATAGACTCTGTTCGAATATGCGATGATTGCCGTCGAGCTGTCGGAAGAAATGGCAACCACTTCGCCGCCATGGAGAGCGCGTCTCCAGCCATAGCTCTGAGAAGGTGTGGCCGTGTTGGGGTTCCCCGGCTGATAAGGCTGGGACATGTGTTGAAGAAGAGGATGATCCGGAACGGCGAAATTCATGCTTTTGGCGGAGACCGACCACACATAGTACAATGTCGAGTCGAGGCCGAGTAACGGTGCAAGGTGGGCGACATTGTTCAAAGCATAATAAGAATCCAGCGATCCGGACGTTACGACCAATCCGTGTCCCTCATTGGTGTACTGCTTAATAGCAGCCCACTCTGAGGTCGAGTACACATAGCCATACGAACCGGAATATGCATCGGAGATGATCAGCACGTCAGCTCCGCTATTTTCCAGATCGGCGTAGGTAATGTTTTGCTTGCCCAACGCCGTATAATCGATGGAAATCGGAATGGTGCCAAACAGAGGCCATTTCGCGCTCAAGGTATCCCAAACCATCTTTGCCAATGTGGAGGACGTGCCAGGACTCCTGAGAACTGCGGCTTTGAATCCCAAGCCCTTCACGCTGCCCGCCTCAAGTATTTTCGACATTTCATCAAAGGAGGCCTTCCCCGGAGAAAGAAATTCGGCAAGAGGCTTGTTTTGAACCTGTGATGACACAGTCAGGGATTGCAATCCACCTGTCGTCATCGGCCTGATCCCGATATTGAACGCGAGGTCCCCGAGTCCTGCGTTTCCAATTGTCAGCGTCTGGGTCGCACTGTCGTTGACGCTCATGAAAACCGATAAAGATTCGGGAACGGCTGTAATAACCGGCGGAAAGACACCTTTTCCCCTCACCGGAACCGTGAATACCGGGTTCGAGGAGTCGTTGCTGGTTATTGTGATGAGTCCATCATAAAGCCCGGTATCCGGGGGAGTGAACATGACGAGAAGAACCTGTCCGCTATGAGGGTTAATGGTGGCAAACGTCAGGTTCGGAAGAAATTCAGCGGTGCTGGAAGTGATTCTGCTGACATGGAGTGTCACCGATCCGGCATTCTTGATAACGATCGAATCAATCGAAGCGCTCTGGATAAATGTCGGAGTGAACTGAAGACTTTCGGGGATTGCGGCTATGCGGGGTTTTCCGAACACCTGCAGGTGTACCGGAACGGTTTTCGGGTTCTGGGCCGGATCGTTATTGTTCAAGACGATTTCAGTACGATAATCCGCAGGGGGCAATTGGGCAGCGTCCAGCGTCACCGCGATATCTTCCGACATACCGGAGGGAAGAGTTCCTGCACCCGGTGTAACGGACAGCCATTTGCATCCGGCTGCCAGCCAGTCAATGGCATTATTCCCCATCAGGCGATTATCACCATACAGAATGTTATAATTGTAAAAATCATCGCCTGCGACCACCGCGACCCGTCCGACCTTGTACGACGAAACGGCCACATGACCGCGCGAGGCAACCTCGGTCACGATGATTTGTGCAGAGTCTGTCACCGTCACACATACTACGTGATAGGGGATATAAATAGAATCGCAGCCTCGTGTCACCGGATGGGAGACGATCGCCGTGGTATACCTGCCATATCCGGCTGGACCGGTATACTGAATGCCGTAGGGAACCGGAAGATTTGCAAAGTTCCCGCCAAATGAATCACCTTCAATCAGCAGTCCGCCCCCGTTGCCGACCCAGGTCTGCAAATCAGCCAACTCGCCGGCAGTAAATGTACCTGAACCCTCGGTAATCATCACGATAGTGTAACTCTTCAACAACGTTAAACTCAACGGCCCGCGGTTTTCGACCACATTCGCGCCCCTTGACCGCAGATCATGCAGAAGAGTATAAAAATACGCTGTGTCTTTGTAATTACCGTGGCCATAATCAAAAAGGATCTGGACACCGTGAAGATCCAAAAGCGGCGCTGTCAATCCGTTCAATCGCATCGGTCCATTCG
>JAWOKN010000106.1:0-15903 GCA_033854175.1 Bacteroidota bacterium | reverse complement strand
TCCCCGAACCACGATGCGGAAACCTTCCGGTATGTAATGCCTCGATACGTTCCGCGTGGCGAAGCGGATTCACATCGCCACATATTCGGACAGCCGGTGGTTGGAATGCTGTCTGTGCCCGTTGAATAAACTCCCGGAAGACGATCCTCACACCCGGGGTATCAGACACGTGATACGACGGTGGGAAATCCACGGCAACGTTATACGGTGCGATCGGTCCCCAAGGATCTGCTGGAGTTTGTTTACAGGACGACAAGAAAGTGATGATGAATACGGTTGCCGTTAGTGTTGCAATTATACGTTGCGGGCCGATGAAACAATCGAGCACATACAATTTCACCCCATTCCAGTGAATGGCAGTCGGGCGACGTTCACGAAACGAACATGTCTTTCTCCCGACAAGGGCGAAGCCCGCTGTCAGGTGAAGGCAGGCAGATTGTGGTTTTTTGTCTTCCACAGGCACTGACAGGGTGCATGGGATGAAATGTCACTATCGCGGATGAGCCGGGATTTGAGTCGGTAACGGATGTGCAGAACAGTCACAGACAGCATCAACCAACACCCCGCCCGTCAGAACGGAAACTCCTTTATGCCGCCTGCGGGCTGTTCCTGCTTCTGGATTTCCGGTTTTTTTGCAACCGTGTGAACCGCCTTTGATGTGACATAGATCGCTTTCCGCGGTGTGGTGGGACAGGCGTGCTCGCATGCACCGCAGCCTATGCAGAAATCTGAATGCAGCTCGGGCAGGAGGAGACTTCCCTCGTAGGGGATCGTGCGCACAGCCTTTGTCGGACAGTGTTCCGAACATGCCGCACAGTCCTTCTTTTTGGCCACGACCACACAGTCATCCTTCACGAACACCGCCTTGCCGATTTGTATGAGTTTTTTGGCGGAAAGGCCGACCGGCTGTATCGCACCGCCCGGACAGACCTCGCTGCATACGACACAATCGTATCCGCAGTAGCCCGCTGCAAAGTCCATTTTTGGCTGGAACATCCCCCCGATGCCGTATTCAAGGAACGAGGGGGCAAGGACATGGGACGGACATGCACTCACGCAGAGATAACATGCCGTGCAATAACCTGTGAAGTGTCCGATGCTCACCGACCCGGGGGGCGCGATGGGATTTTTTCGGTTATCATCATAGCTCGGTGCTGCTGCAGTGCTGTCTCCGGTACCTGCGATGAAAGGTAGCGACAGGCCGATGAGCGGGGGGGAGAGTTGCCTGAAGAAGTTCCGCCGGGAGGGATCAAATCTGACCGCACGCGTACCGTTCATCTCTGACGTGAGGGGCCGGTAGTGAACCGCATCGGTCGGACACAAATCGAGACAGTTGAAACAGGCTACGCAGGCCCCGGGATCGACCTTCTTCCGGGAGGCGTCGATGCAGCTGGCCTTGCAGATCCTTTCGCATTTTCCGCACTCGTTGCAGGCGCTACGGTCGATTCTGAACCTGTAGAGCGAGTGCCTCGAAATTGTCCCGATGATCGCACCGGCCGGACAGACGGAATTGCAGAAGAGCCGGCCATGCCGGTATGCCAGGTGACCGATGATGAGGATCGTGCCGGCTGATAACAGGAGGGACCATACATTGAATGTCAGGTATGGGATCTGATAGAATCCGTAGTAACCGAGCCTGCCAAGGAGCATGGATATGCCGTTGCTGATCCAGACGGCAGGCGGAACAAGGAGGGTTACAATAATCCTTCCGAAGCTGCTGTACGGCTCGATGAGCTCCAGAAATCCGGCGCTTCCCAGAGCGAAACAGAGGATGCTCGTCCCCAGAAACGTGTACTGAAGTTTGAGGAATGGGGGGCGGTAGCTCGCCTTTCTCCTCCGGTTGATCTTCCGCTCGGCGTGGATGATCATGTCCTGCAGGGTCCCCAGTGGGCAGATGGTCGAGCAGTATACCCTCCCGAACAGTACCGTCAGACCGATGACCGCGATCACACCCGCCACGGAAATCCATCCGGGGGTGAGCGATTTGGTCAGCGACGGTATGAACTGCAGCGAGAAAAAGACCGTCACGACGGTTGCCGGCACGATGTGCCAGAGATCTCCCAGAAGGAGGGTGCAGGCGATGAGAAAGATTAACGCCAGTGCTACCCGCAGGGTCTTCAGCTTCACACGCGCACGTGCTTTCAGATGGTTATGCGTTTGACCGACAGGTTCCCGAGGTCGCTCCGCCCGATCTTCATCTCGCTGGCAATCCGGATGTGCCGGATGTTCATCGGATCCTCACCGAAGAGCTTTGCGGCCGCCACGTCGATCGCCACGATGTCGGTGGAAAGAAGGAGGGCCTTCATGGTCACCAGATCACTCCGCGATACACCCCGGGGTCCGTTGGTCTTCATCACCGAATAGGCGTCGACGATGTTCAGCGCCGGCTTTCTGTATGTCGCAAAATCCGCGATGCACTGCTGAAGGTCGTTCTCATGCCAGTACCCCCGGTCCCAGACGTTCCCCATCATGTTCTTCATCGCAATCGTGATGCGCGTGCCGCTGTGGTTCTTTAAGACCGGTACGTTGATGAACACGTCCGATTCGAGGATGATTTCATGCTCCTTCGCGACGGTGAGGACCTTGCCTTTTTTGACGGCCACCTCGTGATAGTATCCCTCGCTGTGCCCGGGGATGATCTTGCCACCGGCGTCCTTGACGGCCTGCTCGATGCCGCTGTTTTTGTAGCATCCCTTCCACTCATCACAGGTGTGGTCGACCACCGAGACTTCCTTCGCCCCCGCCCTGAGGCATTGCTGGATGATCCGGCTGACGAGCTTCGGGTTGGTGTTTCCTGCCATCTCGGGACCCACGTCCCACCCGATGTTCGGCTTGACGACGACCTTCTGGCCCGGCTTGACGAACATCCCGATTCCTCCCAGCGCGTCAATCCCCTTGTCGAACATGACATCGGGTTCGCCCCCCTTGACCGCGACCAGATCGTACGAGAGGGAAGGGAAGGAATATCCGGTTTCGGATTTGCCGCTGAGAAACGTACCGAGCGCGAATGATGCACCCAGACTCTGCTTAAAGAATGTTCTTCTGTTCATAGGAACCTCAATAACCGATTTGACTTTCTGTAACCACCGTTCCGGAGATGGGAATGCCGATGTTCCCCGCACTCCGCATGCGGGCCGCAACGAGTTTGCTCGGCCGACGCGCGCCTTTTCTCACGAACCGATGTGCACCGGAGGACTTTTTTCCCCAGCGTTCATGTCGGCGGGCTGTATACGGCATACTTCTCCATCGAAACTTGTTGATGTGACAACCTGGGATTGGTTTTAAGAACGGAATTCGGGATCGTTTGATCCCTGCCTCTGGTGATGGTTCTTGCGCAATATATGACAATGGTCAGTCGTTGTCAACTCATCCGCCGCCCTCCCCGCGGCATGGTACAGAAGTCGGTTTCACGGGCGCCGGGGTTGAATCAGAACCTCTCCCTGATGCCCGGATGGGATGATGTGTCCTTTTATTCTGCAGTTGATGCAGTCGGGATGGTGCCCCGGGGACCAGCGCGCTCTAATGGGACGTGCGGAAGTCCGGGCGAACCGTTATTATTGAGATGCGCCGGAGCGCGCAATCTCCGCCATACGGCTCCCCGGAGAGGGTGTCTTCTCAAGCGGCGTGATGTAATCGCCCGAGGCATCGGTCTTGATGAGGTATGGTGTCCCGCCCACGAGATACCCCCCGTCGGCACACGGAATGACCGCGCTTGGCGTGAACGGCAACCCGAGGTCCTTTCTCCACTCGCGCATTCCCACCCCGCTGAATTTTTCAAGGTAGGATGATCCGGAACTCGTGTTGTACCCGCACGTGATGAACTCGTTGCCGACATTCCCCAACAGCTCGACGTCCGTCGCGTGATCGGGCTGCGTGGGCCCCCGGTTCCATAAGGTCCGGCCCGTGCCGTCCAGTTTCGCGAAGGCTTCGGCCGGAATGCAGGGGAGGGTGTAAAATGCCAGACTCGTGCCATCCGAAAATTCCTCCGCCTTCAACCCCCGCATCTGCCGGAAATGATTGCAGCCCGTCTCCTCGCTGACCCAGAGAAGTGTGCCGCCAGAATCGATGCTCCGGAAGTTTGCCGGACTTGCAGGGGCGGTGTACGAGTTGTCCCACCGGGATCCCGCCATCAGGGCCCCGCCCTCATGAGTGGCCTCAACGTAATTCATCTCCACCAGACCGGGTGCCTGCGTCCAGACGGTATCACCCGCCGCCGTCAGCAGGACTACCCACGCAGACGATGCGCTGACACCAGAGCAGATGATGTTTCCATCATTGAGCATGTCCGCCGATGCGAATGAGGATCCCTGCGAACCCATTGTCTTCGCCCATTGTACCACACCCAGATTGTCCGTTCGCGCCGCCCATGCGCCGCCGCCCGGAGTCACCCCGGCAAGGAGTATTCCACCGCCGGAAAGAATCCGCAGGGATGCAACGCTGGCACTGTAGCTCTTCTGCCAGACCGGGGTTCCGTATTTGTCCAATTTGGTGACCGACTGCCCTCCGCCGACAAGGTACCCGCTGTCGGATGTCGTCCGGATGACGCCGACCGGCTGCACTGCGAGTGTCTCCAGGAACGTGTTGAACCGTGAAAAGACATATGCCGGGCTCCAGTGTCCCGGCGTGCCCCCCTGCGCGACTCCCCTGACTCGCCAGTAGAGACGAATTATGCGGGGCAGGTTCAAAGCCGATGTGAATGTGTCACCCACGGTCGCGCTGAAGACGGTGCTGGAAAATTGCGTATCCTGCCCGACCGCTACCCTGTACTGGAGCGCCTTCGGCACCTTTGACCATACGAAGGGTGTCTGCGCGCCTTCTGTCAGCATCCCCAGTATCGGCGAGATCCCCACCGGCGGCGGCAGAAGCCGCGAGAACGATCCCCCCCGGCTCCATCCGCTCGGATCACCATTGGGCCCGTATGCACGGACCCGCCAGAGATAATCGGCGTATGATAAATTGGTCACTGTGCATTCTGTGTCCTTCGTGGTCGTGCTGAAGACCGGCGTCGCCGAGTCGACCGCCGTCGCAGCCTGGATCTCATAATGCTCTGCCGATGGGAAAGGCCTCCACCGGAGTGTCACCGTGGTTGTGTCGAGATACCTGTACCCCGTCGGTTCGACCACCAGCGGCGAGGCGAGCGCCGCCGTGGAGACGATGACGTTGACAATCTTCGATGACCCGACATTGCCCGATGGGTCCTTCGCCTTCACCTGCAGCATGTGATTGTTCCCGTCAGCCCAGTAGACAAGATACCAGTAAAAGGTGAACGGTTTTGAGGTCGCAACCCCTATCAGCTGGTTGTCCACGTACAATTCCGCACTGACAACACCCACATTGTCGGTGATCAAGGTCGTCACGGTGTCCGGCCCCGTGAGCGTGGTCCCGTCAATTGGGGAGGTGATCGTCACCTTCGGAGGGATGGTGTCGGGTTCCCCGGTCTGCGTGCATGAGAATGATACGACCAGCAGAACAACAGGCACGCATGTACCGAAGAGTATGGTGAGAAGATTTTTCAATTTGGTTGACCCCGCAAGGGGAGGATGATCGGATGCCACGGCTTGAACGGCGCAGCAGGTGTAATATACTGAAATACCCCCTCCCGATCAATGAATCTCTCCCCGTCCTGGCAGAGGATGCCCGTTCTAGCCATATTTTATGCCTCATCCGGGGGTATCGCCTAGAATACGTGCGGAATGAGTTTTCTGACGCTCATCCGGTAGCTCGAATACCCGTCCCCGTACGCCCGCAACAGACTCTCTTCTTCAACCGGTATGAGGAGGAGTATGAGCAGGAGATAGATGACCGAGATTGCCAGACAGGCCAGCGACTCCGTCAATAATGCAAGCCCGAAGGCGATGCAGAGCGCCGCACTGTACATGGGATGCCGTATGTACGCATAGGGGCCGTCCAGGATCATCCTGTCACTCCCCCTCGGATCACTCCCGCCCAACTGATAGTTTTTGCCCAGCCGCATCAGCGCCCATCCCATGAGCACGAAACCGGCCACATAGATGACGAGCCCCGTGATTTCAAGGATGAAGATCCAGGGTCCCGGGACCGCCACAACACTGGGGTCGATCCCCTCACCCTTTTCCGCAATGAAGATAACCGCAGCCAGGGGATTGATAATCAGAAGAAAGAGGAGGTTGAAGATGTTCACAAGCCAGAGGAGGGGTTCTGGCTTTGGTTTCTCCAGTATGGATCCGGTTGCACTCCGCTTGATGACCACAAGGAGTGCAAGGAGAATGAGTATGAGTATGCCGAGGAGCCTCTGGTTAATAATGTGCATGGTCTCTTTCAGGTTCGCTCAGAGATTGCCGTTGCCGCCCCCTGAGCCGGTGCACCGCATGATCCCCCGTTTGGCCCCGCATGGTCATGGGATCAGAGCTGTTTTTGGCACGGGACCCCGCCATGGCACGAGCATCGGGACCGCTTTCTGGTACCGCCTGTATTCTTCCCCGAATTCGCGCACGAGATCGCGCTCTTCCAACCTTGTACCGATATAGATCCAGCCCGTCCACAGAAGGTTGAACAGCAGCCGGTCAGCTGTTAGATACGGATTGGCCCAGAAAAGCACGATGACGCAGAAATACAACGGGTGCCGCATCCAGCGGTAAGGCCCCCGCACGATGAACGGTCCGGGCCTGTGTTCAATCCCGCGGATGTGCGCCCGAATGGGACCGATGCCGAGCATATCGAACGTCCGGAGCGAATAGATGCTGACCGCGAAGATCAGTACTGCAAGCACAATACAAAGGGTTGCAATGTACCGGGGGATCCCCCCGAGAACCAGCAGGCTCACATCTGACCTCTGCCAGAATATCACCACGACCGACAGCGCGATTCCCGACCCGATTGCGTAGATCGCTCCGTGGTACCGCGCGTCTACAACCCCCGCCAGACGCGACCGGAACGACCGGCGGACCATTCCGCTGTGCTGGATGAAAAAGATCGCCGACAGGAAGGCGTCCCAAGTGAGGATGCTGACCTCGGACCACCCGAACCGGAAGAATCCCGCCGATCCCCCGGCGATGAGAAGTATGATCGAACCGACGCCTGTTACAACGGCAAGGATGATCATCGTATAATCCGTAAGGCTGCTTCGTTCTGCCATCTGAGGCCCCTTTCTGACCGGCTGACGGTCATAAGGCTGATATCAGAGATCGATTCAACGCCCGAGGAGGTGTATCGCAATGTAGACGGCCATATGGTGATACACCAGTATGGCGAAAAGTACATTTATTTTGGCCAATTGTCAATGAATCCGCATGCCGCGGTCCCGGGAAAATTTGTCTTGCTTTCTCAGCGTACATTTCCTATTATTCCCCTCCGGAGGGCACAACAGAAAGGATTCTCGTATGGCAACGGAACGCGTGGGCTGGCATGAGTATTTTATGAATGTGGCCGGACAGGTCGCGACCCGCAGTACCTGCGATAGGAAAAACGTCGGCGCGGTGATTGTCCGCGATAAAACGATTCTCTCGACGGGCTATAATGGCTCCCTCCGGGGTGCTCCACACTGCGATGAGATCGGTCACGACCTGGATAACGGCCATTGCATCAGGACCGTGCACGCCGAGGCCAATGCCATAGCCCAGGCCGCCCGGCACGGCGTCATGATCGATAACGCGGAACTCTATGTCACCGCCTCTCCCTGCCTCACCTGCTTTAAACTCGTCGTGAATGCCGGCATTAAAGTCGTGTATTATAAGGAGTTCTACCGCGACGAGAGGATTACTGAATATGCCCGGCAGGCAGGCATCCAACTTGTCTATATGAAGGATTAATCCCGATCCACCTTCCTTTTCCCCACTGAAGGTGTGAATACGGGCGCATTTTCCCCCCGGGCCGCTTCCCCCGGATAGTGAAATAATTGAGAAAATCGGCGATCTGATGATCTGACGCAAGGATTCCTCCCGGCATCTTTATTTTCTTACAGTTGTAACCTCGCCACCTCTCAATCTCAAGTAAGGAATCGTATGATCCTGATGTTGCGTAATCTCGGGATGTTTAATATCGCGGAAGTGTTCGTGTGGGGGACAGGTGTCTTTATCCTCGTCCTCCTCATTTTTTCTCTTTACGGAGTCTGGAACCGTCTCTCGAGAAAAGAAACCGTGCGCGGCCTGCCGCGCGACGATGGATTTTGACGCACCCCCCGGGGCGGGAAAAATAAAGGGGAACTTTCCACTTCTTTCAGGAAAAGTTCCCCAATTGCGCCGCCGCAGCCTGGCCGGGTTGCCCCGCTTTAATGCCTTACCACCTCGATATTGACGATCTTCGCCTGAACGGCGTTTTCCTCTCTCTTCGGTTCGGGCGGCTTCGGCCGCCGGTCCATGATCCCTAACCCCGCCCTGTACAATAACGGTACCTTGAATTCGCTGCAGGAGTCGACGTTCTTCCCGACAGGGATCAGGAGCCCCACGTCGTGAACCGACCGTATGGCCTCGTCCCCGTTCGGCGATAACGGCTGGAAGAGCATGTAGAGTTCCTCACGGTGGAATGACGGGCTTTCGCTTCCGCGGAAGATATCGAAATGTTTCGTCAGGTGCGGGAACTCGGCGTAGAGATACGTCTCACACCGGTATGCCGACATCCGCACGAACGCTTCCTTCACCGCGCGCGAACTGATCAGCCGAGCCGAGGTGTGCTTCCCCTCGCTCCGGTTGATCTCCCGCTGGACCTCCACCGCAAGATTGCCGAGGTGGATGATTTCCCGGGGAAAACTGTTCCCCAGCCCGTCCACAAGCCTCTTCAGTATCCATTGGTGCGTCGGCGTGGCATGCGCCCCGCCCGAGGCGCTCATCGTCGGCTCGAAGATCGCATAGAAGATTTTCTTCACGTAGGCATCGTCGTTCAGGATGACGTTGGATACGTCGATCGGCTCCCCGATGACCTGTTCGCAGTATTCCTTGACGCTTGGTTCCACAACCGCACGCGATACCAGCATCCTCAGCAGCAGCGGCCCCCGCCATTTCATCTCCGTGCTGAACGAGACGAGATGCGACTTGTTGACGATGTGAAGCTGCCTGTAGATGTCGTTCCGCAACAGGATCTTGAAGTGGATGTTCGTGAACTGATGGCCGTACTGTACCAGCAGCTGGATGAGTCCCGTTATCGCCCCTTTGAGCTTTTCGAAATCCTCGATGAACAATAGGTCGAGTTTGTCCAGGACAATCCAGGAGAGACAGTTGATTTCCCGCAGGATCAGATCCAGATCCTCCAGCAAGCCAATGATGCTTCTCCCGGCAAATTGCTTGAACGTGACCCCGCCCGTGTCATCCCCCTTGTACTTCGCCCGCGACCGCCTGACAACCTTGTCCCTGAGCTTGTCCAGCATTCCCTTTTCCTTCGGAATCAACCCCAGGTCGACCATCAGCAGCCTGAGGTCCTCAAAGACATCCTTGACCTGCATGTTCTTTGATCTGGCGACGAGTTCCTGCGCCCTCTTTTCCTGGACCAGGACGGATGCCGACTTCAACGCGATGTAGAGGAGCCAGAATGTCCGGAATTCATCCGGCGATTCGGGCTTCAGTTCGCGGATGTCAAGACCCGATAAGTATTCTTCGGTCTGGAGACCGTACGCCGGGACGCAGAAGATCGAATCGTATTCCCTCGGCATCAACGGACGGACTTTTGCCAGATCGTTGCAGAGGAGACGCGCCATGGCGCTTTTCCCCGCACCCTTGCTTCCGATGATCAGTGAGTGCTGCGGCATAAGCGTCTGCCGCAACATTTCCGTTCCGATAAAACAGTTCTCGAACCGTGTGTCGGTTTCCCCGTCAACACGGCCGAAGTTCATTCTTAATAGGATTTGCTGAGTGTCCACAGATCCCCCGTCCTTTCTGTAGGAATGCTTGCTCCGCTGTCCAATCCCGGTTTTTCCTGATATTTTGTCAATTTGAGCTACCCTTTATTCGCTATAATAATCGCTCATGATTGTATCGAATCTAAGAAAGAAGAACAAGACCGGATGTGGCAACGCTCACATGGCCTGTTCCACGTCAAATTGAGGGGGATCCCCTCAAATAATGTCAAAAAAAGGATAAAATATCCCGCTCCGGGGTTTGAGAAATTGATTATGAATGTTATATTTGGCTTAACAATGACGGGGATGACTACATCGGTGGCCTTATCATGACGTCAGATGCGCAGTTCCAGTATCATTATTTTGAACATCTGGAAGCTCTTATTAAAAAGGGCTCTGCCGCATACCTCCTTCTTTTCCTCACCGGCACGCTGATTCTCATCGTCGATCCGGTGAATTTTGCAGCCTTGCTGTCGAACCACCTTTTTGAACTTTTACTCTCCCTTCTGCTCTTTCTGACGGCCGGGTTTTTCGGCTTTTATTTCCTCCTCACCCATTTTGGCTGGCTGAGCGGACTTCATATCCGCCTGGATAAAATGTTCCTCGGCTTCCTGATCCGCTCAAATGACGTGATTTATACTACGCTTATCTCCGCCCTCCCCGAACAGGAACAGATCGTCGCAACCGGCTTCTCCGGAGAGGTCAAGGAAAAACTGGCCCAGTCGATTTTTACACGCGTGTCGACCGACAGTAACCTCTTCGACCTCCTTCTCCGGTCCGATATTTTCCGCTTCTGGATGGGATACTGGATTTTTCTCTATGGCATATTTGCCTTCTCCCTCCTTACCGCCGTGGCTTTCGCGGCCGTGATCCTCAGGGCGGGGGCGTATGATAAAGCCTTTTTCACCGTAAGCTGGTGCCTTGCCATCCTCCATGTCAGCCTCAGCATCGTCATGGGCAAGTATATCATCCGGATCATGGTCTCAACCGTCACCGAGATCGTCGATGCACATAAGGATACCATCGCCCAGATCATACGGGAAAATCTTCCCGCGGCATCAATGACCAGGCTCTCTCAGGAGGAGGATGCCTCCTATGAGGATCTTCGCTGATCCGGGTTTCACACGTATGCCCCCCCCGGGGGGGGTAAAAAAAATTGCCCGCGAAGAAGGCGTCACGGGCAATTTTTCTGTCAGCCGGCAGGGACGGGATCTTTTCCCCGCCGGCATCCTGAAACACTTTACCGGTCTCGATCCCTTTCCCTTCCACGGCCCCACCCGCGGTCTTCATGTCTGCCGCCGCCATGAAAGTCCCTGTCAAAACGACCCCGTTCCCCCCTGAAGTAGTCCCGGCCGGAATGTCCGTACCCTCCCCAATAGGGACGGTCGTAATGCCACCGGCCATAATCCCGGTCGTATCCCGGCCCCCTGTCCGCATATCGGTAATACCCGGGTCCAAGCCCGCATCGGTCGGATATGTCCCACCAGTTCAGACCTTCGAGCCGCATCCTTATGATCGCCCTCGGTCCCCAGCCCGTGTGACGGGAAATGAAGAAGACAACAGGGATCTCATCCTCGGGTATCCCCGCTTCCCTTACCCAGGCAACGTTACCGGGAGGGACTATGTCATCCGGCCCGACCACAAATCCGAGACTCGTGAGCTTTCCGTCATCAAAGGATATACCGAATCTTGCCTGCCCGTAGGACAAGGTGTAGCCGGCCAAAAATAACGCCGCTACCAGCAGTGCCCCTTTCAACATGTTTCGCATTGTTTGTCTCCTTTCATCTGTTTCTGTGACCTGATCCGCAAACCCTGTGCCGGTGATGGTCCGTGATAACCGGATGAAGTGATTTGTCCTCCCGGATTCTTTGTTTTTACGTCCGGCCGGCCGATAATTAATTCTTCTTAACCTACCCTGCATCCGTACAACAGCCTGTCCCTGCCGGCTTTTTTCCACCATGGAGTGGTCTGAATACTCTACACTCGCATGCTCCTTTTGTGAACACTTCTCCCCGTAATCGGTTCAGATTTCATTTGTAGAACAGCCCGTAATTCATTATTATGAATGGTTATGTTTTTAAAAAACCCCATTTTGTTCTAATTTCCCCGATTTATTGTCGAGAGTCGAGAGACGATCATGAATTATAAGGTCATTAATCGTGTTTTTGCGACAGTGGTTCTGCTGATCTCCGCTGTCCAGTTCTTTATCACCACCCAGCCTTCGGTCTCGTTCTGGGACCCGGGGGAACTTTCCGCCGCGGCCTATGCCCTGGAAGTCCCGCATCCGCCGGGCGGACCGCTCTTTTCCCTGGCGGGCCACTTCCTCTATATGCTCCCCTTGCCCGGAAATATCGGCTTCAGGATGAATACACTCTCGGTTCTCGCAAGCGCTTTTTCGGTCTTCTTCCTCTACCTGATCGCCGTCCGCCTCATGAAATTGTACAAGGGGCGCGAGCCGCAGTCGCTTTTCGATGCCCTTGCAACATTCCTGTCGGCCGCAATCGGCGCACTGGGGCTCTCCTTCTGCGGCACGTTCTGGTTTAATGGCGTCGAGTCAAACTACTTCGCTGCCGCCACCTTCCTTTTCTCCACGATGGCATGGCTCATGATGGTCTGGTATGAACGGTCGAATGAACCGGGGAGCTGGAAATACTTCCTGATCATCGCCTACCTGGCGGGTCTCTCAGCAGGCATCCACCTGATGAGCGTCCTGACGTTTTTTGCCGTCGTGATGCTCATAACGATGAAAAGGTACGTCAACGATGATGAGCATTATAAAAAAACCGCATACCTTTTTGCCGGCCATATGGCCATCCTCCTTGTCATCGCACTTGCCATGTGGGCCAATCAGACTTCCTCGGAACCCCCCACTGCCGACGCCATCAAGGAGTATGACACGAACTTCAAGGTCATCCTGGGCATCGTCAGTATCGTCTATTGCGCCATCTTCTGGAAGAAGATCGTCAACAGGAACTCGTTCTACCTCCCGTTGCTTGCCGGCGGGGTCGCACTCGGCGTTATCTATCCCGGCATTATTAAAAAGCTGCCGTCCCTTCTTGAGGCGGTGGCTGGCGATAACAGCACACTCGGCGTCTTTGTCCTGGCCGTTGTTCTGGCGCTTCTTGCCTACGGCGCCTATTGGTCGTGGAAGAATAAGAAGACCGTCCTCGCCCTGGCCGCAGTCGGCGCTGTCGCCACCATTATCGGCGTCACCACCTATACCATGACCATCATCCGCGCCAACCAGCACCCGCCGATGAATGAGAACGACCCGAATACCTTCTCACGCCTCGTGACGTACCTGAACCGCGAGCAGTACGGCGATTTCCCCACGTTTAAACGGAGATGGTCAGGGGAGCCGCAGCATCAGACCACCTGGTCGAACTACTCGAGCGACCTCGACTTCTTCTGGCGCTACCAGATGAACCATATGTTCAACCGCTACGTCTTCTGGAATTATATCGGCCGCGAGTCGTTTGTCCAGGATACCGGCGTTAACTGGAAACAGCTCTTCGGTATCCCGTTCTTTATCGGCATCTTCGGCCTCTATTACCATTTCCGGAAGGACTGGAAGATCGCCAGCGTCTTCCTGGCCCTGTTCGTCCTCATGGGGTATCTTACAGCCTTTTATCAGAATCAGCAGGAGTGGCAGCCGCGCGAAAGGGATTATTTTTATGCGGGGGCGTACTTTGTCTTCGCCCTCTGGATAGCCCTGGGCGTGCGCGGCATCCTCGACCTTCTGGAGGAGAATGTGCGAGGCAAGGCCCCCCAGACAGCCGCCATGATCGGCGCCCTTGCCCTGGCCATCGTCTTTGTCCCGGGCCGGATGTGGCAGACGAACTTTTTTACCCACGACAGGTCGAAAAACTGGATCCCCTGGGATTATTCCTATAACCTCCTCCAGAGCTGCGCCCCCAATGCGATTCTTTTCACCAACGGCGACAACGATACCTTCCCCCTCTGGTACCTGCAGGATGTCGAGGGCTTCCGCCGCGACGTCCGCATCGTCAACCTCAGCCTCGTGAATACCGAGTGGTATATCAAACAGCTCAAGAACGAGGAACCCTACGGGACACCCAAGGTGAAGATCAGCTTTTCCGACGATTATATCGACCGGCTCCAGCCCGTGCAGTGGAAACCCACCACGATGACCCTGGCCGTTCCACGCCAGGTGATCGAACGCGATGTCGCCGCCGGCATGATCACGATGGATTCGACGATCTATACCACCGGCGCAATCAGATTCACGATGCCCGCAACACTCCATTACGGCGATGTCGACGCAATCAGAGTCCAGGATATCATGGTCAAGGAGATCGTCCAGCAGAACGCCTGGATCCGGCCTATCTATTTTGCAAGCACCTGCGGCGAGGACACGAAGATCGGTCTGAGCGATTATATCAGGATCGAAGGCTTCGCCGGCCGCCTCGTTCCGCAAAAGAAGGCGCCCAACCAGGTCATGCCCTATTATATCGATCCCGATAAGATGAAGGCGAACCTTCTCCAGGATCCGGCGAAGGTCTCCAAAACCTTCCAGCCCGGATTTTTGTTCCGCGAACTGAACAATCCGAAGGTTTTTTATGACGAGAACGAAGAACGGATGATACAGAACTGCACCGGCTCGTTTATGATGCTCGCGATTCATTATCTCTATGTCGCGAACGATAAGGCGATGTGCCTCAGGACCCTCAACCGACTCGAACAGGTCATCCCGCGGGAACTCATCAAACCCGATATGAGCCATGAATACCAGCTCGCCCTGGTCTATTTCAACGCCGGCGATACCGCAACCTACCGCAAGATCGCCGATGAGGTCGAACAATCCGCCCTGGCCAAGATCCGTGAGAATCCCACCGATTTCACAAACACGAATGATGCGTACCAGATCCTCACCGAAATTTATGAGCGAACCGGCCAGTACTCAAAGGCCGTCGATCTTCTGGAGGGCGTGCTGCCAGCCTTCCCGAACGATCAGGGTCTGAAACAACAGATCGAAAGGTATAAGAACCTCGCTAAACAACAGCAGAACCCGCCCAAATAGCCACGGGTTTTGACCGGCCTAATCCAGGCCCAACTGACCGGTCGCCGTGCGGAGGATTTCCCCCGACACCCCGAGCGCGGCGCTTTCACGGTCGTCCAGTTGGAGCTGCAGCACGAACTCTATCCCGTTTCTCCCTATCACAGAGGGCAAACTCAGGTAGGTGTCCCGGACCGAATAGTAGTTTTCCACAAGCCCCGATACCGAATAGACTGTTTTCTGATCCCTCAGGACCGATTCCACGATCCTCAACAGCCCGACCGCTACGGCATAATATGTGGCTCCCTTGCGCCGGATGATTTCATACGCCGCCGACCGGGTCTTCAGATAGATGTCGTTCCTGATCGATTCGTCGTACGGCACCATGTGCGTCTCCGAGAACGATTGAAGCCTCATCCCGGCGATGTTCGCAAGCGACCACAAGGGGACTTCGCTGTCACCATGCTCTCCGATGATGAACGCGTGCACGCTTCTCGCATCAACCCCGAAATGCACGCTCAGGAGATGCCGGAACCGCGCCGTATCCAGGATCGTTCCCGATCCTATCACCTGGTGGGAGGGGAGCCCGGAGATCTTCCATGCAGCGTACGACATGACGTCGACGGGATTTGTGGCCACAAGGAGTATCCCCCCGGGATTGTACCGCGCGACGGCAGGGATGATGCTTTTGAAGACATCGGTGTTCCTCTTGTTTAAATCGAGCCTCGTCTCACCCGGCTTTTGCGCCGCACCCGCCGTGATGATCGTTACTACAGCCCCCGAACAATCCTCGTAATCACCCGCACGGATCTTCGTCGGATGTGTGAGGGGTACGGCATGGTTGAGATCCATGACCTCACCCTCCGCCTTGGCCCTGTTGCTGTCGATAAGGACGATCTCGGCGGCAAGACCGCTCAAAAGGAGCGCATAGGCGAATGTCGTGCCGACATTGCCGCTCCCGACAATCGCGATTTTCACAGTCGATAGTTCAGATGGCATCTACGGATTTATCTCTCCCCCTGGATGTTGCCTCCGGTCATTTGATCTGCCTTGACGGCCTCCAGATAGTGAAGAACAATGG
>JAWOKN010000105.1:0-23876 GCA_033854175.1 Bacteroidota bacterium | reverse complement strand
GCAGGCGCGTATACGATGGAATTCAACCAGATGTGGGGGAGTTCCACAGAAGTCCCGAACGCATCCACGAGCCGGTTCGGTGCCCGGAAGCTCGATATCACTCCCCACAATTTTCTCATCAATGGCGTGCCGGTGAGCGCGTATTTTAGTCCGTCCGACCATGTGGCCGGTCATCTCACATCGATGATCGGGAAAGCGCAGCATTCCGTTTCGACATGCATATTGACCTATACGCGTGCGGACATCGCCGATACGTCAATCAGCAGGTTGAACGCCGGGGATAAGGTCCGTGTCGTCGTCGACGCGAACAGTGAGACGGGGAGTCAGTTCACCAACCTGCAGTCGCACGGTGTCGATATTCATCTGAAGGGTTTTACGACCGGTTTTCTCCACCATAAATACACGACCATTGACGGGGACCAGCCGGCCGGTCCGTCATATCTCGAAACCGGTTCCTACAACTACACGGGTGCCGCGGAAAACTCCAACGATGAAAACGCGCTCTTCGTTCAGAGCAAACGCATTGCCAACCTCTATCTTCAGGAATTTGCAGCACGCTATTATGAGGCCGGCGGTTCGGATTCGATCCGTGTCGGGACCGCGGCATCATACTCGATTAACCGCTCAAGCATCAATTACGACACTGTGCTCACGACAGTGACTAAAACCGACAGCTTTACGGTTTCAAACGGCGGCAATCTCGCGCTGGTGATCGCCCCGATACAGATATCCGACGCGCAGTTTACCGTGCAGCCGGAAAGTGCAACCGTTTCACCGGGCGGCGGGCAGAAATTCTACGTGAGGTTCGCGCCTGTGCATACCGGGCCGCAGTCCGCGAAGCTTGTTCTCACCTTTAACGCTTCCGGAAGCCCTGACACGGTCAGCCTGAGTGGTGTGGGCCTCTCGGGTCTTCATCCGGTGTTTTCAGTGTTCCCGAAGACATTCGATTTTGGTCCCCATACGATCAACAGCACGGCGACCGATACCTTCGTCATATCAAACACCGGAACCTCCATGCTCCATGTCACTTCGATTGAATCGGACAATCCGGTCTTCACGCTTTCCTTTACGGCCGACTCGGTGGTCGCCGAGGGGACAAAATTTTTACTCGTCACCTACGCGCCACTTGTCAGCGGGAGGGATTCTGCCCGGATATTCTTCACGCACGACGCTGCGGGCAGCCCGGATTCCATCCAGGTGAGCGGTACCGGGCTCGACACGCCTGTCACGAGAATGCTCGCCCTGAGTAGCGGATGGAATATGATTTCGGTGCCTGTTCTTGCACCGGAATCGAAAAGGCCGTCTCTATTTCCCTCCGCATCCTCGCGGCTCTTTAGCTACGGATCGACGTACTATGTCCCCCCCCAGGAAACGCTCCTGGTCGGAATCGGTTACTGGCTGAGGTTCGATTCCGCCGAGAGCAGGCCGATCAGCGGCATTCCCGTCTGGTCGGAGTCCGTCCAGGTCTTCCGTGGCTGGAATATGATCGGCTCGGTTTCCACCCCTGTCATTGCCGCGGATATCGAATCGGAACCGGCAAATATCATCCTTCCCCCGTACTTTGCTTACGAGGGGATGTATGATACGGCTGACACGATCAAGCCGGGTTCAGGCTACTGGGTGCGGGTCACGCAGGACGGAACATTGTACCTCGCCGGATCGGCCGGTCCTCGCCCATCGCCGAAAACCGCTCGTGTCAACTCGACCGCCGGTCTGAATCAGCTCATCATCACCGATGCCGCCGGCAGATCCCGGACTCTTTGGTTTGGGGAGGGGAAGACCGACGAGGCGTCGCTTTCGGCCTACGAGCTCCCGCCTCTTCCACCGGCCGGTGGATTTGATGCCCGGTTCGGTTCGGGGCGCTATGCCGAACCGATGCAGCACACGATTCAGAAAACCCTTGCCTTTCCGGTTCATCTGCAAACATTGAATTACCCGGTTCGTATCCAGTGGATCATTCAGAGCAAGGACAGAAGGTATTATGCGTTGGCTGTTGACGGAGGGGGGTCGGGCGGTGCCCGGCGATTACAGGGTTCGGGCGAGATGATGATCCGGAACGGGGAGAATGAATCTGTCTCGCTTGTCGTATCTGGCGGTCTTCCGACGCGGTATGCCCTGGAGCAGAATTACCCGAATCCGTTCAATCCGGTGACGACGATTCAGTTTGATATTCCGCGCCCCTCGAGAGTCACGCTCACGGTCTACAACACGCTTGGTGAAAATGTCGCGGCGCTTCTTGAGGATGCGCCCTACGATGCGGGTACCTACGCGGTAAATTTCGACGCGACCCGACTCGCGAGCGGCGTCTATTATTACCGGCTGGCCGCGTCGAACGGGTCGAAGAATGAATTTCAGCAGGTTAAAAAATTATTGTTAGTTAAATAATTTCCATATATTTCCTCCATATCTATGAGAGGGACTCTTATGAAAAATTTGTTAGCGATGTTGGTCGCGGTCCTTGTGCTCTGCGTTTATACAGCCGAAACAGATGCCGGTGTCAAAATCCGCGGGATCTCCAGTGTCAGCAGGATCACACCGAAGGTCATACCGATGCTCTCGAAACTGCCGAAACTCGATGAAAGCAGGCTTCCTGCCGACCAGACGGACGGGCATATAACCAGGCAGGAGTTGTTCGACATACCCGAGGAGGAGTTTGAAAAACTGGCCGAACAGCCGCCGCCCGCATGGGACGGGAAGGGTATCCTGACCATCGACAGGGGACTACAGCTCCAGCAGTTACCGGGCAAGGGGGTCCGCACGACGATGAACGCCATTCTCGGTGTAAATTTTGAGGGTAACCTTCAGGGGGCCTTCAGACCCGGTGACCCGATATCCGCTGTGGGGCCGAACCATGTCGTATCCACGACAAACAACTCGATCAGGATTTACACAAAAACCGGTTCACCCATAGGAACCTACTCCACGGGTGTCTTTCTCCTGAACACGCAATACATCGATTCCTACTTTACAGATCCAAAGGTCGTCTACGATCTGTTATCCGGCCGGTTTATCATCGTATGGGATTATTACGCCGCGAATCCGCCGCAATATGTTGTCGCGGTTTCACAATCCAGCGACGCGACAGCCGGATGGTATGTGTATCAGTTCGACATCTCGATGGACGGTCCGACTCCGACCAAGAACTGGGCGGATTTTCCCGGGCTCGGCTATGATAACAACTGTATCTACATGACGGGGAATATGTACGATACCGCCAGCCACTTCCAGTATGTCAAGACCCGGATTGTGGACAAGAATCTGATGTACACCGGTCAGCCTCTCGGATGGACGGACATCGTGGATCTTCCCGGGCCGGGAAATCATTTCACCGTCAAACCGGCGCAGTCCTTATCCCCGACCGATACGGAGTATCTGGTTGTGCATCCGAACGGGGGGGGAGGGGTCTTGCAGATGTATTCAATCACCGGCGGTCCGCTCAACCCGGTGATGGAGAATATCGGTAATCTTCCGGTTTCAAATTACGGAGTACCCCCCGGCGGAACCCAGCTTGACTGTCCCCAGACCACCGTCGACGCGGGGGACGCACGAACCCAGGATCCCGTCTGGCGCGACGGTTATCTCCACCTTGCCAACCAGGGCGGAGTGACGCTCAACGGATCCCCGGTCTGTGCACTTCAGTATTATAAGGTACAGACTTCTCCTCTGACCCTCCTGGTGAACGAGACCTATGCTGCTCCGGGTGCATTTTACCTCTACCCGGCAGTCACCGTCGATGCCAGGGGAACGGCATTTTTTGCCCTCAGCCGTATGTCCGCCTCTGAATATGCCTCCGGCGCCTATACTGTTCGCCGGCAGACCGATACCAGTATTGAGCCGAGCGCAATTTTGAGGGCCGGACTGACGGCGTACTGGTGCGGGCAGACAGGCCACAGGTGGGGTGATTATGAATCAGCCTCGATCGACCCGTCGGATACCACCGATGCTCGGAGTTCCGCGTGGGTTATCGGAAATTATGCGAAGGGGCCTTCGACCTGGGGATCATGGATCGGGAAGATCAGTCTTAATTTCCACCAGATCTCCGGCATCGTCTATGATGATTGCGACAGCAACAGTTCCACAAGCGGGGACAGAAAGCCTCTCCCGGGGCTCGGGGTAAAGTTACTCCTTGATACCGTGCTTCTTGCCTCCACGGTGACGGATAGCACAGGTAGTTATGCCTTCCCGCATCTGGATGACGGCACGTACGATGTTGTCATTACTCTCCCTGGCGGCGATTTTGCTCTGGGTGCGATCGCCGGGTCGGGCGGAACGTCTCAGACTGTGGTCAACGACACGGATATTCAGGTGACAGTTTCGAACGCCGATATCGCATCGCAATTTTCGGTCCAGAATAATTTTCTGGTCGTTGTCCCTCACCCGTTGCCAACGGCATCCAACCTGGTTCCCGACACTTATTCCTCGGGTGAACCGGGATTTACTCTGACGGTCCACGGCACGGGATTTGAGCCATGCGGTACTGTCCAGCTGGACGGAAACGACCGTGCGACGACCTATATTGATCCCACCACGCTTCACGCAGCCATTCTTGCATCGGATATTGCATCGGTGGGATTGCACACCGTCACAGTTTTTAACCCCTCACCGGGGGGTGGGACATCCAACGGTCTGACATTCACCGTTCACGCGCCCGCTCCGGTCTTTTCCGCCGCCCCGTCATCCGTTTCGTTCGGTAACGATTACGTGGGCACACCATTGACCGATACCGTCACCGTCACGAACACGGGGACCGCCGATTTGACAGTTTCCAGCGTCCAGTCTGACAGCGCACAATTCAGCGTTGTTCCCGCGTCAGCGACATTAGCACGGCAAACTTCGGTTCCGTTCCTCGTGACCTATCTCCCCACCCGCATGGGACCCGCGGACGGTCATATTATCTTCACCCATGACGCAGCCACTTCACCCGACACCCTGGCGGTGAGCGGTGCCGGAGTCGACAGTGCGATGTTCATGACCGGCTCGTACTGGGACTGGGCATCGGCAGTAGACGCCAAGGGCAAGCACAAGAGTTATCCCCGGAAAGCGGACAAGGTGTTTTTCCAACTCAACATGACAGCACCGGCGAACAGTACGCTCACCTCGTCATTGGTGATGACGTTTAACATGGCAATTTCGTCATTGACGTTGTACACATCGCCCGCAGAAACAGACACCATACCCTATACATCGAGGATCGTCGATCCGAAGCTGAAGATCTGGACATACACCTTCGCTCCTCTTCTTGCCGGCCATCTGCCAATACGGATTGAAGGAATCGGAGCGGCCGGAAAGAAAATTGGCATGAGCTATATTTGGTACTCGACCGGGAAGGCCTCGAAACAGAAAGGCAAGGCTGGCGATTCCCTCCTGACAATCAGCAAGAACGTCACCGGTTTACCCGAACCCAACCTGGTCAACGTGGGGGAGGAAATTTTCCTGAAGGGTCAGAGTGTGGTTGCTCCCTATCTGGGTGCCTCGAACCCGCTCATCGTGGGAACGCCGTTCGGACTGAAGAACGGCAGGACGGTGAGGATGAAAAGTTTCGGGGATATCCTGAAATCGCTTGTTGACACACGGAGCAGTCTCTTGCATACGCAGCCTCCGTCATGTTTGCTCTCATCGTCCCAGGTGACGAGCCTCCCGCCGGCGAAAACGAACAACAGCTTTTTTGCCCAGATCCTGACGTTCAAGCTCAACATCGCAGCGAGCGCCACAGGGAAATTCCCGGCAGGTTTCGGCGAGCTGACGTACTTCGACTCGTCGAATTTCTTCAACATCTTCAACGGAAGGATGCTGAAGTCCGTCCTGCCGGCGTTTGATTCGATGATATCCTGCGATGATAATTACATTGTGGATACGGCGAAAGCGATGACCTTCCTCAGGCAGGTGAACGGGGCGTTCAGTGATGGAAGGAATCAGAAGGATACCTTCTCGTTCCTGCAGAGAACGGTGGTGAAGGGAGTCAAGCACATCGGCGAGGTGCCGTTCCTCCACCGGACTCCGGGGATTGTACCGGTTAATGTTCCGTCTCCGATCGTCACAAGTGCCGAGGTGCCCGAACGCTACCAGCTGTTTCAAAATTATCCGAATCCGTTCAATCCGACGACCATGATCCGGTTTGCGCTGCCTGAACGTTCCATTGTCGTCCTCAAGGTCTACAATGTTCTCGGACAGGAGGTGACGAGCCTTATCCACAACCAGGTGATGGATGAAGGAACGCAGCAGGTTGAGTTCAACGCGAGCGCGATTTCTTCGGGCGTCTATTTTTACCGGCTGCAGGTTTTCGCGCTGACCGGAAGTCAGGACAATCCTGAATCTGAACGGGGATCACTGCGTTTCGCGGACACGAAAAAAATGATCCTCATGCGATGAGTGTGGGCGTGGCTGAGAGGCCCGATTTACCCGAAAATTATTCCCGTTGATATGCCGGGAAGCGGTCGATTTCAGTAAAATCCCTTAAATTCCGGGGATTATAAAGGCTTTCGGTATATTGTTTATGACATCGGGAAAGGGAACAATTTTCAATTTTGCTCTAGACAATGAAATAAAATTAACTTATATTCCCGTGACGAGCTATCTGGAACAGATATGCAGTGTCCGTCCACTCCAGCGGCAAGGCTGCCGAAGTGCGTATGCCGCTCGGTATCTGGCCTCCGTGATAGGTGTCAGACAAAATTTCTTAGTAAGAATTACCCCAAACGTTATCGCCAGAGCACTCCGAACGTCATCGTGTACTCCGTCGACTGCATGTGGGGAAATACTATTTAAAATTAGACCTGCATAATCGAGCACAACGGTTTCAGTGCGAAGAATGTCACAGTATGTCCCCCTTGTACCTGTGGAAGGGGAGAAAAATAGTTCTTACGGAGATGCGTGCATATAAAGTGATTTTATGAGAAAAATTGCTACCGTCTTATTTTTCATTCTCCTTTCCCAAATCGGTTCTCCCCTCCATGCGGACTGGCCGTGCCTGACAGACACCAGTGTGGCAATATCCCTGGCATCAGGAAACCAATGGAACGTGCATACAGCTTCCGATGGTTCCAACGGGGCATTCTTCGTTTGGCAGGATCGACGCGGGGGGCTTGTGGATAAATTATACATCCAGAGGGTCAACGGATCCGGTCAACCGCAGTGGACGCAGGATGGCATACCGCTTGTCCTGACCGGCGGATATCAGTACTACCCGCAGATGATCAGTGATGGAGCGGGGGGTGTCTACATTGTCTGGCAGGATAACCGTTCGGCGGTGGATTATGATATCTATATTCAACGCGTTTCACCGGCCGGCAGCCCCCTATGGTCGCAGAACGGAACCGCAGTGTGTGTCACCACCGGTCAGCAATATAATCCTCAGCTTGTTCTCGACGGATCCGGCGGAGTGATCGTCACCTGGCAGGACAAGCGCAACGGTCAGTTCGATATTTACTCGCAGCATTTCAACGCCAGTGGTCAGGGACTCTGGCAGACGAACGGGATTCCCATATGCGCTGCAACCGGTGATCAGGTGAATCCGGTCATCACGAGCGACGGTCAGGGGGGTGCGATCATCGCATGGACCGATTTCCGTTCGGGAAGCGGTTTCAGCGATATCTACGCCCAGCGCGTTCTTGCCAATGGTCAGACTTCATGGCAGGCAGACGGCGTCCCGGTATGCGTAGCCTCAAACACCCAGTGGAATCCACAGATCGTGGCCGATGGCATCGGAAGCGCCTATGTGATCTGGCAGGACCGCCGGGCGGGAACCTATGACAACATCTACGCTCAATTTATCAACAGTCTCGGTCAGCCGCAGTGGACGGCAGATGGCATTCCTCTGGCTGGGGTGATGGGGGTACAGTATTATCCGCAGGCAGTAAGTGATGGTACCGGTGGCGCGGTCGTTGTCTGGCAGGACAACCGCAAGGGGGCAGACTATGATGTCTACGGTCAGCGGCTGAGCAGGTCCAACGGGATCCTTTGGGTGAGCACAGGCCTGCCGATATGCACCGCGGCCGGACATCAATACAATCCACAGCTGGTCACACAGAATTCGACCGTCATTGTCACATGGCAGGATCGCCGGAACGGGAATGATTACGACATCTATTGCCAGGCGTTGAATCTCGATGGATCGATCAAATGGGCGGCTAACGGCAATGCAGTTTCCACAGCAACACTCGATCAGTATATGCCCACGATAGCCACCGACGGTCAGTCGGGGGCGGTCATCGCGTGGGCCGATTACCACACCAGTCAGAGCAGCACCGATATTTTCAGCCAGCGGATTGGTGCGAACGGTAAACCGGCGGGGGGATGTTACCGGACCATCACCCAGACCGGTTACGGGCTGAAGAGCCTGAAAACCTACAACCGTTTTACGAAGGTGACGGTAATGCCGAATGAAGGCAATGTCCGTGATTCCCTCTTCAAGCGCGGAGTCTTTGCCAACGGGCTCTACCTCGGTTATCCCCGGAATGATCTGCGCCGTATTTATGCATGGGAATTCTTCACGGCCTCGTTCTACGTGCGGTACGCGCTGCCGCAGAATGGAACGCCGCGGCCGCTGGATCAGATTTTCGGACGGCCGCTTTTCGGCGCTCTACGGAATCCGCGCGTCACCCGGTACAACAACAAACTCAGCGGCGAATTGCTGGCCCTCAAGATGAATATTGCGGCAAGCGATCTCCAGATCACCGAACCGAATCTCGGCGAACTCATATTTGAGGACACGACCAACCCCAGCAATCCTCTGAATAACCATTCGCTGCGCCAGGTAGCTGCCTTTACGGATTCCGCGCTCACGTACTGGACAGTATTCAAGAACCGGCTTGATTACGGAAGACTCGCCTACTGGCTCGGAAATATCAACGCCGCCTTCTCGGCGCCCCTGGATACCGTATCCCTGACGCCGCTCAAATTGACAAAGGTTCTACCCTTATATTCTGTACCGTTCCTCATCGCAAGTCCCTCTCCACCTCCCTTTATACCATCATATCAACCCATCGCGGATCGTGAAGATCAGACACCGGAGAGCTTCGCACTGTCACAGAACTATCCGAACCCTTTCAATCCCATGACGACGATCGAGTTCGCGATTCCCGAGCAATCCTATGTCACGCTGTCGATCTTCAACATCCTCGGCCAGCAGGTCGCAACGCTCATCGATCACCAGCTGAGTGATGCAGGCAGGGAAGTAGTCGATTTCAATGCCTCCAGCCTTGCATCGGGTGTCTACTTTTACAGGGTGATGGCTGAATATGTGGCTGGTGGGGTTAATATTCAGACAAAAAAGATGGTGTTCCTGAAATAGGATCGTTCGTCTCACTTAAATTTCTTGAGGGTCTATGAAATCCTGGATACGTGTTGCCGTACTCAGTATTTTTTCCTTCCTGTTCATCACCAGTTCCTTCCCCCAACTCGCCCGACAATGGGTAGCCCGTTTTTCGGGCGATCTGAAGGCCGGTACCAACGGGGCCACTGCCATGGCTGTTGATGACTCGGGTAACGTGATTGTTTCCGGCTGGGCGACATTCAAGGCCACCGGAACCGATTTCGTGACGATAAAATATTCTCCGGATGGGGAAAAATTATGGTCCCGGACGTATCACGGCGCATTCGGCAAGAAGGAGGATGTCGCGAAGGCGGTCGCCACAGACAGTGGAAACAACATTTACATCACCGGATGGAGTGATGGGGGTCCCGGAACAGGTCTGGATTTTGCCACAATAAAATATTACCCGAACGGCGATACCGCGTGGGTACGGCGTTATGACGGTCCGGGACACGGGGAGGACAAACCTGTCAGCATCGCGGTTAACGACTCCCTGAACGTGTATGTGACCGGATGGAGCACCGGCTCGGGCACGGGGCTGGATTTTGCGACGATAAAGTATGACAGGAACGGAAATCTTGTCTGGGTGGATCGCTATGATGGCCCGAAAAGTTCCACCGACATGCCTGCCGCAATGGTTCTCCGCGGATTTACCGACCTCTACGTAGCGGGGACAAGCGTCGATACGAGCAACGATTACACCGTCATCAAGTACAACGCTGAATCGGGCTTTCAGGAATGGGTTGCGCGGTACAAGGGTCCGGGTGAGGATATTGCGCGCTCGATGGCGTTGCGTGGGGCCGCCCAGGTGCTGGTGACCGGCGGCAGCCAGAATCTCGCGGGGGATTACGACGCCGTTACGGTGGAATTCGATTCATCGGGATTGTTTCAATGGGTGTCAGCGTATGACGGGTCGGCGCATTCGGATGATGTGGGGACTGACATCGCCCTTTCCAGCAATTCGAGTTCAGCCCGGATCTTTGTCACGGGCACCAGTGTGGGGATCGGCTCTTTTAACGACATTTTGACAATCCGGCTCAACGCTGACGGGACAGAAAACTGGAATGCGACCTTTAACGGAAGTGCGAATGACAACGACGGTGGAGTTGAAATGCTCGGGACGGGAAATCCGATGGTCCTCGGGTACACCACGAGCACTGGTGTCGGCAAGGATTACGGGCTTATTGAATATTCACAGAGTGGATCGGAGCATTTTTCTCAGACATTCAACGACGGATTCTACAACAGTGACGATGTTCCGTCCGCGATCATTTCATCCGGCAATCTGACCGTCGTAAGCGGGTCATGCAGCAAAGGGAAAGGTTCCGAAATTGTCACGATCGGTTACGCGGATCCCCAGCATTTGAAGTACCGGAGTTTTCCTGCTGATTCCATCGTTATAAAAAGCAACAATCTGAAGGTCCTTGGAGCGGTGCCGAATAACGGCAATGTCCGCGATACGGCATTCGCACGGGCGTATCCGAAGATCAAGGCGGGTTTTGCGGGTGCACCGGGCGGTATGGTCCTTGGCAACCCGCGGCCTGACAGTGCGACGCATTTCGGCTGGATACGATTCACCAAGGGCGCGAATCTCCTCAAATTTCTCCCCCAGGTGCAAAACGACCATGGGTTTGATCTTTTCGCGGGAAAACTTTTTGTCGGTGAAAAGAAGGATCCGTCGTCTCTCAAATTCAGCGACCACATCGCCGGGGAGCTCGTAGCGCTGAAGATCAACATCGGTGCAAGCGACGCCGAGATCACCCCGCCCACGTTCGGCGATCTCGCCTATCAACTCCACGATACGGTCAATGGCATCATATTGTTTGGCATGTCGATGCGGGAGCTTGCCGCGCTCACGGACAACCTCCTCACCTACTGGCAGAGGTATCCGTCGGTGCAGTGGGCGATACTCGACACCGCGCTTGCCAGAGTCAACGGAGCTTTTACGGGTCCGCTTCGTATCATCAGCTCACAACCCCTTGCCGTCACGGGTGCGGTATCGATTGACAGTGTTGTGCTCCTTTCGCCCTCTGCACAGCCCGTCATTAATCCGCTTGCTTTCCCGCCGGGATCGCTCGAGCAGGTGCCCGACAAGTACACATTGTACCAGAATTATCCTAATCCGTTCAATCCTGCAACGACCATTGAGTTTTCGCTTCCGCAAAGTTCCCTGGTTACGCTGAAGGTTTACGATATCCTCGGCAGGGAAGTGGGCACCCTTTTTGACAATCAGCCGATGGATGAAGGGCGGCAGCAGGTAACGTTCAACGCCTCCGCACTTGCATCTGGCATATATTTTTATAGATTAGTAGTGAACGACGGACAGTATGCCCAGGTCCGGAAAATGGTTGTGATGAAGTAAATTCGGGGGGAAAGAGGGTATGGTCTCCATCCGGCGGGGTTTGTCGGATGGAGCGAAGCGGAGGAAGGAAGGTTCTCCGGTAATCGTAAGTGGTTGTTTTTTGTGGGTCTGGCACCCCACGTCTGTCTCAAGTCGCCTCCCCTTGAGCTGACCCGCCAGGCCCACTTTTTTTTATCCATTCCATACTACCCTCCCGGGCGGGTTCACCCCCGCTCATGGTCCCTTAACAATTTCCTGATGAAAAAATAACCGGATTTGCTTGAAAATTATTGTTGAATTTCTTACCTTCTTGCAGCGATGTAACCGATCAATTGTATTCCGTCTCAACTTCAGCACATCGGTCAGGGTAATGGTGTTCGTTGCAGCATCAATTCAAGCCCCGGCGATCTGCACTCTGTTCTTGTTCTCTTCACTAATTGTTCGTGTATAAATACAAGGAGTTGCCATGAAACGTTTTCTTCTCTTTTCCCTCCTTCTCTGCCTGAGTGTCTCCCTGGGGTTCTCGGCAGAGAAAAAGACGATGCAGTTGTACAATATCCACACGCACAAATACGAGTCCTATCCCGCAGTGTCGGTATTCAACACGAGGACACGCCAGGTGGACAGTTATCCCCTTGTGCCGATCCATGATATTCAGTATGTATCGCCGGAATCACTCCACGTCGCCGATGTAATTCAGCTTTCAGATATTAACCGGTGGACGTGTCAGATCTCTCCCTATTACGGTGACACCGTGGTGATCCGGGCGCTGGTGATTACACCCTGCGCAGCCGACAGTCCGGAGTACAACGGAATAACCTACACACAGCATGGCTGGACGATGTTGCTTCACGATTCCACAAACTCCAATGAGTGGACCGGGGCCATTGTCAGGGTCGACAGTACACCCGATCACACCAGTCCCGCCGATACGGCCCGGGCGCGGCTCCAGGGATTTGATGTCCCCTCGCGAGGTGACATGATTCAGATGGTCGTGCACATCAATGAATTTCCCGTCCTTTCGATGAACAGCATGACGCAGCTTGCGCCGGTTCTCGATTATCACATTGACGTATTGAGCTCCGGGGAATGGATCCCCGCCCCGACGCCGGTGACCATTGATTCATTTTACATCGGTTCGTACCCCATCGGAACCATACAGTATTCATCGGGTGAAAAGTATGAATGCAGTCTCGTGAAACTTTCCGGCTCTCCCGGTCATCAGCTCCGGGTGACGACGGAAGTCAACACCTCCCGTGGCACCTTCAATTTCACCGATCAGGGGAACGGCAATACCACATCCGACTATGATGTCTCACACTTCTTCACGCTTGGGAACGAGAGTAACCCTACGATTCCCGGTGATACGTCCTATCACGTGCCCCAGGTGGGTGCCGTGATTGATTCCATCAAAGGAGGCATGTTCACCTCCTCGGGTGGCGAGAACTCGCGCGGATACAGAATAGGTCCCTTATATCCGGGGGATCTGAGTCTGGGTATATCGTACCCGACAGTCATCGGCCATCGGAGGTATCCCGTGGTTGTCACTGACACAGATATCGTCCATATCCAGGACACCGTCAGATATACGTTTGGCGGGCTGGCAATCTACAAGGCGGTGTTGATGGTGAGTCTCAACAACGGCCCGTGGGTAGCGGATACACAGACGATGATTAATCAGGACTCAGTCTGGGACGGAGTCATTCAGACAATCGATAACAATCCGCTCCCGGCGGGGACCGATGTCCGGTATTTCCTCAAGGGGATCGACGTGCAGGGTAACACTGCCATCCTTGCAAACGCAAGCAGCCAGCTCGGGACCGACACCTCAAAGGGGTTTTTCTTCTATCATGTGTTTCAGGCGTCAAACATGCACATGACCGTACACGATGTTCAGTACACCCCGTATGTGAACGGAGTATCCCCGTATAACGGTGGTGTTGTCACGATCGGGGGTATTGTGACAGCAAGCGACAGCGACATCTATCAATCGGTCTACCGGCAGCAAACGGGTGAGATCGGGACAACTTGCTGGTATATTCAGAGCGGAAACCAGCCATGGAGCGGCATTCAGATCGGCAAATATGCCACCGATACGTCGAGTGTCTGGACACAGATTGTCCGGGGAGACAGTGTGGTGGTAACCGGAACTGTCTCGGAATCGGGGAGTTTAACGCACATCAACGATACGGACAATGTTGCGGGTGGTAACGGTTCAATCAGGATTGTATCGCACAACAATCCCGTACCCCAGCCTGTGACCCTTTCGACCGCGACCTTCGGACAGGGGATCGGGGATGGCAACCCCATAGGCGAGCAGTGGGAGGGGATGCTGGTCAGGTTTGTCAACTGTCACGTGGTTCAGCTCCATCCGACATTCGCTGATTCGATGGAATATCAGCTTGCCGACACCTCGAACACGGGTGTTCTCATCCGTCAGGACGGGATTAACACCTGGTCGAACACCGAAGCCGATACAGCGGTGTTCAGAACCATCTTCTATCAGAACGATAAATTCGATACGCTCATCGGTGTTGTTCTGTTCGGAAACCGGGTATACAAGGTCTGTCCGCGGAGAAACGACGATTTTGTCATTGGTGATACGATGCATTACACGAATGGCTGGAATCTGTTATCCGTCGGAAGAAAACAGACACCCTCTGCCACCGGCTGGGGGACGAACCTTCTCTTCCCGGGAATGACAGCGTTTGGCTACAACGGCGGCTATTACGTGGCCGGCGACATGTTTCCGGGCACCGGTTATTGGATCCGCATGTCGGGGAATATGGTATTCCGCCAGCACGGTTCGGTGATAACGCGCGACACCATTCCGCTGGCTGTCGGTTGGAACCTCATCGGTGCGATCGGTGTGAACATAAATTCCTCATCGATCCTGGTTTCACCGGTCGGAAACCACCTCTCCAGCTTCTTCGCCTACAGCAACGGTTATGTCCCGACGACCACGCTATCGACACGCGGGGGGTTCTGGGTGAAATCCGACTCCGCGGGGTACATGGTCATGGCGGGATCCGTGAACACCCCGAAACAGGGTGTGAACGGGCGTGATAAGTACAATTCCATCACGATTACCGACGCTGAAGGGAACAGTCAATCGCTCTATTTCGTCCAGGATCCTGAAGGAAAGATCCGGCTGAGTGATTATGAAATGCCTCCGATGTTCCCGACCGAGGACTTCAGTCTGAAATATCATTCAGGTCGGATTCTCGAAACCTATCCCGCCGGGATAACGGATCCGAAGATGTTCCCGATCGATGTGAATGTCTCCCATGGTCCCGTGAAGATTTCATGGGCGATCAACACAAAGGAAGGGAAGCAGTATCTGTTGAGTGACGGCGCGAACGGCAAGGTCTTCAAGACCATCGAACTCAAGGGGACAAGCGGTGCGGTTACAGGTTTAAGCGCTTCGATCCGGTCGATCCTCCTTCAGGTGAATACAGGAGCGGACCTTCCGCGTGAGTTCTCGCTGAGTCAGAACTACCCGAATCCGTTCAATCCAACGACACGTTTTGTGGTCGGGTTGCCTCAGACGGCCCACCTTGAGGTGAGTGTATTCAACATCCTCGGTCAGAAGGTTGCGACGCTGGTGAATGAAATGCGCGACGCAGGATATCAGATTGTGGAATGGAACGGCACCAACGATTACGGCAAGCAGGTAAGCAGCGGAGTCTACTTCCTGCGCATGAACGCCGATAATCCGAATGCTGGTTCAGGGCATCAGTTCACAGCGATCCGCAAGATGTTGTTTATGAAGTAGCCTTTCCGGGCGGCGTCCTCAAAAAGGACGCCGCTCTGCGTTTATGGGGGTCCGTGTGGTGACCGATGGGCGGGTAAGGTGAGAATAAACACCATCATCGATCGTCCGGGCATCGGGTGCCGCTTGTTCCGGGGACGGGGCGCTCCTGAACGGGTCAACCGGGTAACTAGCAATGATTTTTAGAATTTCTTAACACATTCATAACAGAAAATTTCCATGAAATGACTTGACAGTTGAAGGAGATTTTGTTACAATAGTACCATCATCATTGTCGTATCGTCGATCCGTTTCACTCTAAGGGTATTCGGATCATAAACGGGTAGTTCTTCCGCGTTACAATCTTCACCAAGCGAATCAGAGCGTATGATCAAAGTGAGAAACTGTTCCTATCGGTGTGTATGAAAATCCAGTATGGAAAAACTCTAACCTCTAATCTTCCACTCTCTATCCATCCATCAATCATCCTTAGGAGGATCCATGAAATCTTTCTCCACTGTTCTTATCATCCTTGCACTGGTCATGCTGGGGGCGGCTGGGCCGGCCATGAGCCAGGGAATCTTCGGACCGGAGGGGCTGAACATGCCCGGCTCGTACGATTCTCCCTCGTTCAGCGATCCGCCGACGATCAATGCGTTTGCAGGAATCCAGAAAACGGGCGGGACATTTCTGCTTGATACTTCACTTGCCACAGCCCGGTACAAAACCCTCATCAACGTCGCTACAAGTGGTGGTGATGTCACTGCGGGATCCTATCAGTTTCTCTTTACCAGCGGTCCCTCCACCGGTGAATTCAACAACAAGTGGACCGATGTCACGGTGTCGGCGAATACCGTTCAAACCTACACCTATCATAACGACGGGGGCGGAGCGAACGATAACGTCACATTCTCCAACGGGTATTACACCGTCGTATGGCAGGATAACGGATACACGACCACCAATGCGGTTTTCATGCTGACCGGTGCGCCGCCGGTGACCTTCGCGATCGTGGCGCAGTCACCGACCTCGACGCACGTGACGGTCAATCATGCCGTGACGGTTACGGTCACCGCGAGCGGTACGCCATCGCCGCAGGAGACGACCTACGTCCGGTATTCGACCAACAACTGGGCCTCCTCATCCCTGGCTCTGGTATCATTCACCGGCTCCACGGGAACGGCCACGATTCCGCAGCAACCGGCGGGGAGCACGGTTTCGTACTATGTCTTATCGACAACCGTCGCATCCGGTTCAATCGGCTCTAATTACGATCTGGTCACACTCAACTCAAACACGAACAACAAGGCAAACTACTCCTACACGGTCGCGCAGGCCGGCGTCTGGACCGGTGCTGGCGGCGACGGTTTATGGGGGACGGCTGCAAACTGGTCAGGCGGGATCCTTCCGAGTTCCACTGACACGGCCACGATCGCGGGGGGATTCAACGTCAGCATCAACACCGGTTTCAACGTTCTGGCGATCGTCCTCGGGAACGGAAGCTCGCAGGACACCCTGAAATTTGACGGGGCTGCCACCCGGAGAGACACCGTGGGCAACGTGTCGATCAATGCGGGGAGCCGCTTTGTGGGAAGACTCAATAACCAGGCCGGCCAGGATACGCTCCGTGTATCAGGGGATCTGACCAATAACGGAACATTCGATATGTTCCCGGGCGGGAATACGGGAAATCTGAGCAACGCCAACTGCTCGACAATTGTTTTTACCAAGGCCGGCAACCAGAATATTCAGACCACAGGGACGCCTCTCCTGACGCGGTTCGGCAGGATAGCTTTCAACAAAGGATCCAACGCGAATAAGGTGATCGTCTCGATCGATGTCAATATCGGTCAGGGGACCCACGCACCGACCGTTGGAAGTTTTATCAGTACGACCGTCGTTTCGGGTTTATTTCTCTCAGGAACAACCAACGGCATAACGCAGAGGGGGACATGGGAGCAGAATGCGGGGACGTTTTACGCTTATTCAACGACCATCTCGCCGAACGCGAATGCCGGCTTCAATCTGATCGGTAGCGCGAGTATCTATGACTCGACGGGGGCGTTCTTCATCGGTTGTCCCTCGACAATCAACACCAGCGGTTCGATCACCATCAACGAGGGTGACAAGACCTTTGGTTTCGAGGATACGATAACGGTTACAAACGGCACATTCAATATCTATGGCCAGCTTGAGGTTGCGCAGTTCGGCACCCCGGGTGTCCTTGTCACAGTGAACGGGGGGACGTTCAATGTCTACGCGCAGGGGGGTCTTTTTGAAACAATGGACAACGGCGGTGTGAACGCCTCCAGCAGTGCCGGCGGCCATCTGGTCTACATCGGTGCAAATGGCGCCGGTGCGGCAAAAACCTTCTTTACCATGAACGGGGGTTCGATCACGCTCGTCAATCCCATCCTCAACGGAACGACACAGCGTGAATTTGTCATCGGCAGTATCGGCGGGTTCACCATGAACGGGGGCGTCATCAACATCGGCGATGGTTCAAACTCCGCCACAGGGTGGATGGGTTTCCAGATGATCGATTCGGCGGGGACGCATTCCTTAAGCAATCTGGTCATCCAGGGTGGCACGGGCGCTCCGGGCAGGAGGGCGGTATTGCGGTCTAATCTTATCGTCGCGGGTTCCCTCACGATTACGGGCGGGAGCGCGCTCTACGACAGCATTTACACACTTACGGCCAAAGGGAGTGTCGCCAATTCCGGAACCACGAGTGATGCCACAGGTGGTGAGATCAGGCTTTCCGGCGGTTCCTCGGTCCATACACTTTCCGGAAACGGCACGTATGGAAGCCTCGAGCTCAATGATATCAACGGCGCCTCGCTTTCGGGGAGTCCCACAGTTGCAGGCACACTCACGCTGACAAATGGTACTTTCACCGTCGGGGCGAATACGCTCACGATCCAGAATCCGCTGGCGGGGACGACATCGAATTTCAGCACCGACGGAACCTCGTCGATTGTCATCTCCGGTACGACATTTGGGATAAATCTTCCCGTCGGTGTAACGGCTCTCAACAATTTCACACTCAATAACCCCAATGGGAGTACGTTGCTGGCCCCCCTGACAATGAACGGGGTGCTGACCGTGACCTCGGGTCAGCTTGTGGCCACAAGTCCGAATATCGTCAATCTTTCCTCCACGGGAAGTCTTTCGGAGGCTGGGAACGGCAACATCGTTCTCGGCACGGTGGAGGTCACGCGGACGGTGAGCGGTTCGAACGGGATCTCCAAGATCAAGCCCGGGGTCCGGCAGACGGCGGCATTTCAAACGTTCGGGAACATCGGGTTCGACATCGACCCGGCGGGTGGTCCTGCCCCCGGAACAACGACGATTACACGCATCACCGGGGCGCCGCAGGGATTTGCAAACCAGTCGATCAAGCGATATTACGACGTCAACGCAGCCGTCAGCAGCGGTTTGAATGCGAATGTCGTTTTCCATTATGATAATTCGGCAGGTGAGCTGAACGGGGACTCCGCGCAATCACTCGCACTCTGGAGATCTGAGGACGGAGGATCTACCTGGGCATCAATCGGCGGAACCGTCGATACGACTCAAAAAACGATTTCCCAAACAGGCATCACGAATCTTTCCCGCTGGACTGCCTCGTCGGTTTCGATGATCCCCAACACGAGCCAGCAATCGGATATCATCGCGGGGCCGCTCGCTATACCTGGATCGATTTCGTCGTATGCGACGGCACAGGTTTCAGAGGCACAGGTCTTCAGCTTCACCGTGCGCGATGGAGGTGCAACGGGTGATACAGACCATGTGCCGACCATCCTTAAAAGTATCACTCTTCAGCAGGGAAGTTCCAACACAACAACTGACTGGGCGCTTTACCTTCAGGGTGCTGAGCTCAAGGATGGTACGAAGAGCCTTGGATTGGCCACAATCAGCCCGACAACGCTCGCCTGGAGCAATCCTGCAGGTCTCGACACAGTTCCGGACGACAGTCAGAGAACGTTCATTCTGAGCATCTGGCTCAAGACCAGTCTGCCCGCAGGTGCGGATAATAAGGTTTTTG
The DNA here is from genome assembly GCA_033854175.1 of Bacteroidota bacterium. Taxonomy (GTDB): domain Bacteria; phylum Bacteroidota; class Ignavibacteria; order UBA10030; family SZUA-254; genus DATKPE01. The sequence continues at coordinate 4,426 of JAWOKN010000105.1, read as the reverse complement.
AATTCAAGATAAACCAGAACACTGATGTGAACACCAGTGTGTACGGTTCGTCGATGGCTCCGGGAGGATCGGATGTCGTAGGGACGCCCGGGACGGCCGTCGCAGTGGTGGCCGCAAAGCTGCAGTTTGCCGGGAACATCGGCAACACAGTCTCCGGGCGGATTTTCTCCGCCTCGGTGACGGCTCTTGATACGAACGGCAATCTTGACGCCGATTATTCGGGAAGCGTTTTACTGGGTGTGTCGAGCGGGACAGGAATACTTTCCGGAACGAACCCGATGCCCGCGTCAGGTGGAACTGCCACGTTCACGGATTTGTCAATTGCCGGGCACGGCCCCATAACACTTGTCGCAGGATCGGGGATTTTACAGGATGCATTTTCCAATTCTTTCCTTGTCGACTCTTCGGCGATTTTCAAGGTAGTTGCAGGAGGTCCGAACGATACACTCTACTGGGATTCGCCCTCCGCCTGGACGATTCTCTCGGGATATTCGCACTACGGGGTTCCGCACAGTCTGGACCACGTCATCCTTGACAACACAAATCAGACCGGAAGTTATGTTATCAAGGTTGGTGTAACCTCGACGGGAAGCCAGGTCTCGGACACTGCAGCGACAATTCAGCTGGGGTATCCGCATAATCCCAACCAGATTACGCTCCTCATACCGCCCAATCACACGCAATACTTCCCCGGTGCGCTCTACTGGGGGGATGGTGTCGCGGGGAATTATGATTTCACGATTGATTCGGGAGGGTTATTCCAGAACAGTTCCGGCGTTGTCAGTCACAACGCCTTCAACTATCCCGCGATTTCGGACAAGGACACATTACTCATCCGCAAGGGGGGAAAATACCTCCAAAGGAGTCTGACATTCCAGAGCGGGATTTTCCAGATGGCCCGGAAGCAGGATGGTGATTACGGCATTGTGGAATTTGACGTCCCGCCCTTCTCACCGGGCGTGTTCGATATCAATGCGGATGGTTACTGGTATCCCAACCTTGTCCTGAGCAACACACAGGGTGCGGGGCAGTACTATCTTTTCCCGGGCTCACCATCCGGCGCGATGCACATCAAGGGGGATTTCGTCATCAATACGGGTGTCGTCGATTCACTCGGAACGGGGGGTGATGCTATCGTCGTGGGCGGGAATTTTATCAACAACGGCACCACGAAATTCAGTTCATCGCCGCTCATCTTTACCGGGGCGCAGAGTCACACGGTTTCCGGCAATCCGGTATCGCTCGGATCAGGAATGATCAGCAGCGACAGTGTCAATCTGCAGACGAACCTCGATGTCACGGGCGGAACCGTTCAGACGACCGGGACATACATCATCACCTTCGACGGTGTCGCCGGAGTGTATGATACCATACCGGCGACCGGTATCATCTCAACAAACTCCTCCACCGTATCGCTGAACCCGTCCGGTTCGCTGAACGAAGGGACAAATCCGGTCCAGGGTACTGTATCGGCGACGCGGGTTGCAGGTACAGGTGATCAGACATTCGGTAATATCGGTTTTGAAATCGTTTCCGCCGGTGTTGCACCAGGGTCGACCACCATCACCAGGACGAACGGCATAGCATTGAGCGGGAACGGACATTCGTCGATAAAACGGTATTACGATGTCGTCCCGGCCGTCAACACAGCACTCAACGCCTCGATCAAGGTTTCGTATGCCCCGTCGGAGCTCAACGGGGTGACGGAGAGCGGCGTATCGCCGTACTCCCCGATCCTGCAGAAATCGACGGACGGCGGTGCGCAGTGGTCCGGTCAGGGGAACACTGTCGAGGCGGGATTCCACAGGATGGATGCGAGCGGTGTGCAAAGTCTGGCGTACCGGTGGACCGGAGCGGATGCGAATGCGCCGCTGTTTATCTCTCACACGCTAGTTGTCGATAAACTTGCCGATCTCGACGGCAATCCAGCCACGAAAATCGATCAGACCGGAAAGCAGTGGAGGTTGTCGCTCTACCGTGATTCGGTTTCAGTGTCGACACTGGTGAATACGGGCAATCCGGGACTGCCGCATCCGGGTGTGCTTACGACGACAAGCCTCGAATCAGGGAAATACATCGCCGTTGAGGCTGACAGTATAGGATGGCTCCACATCGGTGTGAATGAACACGGAAGTTCCCTGGGGAGCGTTCTGAAGGTGAACAACGCGCTCTATGACACAGTCACGCTCGATACGCTGCACCCGAACTCGGTCGATTCGATCGATTTCATCAACCAGCAGATCAGCGTTGTTACGATTAGAAAGTTCAGGGATCTTGACGGTGATCCCTCGACAATCGAGGGTGCGAAAAAGTGGGGTCTGACGCTCTACAGGGGCCCTGTTCTTCCGCTGGATAGTGTGGCGGGGGTCAATGATACCGTCCTCACCGTGAGCGGTTTACAGGCGGGTGTCTACATCGCTGTCGAGGCCGACAGCGGCTCTTCGTGGGTTCGCCTGAACGGCAATCACACCCGTTATGACACCCTTGTCATCACGGCAGGTCAGGTGGTCGAGGATACGTTCGACAACTTCAGACCGAACTCGATTGTGATGGAGAAGTTGCAGGATGACGACGGCAGTTTCGGCACCTCGGATGACCGGGTGCTGAAAGCATGGCATCTCGAGCTTCACAAGGGGACTGCCTCCGGGCCGTTAGTCGGGCAGACAGACGCAGGATTTGATTCCATCGGCGGATTAGGTGATGGTACGTATGTCGTCACGGAGGCCGACAGTGCGGGCTGGATACATCTCGGATATACGATCGGTCTGATTCCAACGGCCAGTAGTGCAGACACCGTGGCCGTCACAGTCGGTAACGGACAATCGGCTCAGGTAGCCCTGGTCAACGCCCCGCCGATTTACAGTACGAAGTTCCGTTCATTCGCACAGCACGCAATAGCGTTCGATGTCGACAACAAGGGTAAGGTGAACAAACCCGTTCCGCTGAAAACCGACAAGGATCAGTTTGACATCAAGCTGACGGTTGATTCTGCGAATGTGACCGACATGCACATCGATTTTGGCGCAGCGATTGATACGGCCATGCCATTTTTCACCGTGCCCGCATCGACCCGTTCAACCACGGACAGTAAACTGAAGAAGTGGGACTTCGTGTTTGGTTCAGCGATAACAACCGGTGATTCGGTGCATATCCTCGGTTACGCATGGACGACGAAGGCCATCAAGCTTTCGGGTTACTGGTGGACCCGGGGCGGTGTAGAGGTCGGGAAAACGAGGAAGACCTACGTCCTCGCCAACAGCATTCTCCGTGTCCCCATGCCGAACCGAGTAAACGCGCTGGCGGTGATGTTGAATCCGAAGAGCGTGATCGGTTTTGGGGCGACCGGTCTCATCATCGGGAAGAATGAAAAGACCCCGCTCGACAGCTCGAAGTATTATGGCTGGTTCCAGACAGCGAAATACGGGGACATCCTGAAGACCTTGTACACGAAGGGGGTCGGTCAGCCGGACTACAATTCCGGACACCCGTTCGACATCTTTACGGAGACCGGTAAGATCATAAAGGGGAAACAGAGCTCCATGCCGATCTCGAAGGAAAAGAACAGCCTCCTGGCGAACATGATCGCGTTGAAGCTGAACATCATGGCAAGCGATCTCGGAATGACTCCGCCCGGTTTGGGTGATCTTGTCTATGATGACAGCCTGGACAATCCGTTCAACGGGATGTCGTTGAGAGACCTGGCACACGTGGGTGACTCGGTGATGATGGGGTGGCTGAAAGATTCTGTCGATTCGCATTTGAAGCCAATCAAGGTGCATAAGTTTGATTACACCTTCGACTTCAACGGCCTTGACAGTGTGGTTGCAAGGATCGACTCAGCCTTCGAAGGTCCGATTGATACCTCAAGCTTCGCTGCCAGCCCCGGATTGGTTTACAAGGGGACGATCATGCTGGCCAGTGTACCGTATCTCCACGCCAATCTTGAGAAGATACCGCCCAAGATTGTACCGGCGGGATTATACTCCGGTCCGGCAGTACCGGCTGCATACAGGCTGTACCAGAACTATCCGAATCCGTTCAATCCGACGACGACGATTCAGTTCGATTTGCCCGAAGCGTCGGTTGTCACGCTGAAGGTCTACAACATTCTAGGCCAGGAGGTCGCCACGTTGATCAACCATCAGCCGATGGATTACGGACAGCAGCATGTGCAGTTCAACGCCAATGGTTATGCATCGGGCGTGTATTTTTACCGGCTGGTGACATCGCCGGTCACCGATCCTGAAGACGGGAGTGTATCAGGAAGGGCAACCGTGAGTACGATGAAGATGTTGTACGTCAAGTGAGCGCCGAGCTAAGGTGCTGATGTTCTTGTTCCGTGAAAGTCGGAACTATGGTAAGAGCTTATCAACCATATAGCAAGAGGTGGTCGTTAGCCGAAATGCGAAGCGATAAGCCACCCGAC
>JAWOKN010000104.1:0-7115 GCA_033854175.1 Bacteroidota bacterium | reverse complement strand
GGGCCTACGTCTTCTCATCAAACCGCAGGTACGGATCTTCCGTATACAGTTTTTGAAACGGACACAATCCAAGGATGCGTCCAAGGCAAGGGTAAAATAAAAAAGGTTGGGACAAAATCAAACTCTGAAACGCCCTTCCCGCATCTGGACGGAACTGCATGAAAAAGGAATCCCGCGCGTACAGAATCCTATCACCCTTCGCCACACGAATTCTCCATTTTCGATCACCATGAAGAGGAAGAGGACATCCTTCCCGTTCTTTGATCATCGGTGGCGAAGAGTGAGGATCGGCCCCCTTATTTCAGAACAAGCATTTTCATCGTCCTGGAGAAACGACCGGCCGTAAGCTTATAGTAGTAGACTCCGCTCGAAAGACTGGCCGCGTCGAATCCAACCGACTTATATCCTGCAGTCTCGACACCATCCACCAATACCGAAACCTGCTGGCCGAGCACGTTATGGAGGGAAAGTTTCACCCTGCTTTCGGTTGGCAGCTGATACCGGATGACGGTGGCAGGATTGAACGGATTGGGATAATTCTGTTCCAGTCCAAACTCAGCGGGGAGGCTCCTGTCGGCATCGACCGCTTTCCCATCCGGAGGAGGAGGGGGGAGTTCCGAGGTCTGACGGACATGAATCCGGCTCGCAGCCGTTTGTGAACCGGATGATGAAAGAACCAGCGAACCGTTATCATTGACATGGACCCAGTAGGCTTTGCCGGGAAGAATAGAATCCGAGATGGAATACCCGCTTGAGTAACCGAAAAACATTGATACGACCATACCTCCGGGGACAGAGGTGATTGATGAAAGAGGGATGGGTAGACTGATTGATCCGACCATATTCCATCCCGGGGTAACCGCCACCGTCTCCCTGCTTACGGGTATCCCATTATAATAGACCGCCCCGGCTGCATCAAACTTTAACCAATAACCCAGACCATTTTTAAGCGTGTCTTGACGTTGATAGCCGCCGACATAGGCAAATGCTACGGAAGAGGCATTCGGGTAGATTGATGAGGTACGGCGATCACTCACAATGTTCGGAACAGAAATCATGTTCCACCCTCCTGCTATCGCCGAATAACCAGGCAATGCAGACGACCCTATCTTCGCGAGATACATATCGCTGGATGTGCTTCCGGCGTTCGTCAATGTGGTCGGACCGAAGGGGATCGAAGTGCTATAGTAGAGTCCTGCTATAAAGCAGTTGCCCATCTTGTCCAACGCAACTGCCGAACCCCAATCCCTGAATAAGCCACCGGCACCTTTAACCCAGAGGACATTTCCGAAGCCATCATACTTCACAAGGAAAACATCGGCGTTTGGAGGACCCGCGTTCGACAATGTGGTGTCCTGTAACTGGAAGGAGGAGCTCTGGTAATCTCCCACAACATAACTATTCCCGGATCTGTCCGTGGCCACACCCACTGCATAGTCGCGGTCTGTTCCGCCGGAACCCTTTGCCCAGAGAACATTTCCGGATTGATCATACTTCACGACAAAGATATCGGGGTAGCCGGCAGCAGCATTGGTCAATGTCGTTAAGCCGAACCGAATCGAAGAGCTTTGATACCTTCCGATAACATAACTATTTCCGGAGCTGTCCAGCCCGACACCGGTCGCATAGTCATTGTCCGTTTCTCCGGCACACCGTGCCCAGAGGATATTTCCGTACGGATCATATTTTGCAATGTACGCGTCGTTATACCCGGAATTTTTCAGTGTATCCGGACCAAACTGGAGTATGGTGCTATTGGAGAATCCCACGACAAAACTATTCCCGGCACTATCGGCTGCGACACCAGAGGCCCAGTCATCGCCTGCGCCGGTCGAGCCTTTGAGCCACAGTGCATTTCCCTCCGGATCAAATTTCACAATAAACAGATCACTTCCCCCGGTATTCGTCATTGTCTGTTGACCAAACTGGATCGTCGGGGTGCCATACCCTCCTGCCACGTAACTATTCCCCGAGCCATCCATAGCCACCGTGCTTCCGTTATCAATATTGCTCCCGCCCCCGCCGATCGAGTTCGTTGCCCAGAGAACATTTCCAAAAGGGTCATACTTTACAAGAAAAATGTCGGAGTTGCCGGTATACAGACTCTCATGCTTTAATGTTGTGGGGCCGAATTTCACGCTGTCGCTGAAGAAATATCCCGATACATAACAATTACCCGATCCATCAACTGCGGTGCCCTGGGCATGGTCCTCCCCCGTGCCGCCGGCGCTTTTTGCCCAGAGAACATTCCCGCTGGGATCATATTTTACCACATAGATGTCATAGCTTCCCGCCGTCGAGAGCGTGAATGAACCGAACGTGAGTGTCGGGCTGTTGAAATACCCGGCCACATAACTGTTCCCCATTCCATCCACCGCGACAGCGACGGCAATATCATTCAATGTCCCGCCTCCGGTACTGCTTTTTGCCCAGGCCCACATACTATCCTGGGGTTGTACAGAGGTACCGCTGGCTGTACAGAGGATCCGCTCGGGTGAGCCTCCCGTATTGTCGACAAATGTCAGAGTATCGGTTTTGGCCAGATACGGAGTCAGGGGAGAAAGGGTGACGGTAAAGTTCGCATTACCCGATGGAGGCACAGTAGCTTGTGTCGGAACGACAGTAAGCTCGGGATCATTCGGAGAAGCGGACGTGATCACCAAGGGCCCCGTTCCCGGGTTCGTTACCGTCAAACCGATCGATTTTGAAGAATTCGCCGGCACGCTGCCAAAGAAGATCTCCGGGGGCGAGGGAGAGAAGGACGGATTCACGACGGCAAATTGTGTATTGGACAGGGCAGTGATCCCGCGAGTGGTCACGGAGATGAACGAGGTAGTGGCGAGGGCCGGCACAGTTACCGTGAGTGTGTCCAATTTCGCTGACGTGACCGTAGCGGGCAGTACGCCAAACGTGACGACATTATTGGCGGGTAATGTGTCAAATTCTCCACCAATAATTTTGACGGACGAGCCAATAGTTCCGGAATCGGGCACAAGAGCTGACACGTCGAGAGTATCCCACCGGGCTAGACATCCAGAAGGCACAGTATCAGCCATAAGGAATGTTCCACCGATATACAAGTCATGACGGTAGGTTGCCAAGACCTGCCCATATCCCCAAAAAAATCCAAGTCCAAACTGGGACCCCGACCAGTCTGTCCCGTTCCAGACCGTCAAGTCCCTACCCCCATAGGTAAAACTGCCACAAGCATACAGACTACTGCCGACGGTCAAGAAGTCATATATTTGTTCTGACAAGAGAGAAGTACTGGCCAATGGTGACCAACTGGTGCCGTTCCACTTTTCGATCAACCATACACCCCCGCCAGCCGTACCCGCATAGAGATTGCCGCCACTTGCGGCAAGCGCGCTGACACCATAACCGTTTAGGCCGTTTCCCAGAGCGACCCACGTGGTGCCGTTCCAGGCTGCAATATTATTTGCGCTAACACCCCCGATACTGGAAAACGATCCTCCGGCGTACACAGTACTGCCGCTGATGGCAATCGCCATGATCTGGCCATAATTGATCGGTCCACCCACAATCGACCAGGTTGACCCATTCCATCTTTCGACACCTGAACCGGCACCAACGAACACATCCCCATGTTCGCCGATGGCTATTGCTGAAACCCATCCATTAACCCCTGTGCCAAGCGCAGACCATGAGTTACCGTCCCATTTCGCAATGTTATTGACGCTTACCCCTCCTGCATTTGTGAAATACCCGCCGACATAGACATTACTCCCGTTCACGGCTATAGCGTTCACGTTCCCGTTGACTCCCGTCCCAAGCGGGTGCCACGAAGTGCCGTCAAATTTCGCAATATGATTGGCATCGACGCCGCCTGCCTGAGTGAATTGTCCGCCGGCATAGAGGAAGCTGTCGGTCGCGGCTAAAGCAGAAACGCCGTCATTCACACCCTGATGAGTTCCCGATCCATGCAGGGGTAACCAAGAGCTGCCATTCCATTTCGCAATACCATTCATATTGGCACCCCCCGCTCTCAGAAATAAACCTCCGACAAAAAGATCATTACCGTTGACGGCAAGAGCAGCAACAATGGGCGGACCTGGACTGGAGGGACTTTTCAGAATTCCACCACCAAGGGAATCCCACGCCGAACCATTCCATCTGGCAATATTATGCACGTTCATACCACCGGCAGTGTCGAATAGTCCTCCCACGTAGATACTACTATCAATGACCGCCAGGGCACTCCATGACTGCCCGTGACTCAACAGGCCACTCGAGGAATCCCAGACCGATCCGTTCCACTTGAAGACACAGGCGTACATCGCAGTAAAACCCGGAAACACTTTCAGCGCAAACAGGTCGGTACCACGCACTGCGAGGGCAGTCACCGTAGTGGAAATTCCGGATATACCGCTCCCGAGCGAATCCCAGCTCACGCCATTCCACCTGGCGACATTATGTGCCATTACCCCACCTGCGGTATCGAAACTCCCCCCCACATACAGATCGCTATTAATCACCGCCATCGAGCTGATACTCCCGCTGGCAGATCCACCCACTCCCGCGCTTAGTGAGTCCCATGTTGAACCATTCCATCTGGCAATATTCGTTGCAGGGATCCCTGAAATCTGAGTAAAGCGACCTCCAGCATACACGTAACCGCCGCTGACGGCAAGAGCGGAAACCATCTCCGTTGCCGAAGTGGCACCGATGACCGTCCATGTTGAACCATCCCATTTCGCGATTCCGTTGGCATAAAATACACCACCTGTCTGGAAACTACCGGCAATGTAGACATCGCTCCCATTCACGGCAAGGGCGCGCACCGTAGTGGCGGCAGAAGCCTCCTTCGGACTCAATCGAGGACCTACGGCAAACCAATTGCTCCCATCCCACCTCGCAATCCCATCTGCACCTGTACCGGCCACATCGATAAAGTGCCCGCCCACGTAGACGTCGGTCCCATTCACCGCGATTGCGTACACGGTACCCATCACATCGGGCAACGTAAATTGTTTGTCCCAATGGCCGGAATGCTGGCCCGAAGATGGTTGATGAGGAGATGGGTCAAACTCAGGCACTTCGGGTAGATTGGTCTGGTCCTCCCAGGCGCTCTTATCACGACGCACCTGGGATCCGGTATGTATATTGATCCCCCCGCCATGGGTATCAAGAAATTTCTGAAATGGCGGGGAAGGCTGCCCCAAGGACACGGGAAACTGTGCCGATGCATGGCACGACAGAAGAAACAAAATAATCGACAGTGCTGGAAGTGCTTTCATCATGGTCCATCCCCGTATTGTTTGGAAGTGATGATCGCCGGATATCCGATGCGGTTAAAACACCCGAATAAGATCCCTCGGCATATACGATACACCTTGGTTCGGACCCTCCACCCTTCGCCACACGAATTCTCCCTTGAGATCACCATGAAGAGGAAAAGGAAATCCTTCCCGTTCTTTGATCATCGGTGGCGAAGAGTGAGGATCGGCCCCCTTAGATTAGATAGAAACGGCTGGACGCCCTTCGATAATCATAGGTTGATTAGATATATTTGATCTAATCAGAGCTACACGAGGGGCGAAACCTCGCAATATCTTAGAAAGGAGTCCAGCCATGGTACAAAATATTGTTGTTGGTCTTGATGTTCATGCCGATTCAATCACCGCTGCCATCCTTGAAGGTGACAGCCAAAACCCTGAAGTCATCACCCTTCCTGGCAACCTGATGAAAGTGCGCCAGCTCTTCCGCCGTCTCACACAGAAAGCACCGGTCCGAGCCTGTTACGAAGCCTCCGGTGCCGGCTTCGTTCTACAACGGGTGCTTACCAACGACGGTTTTCACTGCGATGTCATCGCTCCGTCTCTCATCCCCCGTAAACCCGGTGAACGACGTAAAACCGATCGCCTCGACGCCATCATGCTTGCCCGTCTCTACCGTAGCGGGCATCTTACCGCTGTTCATGTCCCTGATCAAGACCAGGAGGCTTTACGGTGCCTCCTGCGGCTACGCACCAAATATCAGATTCATGTTAAAGCTACAAAAAACCGTATCTCCGGCATTCTCCGTAATCACGGCTTCGTCTATGATCAGGGCAGATCCCTGTGGACCAAGAAACACCGACTCTGGCTTGCAAAGCTCCGTACCACCTTGGTCGGCCCTTTACAAACTGCCCTTGCCATCGAACTTGAACACTTTGAATACCTCGAAACACAGCGTCAGGCTCTTGACACCGAACTGGAACGTTATGCTCTCTTAGAACCCTATAGAGCAAAAGTCGAGGCCCTCTGTTGTCTTCGCGGTGTAAAGCTCTTGACTGCCCTGACACTCTTGTGTGAAATTGACGATATTCGCCGCTTCCCCTCGCCAAGAGGTCTCATGGCCTACTTTGGTCTGGTCCCTTCAGAACATTCCTCTGGGCAGAAGGAACGCCGGGGGCCCATTACCAAGGCCGGAAATACTCACGCCAGACGCCTCTTGGTCGAAGCCGCCTGGAACAACCACCACCGGGCAGCTGCCGATCTTATTTTGAACCGCCGACGCCAGGGACAACCTCCGGCTGTCGTCGCCATTGCCCTGAAGGCCCAGCATCGTCTTCACAAAAAGTTCTGGCACCTTGATCAACGCAAGCATCGCCATGTTGCCATTACCGCCGTTGCCAGAGAACTCTGCGGCTTTGTTTGGGCAATCTTAATGTCAATGAACTAAACAACCATAACCTTTGTCGAGAGGAGATCTGCGATAGGAGAATCCCCGTCTGAAATATGCGGTACGAACGATCTGTTCCAATCCGCGAACTTAGAGAGAGGTTGCTCCGGACGTACATCTAAAAGTGCGGTATCGCCTCTGGCGTAACCCGCGAATACTAGTCTGATGATCGTCGACAAGCTCTCTCCTCTCGACTTTTATTTTAAAATTATTACTTGATTATCAGCCGTTTCCATACTATTTCAGGAGCACCATTTTCTTGACCGCCGTCAGCGTTTTTGCTGCAATCCCGTTATCCTGATCAGCGATGACTTCGGCCTTCAGCTGGTAGAAGTAGACACCCGATGAGAGATTTCCGGCGTCAAATGTGATTTCCTGGACTCCGTCCTCCATCACCTGTCTGTTCAGCACCGATGCGACCTCCTGACCGA
>JAWOKN010000103.1:0-7483 GCA_033854175.1 Bacteroidota bacterium | reverse complement strand
ATACAAGGGAAGGGTTTGATCCGCAGAAGGTCGCACCGCTGACACAGGTCATTCTTCCCAGAGCCCTGCCGGGCAATGTCAGGCTTGATCATGTCCAGGGGGCGCATTTTCTGAAGAACGGACTGCGCGTCGAAATCGATCCCCAGGTGACATCGTGGGAAGCGCTTTGGATCGATTATGCGAGATAGGAGACCCCTTTGCTGAGAATGCGGCCTGCCCGCGGTGATCACCCACACCCGCCCCCGGATTGACCGTTCCGCATCGGCGCCTCCATGAAACGTTAAAACCGCTTGCCCCCGTTTGTGCCATGGATCTTCTCCAGGATACACAAAAACAGTACCGACGGATCTTTTCCGGCGATCCGGAGATTGTCGTCAGAGCCCCGGGCCGCGTTAATCTCATCGGGGAACATACCGATTATAACAACGGGTTTGTCCTTCCTGTCGCGATCGACAGATCGGTCACCGTCGCCGCCGGAAGGAGAAATGACCGCCGGCTTCACCTCCATGCCCTCGATCCTGGCACCTCGGTCATCGCCGACCTCACGGCCCTGTCGCTGAATACCTCACTACGTTGGTCGAATTATCCACTTGGAGTCGCCGACCGCCTCCTGAAAAGGGGATGCCCCATCCGGGGGGGCAATTACTGCTTCCGCGGCAATATTCCGATCGGTTCGGGTTTGAGTTCATCGGCGGCGCTCGAAGTGGCGTTTGCTGTCGCGATGCTGAAACTCAACTCGATCGAAATGCCCGACCTCGACCTTATCCGTGTCGCACAGGAGGCCGAGCAGGAGTTCGTCGGCGTTCACTGCGGTATCATGGATCAGTTCGTCTCGGTCATGGGAAAACGGGATCATGCGCTCTTCCTCGATTGCCGGGATCTGTCGTTTTCGCTGGAGGCCATTCCGGCCCGGGCCAGCGTCGTCGTCTGCGATAACGGCATGCGACGCTCTCTCTCCTCGTCCGCCTATAACACGCGCCGGGAGGAATGCGAGAAGGCCGCTGAACTGCTGGGGGCGAGGTACCCCGAAATACGATCGCTGCGGGATCTCACCCCCGACCGGCTCGAATCTGCCCGCACATTGCTCCCGCCCGTTCTCCTGCGCCGGGCACAACATGTCGTGACCGAGAATGAGAGGGTCCGGAAGTCTGTCGATGCCCTGCGCGCCGGTGATCTTCACCGTTTCGGGGACCTTCTTTACACGTCGCATGAGAGCCTCAGCGCCCGGTTTGAGGTCAGTACACCGGAACTTGACGCGCTCGTCTCTCTCGCCCGGACGGTCGAGGGTGTCTATGGCGCCCGCATGACCGGCGCGGGATTCGGCGGATGCGCCATCTGCCTTGTCGCCGATGAACATCTCCCGTCGTTTCAGAAGGAGATCCGGGATAAATACCGCGACGCGAGAGGTGTCACCCTGCGCATCAGCCTGACAAAACCCGTCGACGGCGCATCGTATCTCCTCCCCGGGCATTCACCCGATCTCATTGCGGTGGCGACCCGGTCATGAGCATGAGAATCCTCCTCCTTGCGGCGTTCCTCTGCTCGGTCCCGGCGCCGCTTCCCGCACAGACACATGTCACGCTCCGGATCGTCGACTGGGCCGATCTGGAGGAGATGCAGTTTGACCAGGAGGCCCTTGCGGCCTTCCGTTCGGCCAATCCCGGCATCGAGGTGATCTATGAACCCAATCCGAGCAGGGAGTATGAGGAAAAAATTCTCACCGGTATGGCAGGCGGGGATCCCCCCGATGTTTTTTTGCTCGATTCAAAGCTGATTCCGACCTTCACTAACAAGCATGTTCTCCTCGACCTCGACCCCTTCGTGGCCGCGGAACATATCGATACCGCACAATGGTTCTCCTCCGTATCCGCAATAGCCCGCAAAGGGAGCCATCTCTATGCGTTTCCGAAGGGATTTTCTCCGCTCATGGTATTTTATAACCGCAAGCTGTTCCGTGAGGCGGGTATCGAACCGCCGGCCGCGGAGTGGACCTGGGACGATTTTTTGTCCATCGCCCGGAAACTGACCGTCGACACCGACCATGACGGCAAACCCGATCAATGGGGCACCGCTTTTTCGAATTATTATTATTCCTGGATCCCATGGGTCTGGTCGGCCGGGGGGGATGTCGTCGACCCGTCCGGAACGCGCGCCGACACGTATCTGAATTCCCCGGCGACGGAAAAGGCCCTGCGGTTTCTTATCGACCTCCGGAATACCTATCACGTCGCCCCCGATGTCGGGACCTGGGTCCAGGCCGAAAAAACCGGGACGAATTTTGCCCTCTTTGCAAGCGGAAAAATCGCCATGATCGTCGACGGCCACTGGCGTGTCCCGAAATTCATGAAATATCTCCGCGAGGGATCGCTCGATATCGGCGTCGCCCCCTTTCCCCAGACCCCCGGCGGTACGAAGGTGAACGTCATGTACGAATCGGGGTGGTGCGTCCCGGTCAATGCCCCGCACCCGGCCGAAAGCTCCCGCCTGGCGGCATTTATGGCCGGCGAATTTGCATGCAGGATCCGCGCAAAAGGGCGCCTCGAGATTCCCGCGAACAGAATCGTGGCCGCCGAGAACGTCCTGTCCGACACGACAGGGATCGAAAAAACCTTCACCGGGGAGATCCCCTTCTGCCGCCAGCCCTGGGGATCGGTCATCGAAAGGTTCAGCGAGATCGAGTGGACATTGCAGGATGCCGTGGATGAGGTTATGCTCAACGGGAAGCCGATGCACGAAACGATGAGCCGCTATGCCGCCAGAGTGAACAGGCAGCTCTCGAATATCCATGAACATGAACAATCCCGGTTTGCACCCATAAGGAGTCAGGGCGAAATCCTTGCCTTTCTCCTTGGCGCCGGATGCGCGGTGTTGGTCGCGTGCACCGTGCTCTACCTATTCACAGGGAAAAAAGAGAGGCGGGGTCTCGGACACGCCTTCGGTTTTCTCACGCCGTCACTCATCTACCTGACGGTGTTTATCTTCACCCCGATCGTCTTTGCCGCCTACCTGAGCTTCCACTCCTGGGATATCGTCATCCGGGATAAACCCTTCATCGGACTCGGAAATTTCTCGGAAATTTTCCGGGATCCGGGGTTTTGGAACGCGCTCGCGAATACATGCGTCTTCTCCCTCAACGTTCCCGTTAGCCTTGCTTTTGCCCTTGCCGTGGCACTCCTCCTCGAGCGGCGGCTCAGGGGGATCGGATTTATCCGGGCCCTCTATTTTCTCCCGGGCGTCACCTCAATCGTGGCTACGGCACTGGTCTGGATGTGGATCTACCATCCCACATTCGGTGCCGCGAATTTTCTCCTCCGGCTCGTCGGCCTGCCACCCGCCGGATGGCTGAATTCGGAAAACACGGCCATGGTCTCGGTCATGATCTTCACCATATGGCTCGGCATAGGCTATCAGATCGTCATTTTTTTGGCGGGCCTGCAGGGAATACCCGGGGAGATCTATGAGGCCTCACGCGTCGACGGCGCTTCGGGATGGAGACGATTCTGGTATATAACACTCCCGCTTCTGAAACCGACCACCTTTTTCATCCTCGTAACCTCCTTCATCAGCTCGTTCCAGGTGTTTACCACAATTTATGTCATGACCGCCGGCGGACCGGTCAGGAGCACCGATGTACTGGTCTACCATATCTATCAGGCGGCGTGGGAACAGCTGCGCATGGGCTACGCAGCCGCCATGTCGTGGGTGCTGTTTGTCATCGTGATGATTGCAACCTGGATTCAGTTTAAATTTATCGGAAGGAATGTCGATTATGGCTGATCGGCGGGATCAGACGGTGGGCCCTGCCTTTTCACCCCGCCGGCCGCTTGTCGGGAATACCCGGGTGGCGTCTCTTCCGATTATTTCTTAGATTCTGACTTGATGCAGGGATTCAGCGTATGAAAATGTTCGGTCCTTTTGTGCGGGTTCTCCTCCTCACCCTTCTCGGCATCTCCATACTGATGCCGCTTGTCTGGATGCTCTCGACATCCCTGATGAACGACCTGGAGGTTTATCAGTTTCCGCCTCGCTTCGTCCCGTCCACATTCCGCTGGTCGAATTTCATCGAGGCGATGACACTGCAGCCCTTCGGCCGGTATTTCCTGAATTCCTTCATCGTTGCGGGCGCCTCGGTCCTCGGTCAGCTCCTCTTCTGCTCCATGGCAGCCTATGCCTTCGCAAGGATCCCGTTCAGGGGGAGGGATAAAATTTTCGCCCTCTACCTCGGAACCATGATGATACCTGCCATGGTCACGATTATACCCGCCTTCCTCATCATCGCCCTGTTCGGATGGATGAATACCTACTGGGCCCTTTTTACGCCGTCACTCTGCAGCGTGTGGGGGATTTTTCTCCTCCGCCAGTTTTTCCGGACCATTCCGAGGGACTTCGAGGATGCCGCCCGCATCGACGGGGCCTCGGACTGGACGATCTACTGGAGAATCATTCTCCCCCTGTCCAAACCCGCACTCGCCACGCTCGCGATTTTTGCGTTCCTCGGAAGCTGGAAGGATTTTCTCTGGCCCCTCATCGTCACCAACCGGATGGAGATGCGCACCGTTGAGGTCGGCATAGCCACCTTCAGCAGCCTGTTTCAGACCGACTGGCCGCATCAGATGGCCGCAGCCGTCGTCGTGATGTTTCCCGTCATTGTTGCATTTATCGCACTTCAGCGCTATTTTGTCCGCGGAGTCACGCTTACGGGCATCAAGGGCTGACTCAAAGGTTTATCCAACGGAAAGATCATTATGAAAAAATCTGAACTCATAAGGACATTGGTTGGAAATCTCGAATCCGCCTATTCAAGGAAGGCCTGGCATGGACCGAACCTGAAGGGCTCTCTCAGGGGACTCTCGGCCACACAAGCCGCCTGGCGACCGGGCCCGGGACGCCATAACATCTGGGAGATCGCCGTCCATGCGGCATACTGGAAATATGCCGTCCGCAGGAGAATTGTGGGGGAGAAAAGGGGATCATTCCCGCTCAAGGGGAGCAACTGGTTCCATCGCCCCGATTCGAGAACCGGGGAGTCGTGGAAAAATGATCTCCGCCTTCTGGAAGAGACTCACCGCCTCTTGATCGACGCAATCGCCCGACTGAATGCGAATGACCTCTACGGAATCCCCCCGGGGAGCCGCGTCAATGTTCTCACGGTGGTTCTGGGGATCGCCGCTCACGATGTTTACCATGCCGGACAGATCCAGCTTTTGAAGCGTCTGGTTCATGCAAAGAAGTGATAGCCCGCTTCAGGAGCGAGGATGATAATTTCGAGGACGAACATTATGAAATCTGATTTCATGGCTTTTCGATACGCGATACTGGTTTTCTGTCTCACGATCGTTCAGACGCTTTTTGCGCAACATCCGAACATCAGAATCAGTAATCCCGTCATCAAAGACCCCGAAGAGGTCTCACTCGCCGTGAATCCCTCAAATCCGGCGAACCTCGCCTGCGGTGCCAATATCACATATATTTTCAATACCACGAACGGGGGCCTGAGCTGGAGGCTGGCCCACATGAATTCTCCCTACGGCGTCTGGGGCGACCCCTGCCTGATTTATGACAGGCTCGGCAACCTCTTCTACGCCCACCTCTCGAACCCATCGAGCGATGGATACTGGATAGACAGGATCGTCGTGCAAAAATCGACCGACGGCGGTTTTTCCTGGACAAGCGGCGTCGGAATCGGCTATAATCCCCCCGTCCGCGCACAGGATAAGGAGTGGCTCGCCGCCGATAAGACCAACTCACCCTATCGCGATAATATTTATGTCGCATGGACGGAATTCGACCAGTACGGTACATCGAACCCCGCAGACAGCACCCGAATCCTTTTTTCCCGGAGTACCGACCACGGCGACTCCTGGTCCCTGCCTGTCCGCGTGAGCGATCACGGCGGCAACTGCGTCGACAGCGACAGCACGGTCGAAGGAGCTGTCCCCGCCGTGGGTCCCCACGGCGAGGTGTATCTCAGCTGGTCCGGACCCCTGGGTATCATGTTCGACAAGTCGACCGACGGGGGCGTGACGTTTGGTCCGGACGTTTTTGTCACATCCCAGCCCGGGGGCTGGGATTATTCCATCCCGGGCATCTACCGCGCCAACGGCATGCCGGTAACAGCCTGCGATGTCAGCATGTCCCCCTACCGCGGATCTGTCTATATTAACTGGTCCGACCAGCGGAATGGCGCCGATAATACGGATATCTTTTTTATCAAATCAACCGACGGAGGCCGGTCGTGGGGCCCGCCACTCAAGGTGAATGCCGACACGGGCGCACACCAGCAGTTTTTTACCTGGATGTCCGTGGACCAGTCGACGGGCTATATCTATATCGATTATTATGACCGGCGCAACACGACCGGGCTTGCGACCGATGTCTATGTCTCGCGATCCACCGACGGCGGCAGCACTTTCACGGATCTCCAGGTGAGCGATTCATCGTTCATCCCGAATTCGGGTACGTTCTTCGGCGATTACACGAATATCGATGCCCGGCACGGTCAGATCTATCCGGTCTGGATGCGGCTTGATAGTACGGATCTCAGCGTCTGGTCTGCCCCGATGAATGATCAGATCACCCAGC
The DNA here is from genome assembly GCA_033854175.1 of Bacteroidota bacterium. Taxonomy (GTDB): domain Bacteria; phylum Bacteroidota; class Ignavibacteria; order UBA10030; family SZUA-254; genus DATKPE01. The sequence goes on along the minus strand of JAWOKN010000103.1, from coordinate 901 downwards.
AGGTGAACACAAGGAGCGGATGGAATATGGTTTCCCTCCCCCTGGAACCGAACGATGACCTGGTGCCGGATCTTTTTACTGCCGCGGTTTCGCATGCGTTTGCGTTCAGATCAGGATACCAGATCGTCGATTCGATGCAGGGCGGTTCGGGATACTGGCTGAATTTTACCTCCCCCGGATCTGTCCCCGTCACGGGAACCGTGGTCGCCAGTGAATCGGTCAGGGTTCTCCAGGGCTGGAATATGATCGGCGCAGTATCGGCGCCTGCGGCGGTTTCAAATATTTTAAGTGATCCCCCGGGTCTCGCGACATCTGAATTTTTTGGCTATGACGGCTCGGCGTATGTCGTCGCCGACACGCTGATCCCCGGACAGGGCTACTGGGTGAGGGCTGAACAGAACGGGTCACTTTTTGTGCCGTCGTTTACACCATCTTCGCCGGCGGGGAGGATCCGGATAACAGCGATCGCCGAACAGCCCCCTCCGCCGCCTGATCCTGTGAAGATCGCTTCTGTACCGCATGCTTTCATGCTCGCGCAGAATTACCCCAATCCGTTTAACCCCTCAACGACGATCCGATATTCGATCCCCCGCGAAGGGTATGTCCTTCTGAAGGTCTATAATATTTTTGGCCAGGAAGTGCGCGTGCTCGTCAACGGCGTGCAGCATGCAGGCGAACACCAGATTACCTTTCAGGCGGGCGATCTGGCCAGCGCAGTTTATATCTACCGCCTGATGACCGGTAACCTTACCGAGACGAAAAAAATGATGGTCGTTAAATAGTATCATATGATACTAGGTGAGTGACACAGATCAAACATAACATACACATCCTTAGGAGTCAAGCGGTATCAGATCAAGGTACTGCTTGACTACCGAGGACGAGAGACGCATGAGACGAG
>JAWOKN010000102.1:0-11093 GCA_033854175.1 Bacteroidota bacterium | reverse complement strand
AAATGTCGTTGGAAGGTAATTGCCGAATTTATCGTGAGCGTCGGTCGTCACTGTCACTGCGTATACTGAGTCATTCATCAGGAGATAGAGGGGATAGGCTATGACAGCCATCGAATCTGGTGAGACGGTCCAGTTACCCGAAACCGGCGGACTAATATGGATCGACGCGAGGACACTCGAGTCAACAAGACTATTGAAGTTCATGATGAAGGGGTAACCAGTTTGCAGGGATTCTGTCGCTGCAGTTACCCGGAAGTACGGTTCGGGCCTAAACGTCATTGAAAAAGCGGGTTCAAGATGGTTCCCGTTGACGTCGCACGCCGAGGAGGAAACAGTCAATGTGTACGTACGCGCGACAACCCATCGTTTGAGTAGATGGCCCGCGGAGTCAACGGGGGTGATGGTGATATTTGTTCCACCATACGACGAACAAAGGCTTGTATCGACCCTGATGTTTCCGCCGGGCGCGGTAATGTTCAGTGCGCGGTACACGGAAGAGACATTCATTTTCTTGTTAAACCGGATCTGGAGTTGCGACTGATCGGCAGGATAAAAGCCGGCATAAGGTCCTTCTGAATTTATCCCGGGCCAGGATGAGATGACCCTCGGTTGTATTGCCGGATCGACAAGTGAATCCACGGGGGTTGACTTTTGTTTGGGAGGTTCCGGAGGGGATTCGGGTGATGTGCAGCCTGAAAGCGTGAAAAAACAGATTGTCGTGATGATAATCCAAGCATTCGCGGGCATGGTGTTCTCCGGAGTGTCAGCAGTTATACTTCCCTGGCCGCTTAAAAGTTCCGGCAAGGTAGTAAATATCTGTCACATGGCGACGGAAAAAATCCCCCCTTGAGGCAGGTCTCCCGCATATAACGGCTGTTGATGCAATGTGCCGATTACCTCGCTTGCGCTTCAAATGTCTCTCCACGGCCACTCTCCCATGCTATCTTCAATAATAACAATGCATATCGCGGGCGGAATTCAGTCAAAAGAATGTTCCCTCCGGAATTGATGCCTTTCAACTCGCCTCTTTTGATTATTCCCGGATTGCATTTACTCCGAATCTTTTCTACATTCTCACATCCGAGTGTTTCCAGCAGCGGTTTATTCCTATCGATAATTTTCACCGAGAGATATTGAGGAGAGAAAGATGGAAGAGACAATCCGGTTTAAACTCAATGGCAAACAGACAGCAATCAGTGTGGACGGTTCCCGGAAACTTCTCTGGGTACTACGCACCGACCTTGATCTCACGGGTACAAAATACGGCTGCGGTGAAGGTTTTTGCTCCGCTTGCACGGTGCTCGTTGATAATCAGGCTGTCAGGTCCTGCCAGACCAGTGTAAAAGAGGTCGAGGGAAAAGAGGTGGTTACCATCGAGGGATTATCCCTGGATGGCAAGCTCCATCCCCTGCAAAAAGCCTTCGCCGAACATGATGCCATGCAATGCGGGTATTGCACACCAGGAATGATCATGAGCGCATATGCGTTTCTGAAGAATCATCCGCAGCCCGGTTATGCGGATATCATCGCGGGCATGGATGACAATCTATGCCGATGCGGGGCGCACAACCGGATCGTCAGGGCCATTCAGGCGGCTGCTGAAGAAATGAAGGGAGGTTTCTAAGATGGATAAGAACCAGATTCAGGATATCGAGACCGATACGAGGAGCTGGGAAGTTGACCGCCGGGATTTTCTCAAGATTACCGGGGGCGGGATTTTCGTTCTCTTCGTCTTCGGCGACATGTCGCTTTTGGCGCAGCAACGCCTGCGACAGAACTTACCTGCGGATTTCAACGCGTTTCTGAAGGTCGGGGAGGATGGCCGGGTTTCCTGTTACACCGGCAAGATCGAAATGGGACAGGGGGTCATAACCTCGCTTGCGCAGATGCTTGCCGATGAGATTGACGTGGGAATTGACAAGGTTGACATGGTGATGGGTGATACCGAACTCTGCCCCTGGGATATGGGAACGTTCGGTTCGATGACAACCCGGTTTTTCGGACCGGCCCTGCGGGCGGCCGGGGCTGAGGCGCGGAATGTCCTGCTGCAGCTCGCGTCCGAACAGCTCAAGGTGCCGCCGGAAAATCTCGTTGCAGAGAACGGGATTGTTTCTGATAAGCGCGACAGGAAGCATCAAGTCTCCTATGCGGAACTTGCCCATGGGAAGAAAATTCTCAGGCATCTGAAGGAGAAACCTCCGCTGAAGGGGGTGTCGGATTTTAAGATCATCAACAAACCCCTGACGCGCCTCGATGCAGAAGCAAAGGCGACCGGAAAGGCGAAATATGCGGGTGACATCCGGTTGCCCGGGATGCTCTATGCAAAAATCGTCCGTCCGCCTGCACATGGATCCAAACTTTTAAGTGTCGATCTCTCGGGTGCGAATCAAATCAAGGGTGCCCAGGTTGTTCGCGACGGCGATCTGATTGCCGTTCTCCACGAGCATCCGGATGTGGCCGAATTGGCCCTTTCTAAGGTCAAGGCCACATTTGGGCCGTCTGAATCCGTGCTCAACGATAAGAATATCTTCGATCACCTTCTGAAAGTGGCTCCGGAGGGGAAAGTGACCGCGAGCGACGGCGATCTGAATAAAGGTCGGAGTGAGGCGGCAACGGTGATTGAGGAAACCTACCGGAACGATTATGTGGCACATTCACCGATCGAGCCCCACACGGCTGTCGTCCATGTCGAAGGGGATAAGGCGACAATATGGGCTTCGACGCAGACCCCCTTTAGTGCCCGGGATGAGGTCGCGAAAGTACTGGGTCTGAAAACGGAGAATGTCCGGGTGATGCCTGTTTTCGTGGGTGGCGGTTTCGGCGGGAAATCCCGGAATATCCAGATCGTTGAAGCTGCACGGCTGTCAAAGCTCTCCGGAAAACCTGTGCAGGTCGCCTGGACGCGGGCCGAGGAGTTTTTCAACGATTCCTTCCGGCCGGCTGCCGTGGTAAAAATTTCCTCCGGTCTTACCCGTCAGGGTAAAATGTGTCTCTGGGATTACAATGTCTATTTTGCGGGTGAGCGGGGTGCTGCGCAATTTTATGATATCCCGAATCATAGTACGAAGATTTACAGTTCAAGCTGGACAGGTTCAGAGGGGACGCACCCGTTTGCAACCGGCCCCTGGCGTGCACCCGCAAATAACACCAACACTTTTGCACGCGAATCGCAGATTGATATCATGGCGGCGAAGGTGGAAATGGATCCGGTGGAATTCCGCATGCAGCATCTGAGTAACCAGAAGATGCGTGGGGTTCTTCAGGCCGCTGCGGGAAAATTTGGCTGGAATCCTGCAAAGCGTCCGAGTGGCAGAGGATTTGGAGTCGCTCTCGGGTTCGATGCGGGCACCTATGTGGCGACCATGGCGGAAGTTGAGGTGGCAAAGCAAACAGGGGCTGTAACGGTGAAACGCGTTGTCTGCGCCCAGGATATGGGGCTGGCTATCAATCCGGAGGGTGCGGCGATACAGATGGAAGGATGCATTATGATGGGTTTGGGGTATGCCCTGACCGAGGGTGTGCATTTTGATGCCGGGAAGATTAAAGATCTGAATTACGACACGTATGAACTCCCCAGGTTTTCCTGGTTGCCGAAAATCGAGACGGTTATCGTTGATGACAAGACCGCTGATCCGCAGGGCGGAGGTGAGCCCGCAATTGTCACGATGGGGGCTGTTATCGCAAACGCGATCTTTGACGCTGCGGGGGTACGCCTGATGGATCTTCCGATGAATCCCGAACGGATTCAACAGGCGCTCGGAAAAGGTTGATCTGGGATCATCGTACACAGGACGGGGAAAAGGTATGGCCGTAAAAGTGTCAATTCTGGTGGTAACGGGCATTGCGGTCTTTTCCTTATGTTTGCCAACGTCAGGTTTTGCGCAGGGTGAAACTGCAGTTCCTTTTCTGATCTTCAGTGCCTCTCCCGATGGCAATGGGATGGGAGGTATTTCTGGTTCGAGGGTGAGCGATGATGCGATGGCCAGTATCGCAAATCCGGGCCAGCTGGGTCTCCAATCACTTCACCAATTTATGAGTTCTGGATTTTTTCTCCCGACTACTGACTGGTCCCCTGCTCTCGGGGTAAATAAGATTACCTATTCCGCGACCGCGGTGAATGTCGGATTGAACCTGCAGCGTGTTGTGGCAATACCCCTTCCGGTGAGTTTCGGCTTCGGTTATTCGTACATCAACCATGACCTGGGAGATTATTATATTTATAACGGCCTCGGACAACCGCAAGCCATGTTTACTGCGAATGAACATTCGTCAGATTACACCTTGGGAATCGGTCTCGATTATTATATAAAGCTCGGGCTTGGATACACGACGAAAAGTGTGGTATCGAGCCTCGTCCCCTACAGTATCCAGGGTACTGGGAGACAGGGAGTAGCCGACTTTTCCACCTACGACGTTGGACTCATAACGCAGATTCCCGTCATCGATATTGCATACAGGGCATTCGGACCTTTACCGCGGCTCCTTCCCAAAGTTGATCCTCTGTTGGATCTAACCCTGGGATATTCGCGGAATAATCTTGGAAATACACGCGTTGTCTATATCGATGCATCTCAGGCCGATCCGCTTCCGCGGACAGTCACAGCTGGTCTGAATGTAAAGCTGGGTTTTGTATCGCACGTCCTCGAGAGTGATTGGGAACTTATCTCATTTATGATCGGCCGCGAAGCCGAGGATTTGCTGGTCAGGAGGTATCCGGCCCCAACCGATAGCCTCGGTAATGAGATCGGTCCGGCTCCTCCCTGGCAATATCTAAACGGGACAGGCGATATCAGGTTCTTCGACAATTTGGTGCTGGGGGAATGGGGTGGCAATATCGAGCTCCGGAAGGGGTGGCAGCTGAATGTTGCCGAGTTATTTTATCTCCGGGGCGGATCGTATCTGGGGATGGGTGGGCAGGATTATACAACAACCGGGTTCAGTTTCCGGCTTGGTGGTATCCTGAAATTTCTCGAGTGGTTCTCGCCCCCGGTAGCCTCCAATCGGTTTGTGGGTTTTGTCGCGCAACATTTCGACATTCAGTACAACTGGAGCGAGTATCGGGCGGCTGACCCGACGTTTCCGGTCGACAAGACAACATACTCCGGGATGAATATCATTATAAAATAATAGAAATGGGGACTGTCTTTTACAAATGGTCTGCCGGTGATCTAAAACTGGGTTCCCTCGTCCCGAAAGGAGGTCTTTTTCCGCGATGAAAAAAACCTTGATTTTTCTTGTCATCTGCCTGATCACAGGTGTCGTGGTCTCATGCCGGGATGATTCAGCGATTCTCTCACCGGTGAATAAAAAAAGCCAGACCGTGTGGTTGAAGGTTTCGCCGGACACGCTTGTCGTTTCGTCAGTCAAACCGTCTCCCCGCGAACCTGACCCCACGACGACGATAGAATTTAGCCTGCCTGTTGACGCTTATGTTCGCCTGGTTGTCTTTGATGATTTCAATCAGCTGGTTGCAGTTCTTATCGACCAGGAATTGCCCGCTGGAATCCATATGGTCACGTGGCCGGTTGAAAATCTTGCGACGGGTGTGTATTATTTCAGGCTCAGTGCCGGAAGTTTTGTTCAAATCAGGCCGTTTTTATTAGTCAAGTGATGATCGGTACGGTACCAGACCTGGAGTTATACTCAAGATCTGAGCGTATTTTGGTGGAAACACCTCTCCTTATGGGGTTATTTGATCAGAAGGAATTCGTCAAAGTGATTCTCTCACCACCCCATATTCGCCGAAAAATCCCCTTCCGGTGATTACCTGTGAGGTTCAGCATACCCAGAGATCTCCAACGTTGATGTTCGTTGAAAGAGCTGCCAGCTTGATTTGATAATTGCAGAAAATTTTTCTATCGTGTGATATCAAATGAACCGTTTGCGGTTGTGGGCGGTTCCAACCCTTTCATTTCATCCCTGTTCTTGCCGTTAAATTAATGAAAAAATCTCCGCAGACACCATCGATGATGCGGGGTAAACCATAGTACGATGTGATGCGGAATTTCATGAGTGAAAGGAGCAGTGGTGTGTGATGCGGTTCTTCCATGAAATTGTTCGCAGTATTCCTATCCTCGTATCCGGAATATTTCTTTCTTCGTACCTGATGTTCGGTGAGGGGATCGACGATTCCGTTCGTACGGCTGCCCAGAATGGTGTTCAGGCATTTCTCCAGAGCATTCCTCAGGGTGCAGAGATGAAGTACGGCTTTCACGGCCGTCAGGAATTATCATCTGTCACCGCAGGCGCCCCGGTCCGCATGTATACTCTTCAGGACGATTCCCTCAGGGTGGGAATCCTGGCGGGGAAGGATTATCTTGTTGCACTGGAAGAGTGGAGGGTCCCCGTAATGGTCGGTGGTGAAGTACGGGCGTTATTGACCGTTACGAGGGTCGACGGACAATTGAAAATTGTTCAAATGGGGGGTGCGGAATTGGCACAGGAATTCGCCGCGTTTGATAGACTGCATCCGAATAAACGTAAGATACTGCTCAGATTATTCGGGCTTCACTGTGACTTGATGATCATTCCACCAAGCGGGGGAGGAAATGCGGATGATGGTGCCATATTCCCGCTTCGCTCAGCAAGGGTCGCATTTCCGGGGAAAGGTTTTGAAGCTCATAAATCCAATTCATTCCGGCACATACTCCCGACGATCAGGCAAAAGTTGCTTGAACGGCCGGACCTGAATCAGCGCGGCAATCACTAGGAGGGGCCAAGGTATGAACCGGATAAAATTTTTGCTACCCGGCCTCTGTTGCATGCTGTTCATTCACTTGACGCTGCACGGACAAATGCACGTGTTGAACGTTCCGGAGGTCATCCAGGAACAGGATCAGTGGTGCTGGGCGGGCGTGAGTTCATGCATCCTCCAGTACTATGGCGTGGACATCAATCAGTGCACGATCGCTGAATATGCGAGGACACACACTGAATGGGGCGGTTTTGGCAGTGTCAACTGCTGCGATGATCCAAGCCAGGGTTGCAACAATCCGAATTCGAATTTTGGTTCGGGCGGAAGTATCCAGGCTATTTTACAGAACTGGGGGGTGGCAAATTACGGATATCTCTCCTACCTGAGTTTGCCGGAGATCCAGAATGAAAACGCGTCCTCTCGGCCCTATGTCATATTCTGGCAATATACCACCGGCGGCGGTCATTTCCTCGTAGGATACGGTTTTAACGGGACAAGGATCTATTACATGGATCCCTGGTTTGGCGAGGGATACAGCATGGGGGATTACAACTGGGTCGTGTCGGCTTCAGATCATGCATGGCTGCAAACGAACATCCTTACCACAAACTATGTCGATAATCCGCTTCCGCCATCAGACTTTTCGGCATACAGCGATTACCTGACGCCGACCTCGGTTGTTCTTCACTGGACAGATCCGGTGGCTATGCGCAGCCTGGCACCGGTTTCAAATTTTAAAATTCATATCTACCGCGATTCGGTTTTCGTTGCGGAAGTTGATTCCGGGGTTAGGACGTACACCGACCAAGGGTTAACCACCCACACCCTGTACAACTACAGGGCACGGACGGTTGTCCCATCGAGTCCCGGGTCCGCCGTTCTCGCATCGTGTTTTGCCGGGGGGAGTGCAATCCCCCGGCAACCGACAGCATTACGGGAACGTGACGGCGTGGAGGGTGCTCATCTCGTGTGGAAGAATCCATCGCGTCAGGTTGACGGAACGCCGTTGAATGATCTCTACGCAATTCTCGTCTATCGGGATGGTATGCTCGTTGATAGCCTCTTCCAGGGTTTCGTCGATACCGGTCAGATTCGTTCCTATATGGATGGTGTTCAAGGATATCACTGGTATGTTCTCCGGGCACGCGATTCGGAAAATCCGGTGAACATCAGCGCCCCTTCCGATTCCATTCTCGCCTTTGGGAGGGTGGAATCGGCATATGAGGATGACTTTGAGGCGGGCGCTGGTGCACTTTATCGGAAGGGATCGTGGGATACGACGCATGGAAGGGCGTACAGCGGTATCGCGTCTCTTACCGATAGTCCGCTGGGAAATGCACCCGGCGGTACGATCTCGTATGTATTCCTTCCGCCGGTTCTTCTCAGGGAAGAATCAAGTCTCAGGTTTTACCACATTGCGATCCTGAATCCCGCATCCTCCCTGGGTAGCGTGGATATCAGCACCGACGGTCGTCAGACGTTCAAGCAGCTTGGACTGTTCACGTGGGCCTCATACGGGGAATGGTCGGACTCGGTTGCAGACCCGGGGGATTGGAAGGAGGCGGTTTTCGACCTGCGACCCTACCTCTATGATACGGTGACAGTTCGTATGAGATTGGTCACGACGACAGGCTTCATCGGTGATGGATGGTATTTCGACAGTATGAGTATCGGACCGTCAAATCCCGTGATGACCGTTTCCGCCTCTGCTGCAGCGGGCTGGAACCTTCTCTCCCTGCCGGTCAGGACTTCCCGGCGTTCGTACAAGGATCTCTATCCCGGTGCTGCATCGCCCGCTTTTACGTATAATGGCGCATATGAATATTGCGACTCACTTTCTCCCGGTGTCGGATTCTGGCTGAAGTTTGATACAAATGAAACATTTCAGATGACGGGGAGGATGTTGACACTCGATAGTATTCCCGGGGTCGCGGGGTGGAACCTCATCGGTGGCCTGACAAACGAAGCGGATTCAACCTCGATTTCAACGAGGCCCGCGAATATCATCTCTTCGGAATTTTACCAGTATGACGGTGGGTATTCGCCAGTCAACGTTATCGAGCCCGGCCGGGGATACTGGGTCAGGCTCAGACAGGCGGGGGCCTTGATCTTCAGAACTCCCTGGCTTCTGGAAAAGGGGGCCGGCGGTATCAGGCTCGTGTCGGATTGCGGCACTCCGGAAGAGAACAGTATATTCATCTGCGACGCCGAGGGGCATGCTCAACAGCTCACGTTCGGGACCGGGGATGGGAAAAAGTCACCTCTTGAGATGTATGATTTGCCCCCTCTTCCTCCTGAGGGTCTCTTTGATGTCAGGTTTCAGTCACAGCGCAGCCGTGCGATCTTTGACCGTTCAGCGCAACAAGAGTATGACATCGTCCTCCAGGGTATTCATTATCCGGTCACTTTGCGCTGGGACATTCGGCAGACCCAACCGGGTGAGTGGGAGCTTCTATGGGATTCCACACGCATCCGGTTGTGGACCGGGGGATCGGCGATATTCACCGTTAAACCAAGCCGGGCAGCCCTTTTCTTCCTCCCTGCAGACGGAGTGAGTTTGCCCCAATCTTATCTGCTCTGGCAAAATTACCCGAATCCTTTTAACCCTGTCACAACGATCCGGTATCAACTGCCGGTGGTAAGTTATGTCAGGTTGAAAGTTCTGAACGTTCTGGGACAGGTGGTACAGATTCTGGTCAACGGCGAGGAGGGTGCGGGATACAAATCCGTCATTTGGGATGGGACGGATTGTCCGAGCGGAATCTATTTCTACACATTGGATGCTAAGGGCATTTCGAATCGTGCAGACTCCTTTTCACAATCGAAAAAGATGATTCTCGTGAAATAAAATTTCTTATAATCTATCCGGGATATTTTGTGCTGGATCTGATTGATATCGTTTTGGGTGTCGCGACACTCTATCTTGTCCATAAATTGGGAAGGGCGGCAGTGGGGGAAATTCTCGCAAGGAGAAAGTTAAAAAAATCACGGGACCGCGTTCGCGAGGAAGATACTCTGATCATATCGGACGTCGGGGTCACGATGACCGATGGGGGAGTACCGCTGAAGGAGGGTCAAAAATCGGTTAAGAAGGAGAATTTGTACATTTCGAAGAATGGCAAGATCAGAAAAAATAGTCATGAACCGGGCACCCCCCCCGATCCACAAGATTAGCCCCAGGCCCTTGGTTACAGATTGCCCCAGCGAGACGGTCGTTTATTCCTCCCCGATGTCCTCATTCCAGATTTCAGGATGCTTCCTTATGTATTTCCCCAGTACATTGATGCAATCCTCGGAATGAAGGTTGATGATCCGTACCCCCTGTTTCTTCAACCATTTTTCACCTCCCAAAAAATTCTCCGATTCTCCGATGACGACGGTACCGATTTTAAATTGCTTCACAAGTCCGCAGCAATACCAGCAGGGAGAGAGGGTTGTGACAAGGATGGTATCCCTGTAGTTTTTTAACCGGCCCGCTTTCCGGAATGCATCGGTTTCCGCGTGAGCCGAGGGATCGCCGTCCTGAACGCGCCTGTTATGTCCCCTGCCGAGGATGTGACCGGATGCGTCCGACAGTACCGCGCCGATGGGAATTCCGCCTTCCTGCATTCCCTTTCTTGCTTCTTCAAGTGCCGTATTGAGGAGCTTCGTATATAAACTGGATGGCTTTTTCATAATGATTGATTTCTGAACGTAGTGAATGTGAGGGGTTCCTGTAACAATTAACCTTCTTCAGACCAGTTGACCGATAATATCGCAAATTTAGGATTAATGCAAGAAATCATGCCCTGTCCGGAGGGTTCATTTTGTTGAATTTTGATCTCCCCCTCGTCGTAGGGGGAGATATTACTGTTTTGGTTTCCCTGGGTTTATCACATCATCGGACAACTTGTGGCAACGCTCTTCCAGGGATTTGAAGAATGGGGAAAAAAAAGTGTTGTATGGAACCCTGCGCCGGTTGCAGGTGGCGTCTATTTTTACCGGCTGACAGGGAGTACGTTTTCCTCCACACGGAAGATGCTGCTGATTCGATAGTGCCATTTGTCACCCCCTGGTTGGATGAAAAGCCTTGCCAGAGAGAAGAGTGATTTGTATGTTGTATGTTAACCAACAAACCCTCTGGCAGGTGCGATCATCACAACACAAGGAGGAAGACAATGGTCACAGAAGCACAAGATCAGCGGCTGGTACGGCTGAAAGAGAAACATGCAGATGGGTTACTGCTTTGGGAGTTGAAGAACGGCTTCGAGCTGAGCCCGCGAACATCGGAACTGGTGCTGGAGGTTGCCAAGGGAATACTTCTGGAAGGGAAGAGTTTAGAGCGAGGGAAGCATCGTGTGGTAGGGGTAGAGTTGGGAGAGAGCGCTGGGAAGACGATGGAGGACGTAAAGAAGAAAGA
>JAWOKN010000101.1:0-3854 GCA_033854175.1 Bacteroidota bacterium | reverse complement strand
CACCGCTTTGAAGACCGGATCCGGCTCGACACTCAGATCATCGATCAGAATATCGATGAGCCGCTTCTTTTCCTTATCCTTGATCTTCCTCTGTATTTCGAGCGCTTCGTCGATCTTCTCCTTAGTGACAATCCCCTGGTCAACGAGAAGCTCGACCAGCCGGGGGGTCGCCTGTTTTTTGACAGAGACCGGCGGCGCCTGTTTAGCAGACTGGGATTCCGTCGTGGCACTGGCAGTCTGTGCACCAGCCGCCGGCTCGTCTTCATGCCGGGAAGCGGCAGAGACGGAACTCGCCAGGTTCTTGAGGAAGTTGTTTCGTCGTTCCTGCATATTCACCGTAGACATAGTCCCCTCATTTCAGATAGTACAAAGACTTGATTGTGTCGCCGGAGATACGGTACCGCAATGCAAGGTAGAATCAATGTACGCAGTAGTTCGTGACGAAAAACATGGGATGTGACCCATATCAAAGGTTCTGTTGCAGATCGAGGCTGTTTCCTTGATATTACGCGCGATTTGGGGTGATCCCCCGGAATCCCCGCATTTCCAGCGGCGGTGGAAAGGGGCAGTGCCGGGCGCTTGGAGGTGTGGAATACCCGGCAGCTGAGAGAAAAGGATCGCCGCCGATCGGACAGAGAGGTCGATTATGTGACGTGGCTTACAGGGCGTGTTTTGCGTTACAAACAAGGAAAATGGAAGGATGTATATTTTTGCGAACCTGATGATTCACTACCGCAGATGATCATTCCAGTTTCCTGAGGAGATACGACGACTTATGGGCACGAACGTTATACTTGCAGTGGGAGCGCTTGTGATCTTTGGAACGTTTCTCAGTTCGTCGAACAGGCTGATGACCGTCAATACGCAAATTGCCGAACAGAACGAATACTATATTACGGCCATCTCCCTCGGGCAGTCGCTCATCGCCGAGGCGAAAACCAAGGCCTTCGACCAGAAAACCATCGGAAAGTTATACCCGTACACGACGCCCGATTCGTTGAGCTTGATCCTCGGACAGGATGGATTGGCCGAGCAGCCGCCGAACGTTCCGATTCCCGATGTCATCTCCACTGCGGCTCCCTACAACGTATCAAACCCGGGCTATCTCTCCACCTACAAATACAACGATGTGGATGATTACAATGGATATCAGCGGAAAGTGAACACGCCGCGGGCGGAGGGGTATCTGGTCTGGTCAACGGTTCAATACGCAAGCCCGACGTATCCCGATTCGACAAAGTCTGTGCGGACATTCTGCAAGCGCATGAATGTCTATGTGGTAAGTCCGTTCATTAAGGACACTGTCAAGCTCTCGTACGCGTTTACTTACTGAGGCACACACATGGCAGCCATGTATGATGTTCTTTGTTCTCTCGTGATCAGCGGCGTCGTGCTGCTCATGATTGTCACCTTCAACGGTACGATCGTTGAGCACGCGGGCGCCCAGACGGTCCGCGTTACCGCTCAGACGAATCTCACGACCGTGTGCGATATCATGGCGTTCGAAATTCGCAAAATGGGATATAACGTGTCGCTCGGAACCGACAGTGCAATTGTCTACGCAGACTCTGTCCGGATAACATTCAAGGGAGCAACCACGTACGGCGGGCCTGTGGATGTCATCACCTACGCCTTCGATTCCACAAGCACGCCAAACGCCAATAAGAAGACGCACATCCTGCAGCGAATTTTCAACGGGAAAACTCAACTCATCAATGTCGGAATAACACAGTTTCGCCTGGCCTATTTCGATTCGGCGGGAAACCCGCTGACATCGTATCCAATTGCAAACGTGCGATCGATTAAATCGATTAAACTCGCAGTCAATCTTGAGAGCACGACACCCTACATTACGTCGGATGAGCGTTATTTGAAACTGAACCCCGGTGCGTATTGGGAGCGGACAATCAAGCCACCAAACCTCAACTGAGCCATGACTGGACGCGCAATAATCATCGTCGTCGTCGGCATCATCATCGTTGCCGGTATCGTCCTTTACAATATTGAGGCCGCGAGCACGAGCATCGTGTCAAACCTCAATGCGCATTTCTCGAAGCAAATGGCGCTGAACATTGCCGAAACCGGGGTGAATCTGGCCCTGACGCAGTTGGCGAAGAATCGCGACTGGAGGACGGGGTTCAACGCCCTGCCTTTTCAGAAGGGCGTTGTCACGGTGAAGGTGTTTGACACCACATTCTCCGGGATCGTCAACAGCTGTATCGGCATCCGTTCGACGTCAACATTCAACAAGGTGAGCGATACTGTCGCGGCCTTCGGTTACTTTCCGCCAAAGTTGAAGCCCATTTCGGTCAAGGGGCTGCTGACGCTCAATGCGTCGAATGCTGTCAATGGCAACATCACGCTTGACGGGCGGGACCACGATATTTTCGGAAACCTGATTGCCAGGACCGGCACCTATGGGGTCTGGACGACCGGCTCCTCGTTTTCCAATGGCGGATCCGGCAGCGTGGGAGGGACGTCTCCCGACAGTGTCGACCACCCGCCGGCGAATCCCCCCGATTCCAGTGTCATAGCGCTGAACCAGCCCTCCGCCGGATTTTTCTCCTCCCCTGACAGCGCTTTTGGCGGAACTCCACAGGGGTATGCTCCCGGCACACTCATGGCCATCGCAAAGAGCGGGGTGGCGGGAAGTCAATATGTGACCGATCCGGGCAAGCTCCGCTATCCCCTGAGCGGAATTACCTACGTCGACCTGCCCTCGGGGGGATCGTGGAACTCCCCGAACCTGACCGGCTCGGGCATCGTCATCGTCCACAACACATGGGGGAATGCGACCATCAACAACTCCAGTGGAACATTCAGCGGGATCCTCCTTGCGGACAATATCGTTCACATGCACGGAACAATCATAGGGACGGCAATCAGTTGCACGACGATGCCGACCGGAAATGTCATCGGCAACGGCACCGCCTCCATTCTCTTTTCAAATGCGGCAATTCTGAACGCGACAAGCGTGCTTGTCAACGGGGCAAGGCTGAAGGTCTTTTCCTGGTGGGAGTAACGGTAGAACCTCGGGACTCTGTCTGACGAACGAGGGAGGCACAAATTCGAGGAACCCGCACACGCCGTGCGGGTTTCTCATTTTTTTTCCGGAGTGCCGACAGTCTCATCCTGCATCACCACACGCGATGCATCCATCAGCTTCTGGGCTTCGTACGCCTGGAGATCACGAATGGTGTTGTGAATTCTCTGCATGGCGCCATCGATCCGGTCGAGCCAGCGCATGATCTCCGTATCAGTTTCGAATCGCCGTCGGATTTCCTGTGTGGTCACGGCAATAACTGCGAGGGGGTTGTTGACATTATCCTGGAGGAGGAGGGTGATGTCGTTCACCAGCTGACTGTAGATCTGCTGGCGGTCGAGGATGCGTTCCATTTTCGACCTCCGCTCCTCTTCTTCCTTCTGCCCCTTTCTGTACTTCTGAACCTGAATCAATGCCGCAGCAGCCACCCAGAGGAAGATCAGCGAATCATAATCCATCACATAATCCCAGAAGGTCAGATGCTGCTGCCGCTCATGCTGGAACAGATAGACAGATGCGAACAAATAATACAGATAGATGACCAGGCCGGCGGCGATAATGGGATACCGCTCAACCAACGACCATATTTTCTTCCAGACGGATGCAAGAAACTTCATGCCGGCCAATGCTCCTTCTACTCCAGGATGGTTTGCTGCAATGATCCTTGGATTACTGTAATGTGGACTTGAGAAATTTCTCGATGCGGGCCCACGCATCCTCCGACGATTCTTTCCGGTACGCCTTGGGATTGCCCGGATTCATGAACGCATGGCCGGCTCCATGATAGATTTTTACGTCGATGTTCTTTCCC
>JAWOKN010000100.1:0-55582 GCA_033854175.1 Bacteroidota bacterium | reverse complement strand
GATGGGACTCGTCTCGCTACTTGACACAATACTCTAAATCCTTAATCTATCACGAACCGCCGTATACGGAACCGTACGTACGGTGGTGTGAGAGGACGGAGGGCTAACGCCCTCCTCCTACTCGATTCCATCATGGCAGAATCCCGCCCGTCTCTTTTGAATCCTGTATCACGACAGGGGGAGCGGGGACTTGTTTTTTTGGGGCAGGTGGCTTAACCATCCGGGTTCACGAACCAGCTCCTCCTCGTGGCGCATCGACCGCGCGCGGAGAACATTGGGTCTCCCGAGGTATCCTATCACACGGTGGTGATCCCCCCGTTCGACCACGGGGAGTCTTCCGATGTCGTTTTTCAGCATGCGCGCGACGGCGTCGTAGACCAGTTCATCCGGGTACGCAATGATGGTGTTTTTTGTCCCGATATCGGCGACAGTCAGCTTCTTGTCAGGCGATTCACTCATCGCTCGAAAGAGATCCCCGCGGGTGATGATGCCAACAAGTTTTCCCGAGCTGGTGATGATGGGTAGGGCCTGATGGCGGGTCACCGAGGGATCGCTGGTCGCGATTTTTTTGACGAGGTCATCCGCGTGCATATCGGCCGGTACCGTGGGAACTGTTGTATCCATGACATCACCGACCCTGATGAGCTGAAGGGGATCGACGCTGTATTCGCGGAGGATATGATGGCCGTGGCGTGCGACCTTCTCGGTCAGGATCGACCGCCGGAGGAGCAGCACGGTGACGATCTCGGATGCGATGCAGCTGACCAAAAGTGCCGGGAGGATGTTGAGATCATGGGTGACCTCAAGAGTAAAGACAATGGCGGTGAACGGCGAACGCATGGTACCGCCCATCATTGCAGCCATGCTGATCATTGCCCAGAGTCCGGGATCTCCCATTGGAATCCAGTGGGCTTCGAAAGCCCCCAGCGCTCCGCCCATCATGAGAAGCGGCGCCAGAACACCTCCCGAGGTCCCTGAACCAAGCGCAATCGACCAGACCAGTGCCTTTCCGATCAGGAGACCCAGGAGCGTCGGTCCGAGAATATTCCCCCGTAACAGCGAGTGGATAAGGTCATACCCCACGCCGAGAACCCGGGGATCGAGGTACCCCCCAATGCCGACAAAGAGTCCGCCGATAACCGGCCACCACATCCAATGGATCGTGAATTTGTTGAAAAGATCTTCAAAAAAGTATACCAGGGTGGTGAGAAGTCCGGAGGCAAGTCCGGCGATGATACCCGCGCCGCAGGCGATCATCAGTCCGTTGATGTTGAGCGCTGCGTGGGATGCGATGGAAAAAATCGGCCCCGCGCCCAAAAGCGGTATACGGATCGATGCTGCCACCGCAGAGGCCAATGCGACGGGTATAAAACTTCTGGGTTTCCATTCAAAAAGGAGAAGTTCCACTGCCAGTAAAACCGCTGCAATAGGAGTTGCGAATATCGCCGACATCCCGGCTGCCGCCCCTGCCACAAGCAGGGTTTTGCGCTCAGCCGATGAAAGATGAAATAATTGTGCGAAGAGGGAACCGAATGCTCCGCCTGTCATGATAATGGGCCCTTCGGCGCCAAAGGGTCCCCCGGATCCGATGGAGATTGCTGATGAGATCGGTTTTAGGACCGCAACTTTCAGATTGATGCGACTGCGGCCGATCAGGATAGCCTCGAGTGCTTCCGGAATTCCATGCCCCCGGATTTTATCGGAACCGAAACGGGCCATGAGTCCGATGATTAATCCACCGATCATCGGTACAAGAAGGATGTAATATCCCAGGTGATTCGTGGCCGGGGAGGATGTGGCGGAGGAGAATTCCTGAAAAAAGGCGAGGTTGCTGATGACATTGATCAGCCACACGAGTGCGTAGGCGATGAGGGCGCTCATTGCGCCAATAATCAACGACATGAATGAAAGAACGACAACCCTTTTATCTGTAGTAAAATCCGCAAGATTGTCATCGAAATGTGATTCCAGTGTCGCCATGAATGCTACCTCACTGTGAAATTATTGAAAAATGATTTTCGATCATGCGGAAGGTTCCAAAACCTGCGATTATTCCGGCAGGGGGTGGTTTTCCTTGAGGACCTCGTGTGGGGCAACGAGAGAAATGAGGTATGTGGGACAGTGACAAGCGATTGGCCGCAAATGTCATCCCGGTAAAAGAGAAGATAAGAAGAACAATCCAGCATGTTGATGTATTAGAATAATATAAGATTCTTTTGAGAACTATCAAGAACAAGAAGAGGTAAAAACAACCTGGAGAGGATCAAAATGGTCCGAATCCACACAATTTGAAGGACCCGGACGGAAGGACCTGAAACGATTTTTGGTATCAAGGTGATGAATATTGCAGAAATTCGTGTGAGTTCTGATCATTCCGGGGTTTTAAGATCACTCAATTTGGGAGTGGGGGATGGGGCTGGGTAAAAACGTGATAGAAACCTTCCAAAAGGTCAATTTGCAGGCCATAGGGGGGGACCCAAATTCGGCTACTTTTCTAGGTTGGATACAGGATATGGCAACCTTGACATTGGAATTATTCCTTTCTAAATTTATAGAGAAGCAGGGGCGATGAGCACGATATCCCTGCGAAAAGCGGCAGCGATCGTTCCTTTCGCGATATTCGAAAAGAACATTTTCTTTCGACCCGATCGGGGGTTATTATCGTCAGAGGGTGAGGGAAGGGAACAACAATGCGATCAGTGCCCAAATATTTCTTCTGCCTGTCTTTCCCGAAAAACCCGTTTCCGGCCTTTCGTCGCGTATCTGCAACTCACGAAATTTCTAGGTATGGAAAAGACTGCATTTTTCTGAAGGGAAAATTTTCATGAGTACACTTCTTGTCATTATTGCGGTTGCGGTCATCTTGTATTTCGTGTTCAGGAAGAAAGGTAAACAGGATCAACCCGATAAGCCTGAGTGAGACCTGTATTTCGTTGTTCCTCCTGAGAGTCACTGAAAGGCCTCGGGAGATATGTGTGAAGAGCGAGTTTCATTCTTCAGTTTCAGGAAAGGGGATATGAATTATGAAACCAGACGCGCGGAATTCTTACCATCTCCCGTTTTGGGGAGTTCTTCTTCCGATGGTTCTGCTCTGCTGTCTCCTTCTTGTCGTCTCCTCCTGTCAAAAGGCAAATGAAAAAAAGGCTTCATCTCCGGCGCTTGTCGCCAAACACCTGCAGGAGGGATACAACCGTGCGGTGACCTACCAGCGGATGTACGCCAGTTTTGTCGGAGAAGCGGAAAAGGCACGGAAGAAAAGTGTGGCTGCACTGTTTTCGGTCCTCGCACGTTCCGAGGAGATACGCGCCATGAATCACGCGAAACTGCTTCTCGGCCGGGGCATCCAGCCTGTCCCTCCCCAACCGGGTGAGGTTGCCATCGGCAATGTCAAGCAGATGCTGAAGATGGCCATGAGCAGTGAGAACATCCAATACTACGATCTCTATCCGACAGCACTCAAAACGGCGATTACGGAGAAGGATACTGCCGCGATGGTGCAGTTTCAGGTGGCCGATGAGCTTGATGGAAGGCATCGAGAGCTTCTGAACGAGGCGATGAATCAGCTTGACAGGAATCCGAAACAGGAATATTCCGTCTGTGATCGGTGCGGGTACATTTTTGAATCTGCACAGAAGACAGGATGCCCGATCTGTCAGAGATTCAGGGCGGCAATGGGTATGCTTTGAGACCGGTGCAGGCGACGTCTGCGGCGGTGGTAAACAGGGAAGCCCCGGGAGGAGGGGTGAGGGGTTTCTGTGTGGTGAGGAATGGTGTCCGGGGGGGCGATCCTATTTCTGATGGGCAAGAGAGAGAAGCTCCGGATCATTCCGGTAGTTTTCAAAATCCAGAGCCGTCCGGAGATAATCCGCATCATATTCCGGGTTCATGGTTTTTGCGCGGTGGAACCATTCTAACATCTCCTTCTTATCCTTTAGCACGGCATAACAGCGGGCGATTTTTACGGCAACGTCCTCTGCCGATGAATCAAGCTGGATTGCCTTCCGGATATTTTCTCTTGCCTGGATCATCTGATTGAGTCTTCCCTGAAACAACGCGATATCCGTCAGGAGATCTCCATAAACCTCCCCCTTGGCGACTCTTGACTGACCGAGCTGTAATCCCGCTTTCCAGGATTTGATTGCGCCGGTCTTGTCCCCGCTGAGAAGGGAGAGAATGCCGGTATAATAGTACATCTTCTGTTCCCCCGGGAGCTGTTGCATGCCGGAGTTGAGCAATGATTCAGCGGGGGCATAGTTTTTTGTTGCTGACGAGACATTGAGCAAGCCTTCATACGCGATGACGAACTTGGGATTATTCCGGATGGCCCGCTCGTAATAGAGCGATGCCGTGTCATCCTTTCCCGAGCGTTCATACACATATGCCAGACAATAGGGGGGCCACTCATGGGTTGGGTTGAGGACCATCGCGCGTTGAAATGCGCGAATGGCCTTGGGATAATCCTTGATCTGACCGTATCCGATACCGAGATTGTTGATCATCATCCAGTCCAAGGGGTGGAATTCCTGCTGCCGCTGAAGATACATGACTCCCTTTTCCGGTTGATTCAGTTCAAGAGTATATATCCACGACAGCATTGTCAGTGCATATTCGTTGTTCTTCGATTTCTCGAGTGATGTCGTCAGTAGCCTGATACCCGTGGTATGATCCCCCTTGAGATCGGCGATCGTGCCGAGCATCGCAGTTGCCATGGCATTGGCCGTATCATGCCGCAGGATATATACGCAATATGAACCTGCCTGTGTGAGGAGGTTCTCTGATCTGTCCCATCCCTGCCGGTACTCCTCGATTTCCGTCGCAGCCAAGCCGATGAACGCAGGGAGATAGAGTGAGTCACCGCGCGTTGCTTCCGTATAATATTCCCGCGACATCCTCATCGCGTCTTTCTGGGAAGTATGGGACGAAGCGATGCCGTTCAGGTATGATTCGTAGACTTCCATGGGGGGACGATGCCGGTAAAAGATGTTTGGATCGAACGGCACATCCAGAATCTCCATGACCGCCTGTATGGCGCTTGTCTTGAGTGAATGCAGATCATCCCGGTTGACATTGTATTCTTTGGTGAATGCTGCCTTGTGGCGATCTCCGTCATACAGCTTCATGGTGAGTTTGACCGAGGAGACGCTCATCATGACCTGTCCTTCGAGAAGGAAACGGACACCGAGCTGGGAGGCGATGGAATCCTCGTCCTTGGGTGATCTCGCGGCGAATGATACATTGGTCGGGGAGAGGACGAGATTCGGGGAGAGTTGGGTGATGTCTCCTGATACGTCAGACGCCAAGCCATCGATATACGAACCGGAGCTTGAATCGCCGAGATTGACAAAGGGCAGGACCGCAATCGAACGGTTGATCGATTCGGGGGCGTGTTGCGTCATTGTGAAAATCGTGTATCCGATCAGAGCGGCAGCCAGTACACCCACGATGCTCAGCTGAAGCCTGTATCTGTGGGTGGCTGTATACACACCGCGGTTGACGTACGCCATGAATGTATCACTTTCAATTCCCGCATCCATCTTTTTCTGGAGCGATCCGAGGGCGTCAGCGACGGCGGATGCCCGTTGATATCTGTCCTGCGGATCCTTCTTCATGGCTTTATCAACAATCATTTCCAGCTCGACCGGGATGTCCTGGCGGATGGATGAGAGTGGAGGAGGGATCTCGTTTGTTATCGAATACATCATCGCTGTTTCATAATCTCCGCGGAACGGAAGGGTGCCGGTGAGCATTTGGTACAACGTCACACCCAGAGACCAGAGATCTGTTGCCGGTGTAACCTCCTCGCCACGCATTTGTTCCGGTGACATATAGGCGACTGTGCCCACGCTCGTGCCCGATCTGGTCAGGGTAAGGCCGAACGAACCTTTGGCCAGACCAAAATCGATGATTTTTATCGTCCCGTCCTTTGTGATAAAAATATTGCCCGGTTTTATGTCCCGGTGGATAATATTCCGCTCATGCGCTTTTGAAAGGCCATGAGCCACTTGACGTGCAATATCGATGGCTTCCGTAAGGGGAAGTTGTCCGCGATGTATGCGCGACTGCAGCGTTTCCCCCTCATAGAACCCCATGACGACGTAGAGATTTCCCTCGGGCGTTTCACAGATATCATGGACGGTGGCTATGTTGATGTCCTCGATCGCTGATGCGGCCTGCGCCTCCTGCACCAGTCTGGCCTTTTGTTCTTCGTTCGTACTGAATGATGGGGGGAGGAATTTTAACGCGACAAAACGGTCGAGTTTCTCGTCATGTGCCTTGAAGACCTGGCCCATTCCACCTTCACCGAGTTTTTCAACGATCTTATAGTGGGAGATAGTCTGACCGATCATATCGACGGAATGTGTGAAGATTTCGGTAAATTTTAACGACCCAACCCTCGTCAAATCGATGAAATAACAGGCTTTTTTATGAAAAAGGCAAATTCTTACGGTTGATCGCGTGATGAGGGTTAGGTGGGGTGGTGAGAGGGTGTGTCTTTACCGCCGGTTCGCAATGGGGTGAGAATTTCAAGGGAGGGACGAGGTGTTCATGGTATGGTTTTCCTGCAGACTCGTATACTATTTTTGGGGCGAATCCGGCCCCCGCCATCGAGGAACATGATCATCTCGGTCAATTGTGAGGGTGTTGGTCTTTCCTGGGATGATCTAATGAGAGGTAGGGAAGATAAAACCCGCTGAAAGCCCCAGTTCCGTGGAACCCGGTTGGATGGCGACGACAGGGAAGAAGAATATCTTCGGCTCGAGTAATAACTGTACTCCGGAAGATAATGTCAGGGTCGCCGGAAGAGCCATGATGAATGGTGTCTGTGTGCTGGGGGAACTGATCGGGGAGGTATAAGATGAAGGGGGATTGTGTGTCCCCTGGATATATTCGATCCCGACCATCGGGTAAAACGTCCAGGAACCCGATGTAGGCATTTTTATAAAAAATGCCGCCTCGAACGACGGATAGCTGCCATTGAGATGGATCTGCGTTGCATCAAGGGGGGCTGAGGAATATCGTTCGAATGTGTACGAGAGCCGAAAGAGGAGCGAAATGGGGGAGCCGCCAGTCCCGTAAAATGTGACCGAAGGTTCGAGTTGATTTGCTCCTATCGTCTGCCCCGCGAGTTTATCGCTCAGAAAGTAGTGAGATGCAGAAACACTCAAATCGATCGTGCCCAGAAGTGAGTATCCGATGGAGAGGCCCGAGCCCACAGCATCCCCCTGGGTAACCGCCTGTGCCGTGATGCCATAACCGCTCGTCCCACCGGGGAGATACTGGCCTTGTGCACAAATTTGTCTGTTCACTGCGGTGCATAGCGACAGTATGGTAAAAAGAATAATGCCTTTCATATACGCTCCTTTATGTATTGAAGTTTAGGTGCAAGCATTGTTTTCACACTCAGCCTGGATTCAGCCTATTTCGACGTGTTTCAGTGTAATCAATCCCTCTTGCAGAATCTCTTTCAGATGGGGAAGAACGGCGCGGATTTTTTCATCCTCGTCGATAAAAATTATCATGATCGACTCCTCATCCGAACCTCCGATTTTCCTCGGTCGGTGAAGATGGTGCTTCTTCCCGTATCCCATTACCGCCTCGAATACTGATGCGCCCCGGATATTGTGATGTAAAAGGTACCGCATGATGTATTCATGGGTCGGTTCGTTCTTGTAAACATCGTCTTCATCGAGGAAGATCATTACTTCAGTCATGAACTGTATCCTTACGTTGTGATTGTGTCAGGATTCTCATGTGGCGCCTTCCGCTCTGCCCGGCGTTCCACAAGGTTGTAGAGGGGTGGTAAGACAAGGGTCGTCAAAATCAGTGCTGAGCAGAGGCCTCCGACAATGACCGTGGCGAGGGGACGCTGGACGTCCGATCCGATACCGGTAGCCCGTGCGGCGGGGATCAACCCGAACAACGCGAGGAGTATGGTCATGAGCAACGGCCGCAGCTGGATGTGTGCTGCCTTCCGCACTGCCTCGTGCAGTGTAAGACTGAAATCTTCCCGCAACCTGTTCGTTCGTGATACATAGAGCACCCCGGACATGATCGATATGCCGAACAATGATATAATGCCGACCCCCGAAGAGACATTGAAGTTATATCCCCGGAAGAGGAGCGCGAGCAAGCCTCCGATGAAGGCAAAGGGAATGGTCGACATCGCTATGGCCACATGCCGCACGTTTCTGTAAAGAGAAAACAGGAGGAGGAATATGATTCCAATGGTGATCGGGATGACGATCGCGAGCCTTTTGGCCGCGCGTGACAGGTTTTCGAACTGACCACCCCAGGATATTGAGTATCCTTTCGGCAGTGAGATCAGGGAGGCGACCCGCATCTGGGCCTCTGCGACGAATCCTCCCTGATCGCGTCCCCGGATGTTTGTTCGCACGGAAATCTGTCGCAGACCGTCCTGCCGCTGGATGATGGTTGGTCCGTCAAGAAGGCTGATCGATGCCAGCTGCGACAACGGAATCCTTGCACCTGTCGAGGAGGTTACGAGCATTTTTTCAATTGCGTCGATCGATGAGCGGAATTCGGATGAATAACGGACGACAATGTCGAATTGCCGGGTACCATCATACATCTTGTTGATCGTCCGTCCTCCGATCGCCGCTTCGATCATTTTTTGTATATCACTCACATTAATGCCGAACCGGGCGGCTGCAGTACGGTTTATATCAATCGAAAGCTGTGCCTGGTTTCCTTCCTGTTCGACTCCGCATTCGCTAGCACCCGGGATTGTCCGGATAATGGAAAGTATGGAGTCGGCCTTCTGCCGCATAAAGTTCAGGTCCGGACCGTTGATGAGGATGGCGAGATCCGCCACACTTCCCGTGACCGCTTCAGTCACATTGTCGAGAATCGGCTGCGAGAACGAAAATGATGCCCCGGGAACGGCAGCCTCGAGTTCACGCTTGATTTTGAAGAGGAGCTCGTTTTTCGAGGTATCGCTGACCCATGTCGAATAATCATTCAGCCCGACAAGAATTTCGAGCCGGTTGGGACCATAGGGATCCGTTCCGTCGTCATTCCTGCCGAGCTGGGTCAGGACGACGTTGACCTGCTTGTGACCGGTTATCACGTTCCGGATCGTCGGGCAGTATTTTTTTGCTTCATCCAGGGATATCCCGACGGGGAAGAAACAGCGGATATTGAGCGCTCCCTCGTCGAGTTCCGGCAAAAATTCCGTCCCGATTTTTTGAAAGCAGTAGATTCCGAGCACGATAACAACGCCGAAGGCTGCAATGACCGCCGCTGCGGAGTGCCGGGCCAGTGCATCGACCACCAGAGCATATTTTTTTTCGATCCATCCGTAGACCGGATTGTGCCACTCGATCTTTCCGGGATTCTGCTGATCGAAGTATTTCCGGTAGACTATGGTCATCAGTACAGGGATCGTCGAGAGTGCAAGGATGAGCGATCCGGTTATGGCAAACGAAAGCGTGTACGCCATCGGTGAAAACAGTTTTCCCTCCACCCGCTGAAAGGAGAATATCGGCAGATAGGCGAGAATGATGATCAGAATTGAGAAAAATATTTCCTGTCCGACCTCCTGTGCCGATGTCAGGGTCAACCTGATAATCCCGCGCGATCGGTCTTCCTCGGTTATAGAGCTGTAGTGGCGCATGATGTTTTCGACCATAACCACCGCGCCGTCCACGATAATGCCAAAGTCGATGGCTCCAAGTGAGAGGAGATTGGCGGGAATTCCGGTGAGTTTCATCATGGTGAAGGCGAAGAGGAGCGATATCGGAATTGTTGTGACGACGACAAGTGCCGACCTGATACTCCCCATGAAGAACATAAGAACGATGATGATGATCGTGATCCCCTCAAAGAGGGTGCGTGAGACTGTGTCGATGGTGTAATGAACCAGTTCACTCCTGTCATAGGTGATCCGGAGGTGGACTCCCGCCGGGAGGCTGTTCTCGTTGAGTTCTTGCACGGCCTCTTTCAGGTCGTCCACGACGACGGAAGGATTTTCCCCACGCCGCATCGCTACCAGTCCCTGGATACCCGAATTCACGTCGGTCATGTGCCCAGCCTTGTCCCTCAGGGTGTATCCGAGTACACCGGCGGGTGCCAGCGGATATTCCTCGACGCTGGCAATGTTGCGGACATAGACCGGGACACCGTTGCTGGCACTGATGACAATATTCTCGATATCCTCCTTGTTGCGGATGGCGCCGATGCCGCGGACTGCGAAGCCCTGGCCCCCCCGCACGATGATGTTTCCACCGGTGTTGAGATTGTTTGCGTTAATCGCATCGATAACGCTCTGGAGGGTGAGGTTGTACCGGATCAGTTTATCTGGCGAGGTGATGACATGGAGCTGTTTGACGAGGCCACCGAAATTGACGACATCGGCGACCCCGGGCACCTGAAGAAGGCGGGGTATGATGACCCAGTCCTGTAATGTCCGCAGATCCATCGGGGTGTAATTGTCCGGCGCCTCAATGACATACCGGAAAATCTCACCCACCGGACCGGTAAGCGGACCGAGTGCAGGTGTGATACCGTCGGGGAGATTGGCATCGCTCAGCTTTTCCAGCACCTGCTGCCGTGCAAAGTAATCGTCCGTCCCGTCCTCGAATGTCAGTTCAATGACGGAAAGTCCGAAAATGGTTTTTGATCGCCGCGTCAGGACGCGCGGGACGGAATTCAGCACCCTCTCCAGTGGAAGGGTCACCTGCTGTTCAACTTCCGCGGCTGCACGGCCGGGGTAGAGTGTGATAACGACAACCTGCGTGTCGCCGACGTCGGGATAGGCTTCTTTTTCGATGTTGATCCATGACCAGATGCCGAGTGCGACAATAAGAAGCGTGCAGGCCAGGATACCGAGCGGTTGATTAAGGGCAAAGACAATGAGTTTTCTGATCATACGGGATCTGGTCCGGGATGAATAAACACGATGGAGTGCCGGGACAATGAAGTCTGGTTAAAATCCAAAACTCAATCCCTTCAGGAGCATTGTCCCCTCGACGACGACTTCGTCACTGTCGTGAAGCCGGCTTTTCACGATGAGGGTGTCGCTGTTGGTATTCTCCAATATTACCTCCCGCCGCTGAAATTGACCCGGGCGGGAAACAACAAAGACATAATCTTTTTCCTCCACCCTTACCACTGCTGAGGATGGAAGGAGAATAATACCGTTTTTGGGATCGCCAAAATCCACCTGTGCAAACATTCCCGGGAGAAAACGTCGGTTCGGGTTGGGAACCGTGACCCTTACCTTGACGCTCCGCGTGACAGGATCTACAACATCGCCGATGGCAACTTCATGACCGGTGAATTTTTTCCCGGGGAAAGCCGAAAACATGATGTCGACCTCCTCTCCCGGCTGAACCTCGTTCAGCTCCGATTCGGGGACGTCGCACATCAGCCAGGCATTTCCGCTTGCGGCGGCATCAAGCTCCTGGGGTGCATATCCGGTCGCCCGGAGTTTCGCCTGCGCCTCTTCGAATGCAGCCTGCGCCGTTGCGACATCTGTCTCGGCCTCGTTGAGCTCTTTTGAGGTGGCTCCATGGTTGTCGTACATTTCTTTCGCCCGGGTGTAATTTTTCTTCGTCCGATCGAGATTGGTCCTGTTTTGACGGTACTGGGAGTAGAGCGAGGTGACATCGGGGGATTCGAAGAGAATCAGCCTGTCCGTTGCGCTTCCCGGTGTGGATGCGATGCTTGCGACAACGCGCGCCGGCGCGATCACGGGGATTAATACGGTTCCTTTGTGGAGAGTCGTGGTTTTGATCTGCTGCAAACCGATACTTCCCAGAGGAAAGGTGATGATTGTGCCATTCTCGGAGACGCTTGGTTTTGAGTAATACAGGGAATCCGGTCCGTCCATTGATTTGCCGTCGCTGTGGCAACCGTTGATGACCGGTGCCGCCAGACCGAGCATGATGCTCAGGACAAGGGCGGGGATTTGTTGCGGGGAAGTGTTCATTGCCGTATGCTCCTTGAAAACTCCGCTGACTGGCTGATTCATTCGCCGGGGAGTTTTATAATTTTTTTGTTAACCGTATAATTGAGTTCTTCGAGGGCGTCGATCCGGTCATTCTGCAGCTGGTTGACCTGCAGCATGCTGGTCCGGTAGGCCTCAAAGAAGTCGGTAAATTCGATGATGCTGATGTTCCTGTTCTGATAATTCGCGATCGTTCCGTTCACGAGCTGACTGTATTGGCTCATGAAATTTTTATCTGTTGCCTGATAAAGCTTCTCCGTCGCCATAACGCGTTCATACGCCGTGACGACCTCTTTTTCAATCCGCCTTCTGGTCTCATCGCGCTGGAGGATGCTCGACCGCTTTGCGGCTTCCGCTTCCTCGATATTCCCCTGGTTGCGGTTGAACAGGGGAAGATCGACCGACATCGTCAGTGCGGTGTAATTTGTGATATACCCCCCCGCGCGGGACCACGATCCGCCGATCGTGATGTCGGGGATTGCCAGCGACTGCTGGAGGGCAAGATTTGCGTCTGCACTCTGTAGATTCATTTCGGCAGTCTTGAGGTCAGGCCGTTCTGCAAGCGCAATCTTGAGGGTGCTGTCTTCGGACAATGAATCGATCTGCAGACCCTGAAGTGCTTGCTGGCTGATCTCGGGAAGGAAGTACGTTTTCGAACTGTCGCCCAGCAGGACCCTCAGTTCAGTTTCCTTATCATTGATATCATTGACGATATTCAGGCGTTCATTCTGGAGTGTGAAGAGGAGTGATTTTAGTCTCAGAACTTCAGACAGCAGTACAGCCCGCTGCTGGTAGATGACCTCGGTCGCATCAACGGTTTTCTGAACGGAAGGAATACTCTCGTCGTAGAACTGTTCCGATTGCTGGAGAAAATAGAGATCGTAGAGGAGAAGATGAAGGTCATGGTCAAGGCTCCTGAGCAGATCCTCAAATCCCGCCTCTGCCACGGTACTGCCGATTTCAGCAAGCCTGACCAGGTGGCCGCGTTTCCCGGCGAGGAGGAAGAGTTGTTGGATCTGGACGTCGGTATTCCCGGCAGCTGTAACATCAAACCAGCGCCGTGTATTCTGATTGTAGATGTTTTGCCCGATCGAAAGGTTCGGGTTGCTCCAGAGTTTTGCCTGGACGACAGCAGCTTTGGCTGCGTCGATATCGAACTTTGATGCAAGCAGCCGCAGGTTACGCTGTTGAAAGAGGACTTCTGCCTGCTGTAGGTCGAGTTTTACCGTGTCCCTTCCCGCTCGACTTTGTGTGTCCGCACAGGCCATTGCGGGGAGAAGAATGAGATATCCGACGATCCTCAAGAGATACCAGAGCAGGAGTTCTTCTCGTACCGGGCATCGATGCTGTTGTTTCATAACCAGTATGGGTCAAAGTTATCAAATCTCCGGTGAACCGACACGGGAAAAATCCTCGAGGGACATTTCCGGGTGCGGACTCTTCTTGTCACCGGGAAATACAAAAGTTGGACCGCAACAGTTCGTTTATCAAACGCTTACGATTGACAAACACTGGTGCCGGTCTGAAGCGTTACATCAGGGTGAAGAGAGAAGGGCTAAATCAGGAGGGAACAATACTGGAGGTAGAGTGATTCGCTCAGGAATATCCTGTGGACGGAAAATTCCTTTTCATCGGGGGATGGAATGATAGTTGTTGCATAGCTTATCGGAACAGGCTCCAGAGAGGGACTGTCCTGGTCGAGGATAACGCGTTTGATGACGGCTGGTCGTTGTCCCCCCACGCAGGTCGGCTTCAGCGACTTAAAGAGGTCGAGCGAAGGTACCGAAACAGCCGCGAGCACATTGGATCCGTTTGCGAGATCTGTGCCGTCTCCTTCCTCAAAATGAAGCGTGGAAACGTCGGAAAATAGGTCGGTGAGATTACTGCCGTCAGCGAACAGTGCAATGGCGCAGCAGTAAATAAAAAGAACTATAAACCGTGATTTCTTCTGAACGATTCGATTCATCTGATACAGCTTCACATCCCCTAGATATTTATAGTACGAAATTTTGCCCCTGAATGTCAAGTGTTTGAAAATTATTAGAAAAATTTAATGACCTCGTTCCAGTGCCCGGGGTAAGAATTTCCATCTTCATGTCACGCCAGAAATTAATGGAAAGTCCTGCGAAGATACTTCGTCTATGGTGGTCATATTTCATGTCGGACCGTTGGCCCCTTGTATGAAACTGATTAAAGTCGTATCTTCCCAAACAGAATTTTCTCTCGACATATGCCAATTCCCCTCCAATCGTTGATTATTTACGGACCGGTTCATTCACGGCGGCTCGGTATTTCCCTCGGAATTAACATCTTACCCGTCAATGGGAAGTTATGCAATTTCAACTGCGTCTATTGTCAGTATGGGTCTACCCGCGGTACGTGGGAAAAGCTTCTTCAAACCAAATCATGGCCGGCAAAAGAGATTGTGCTCTCCGAACTGGAACAGTCGCTCCGGGACCGGGACCGGTTGCCCGATTATCTGACACTTGCCGGTAATGGGGAACCCACGATTCACCCGCAATTTCCTGAAATTGTTGATGGAATCATCGCTTTGCGCGACCGGCACGCCCCCGGCTCCAAAACGGCGATTTTGAGCAACGCTTCACTCCTTCTCTCGCCGGCTGTAAAACGTGCATTGATGAAGCTGGATGCAAAAATCCTGAAACTCGACTGCGGAAATGAGATGCTTTTCCTGAAATATAACAGGCCGATCATGCATGTCAGTTTTGACGCCATGGTTCAGGAACTCAGGGATCTCAAGGGAATTACGATTCAAACCCTCTTTACGGGCGGTGAGCATGGGAACGTCGCCCAGGCATCGCTCAGCGTGTGGTTTCAGCGCATAAAGGAAATTTCCCCCTCATCGGTTCAAATTTATTCGCTCGACCGGGATTGCGAGGACAGGACCCTGGTGCCCGTTTCAAAAGACAAATTGCTCACAATTCAGGAAGAGCTGTTGAAAATGGGCATTTCGGCGGAAGTCTATTAGAAATGTCCGGGGTTCGGCCGGAGGGTGGAGTAGCGTATTTTCGGGAAATATTGTACATTCCGATTTAGTAACCCCGGGCGCGTCAGGAGTGATCTGTGAGGTTCGTTCCCTGAAGTTCAACAGGGGAAATATCAATTGATGGATGATCGGTGGGAATGATGTTGGAAGGGTCGAGAGATCATGTTCTGGTATCACAGGATGTACGCTGTTCTTCCTGAAGGTAAGGAAGGAAAACTTGATCGGTAAAACTACTGTGGAATATCCACGTGCGATGGGCGTCACTGCATTCATATCAGAATTCGTCAGCAACTATCCAGATACTGTATTCCGGCACGCGGTCGATTGTCGCATGACCGCCGGATCATGACAAGCTTTTGCGAAGACACTTGGTCCCGATGCATCGAGCCAAGGGAAATGAGATTCTTGGTTATCGTTGAAGCTAATTCGTTCTTTGTCAATATAACTCGAAGGAACCACCATGAAGAGAGCATTTCTAACAGTTGCCGCGGTAGTCGTGTTCGTTGTTTTGAGCTCGGATCCGGGTTATGCTATTCCTGCATTCGCGCGGAAGTATAAAACAAGTTGCCAGACCTGCCACAACGGTTTTCCGAAGCTGAACGCTTTCGGTGAGGCGTTCAGAAGAAATGGTTACCAGTTTCCCGGCGGAACCGATGCCGAATATATCAAGGAAGATCCGGTAAGTCTTGGATCGGAGGGAAATAAAAAAGCTTTTCCGGACGCTATATGGCCCGGATCCCTTCCCGGCTCTTCGCCGATTTCACTCTTCCTGAACGGGGAGATTGATTATAATCCCAAGGCGGATGCGTCGATGTACCCGAACGGCACACCGCGCTGGACCTTTGGCGGGCTCGGCAGCAGCATAGAAGCAGTGGCCGCCGGAACCCTCGGGGAAGATCTTTCCTTCTGGGGACATGCCATTCTGAACAGCGACGGTTCGCTGGAACTCAACCGCATGTTCCTGATTTTTAGCAATCTCATCGGCAGCGATATGAATTTTAATCTCAAGGTCGGGGTCTTTGAGCCGGGATTGTTTTCGTTCTCCACGCACCGGGCCTGGCTGGAAGGATATTGGATCACGACACGGCCGTTGAGTGAGGATACGCTCGGCATGGGATGGACCCTCGAGGAAACACAGAAAGGCATAGAAGTGAATGGCATCCTCAATGGACGTTTCGGGTATAATCTTGGCATTGTGGAGAGCTTTGGTTCAACACTTTTGGCGGTTCATTCCGATAAAGATTATTATGCGCATGTGACGTACAAAGTGGATGGCTTGCCGCTGGACGGAGTGACGGAGGGAGGATCGGCACAGAATAATGCACAACCTTATATTGACAATTCTCTGACCCTAGGAGCCTATGTCTACCATGGCAGCGCGAGTATAGGACCTGATTTCGCACTGCAGGGCAATGATTTTACGATGGCCGGGGGGGATGTGAATGCGTATTATGACCGGTTCAATCTTTTTGGCGGGGTCGGAATCCGTCATGATGAACATCCGTTTTTGGATGCGCCGAGTGTCGGCCTGGGGGCGAACACCACGGTTTGGTTTACAGAACTTGATGTCGATGCCTTTCCCTGGCTGTTACCCGGTATACGGTATGAGTCATGGAATAGCGAGCTCCCCGACGGGCTTGGCGGGAAATCCAGTTTCACCGATCAGGAGTTTGTACCCGGCATCGTCGGGCTGATTCGTCCAAATGTCAAGGTGACCCTCCGGACGGTGATAGCAAAACCCCACGACGCGGATAAATTTGATATTGGTCAGGTGAGTCTGGCATTGGCGTTGGGCATATAAAGTGAATTTTCATAATTAACTCATTTGTTCATTGAAGTATGGGAAAGGAACACCATGAAAAAAATTCTGATATCCATCCTCGGGCTGATGATTATCGGCTCTTGCAGCGTAGCCTTCGCGGGTAACATTACGGGGAAAATCAAAGCCAAGGGTGCCAAAAACGGTGGTAATGCGGTCATCTATATCGATAAGATCAAAGGCAAGAACTTTGATCCTCCGAAGGAACATGCTCTCATGGATCAGAAAAATCTCACATTCCAGCCGCATGTTCTTCCTGTTCTGGCGGGCACGACGGTGGATTTTTTGAACAGCGACGATGTCTTGCATAATGTCTATTCTCCCGATCAGTGCGTGGGCAAGTTCAACCTTGGATCCTGGCCGAAGGGTCAGAAAAAATCGTTCACCTTCAAAGAGCCCGGATGCACGCCGACGCTTTTATGCAATGTTCATCCGGAGATGGAAGGATATGTCGTCGTGGTTGAGACGCCCTATTATGCGGTGAGCAGCCAGGATGGAAATTACACGATCAAGGATGTGCCGGCCGGAAAATATACGTTGAAAATCTGGCACGAGAAGTTGAAGGGCAAGGATGTTCAGGTGGATGTCCCCGAAAAAGGGGATGTTACGGCCGATTTTGACATCCATAAGTAATCGCAAGGCGCAGTCCCGTGACTGAGTACATGAAATTTGTCGATCTGGCGTGGCTTGACTCCAACTTTCCCTGCATGGCGGCGTGTCCGGTCCATACGGAAGCCGGCCGCTATGTGGAACTGATCGCCGAGGGCAAGTACAGGGAGGCGTATCATGTCGCACGAAAGCCCAATCCCTTTGCGTCGATTTGCGGGCGTGTTTGTGCGGCGCCCTGTGAAACCGCATGCCGGCGCGGGACCATAGATCAGCCTATTGCAATCCGTGCGCTAAAACGATTCGTGACAGAGCGGTACGGGGTCGAGAGCATGGTCGATCTCGAAAAACTGAAGGAGGTTTTTGGAAGGTCGGTCAAGAAAAATGGGATCAAGGTTGCCGTCGTTGGTGCCGGCCCGGCTGGTCTGTCCTGTGCACACGATCTTGCATTGCTCGGGTATGAGGTCACAGTTTTTGAATCCCAGCCCGTTGCGGGGGGCATGTTGAGACTTGGCATCCCGGAATATCGTTTACCGCGGGAATTGATCCGACTTGAAATTAATGCAATCCTGAGCCTTGGCATAGAGCTGAAAACCGGTAAGGCTTTGGGGCGTGATTTCTCGATCCGGGATCTGAAGAACGCAGGTTTCAGGGCGATCTTCCTGGGTATCGGGGCTCATAAGAGCCGTGAGCTGCGCATTGAAGGGATTGAACTTGACGGCGTGCTCAGGGCAGTCGATTTTCTCCTCAACGTGAATCTTGGTTATCGTGTGGATTTGGGGAGAAAAGTGGTCGTCATCGGGGGAGGAAATGTGGCCATCGACGCTGCGCGCACGGCCGCGCGCCAGGAAAAGGTCGAGGTCGGTCATGTCACCGAGATTGCTGAAGCTCTCGATGTCGCACGCTCTGCCGTGAGATTCGGTGCCAAGGAGGTTCATATGGTCTGCCTTGAGGACTGGCAGGAAATGCCTGCTTCGAAGGATGAAATCAGTGAAGCGCTCGAGGAACGTATCCAGATTCATCCCCGGAAGGGCCCCAAAAGAATCCTCGGGGAAAAAGGAAAAGTCGTTGGTTTTGAGACCATCGATTGTGTGTCGGTGTTTGACGAGCAGAAAAGGTTTAACCCGAAGTTTGCCGATCACACCGAGCAGATTATTGATGCAGACACCGTCATCATGGCGATCGGACAATCGTCAGACCTCTCTTGGATCTCTCCCGAGGATGGCATCGAACTGACACCCCGTCAGACCATCAAGATTGACCCTGCAACCCTTGCGACCACTTCGCCGGGGATATTTGCCGGCGGGGATGTTGCGTTCGGCCCGAGAAATCTCATCGATGCGGTGGCGAACGGGAAAAAGGCCAGTCAATCGATCCATCAGTATCTCACCGGTGAGTCGGGCCTGGATGTGGAAGTCTCATTTCATGATCGCGAGGTAGAGATTATCGTCGCCAAAACCTCGACCTACAGACGTATCTGGGGATATGAGAAGGAACCGAGAGTCCCGATTCCCTGTTTGCCGATCGAGAGACGGATCGGCGTTGCACAGATTGAGCTCGGTTATACAGAGGCGGAGGCAAAACTGGAAGCATCCCGCTGCCTGCACTGTTGGGAAAATACGATATTCAACGAGAAGGGCGAGGAAACGGGAAGTGAATGCATCCTTTGTGCCGGTTGTGTGGATATTTGTCCAGAATTTTGCATCGAGCTCGTCTCGGTGGACAGAACGGCATTCGATGAAGAACTCATGGGGGAGATCGAGAAGGAGTATGAGGTTGTCCTCAGGGGTGAGACGGCGGAGATGATCGGGTCTGTGATGATCAAAGATGAGGATCGCTGTATCCGGTGCGGTTTATGTGCCATGCGGTGTCCGGTCGGTTGTATCACCATGGAATCCTATGTCGTTTCCGAAACGATGGAAATTGCATAAACAGGAGTGTCATGAACGAGTCGCAACATCAGAAGGAGGAGAACAACAAGGGGATTGTCTCCAGGCGTTATTTTCTGGAGCTTGTGGGTGCCGGGGCCATTGGTGCGAGCACCATCGGTGCGCTCTTCCTGGCCGGTGAATATCTTTCCCCAAATGTCGTCAAGGAACCCCCGACAAGATTTAAGGCCGGGATGCCAGAAAACTATCCGCCCGGGACGGTTACACTTGATAACGAACAGAAGGTGTTTATTGTACGCGCGCGGGAAGGGTATTTTTACGCTCTCTCGGCTGTCTGCACACACCTGGGGTGTATAACGAACTGGAAGGAGGAGGAAAACGTCATCGCCTGCCCGTGTCACGGCAGCAAGTTTTCGAAGGATGGAACGAAGATCGCCGGACCGGCCCCGCGTTCCCTTCCGCATTATTCGATATCCCTGGATGATCAGGGGCAGCTGGTGGTGGACAAATCGGTTGTCGTCGGTGACGATTTCACTCTGAAGGTCTGAACAAGGGATTATGACTGTAAAGACGACATTGAAGCGGTTGTACGGTTCTCAGGTATGGAGATCGATGTTCCGGCACGGGTTGCCGGAATCAAACCGCACGCGGGCTGAAACAGTCTTTTACAATTTCTTCCTGCACGTCCATCCCACAAAGGTGCGCAAACGCTCGGTGCGATACACCTACACATGGGGTCTGGGCGGACTGTCAGCCGGATTGTTCATCATTTTGACGATAACCGGGGCGCTGCTGATGCTCTATTACAGACCTTCCGTTCACCAGGCATACTGGGATATGAAGGATCTCCAGTTTGTCGTATCCTCGGGGCAGTTTTTGCGGAACATGCACCGCTGGTCTGCACACGCAATGGTCGCGGTGGTGTTTCTCCACATGCTCAGGGTTTTTTATACTGGTGCGTACCGGCCTCCGAAGGAGTTCAACTGGGTCATTGGCGTGATCCTGTTTGTCATTACGATCCTCCTGAGTTACACCGGATACCTTTTGCCCTGGGATCAGCT
This sequence comes from Bacteroidota bacterium, assembly GCA_033854175.1. Lineage (GTDB taxonomy): Bacteria > Bacteroidota > Ignavibacteria > UBA10030 > SZUA-254 > DATKPE01. The sequence goes on along the minus strand of JAWOKN010000100.1, from coordinate 35,232 downwards.
GGCGTTCTGGGGCATATCGGTCGGGACAAATATGGCGCGGGCCGTCCCCTTCGGGTTCGGCGATAAATTATCCTTTCTCCTTCTTGGCGGTAATATCGTCGGGGAAAACGCACTCGTGCGGTTTTATGTCCTGCATTGTTTTATCATCCCCGTGATGGCGATGGTGCTGATGGGGATTCATTTCTGGAGAGTGCGGAAGGATGGCGGTGTATGACCGGAGCATGTATCAAACCAGAACGGACATGTGGGTCCGGTCCGGGCATGGCGGGCGGCAACACCGATCATGATGGTCATGATTCGCTTGCGTGATTCGTATGAATAATGGTAAAGATTTTGAGGGAATGAAATCCGGCGATGCGAAAAAGACGCCGAAACGGATAGCCTTTATCAAGGGAAGAACAACTGCGCGTGTCAAGCGGGAGGAAGAAGAGATGGTGATGACCGTGCCCAATCTTGTCGTACGCGAAATCGTTGCCTTTGAAATCATGGTCATCGTCCTTGCGGTTCTCTCATTGGTTTTCAACGCACCGCTCGAATGGATCGCTAATCCCGAACACACGCCGAATCCCGCAAAAGCGCCGTGGTATTTCCTCGGGCTGCAGGAACTGCTTCATTATTTCCCGCCGATTGTGGCAGGGGTCATTCTTCCCGCTTTGGTCGTGATTGCGCTGATTGTCATTCCCTACTTCCCGGTCAACATCAAGCGGGAAGGATTATGGAATGATCACCCCCGCCGGACGATGACCGTTCTCCTTGTCAGTGTCGGTCTTATATCGGCACTCCTGCTGGTGTACAATGTGTATGCCATGCTGATTCCGACATGGATTGTCACGGCGTTTATGGTTCTGCCGTATGTGGTGAAGAAAAAGACCGGTTTCATCGGATGGCTCGGTTCCCGTCCGCTCGCTTGGTGGGTGATGACATGGTTTGTTGTGATCGTGGTCGTTCTCACGGTTATCGGAACCTTGTTCCGCGGCCCCGAGTGGAAATGGACCTGGCCCTGGGATGAAATTTATTAGCGGGAAGGCGGATGAAAAACCTTCGAAAATACTTTGCCCTCTTAAGTGTGGTTATGTTCATGGTGCTTGCCATTTCCCCGCTGAAGGACTTTTTCCGTCAGTGGCGGTTCATCCAGTATCGCTACAACACGCTCGTGGCCGGTCTCCCGCAGAAGGTGCAACCCGTTGATATCGGCATCAAACAGATCTGGAATCAGAAATTCGACAGGGTCGACCGCTGTGTCACCTGCCACCTGGGGATTGAAGTATCCGCATTGGACACTGCCCCCCAGCCCTTCCGGACGCATCCGAAGGTTTATCATGACATCGAGGATTTTGGTTGCACCATCTGCCACGAGGGGCAGGGCGCTGCCACGGAGTACAAGGAATCGATCGGCAAGGTTAAATACTGGGATAAACCGATATTCCCGACTGCGTTTATGGAGGCCTCGTGTGCAAAATGCCACAAGGAAGAGAATGTGCCTCAGGCGCCCGTGCTGAATCTCGGGCGGAAATTGTTGAGGGAGTCGAACTGCGTCGGTTGTCATAAAATCCCGGATTATGAGAAGCAATGGGTTCCGCATCTTGATGGAATCGGATCGAAGGTGAACAGGCAATGGCTGGTCAATTGGCTGAAAAATCCAAAGGCGTATTTTGCGAACACCAAAATGCCCAATTTTTTCCTGAGCGAGGATGAAGTCAATAACCTTTCGGATTTTCTGATGTCGGAGAAGGGGTTTGTTGACAGCGTTCAGATGGATCCGCTGCCTGCAATGCTGACATCCGCGACCGATGCGCAGAAGGCCAAACTGGTCGAGCTCGGTTCAACCCGGTTTAAAGAAGCGCGTTGCATCAGTTGTCATGCCATCAACGGGAAGGGCGGATATGTGGCGACCGATCTGGGTAAGATCGCGAGTAAGGCGAGCGAGCAGTGGTTGTATAACTATATCAAAAACCCAAAAAAGTTCTCCCCTGATGTTCTGATGCCGAAATATCGTTTCACCGAGGAGGAGTTGATCGGTGTCGTGGCATATATCGAGAGCGAGTTTGTGGATTATGATCTCGAGGCTCCGCCTCCGCATACGCCCGATCCGGATTACTATGAAAAAGGGATCGCAGTTTTCCGGAAATATAATTGCAGCGGCTGTCACACACTTGGAACTCTGTCGAAAGCGGAGGAGATGGCACCTGATTTGACGCATATCGGCGATAAAAAACTGTACGAGATCGAGTTCGGAAAATCCGGTATAGAGCAGACCCTGCCGTCGTATCTTTACACAAAGCTGAAGAGCCCCCGCATTTTCCTCAGCAATTTAAAAATGCCCGATTTCGGGTTTACCGATGAGGAAGCCCGGGCAATCACTGTGGCCCTCCTCGGAAACACGGATGAAAAAATTCCCAGGGAATTTATCGTTCAACCTGCGCCGAAGAGTACCTTCTCGCCCCAGGGGGATTTTGGCAGACTCGTCAACGAGCTTGCATGCCTGGGTTGCCACAAGATGGAGGGGAAAGGGAGACTCGTCGCAACCGATCTGTCGCTCGAGGCGAGTCAGGCCCAGCAGAAATGGATCGAGGGATATTTCAAGGTGCCGTACTCGCTGCGGCCGATTCTGACTGAACGGATGCCGAATCTATTTCTCTCCGAAAGCGAGATCAAAACGCTGACCGGTTACATGGAGGAGGTATTCATTGCTGACAGCCTTGACCGCACAATTCCCGCTGATGCGGCGACTGTTGCCGTGGGGAAGGGATTATACTATGAACGGTACGGCTGTCAGGCGTGTCACCAGATAGGAAGCAAGGGAGGATATGTCGGCCCGCCTCTCGACAAGCTCAGCGCCCGGTTGAAACCCGGTTGGGTCTTTCACTGGCTGAAAAGCCCCCAGACCTACAGACCGGAATCGATAGAGCCGGATAACAAGCTCTCCGACAAGGAAGCGGAGGCTCTTACCGCATACCTGATGTCACTGCACTAACGATCTCCTATGAACCGTCCGATATCTGCAATATTCTTGTTGAGTTCCGTCGTCGTGCTGTTGAGTGGTTTGACCGGTTGCTCGAAAAAGCAGGAAGGGGTGACAGCGAAAGCGGGGGCCTCCGACACGCTGAAGGATTCATCCACGCAGGCGATCACGGCAAATCCAGACAGCCTGCTCACGTATGAGCAGCGGCAGGGGAAAGTTCTCTTCCGGAAATATTGTGCGATCTGCCATGGTGATGACGGGAAAGGGGACGGCTTCAATGCGTACAACCTGGATCCGAAACCGAGGGATTTTACCGATGCCACGTTGATGCATTCGTTGACTGATGACAGAATCTTCCGCGTCATTTCAGGAGGTGGAAGAAGTGTCAACAAGTCATCGCTGATGCCGTCGTGGGGGGGAAGATTGCAGAAGGACGAGATTAATTATCTTGTTACGTACGTGCGTTCGTTTTGCCCTCAAAAGTGACCGGTGGATGAATAATCCGCCAGTTGCAATTTTCCCGAAGATTTCATAGTTTCACATCATCACTCCGTTTTAATTCTTTCCCGTTCTCTCTCATTATGCGACATACCGGGATCTGTGCACGCTTGAGCTATTTGAGGTGAGCGTGGTGAGGTGGGATTTTTGATTCCCCCCAATGCCCTGCAGGATCTCGGGAACTAATGACCGTGGTTGAGCGTTTAATAGATGTCTTCCATGGGGGTACATATGGGTACATCAAAAAGCATCTTTCTTCTAGCTCTCGTCCTGATGATCTTCTATGGTTGTGAAGGACCGCAGGGACCTATGGGCCCGTCCGGACCGGCGGGTCAGGGAATTGGTTCGTTGAGCGATCCGTCGATCATGCCGAAGGTGATTTACACCTATCCCCCGGCAAACTCGGTGGGTCCGTATGAAAATTTTTATCAACCTGTGGGCTGGATCTATTATCCGTGGGAGAACAGAATCTACCCTTTCCAGGTGTATATTTCCCAGTTTCAGATCCGGTTCAATAAATTCATGGATATCACATCCATGCGGCACGCGGTTGCAATTGCTTCTCCATTGGATGATGTGCGTGTCGATACCAGCTCTGTCATGTCCGTCGGGGGTGATGTTTTCCTTGTCACCCCGGTCGATTCAAACGGAGGCCGGTTGTCGAAATGGAGAATCGGCCAGAATTACACGTTCACGGTTTCTTCGGTGGCGCGTGATGTCAACGGGAATATGCTGCAACCTGCCTTCTCGATGGCCTTCATGCCCGAACCTTACTTCCGCGTAAGGGCCGTTTCTCCCGCGAATGGTGCGACAAACGTCAGCCCGACGAACTATTACATCACCCTCGCCCTGAACAGTACCGTGGATACATCGTTCCATTCATTTGTTCAGATGAATCCCCCCATTACCGGTCAATGGTTTCTGTCCACGGATTCAATCACACTCTATTACGTGTCGAGTCCGGCTCTCCGGACTTCGACAACCTATACCATCACGATCGGGACGGAGGCGCATAACAAATTCGGCAATCATCTGCAGCAACCGTTCATTTCCGCATTTACGACACTTCCCTTTGAGGTGGCCTCGACCTATCCCTCCGATGGAAGCACGAATGTCGGCGTAATGCAATCGATCAGTATCAACTTTACGGGGCAGCCCGACACTTCGACGGTTCGCGCGGCATTGACGGCACATCCTCCCATCGCCGGCCAGTACTATTATTATTCTCCGGCCACCGTTCAGCTCAATCCCATGGGTGAGATGTTCCTCGACTCAGTCTATGCGGTTACCATCGATACATCAATCCGCGGATACGATGGAGGGAGGCTCAGTGCACCGTATACGTTTTCCTTCCGTACGGTTCCATTCGAGGTTTCCTCGACGTACCCGTATGACGGTTCGACGTTTGTCAGCCCGTATTCATCTGTCGGTGTCTTCTTTAATGCTCTCATCGATACGGGAAGCGTCCGGTCATCGTTCTCGCTCCTCGATTCCTTGAATCACAGCCTGAGCGGTTATTACACGATGTATTCCAATGGATTTTATTTCTCTGCGTCAGCGGACTTGAAGCCCTATTCGGTGTACACCGCGAAAATTACAACGGGTTTGCGGGCGAACCAAGGGAAGGTTCTCAAGGTTCCCTACATGTTTAGTTTTACAACCGGATCCCTCTCGAACCAAACTCAATAAACATCATTGACTGGAGCTCCATGCGAAAAAACGGTATTTCATTCATATTCACAGCCATCACAACCCTCTGTCTGCTGATTCTGATCGCGGGCTGTTCGACAACCCCCAAGGTTGGCGTCAAACCGAATGAGCATATGGAGATTGGCTGGACCCCGAGAACGGTTTTTCAGTCGCCCTCCTATGCCGCGTGGTTCGACACCGGGTATTCGGCATATACACCTCAGGAAGAATACCTGTCACGGCTGCAACAGACGAAGGACAGCGTTGATATCGTCGTGGTTTATGGCACCTGGTGCAGCGACAGCCGGCGTGAGATGCCGAGGTTCTGGAAAATTATCGATAGCGCCCGGTTTCCCGCCGATCGCATCGTCATGATTGCGGTTGACCGGACAATGCAGATGCCTCCCGGTATTAAAGCGGAATACGGGATCACGAATGTCCCGACCTTTATTATCCGCTTCCGGGGAATGGAAATCGGAAGAATAACGGAGTCGCCAAAAACCACTCTTGAGCAGGATATGGTTGACTGGCTCTCGCCGTTTTTTCCCCAGCGGTAAATCGGCCGGGATATCAGAGGGAGGACCCGGGTATTCTGCCGGGGTACGATTATTCCTCTTTCGCCCGGAGGGAATCCCAGAGGATGTATGTCGCGAGGAGGAGGAACATGACGATGCCGATAATCTCCGCACCCCGCGTTTCTGACCACTCGCTGTCGAAGAGATTGATCCCGCCGAACCTCAGGAATGCCCCGATCACACCAAAAAGCGAACCGCCTGCAATGAATCCAGATGCGATCAGCGTGCCGCGTGAAAAGCGTGCGTTGTTGAGCTTTTCGTTTTTTGACCTGGAGCTTACGAACCACGCGACCAGCCCCCCTGCCAGGAGCGGCGTGTTGAGTTCCTGTGGTATGTACATTCCCAGCGCGAACGCCAGGGGGGAGATTTTCAACCATGTCATCAACAGGGCAATAACCGCACCGACCATGTAGAGAATCCACGGCGCGGGGACGTTCGACATCAACGGCTGAATGACCGCCGCCATCGCATTTGCCTGGGGAGCCACGAGCGCTCCCGCGCCTTTAAAGCCATACGTCTGGTTGAGGATGATGATGACGACCGCGACGGTTGCCGCGGAAAACAGCGAACCCAAAAACTTCCAGCTTTCCTGCTTTTTCGGCGTCGATCCGAGCCAGTAACCGATTTTCAGATCTGTGATGAATGATCCGGATACCGACAATGCCGTGCAGACGACACCCCCGATGATCAGTGAACTCAGCATGCCGAAGGTTCCGGTAAGACCGATCTGTACCAGAACGAAAGATGACAGGATCAGGGTCATGAGGGTCATGCCGGAAACGGGATTTGTTCCGACGATGGCAATGGCGTTTGCCGCGACGGTCGTAAAAAGGAACGAAACGATGATCACGAGGAGTAATCCCACGATCGCGTGCGTGAAGTTGAAAACAACGCCGCCGTAGAAAAAGACGAGGAGGAGAAGCGCTGCCAGAATGATGAACATGATATTGAAGAGCATTGGAATATCGGTCTGAGTCCTGCTGACGGCGGTTGCATCGTTCTTTTTCTTGTGGAGGATCTCGTTGTAGGCCAGTGTGAAAGCGCCGCCGATGATTTTTGATGACCGGATGATCCCGACGATACCCGCCATGGCGATACCCCCGATGCCGATCTGGCGGACGTAGTTGCGGAATATTTCCTCCGCGCTCATGGCCGAGATCAGTTTTGTGGCGCTTGCCCCGAGAGGGACAGTCAGTGAGTTCCCGATTTCGGCAAAAAGCGGAATGAGCACAAACCACGAGAGAAACGATCCCGCGCAGATAATTGTGGCGTATTTCAGACCGACGATATATCCGAGGCCGAAGACCATCGAAAGGACATCAAGTTTAAAGACCATTTTGAGCTTTTCGGACAGGATGCCCCCGACATGGACAACCCGTGAGGTGACCACCTCGGACCACCACCCGACCGAACTTGTGATAAAATCGAATGCGCCGCCGATCAGCCCGCTGACCACAAGGACGACCGCCTGCCTGCCGCCTTTTTCACCGGCGATGAGGATTTCGGTTGTTGCCGTTGCTTCGGGGAACGGGTATTTGCCGTGCATGTCTTTCACGAAGAACTTCCTGAACGGAATCAGGAACAGTATTCCAAGAAATGCGCCGAAGAGGGATGCCAGGAATATTTTGAAAAAGTTTGCCGGCAGATCGAGAATGTACAGGGCCGGTATCGTGAAGATTGCGCCCGCAACAACAGCGCCGGAGGTTGATCCGACTGACTGGATGATGACATTCTGGCCGAGTGCGTTCTTCTTCTTGAACGCCGTCGAGAGACCTACAGCCAGGATCGCAATAGGAATTGCGGCTTCAAAGACCTGTCCAATCTTCAGCCCGGAATAGGCTGCTGCCGCTGAAAAGAGCATGGCCATGACCAATCCCCAGATGATCGACCAGGGAGTGACCTCCGGCGGGGTCTGTTCGGGCCCCATGAGGGGGCGATACACTTCTCCTTCCTTCAGTTCTTTATATGCATTCTCAGGAAGTCCGTTTGTTGTCGTGGTAGGTTCCATGGCTACTTTCCCTTTTTCTCGTTTGAAATTAGTTCATGAAAGTTGCAGACGGTCAGGGAGGGCATGTCCGGAAGGCTCAGGAACGGCTTTTTTCAATCCACACCTGGACGAGCTGCACGCAGGTCTCGACCGATTTTTCCATTCCCCACACCGAGGCCCACTCCGTTTTGCCGTGGTAATTCTGCCCGCCGGTGAAGATGTTCGGGCAGGGAAGCCCCATCGCGGTCAGCTTTGAACCATCGGTGCCGCCGCGTATCGGCACCCATTTGGGCTCGAGACCGGCGCGTTTTGTTGCTTCCCACATGCAATCAAGAATTCTCGGATCCTTGAGAACGCCCTCTTTCATGTTGCGGTAGCTTTCCGTAATCGTCAGCTCGATCCGTGCTTTGGGGTGGAGCGGCTGAACGTCGGCAATGATCTTTTCGAGGATTTTTTTCAGATCGTCCAGTCCTTCTGTCCGGAAATCCCGGAGTAAAAAATTCAGTGTGGTTTTTTCTTCCTCCCCCTTGATGACATGCGGATGGAGATACGGCTCGTACCCCTCGGTCGTCTCCGGGGACATTTTTTTCGGAAGGCGGGTGATGATATCAGCCATGCATTTGATGGAATTGACCATGATCCCTTTTGCAGAGCCGGGGTGGATGTTCCGGCCGTGGACGGTGATGGTCGCGGAGTTTGCACTGAAGGTCTCCTTGTTGAGTTCGCCGGTCGTATCGCCGTCGACGGTATAGGCAATATCGGCGCCATAGTTCCTGATGTCAAAATATTTGGTCCCCGCACCGACCTCCTCATCGGGTGTAAAACCTACTTTAATGTCGCCGTGGGGAATGTTCGGATTGTTAATGAGGATCTGAAGCATCGTCATAATGATCGCGAGGCCGGCTTTGTCATCGGCACCCAGGAGTGTCGTGCCGTCGGTGACGACGATTTTCTTGCCGATGTTGTGCTTCAGTTCGGGATTTTCGGATTCCTTGATGATGATGCTGGGATCACCCTGTAGGACGATATCGCCTCCCTGATAGACAAGCACCTGGGGTTTGACATTCGCCCCGCTGGCTGATGGTGAGGTGTCGACATGTGCAATGAAACCGATTTTCGGTACCTTGCTCGCCGCAGCATCGCTTTTCGGAAGGTTGCCAGGGAGAGTTCCCATAACGTAACCGTACTTGTCAATGCTTACGTTGGACAGACCGAGTTCTTTTAACTCCTTCACGAGGAGATTGAGGAGGTCGAATTGTTTTGATGTGCTTGGATAGGTGGTTGCGTCCTCCTGTGATTGCGTGTCGATCTTTACATAGCGGAGAAGCCGGTCGAGGACAGTTTCGTTCATGTCGGGATCCTTTGTCATAAGGGAAAATCTTGCAAATATCTGCGAGTTGGCCGCATTGTATTAATTTTTTGTTTGAGAAGCAACTCGGAAAATGTAGAAATGAGAGACCCGGATCGATCATTCCCGTCTTTACCATTCGGGAAAACATCTTAGAAGGCGCTTCCTGGCACGAACCGGATTGATGAAATCTGAGTCGGATTTCATGCCAGCTCTGGAGAACCTGGTGGTGTGAGGCAGGACGTTCATCCCACATTTTTACTTTTGCATGACATATATTTGACAATTTTATCGTTTTCCATATGTATATTGCACCGTATCAAGATCGAAAAAGGTGAAAATGGTTATCTGAGCGAGGTTTTTATGAAAACGACAATGGCAAATCTGGGAATAATTGTAGTAACGGGATTTTTGCTCATGAGCTGCGCAACTGTCCAGGACACTCTCTATATGCAGAGTCTTGATGTCAGAGGGCCTGTAAACCTGCCCCCCATTCACACCAATAATGATTCCATCGCCAGCCGTGTGTCCATCAGTCCCCGGGTGAATGTGATGAATGCGGATCCCGTTCAGGGAAATGTCGAATCTAATATGTACGCATCTCCGGGGGAAAATCTCAACTGGAGCTTTCCAGTGTCGACATTCGGATTTGACATTGACGCGAGGGTCTCGCCATCGGTTGCGCTGTCGTTCGGACTGAATTATGCTACCATGGGGCACGATGAGTTGGTTGGCGGTTCGGCAGGCCTTGGTTTCATGTTCCGCGGCGATAATGCCATGGGGAGGATTGAGGTGGGTGCTCAGTTTCAAACAATGAGATATGATGCATCGACGGTGCTTGTACAGACCATAACGCCGTGGTACACATCCTCATCCACGACCACAATCGGATACTTTCACGACATTGGAACTTCAACTCCGTTTGGATACTACGGATCGCTCATCGTTCAGTCAAGGAAACTGTCAGGGATATTCGATATTTTCGCTCAACTGGCGGTAAGCCGGCAGGGGCTGACGAGTTTTTCGCCTCAAACGGAGGTTGCCTATCTCGGGGTCATGACCTATATCAGTACGGATACCCGGACTGGGAACTCCGCGACGCTTGTCACGCTGACCCCTGGTTTATCATTTAATCTCGGTGGCAGCTCTCGTTTTCTGACAGCGGTGCGGATCATCAAGGAAGTGGAGGTCAGCAGCAGCAGCGAAGACTTTCTTTTCCAGCCCGTCGTGCAGTTTGAGATTGGATTGTAGGCTGCTTTATTCGACGCCGGGGTTTGTTCGTGGAGGAGATTTTGTATCCACAATGTCCCTGAGGAACTAAAAGCTCCTCTCCGGGAGAAAAACAGATCCGGGAAAGATAATCGTTTCACACCCGTACGTTCTATCCGCCCGACGGGATATTTTTGGTTGATTCACCTCTGTGCCCGTTCATGGGTGTACCCCCTTACCTGTGGCAATCCTTCCACATAACTCTCTCCTCCCCCGTAAATGTTGTGGCGCAGATACCCCTCAAGAGACTTGGATTTGGCAGCAACAGGGCCAAATCAGCGGATACTGAAAGTGGTACGATGTTTGTCGGAATACACCGATATAACGATGTGGTACGATGTACATTTTATAAGGATTGATAAATATGAAAAAGGGTTTGTTGTCGGTCTGTCTGATGGTCGGAGCGGTTGTTTTGGTCATGTCCGGCTGTTCAAATAATTCCTACGGCACGAATGGAGGCGGCAGTTCATCCGGGGGAGGGGGTGCGCCTCCAAACACGATCGTGATGCAGAATATCGCCTTTAATCCTTCTACGAAGACGATCACGAAGGGAACGACGCTGACATTCCAGAATCTGGACGGCTTCGTTCATACGGCGACAAGTGATTCAGCAGGAGGATGGGATACGGGTGACATCGCGGGCGGAAGCAGCAAAACGGTAACGTTCTCGACTGCCGGGACATTCCCCTATCACTGCAAATATCACGCCAGCATGGGGATGACCGGAAAAATCATAGTCCAGTGAATAGTCTCAACACAAACAATTGGAGATCGAGCAGAGGGAAGCGGGGGCGAACCACCTCTGTTCGGTCTCCACGATTCTCATCGGCTGCAAAAAAAGACAATACATAATCCATTTTAACAATTTTTCAGATCGGAGAGGGTAGCATATTTATGATGAAAAGTGTGATCGTCTTGTCTTTGGTGATGGTTTTTGCATCATCAGGTTTATGCACAACGCATACGATCGTGAGTTCCGGTTTTACGTTCTCACCCGATACGTTGACCGTGAATATCGGCGATACGGTCCAGTTTTCGATTGCATCCATCCACGACGCGGTCGAGGTGAGTCAGACAACATGGAATGCTGACGACACGACGTCAAACGGTGGATTCCGTGTTCCGTTCGGCGGTGGTTTTGCTGTCCTGACCGCTCCCGGTATACACTACTATGTATGTCAGGCTCATGTCACCTCGATGGGGATGAAGGGAACGATTACCGTGAACGCGGCCCCGCCGCCGAATACGATCACGATCAGAAGTATCGCCGACCAGGACGGGAATCTTCTTTCGGTGAATGATCGGATGTTCAAACCGTGGAGTTTAAAACTGTACCAGGATTCGGTCGCATCCGGGATTGTCGTTGATTCGGTTTCCTCGGGGGATTCACTGAATGTCATCAACCTGAATGCCGGAACATATGTCGCTTTAGAGGCCGACAGCCTGTCCTGGTCGCATATCTCCGTGAGCGTCGATGGAATTTCCCAGGGTGCGGTGACGTCGCGTCAGTGGTCCCTCACGGTGACAAGCGGTGAATCACATGTCATCGATTTTATAAATTTTTCTCCGAATACCATTATCAGTGTGGGCCTGACATTTTCCCCCGATAGTATCACGGTCTTGCCCGGCGATCGGATCCAGTTCGTCCTGGATCCTATGCACAACGCGGCTGAGGTGAGCCAGGCGACATGGCTTGCGAATGACACCCTGTCAAACGGGGGATTTCGTGTGCCCTTCGGTGGCGGAACGGCCATCCTGACGACACCCGGTACGCACTATTATGTCTGTCAGGCCCATGCTGCATTTGGTATGAAAGGGAGAATCTTCGTTCTCCCCGAGTCGTCAAACGTTGCTGTGAGTCTCTCGTACCTCTCAGGCTGGAATCTGATCTCGCTCCCCGTGCGCGTGAGCGACAATAGCGTCACAGCACTGTTTCCGAGTGCGGTTTCACGCGCGTTTGCCTATCAGGGTTCGTACACTCCTCTGACCACAATGGCTGATGGCTATGGATACTGGCTGAAATTCAACGATACGCAGTCGGTTACTTTGCACGGTTTATCGCTGCTGAGGGATTCTCTTACCGCTCAGCAGGGTTGGAATTTAATCGGATCTGTCACGGTCCCCTTCCCGGCAGTAAATCTGAGCTCCCAGCCACCGGGAATCATCAGTTCCGTCCTCTTTGGATTCAACGGGTCGTATTATACTGCGGATTCGGTTCGTCCCGGACTGGGATACTGGCTGAAGACCAGCCAGGCGGGGGAGTTGTACCTGAATCTCATCCACGGTGCGGGTGCATCCACGGCGAGCCGGGATGAGATTCTGCAGGGAGCGGGAAAACTGGTGATCCGGGACGGAGAAGGAAATTCCCAGACGCTCTTCGTCGGGGATCAGGGGGCAGAAACACCCGCATTGCGTCGGATCGCTGAGCTGCCACCTGTTCCGCCTCCGGGTGTGTTCGATGCCAGATTTTCTTCCGGCTTCCGGTTGCAGGAGATCGGGATGGCACCGAACGGCGTTTTTCCGATTCAGATCTCCTCTGCAGTTTATCCGGTTACTCTAACGTGGAACATGAGAACATTACAGAAGCCGGTTTCCCTGCGTCTCAATGGTGGTGAAACAGTGCTGAGCGGAACCGGCTCTGTAACTACCACCCAGCCTATCCGGTCCATTTCCCTGGGACGGGTTTCGGGTTCGAATACGCCGCAGGAGTATGTTCTCAAACCGGCGTTCCCGGATCCATTCAATCCGAGCACGCTGATACAATATTTCCTTCCCGTACGGAGCAGAGTGGTGCTGAATGTTTTCAATATCATCGGTCAGAAAATCACCACACTGGTCAATGGTATCCAGGACGAAGGTCTGCAGTCTGTCACCTGGAACGCGGAAAGTTTCTCCAGCGGGATCTATATCGTTGAGATGACGGCCGTAAGCGCGGCTGATGGGGGCAGGCCGTTTCACCGGATGATCAAAGTGGTGCTTCAGAGATAATCCGGCAAGAAGCGTGTCCCAGGGAGCGGGGCACCGTTGCGTACTGGAGCGGCAATACGGGATTTTTTGACGTACCGGGGGTATGAAAGGTTCAGGCGGGCAGGGTGCATTATGGGTACTCTTTTGTATCTCTCTCCTGAAAGCTGTACATTTCAGCAATCACGTACCTTTGCTTACACAGCACCCTATTCTTTGAAATGGCTAGCGCTCGCTGGAAGAAAACCTCTTCCTGGATACTTATCACCGGTATCATGTCAACGGGGATTTTTCTTTCTGCCTCCGCCATCGGTCAGCCGGCGGGGACGGGATCGATCCGTGGCAGAGTGAATGAGCCGGGTATGGATGATATCAGTGAACAATTGTTGCGGGACCGGAGTCTTCTGCGGTATGAGACCCATCTTCCCCCCCTCCATGAAACCGTTCCCCCCTATAAGCTGTCTGAAAAATCGGTCGTTTACATTGAATCTGCCCCACCGGGAAGCTGGAAACAGGATTCCTCACTCCAGCATCCGCAGCTGAACCAGTCCCGTATGCTGTTTCATCCGCTCGTTCTGCCGGTACTGGCCGGCGCGACGGTCGATTTTCCCAACAATGACGATGTTTTCCATAACGTTTTCTCATATTCTCAAACGAGAGAGTTCGATCTGGGCAGATATCCCCGTGGCCAGAAAAAGTCGGTCCTGTTCGAGAAGCCCGGTGTGGTCAAGGTCTACTGCGATATCCATTCGTACATGTATGCGGTCATCCTTGTGCTTGAAAATCCCTTCTTTACCGTCCCCGATGATGATGGCAGTTACACCATCAGCGGAATTCCTGCGGGGACTTACAAACTCAGTCTCTGGTACGGCAGAAAAAAAACGATAACAAGGACTGTTACGGTTGAAGAGGGAAAAGTGTCCGTGATAAATTTCGATCAGTGACAGAGTACCCATGAATACGCGATACACGGTGAAAGGCGGCTTGCGGCTGATGCTTGCCATGTTCCTTCTGGCGGCGGGGAATTGCAGCGCGCAGCTCAGGCTGACGGGGGATGCATCAGCCGCGTTTGTAAAATCTGAAAATGGCAGTTCGCAGTATGTCGTTGACAACGGACGGGGGACCTTTGCATGGCAGTTTGATCTCTTTGCCGACGCCGTTATCTCCGATAATATTTTCTTTCTGAGCACTGTCCGCATGATGCAGGATCAGGTTCTCCATGTTGATCTGCTTGAGATACGAATGGAGGATATCCTGTCGACGGGAATCAACGCGGAAGTCGGCGAAATTGACATTCCGTTCGGGGATCTTGCCGAACGCCGGTTTCCGATATCGAATCCGTTCTACAATCTTCCGATCACGCATGAACACCTTACGACATTGCGGAATTCAAATTATTCCCTCTGGCCGTTCGACGACCGCTATGTGCTGAATGGGGACGGAATGCGGTTACTGGATCTGGGGCTCTATGATCTCGGTGCAAAACTCTATGGCAGTCTCTCTATCTTTGACCTTTCGGTCGCGGTGATCAACGGGATGATGAGTTCGACGACGGAGTATTCGTCGAACTATTCGTCAGTAGGCCTGAACAGAACGGGCGGGCTCGGGAAGGTGGTCAGGCTGGCGGCGACGCCGACGACGGGGCTGACCCTTGGCGCGTCGTATGCCGTTGGACCCTTTCTTCGGCAAAACACCTCAGCAGTCGTGGAGTACAATGCGGCTGATGCGCTCCAGAAAATTGTGGAGGGTGATCTGAATTTCAGTAGGGGGTATTTTTCACTGTATGGCGAGGCTTTTTACAACATCTGGGAGGTGGGAAATTTTCTGCAGGCTGACCTCAAGGCGTTCGGATACTCGCTTGAGGGTAAATATGCGCTCACGCCGAGATTCTCCGTGGCTGCGCGCGCCGGAGGGATCACCTTCAATGACGTTGCTCTCTCTATCTATGAGAGTGGGGGATTATACCTGCCTTTCAGTGGCCCCTGGGACCGCGACGTGTTCCGGCTGGAGGGTGCCCTCGGGTACCGTCTCGACCGCGCAGCACTGGTGAAGGCGGTCTATCAGTGGAACAGAACGTATAATGATCTGCGGGATCCTCACGATAATCTTCTTGCCGTCCAGTTCGTGGTCGGTTTTTAAGGGTATGCCCCGGGGTAGCTGACATCATGAGATTCCGGAATAAAATACTTCTTGCCATCTGGGGCGTCGTTCTGATCATCCTCGTGATGACATCGGTGATCATTTGGTACTGGATGGGGGTGCAAGTGGAACAGAAGGCGGGAGAAGAACTGCGCAGCAATCATACCACGATCCGCGAATTGAATTCACTGCGGGGAAAAGAAATTATTACGTCTGCTGAAATCGTTGCCGCAACGCCGCGGTTGAAGGCTGTTGTCGATTTGGGAGACAGAAATACCGCCCTCCAGCTTGCCGTTGAACTGAACAGGAGCGTCGCTGGAGATCTTTTTCAGCTCACCGATGCCCATGGCCGCCTCCTTGCCCGGATTATTGATGGAAAGGGGGTGAAACCGGGATCCGACAGTTTACTGATGCTGAACCGTGACACCCTCCAGAGATCGTCCCTCCGGATCATGCAAATTGGCCATGCCGTTTACAGGTGTGCGACGGCTCCAGTCGTGATCGGACCAGATCATGTGGGAACACTGACGCTCGGATTCCGGTTTGAGCAGCAGGATCTTGATGCCATCAAGGGGATGACGAACAGCGACATTGTACTGATGGCCGGTGATACCGTTATCCGCTCGACGCTCACATCACCCGCCATCGACAATTTTACCGACTGGCTGCAGCATGGCCATCGGGAGGAAGCGGGATCTCAGGAAATACCCGCTGCCGGGGGGCACCCATCCAATGTTGTTTCCATCCGCACGGCCTCCGAACGATACCTTGCGACAGTGGTTCGTCTTGACAATGGCGAGCTTCCCGGTCAACCCCTCATCCTTCTCGTCCTCAAATCCGTGGGGCGTGAACTTGAGGCCGCGCTGAAACCGGTGATCAACACTTTTCTCATCCTGTCCCTGATCGTGCTTTTTGTCACGGCGGGTCTGGGATACATCATCTCGCAGGGCATCACCAGGCCGATCGGCGCGCTTGTCCGAGGGACAGCCGAGATCAGCAAGGGGAATTATGATTATATCATCACCGTCGGCCGGGATGCGGAGATGCGGTATCTGGCGGAAAAATTTCAGGAAATGAGCCACTCGTTGAAGGATAAAATGCGCCAGCTCGCCGAACGGAACGTTGAACTGGAGGGAGCGCTGCAGCAGCTGAAAACGATGCAGGCGGAACTCGTGCGATCGGAACGGCTTGCAGCCACGGGAAAACTGACCGCCCAGCTGTCGCATGAAATCAATAATCCGGTCCATAACATCCAGAGCTGTCTCCAGACGCTGATGAAAAGACTCCAGACCGCGTCGGGGAACAGGGGTGAGATCGAACTCCTCGAGGTTGCCCTGGAGGAGGTCGGACGGCTCGCGAAGCTGACACGGCAAATGCTCGACGTGTACCGGACAACGATGCTCCCCATCGAACGGGAGCCGGTGGTCTTGAATGATGTGGTGACGGAGGTGATGACGACCTCCAACGAAATGCTCTCGCGGCAGAAGATCAGGGTGGAGCTCTCGCTTCTTCCCTCACTTCCCCCGATCGAGGGTTCGAAGGATAAGCTGAAGCAGGTCCTCCTCAACCTCGTCCTCAATGCCAAGGATGCCATGCCGGAGGGAGGGACTCTTTCCATCGGGACATACAAACAGAATGGATTTGTCTCTCTCAACGTGGCCGATACGGGTGCCGGTATCGCACCCGAGAATATCAATAGGATTTTTGACGCGTTTTTTACGACGAAAAGCGCCGTCAGCGGGGTGGGTCTTGGCCTTTCGGTCACCTACGGGATTATCCGCCAGCATGAGGGGACTATTACGGTGGAAAGCAAGCTCGGGGAAGGTACGACATTTACGATCCGGTTACCGGTACAACAATCATGAAAGCAGAGCAATGAAAGAAACGACAACAAGCATTCTCATCGTGGATGATGATAAAGCGTTCCGCGTGGCGACCGTTGCCCTCCTGCAGGACGAGGGGTATTCGGTGACGGCTGCGAAAAACGGTGATGAGGCCCGAAAGTTCATCGACATGCAGAAGTTTGATCTTATTGTTTCCGATCTCGTCATGGAGGGGATGAACGGCATCGAACTCCTCCAGTATATCAAGCCAAAACTGCCGGACGCGACGGTGATGATGGTTACGGGATTCGGCTCGGTGCAGACGGCGGTGGAGGCGATGCGTCTCGGGGCGTATGATTATCTCACAAAACCGTGCAATAATGACGAACTGCTTCTTAAAATCGGACGTGCGCTCGAGGAGAGGAAAAAGAACGAAGAACTGAAACGCCTGCGGAATCTGATCGAATCGACGGCGGATTTCACGAACATCATCAGTCAGAACGCGAAAATGGAGGCGGTGTTCAAGCTTGTGCGGCAGGTCGCAGAAACCGATGTTACCGTGCTGGTGCTGGGGGAGACCGGGACAGGCAAGGAGTTGATCGCCAAGGCGATTCATCTCAACAGTCAGCGGAAGGAGAAACCCTTTATCGCCGTCCAGTGTTCGGCCATTCCGGAGACCCTCATGGAGAGCGAGCTCTTCGGCTATGAGCGTGGAGCGTTCACCGGTGCAGCCCGTCAGCGGGTCGGCAAATTTGAGGAAGCCAACGGCGGGACGATTTTTCTGGATGAAATCGCTGATGTTCCTTCCGATATTCAGACAAAGCTCCTCCGGATTCTTCAGGATAAGCAGGTTTTCCGCATCGGGAGCAACACCGGTGTCAATGCCGATGTCCGGATCATCGCGGCGACGAACCGGGATCTCGAGAAGATGGTCGCGGAAGGGGCGTTCCGCGAGGATTTGCTCTACCGGTTGAATGTTTTTCCGATTACCCTTCCCCCGCTCCGGGAGCGGCTCGATGATATCCCGCTTCTTGCGGAATATTTTCTCCAGAAACATCAGGGACTTGCCCGGCAGGCGATTTCGGGTTTCGCGCCGTCGGTGATTCATGCGATGATGAATTATGCCTGGAAGGGGAACGTGCGCGAGCTGGAAAACCTGATTAAACGGGCGATCATCAAAACCGACGGTTCAACCATTTCGGTTATTGAACTGCCGGGCGGGGGGGCCGGTGACGGGGTTACTGAAAATGGGATGAACGAATCACCATCCACAACGTTTCTGTCGTATAAGGATTATCTCGACAGGGTCATACGCGATGCCGAGCAAAAATATCTTCTCCGGGTCCTCCGCGATTCCAGAGGCAACCTGAACCAGGTTGCGAGAATCATGGACATCGACAGGAAAACCGTTTACCGGAAAATCGAAGAGTACCAGATCAATGTGGCACAGTTCAAGGAGTGATGGTGCATCATATTGATTCCCTGCCGCGATGCGCCGTCTCGGGGCGGGCGTGATGGTGTTATCGGGCAGGGCGTATGTCGCGGCCTGAGTGGGAACATGACCGGAGGGGTTCCCCCCCCGGAGCGATCTGCAAGACCAAGAGATTATTTTGACATGACGGCTTCCGTGGCAAGTGATTTTTCTTCCGTGCGAATTTCTTCCACCGGCGGAACCTCGGGATTCTCCTCAATTTTGACCGTTCGCGTGTATTTTGCCAGTATCGTATAGACCGTCGGTACAATCACCAGTGTCAGGAAGGTGGAGAAAAACAGCCCGCCAACGACCGCAAGGCCCAGGGGTCGGCGGGATTCAGCGCCTGCACCCAGGCCGATCGCAATCGGCAGGACTCCAAAAATCGTCGCAAATGACGTCATCAGTATCGGTCGGAGCCGGATTGTTGCGGCATGCACGACAGCTTCGGTGATGCTCTGGCCGCGGGCACGCAGCTGGTTTGCGAATTCGACAATGAGTATCGCATTCTTTGTGACAAGTCCAATAAGCATGATCAGTCCGATCTGCGAATAAATGTTCAGGCTTTGCCGGAAGATAAGCAGTGTCAGCAAGGCTCCGAAAACGGCCAGCGGGACGGAAAAAAGGATCGTCAGCGGATGGATAAAGCTTTCAAATTGAGCTGACAGGACAAGATAAATAAATACGATCGCAAGAAGGAACATAAAATACAGCCCCGAACTGGAGGTTTTGAATTCAAGCGATTCACCGCCGAAGTCGCGCTTGATACCGGCGGGGAGTTTTGTCTCTGCGATCCGGTCGAGATCGTCAAGCGCCTGGCCGATGCTCATGCCGGGGACGAGATTTGCGGTAATCGTCGCCGAACGGATCCGGTTGTAGTGATTCAGCTCTTTCGGTGCAACGGTCTCATTCAGTTTGATGACATTGGCAAGCTGGACGAGTCCCTGCGGGCTCCGTATATAGAGGTCGGGAATGGCATCGGGGGTGGAGCGCTCATGTGCTTTCATCTGCAGGATGACGTCATACTGCTTCGTGCCCCGTTTGAAATTGGTGACGACGCGGCCGCCCAGGAAGGTTTCGAGGGCAGAGCCAATGTCCGCGACCGAAACCCCGAGCGCGGAAGCCCGTTCACGGTCGATATTGATGTCAAGCTGGGGTTTGTTCAGATGCAGATCGGTGTTGAGATTGATCATATACCCGAGTTTCGCCGCCTCTCCCATCATCATGCCGACGGCCTTGTTTAAATCTTCATAATTATCCCCCTGGAGAACATACTCGACCGGGCTCGAGGTAAAACTTCCGCCAAGGCTTGGGGGATTGATGACGAATGCCAGCACACCGGGAATTCCCATCAGTTGTGGAAAGAGCGTCTGGATGATTTCCTGCTGGGACCGTGACCGCTCGGCACGCGGTTTCAAGGCCAGAAACAGGAAACCATTTGTCACAGATCCGGGTCCTCCGAAGCCCAGGCCCGTCGCAGTGAACAGACCCTGCCGTTCGGGGAGTGCAAGGAGGCGGCTCTCGACCTCGTGCATGTATTTGTCAGTATACTGCAGCGTCGCCCCTTCGGGCGCGATGACAACGCCAAATCCGATTCCGCGATCCTCAACAGGGACGAGTTCGCTCGGGAGGAGCTTGAAAATGACGAAACTGAGGAGGAGAGCTAACGCCGCGCAGATGATCATGAGGACCGGCCGGCGTAATGCGGTACGCAGTGTACGGTCGTAAATTCTGTTGAGCCAGTCAAAGAAGGCATCAAATGACCGTGATGCCCAGGTTGTGCCCACGCCGTGCAGGGGCCTGAGGATTTTTGATGAAAGCATCGGTGTCAGGCTCAACGCCACAAAACCCGATATCAGTACGGCCACGGCGACGGAGATGCCGAACTCGTTGAAGAGCCGTCCGACGGATCCCGTCAGAAATGCCAGGGGCACGAAGACGGCAACCAGTGCGATCGTTGTGGCGATGACCGCAAAGCCGATTTCCGTGCTTCCGTCGAGTGCGGCCTGAATTCTGCTCTTGCCCATTTCGAGATGGCGGTAGATGTTTTCGAGCACGACGATCGCGTCGTCGACGACAAGCCCGATGGCCAGGACGAGTGCAAGAAGGGTCAGGATGTTGAGTGTAAAGCCGGCAAAGTATGCAACGGCGAGCGCCCCGATGATGGACACCGGGATTGCAAGCGTTGGAATGGTGGTGGCACGGATGCTTTTTAAAAACGCCAGCACGACAAGCACGACAAGGCACAGGGCGATAACGAGAGTCTGCTGGACTTCCGAGATCGAATCGTTGATGAATGTCGATGAGTCGTATGCGACGTCGAGGATCATCCCCGAGGGGAGTGCTTTCATTAAATCGGGGAGCGCAGCACGGACGGCTGCGGCGACGTCAACAGTACTGGCTTTCGACTGTTTGACGATGCCGAGACCGATGGCCGGTTCTCCGTTATAACGGACCGCTGTGCGTTCATCTGCTGCGCCAAGGGTCACATCGGCCACATCGCGCAGACGCACGACGTCGTTATTTTTCTGTGTCACGATAATTGCACCGAACTCTTCGGGGGATGCAAGCTCGCCGCGGGTGCGTACGGCAAATTCGCGCCCCAATCCCTCAACTCTTCCGCCCGGAATCTCCGTGTTTTCCTCACGGATAGCTGCCTCAACATCCTGGGTGGTCAATCCGTGTGCCGCCATCCTCAGGGGATCGAGCCAGACCCGCATAGCGTACCGGCGTTCCCCGCCGAGAATAACCGACCCCACGCCGGGCAAACGTTGAAGCCGTTCCTTCAGAACGCGGTCGGCGATGTCACTCAGTTCCAGACCGCTGAAGTGCTGGCTCGAGAGCGCCAGCCAGACGACAGCCTGGGCGTTTGCATCGACCTTGGAGATGATCGGATCGTCAATCTCGCGCGGGAGATTTCCGCGGACGCGTGAAACCCTGTCGCGGACGTCGTTTGCGGCCTCGTCAACGTTCCGGTTCAGCTCAAATTCAATCGTGATGACCGAACCCTCTTCACGGCTGGAGGAACTCATGGTCTTGACACCCTGCAGTGTGGCAAACTGTTCCTCGAGAACATTCGTGATTTCTGTTTCGACCACGCTCGGGCTTGCCCCGCGGTAGATCGTGACCACGGAGACGATGGGCGGATCGATGTCGGGATATTCGCGCACCGGAAGGCGGAGGAAGGCAATGATCCCAAAGAGCAGAATCGTCAGACTCATGACGGTGGCAAAAACCGGCCGCTGGATAGAAACACTACTGAGTTTCATAAGCTTTCACCTTTCTGCTTGGATGAACATACAGTCGAAATCGTGATCCCGACTTCAGACCGTTTGAACTCGTGTTTTATTGCGTCTGTCCCGGACCATGCGATGGGATCGGCATGACCTTGGCCCCGTCAAAAAGCTTTTGATGTCCGGCGCGGACGATGGTCATACCGGCCTTTAACCCCTGGACAACCTCGACGACATCAGGCATCCGGGTCCCGAGACTTACCGCGACGCGCGTCGCCGTGCTGTCAGGACGGACGACGAAGACAAACGACTGATCTCCGTTTGCGAAGACGGCCTCGTTGGGGACTGTGATCGCATTCGGCCGTTCGCTCAGCACGACGGAGATGTCTGCCGACATTCCGGGCCGGAATTTCCGGCCTGGATTCGGCACTCGGGCAACGACCCTCGCGCTGCGCGTCCCCGGATCGAGGACGGGTTCAACGGCGATGACCTTGCCTTTCACTGCATACCCGGGAAAAGCCGTCGTGGAGACCGAGACTTCAGCGTCCTGGTGGAGTGACGGGAGAAACCGTTCCGGTGCGGAGAAGTTGGCGCGGATCTCATCGATGTTCGCAAGGTCCGTTATGGCCTGGCCTGCGCGTAAAAATGTCCCGATGCTTACCCGTCGTGCCCCGACGATGCCATCGAAGGGGGCGACGATGCGTGTCTTTGCGAAGCGTGCCTTTGCGAGTGAGAGATTGGCATCGGCGACCTTTAAGGCCGCGGCGGCGTCGTCAAGATCCTGCGGGGTTCCCGCTTTCTGGTCGACAACCGATTTGACCCGTTCATAGCTGGTATGACTCTGCGCATGAAGCGCCTCTGCCCGTTCGACCTCCGCGGAGAGCTGGGAATCGTCCAGCTGCGCAATCAGGTCGCCGCGCCGGAGGAAACTTCCTTCACGAAACGGCAGACTGACCACTGCCGCGTCAATTTCTGATACCACGGTGATTGCCTCGATGGCCTCGATACTTCCGACGGCTTCAAATTTATCCTCGACGTTTTGCATTTTTGCCGGCGCAATCTCGACAGGCATTGGAGGCATGGAGAATGTTCCACCGCCGCCCTTCTGTTTTGAACACCCCGCCGGAATCAGCAATAGCGCCAGAAGAATCGTTCCTGGAAAGAATTTTACTGTCATTCGTACTTCCTTATTTATGTGCTCCATATCTGCCCGAGGTCAGCTGACGCAGTGTTGCAGCCGCTTTTGCGGTGCGTACAAGCGCCTCGGAATACCGCTGCTGGGCGATCGCAAAATCTTCCCCCAGGCGGACCAGCTCGAACGCCGTCGAACGGCCGTTTTCAAATTCAATCATACCTATTCTGACCTGCTCCTGGGCGGCGTCGACGCCTTCACGTGCGACCTCGAGCCGGGTTTTGCCGTCTGCTAACTCACGGAAGGTGCCTCTGATCTGTGCCTCGAGGGTCCGTGATTTCTCAATATATTCCTGTTCTGCGGTGAGAACACCGGCTTCCAGCCGGTCCTTCTCCCCCAGTCCACTCCGCAGGCCGATCGGGATGCTGACCTCGACGCCAACGCTCCAGTTCGGAAAATCTCGCTTCGTTACCTGTTTCAGTGCGTCCGAGAAGCCACCATTGACTGTCGTCTCAAGGGTGTCACCCAGCACGATCACCTGCTGGGGTGTACCCGCCAGACCGCTGCCTCCGAGCGAACCGATCAGATTGACGCTTGGGAGTGCTTCCCAGCCAGCTGCGTTTGCGAGAGCCCTGGCTGCATCGATTTCGTTCTGTGCCGCATGGAGGTCGAGGTTGTCGTGTATGGCGTTGCCGACCAGGGAATCGACGGGATCCAGGGGATAGTCTGAAGGGGGTTCATCACTCGGGATAAAGCGGACCATCCCTTGCTCGGGTCTTACGCCGATGACCGACGCAAGCTGATCGGACTGCGAGTCGAGATGTTCCTGACGGTCGATGAGTTCCAGATCCTGTTGGGCCAGGAATGTTTTCGCGTTCGCAACCTGGTTGGGTCCCACGAGACCCGACTTTGCCCGGAGTTCCGTTTCATGGAGAAAGGCTTCCGCCCTGTCGCGGGTGAGTTTCTGTACGGCATAATCTCGTTCCGCCTGATAAAGATCCCAGTATGATCGCTCGATGTCCGCGCTGATGGCGATCATCTCCTGATCAAAACGTGCTTTTGCTGCTTCAAGTTCGCGTTCGGATTCGACAAGATGTTTCCGGGCGGAGACGGTGAACCCGCCGAGAAGCGGTTGACGCAGGGTCAGACTTCCGAATGCATCATATTCCGGATTTAAGAATGCAAAGGTCGAATTGGTGTTGAGTTTGACGGTGTTGATCGCGAGCGCAAGCTGTGTACCGATCGGCAATTCTATCCTGATTCCTCCCTGCGACGTGGTCTGCTGTGTCGAAAGCGTCGAAGCCCCGGCGAAAAACGAAGCCGTCGGCTGGTGCTGATTGAGGTAATTGAGATTGAAAAACAGCTGCGGATCAAACGTGCCGGCTTCCCTCCGCTCGGCCCCGCCCGCAGCGAGAAAATCAGCTTCCGCCTTGATAAAGGAGGTGGAATTTTTTAATCCGTACTGGATCGCCTGTGATAGGCCGAGAGGCGTCCCGCTGATGCCTGAAAGGAGTGCCTGGAGCGCACTGTCGGGATTGGCGGGCGTCTGCCCGGTCGTGGTAAGGGGTGTGATGAGACAGCAAATTGCTAAAAGAACAAACGGATACTTCCGCATACATGATAAGGTGATGATTGCTAAAGAAAGATATTGCGTACGCCTGTGGCTGGCAAAATCCTTCATATAAAATACCCTTTTCCCCTGAAAGACGCAAACATTCCACCCGCTTTGCATCCTTATAAAATTATGTTTTTATTGAACATGGCGGCGGATGATCAATCCCTGCCGCGACTGTAGGAAGAATCCATCATCATGATAAAAATTGCCGATCATCTGAATCCGGCATCCCGCATGCCGGTGATGTTTGTCGGACATGGAAATCCGATGAACGCCATCCTCGATAATTCCTTCCGCCGGACGTGGCAGGATATCGGGAAGAAGCTGCCCAGACCGCAAGCCATCCTGTCGATCTCTGCCCACTGGATTACAAGGAACATCACGAAAGTGACGGCAATGGAAAAACCTGAAACGATTCATGATTTCGGCGGATTTCCGGAAGAACTGTACAGACAGCAGTATCCTGCTCCCGGTTCGCCGCAATTGGCCCGTGAAACGCAGCGCATGGTTTCACGACCTGAAGTCGAGCTCGATTTTGACTGGGGGCTGGATCACGGAACGTGGAGCGTGTTGAAACCGATGTTCCCCCTTGCGGATATTCCCGTGTACCAGCTCAGTCTTGATTACAGCCAGCCGCCTCAATTCCATTTTGATCTCGGGAAAGAACTGAGGGCACTGCGCAACAGGGGTGTGCTGATCATCGGAAGCGGCAACATCGTCCACAACCTGGCGATGATGCGGTGGGGGGGAGAACCGTATGAGTGGGCTGTCGAGTTTGACAAAAAAATATCCGGATGGATAGAGGACGGCGATTATCGTGCCATCGTGGAGTTCCAGCGGCTGGGCAGGCTCGCTGCAATTGCCCACCCTACCCACGATCATTTTCTCCCGTTACTCTATGTTTTGGGCCTGCGGGAGAAGACCGATTCGCTTGAATACTTCAACGATCAGGTCGACCTGGGTTCGGTTTCGATGCGCTCGGTGGTCTTCAGGTGAGAATCACCCACGGTCTGGCGATGATCTGACGGAATGAAAGACAACTTCTCAAAGGTATCCTCCCTCTACTCCCGGTTTCGCCCTGTCTATCCCCGGGAGATGTACGATTTCATCCTGTCCCTTTTCTCCGGAAGGGATGCTGCATGGGATTGTGGAACAGGGAACGGTCAGGTTGCTTCGGTTCTCTCGGACCATTTTGGGAGGGTCTTCGCATCCGACATCAGCGAAAATCAGATTGCGCACGCCATACGGAAGGAGAATATCGTCTACAGTCTCCAGCCGGCCGAACATACGTCCTACGGACAGAATCAGTTTGATCTGATCATTGCTGCCCAGGCAGCGCATTGGTTCGATCTTCCCGGATTTTACCGGGAGGTTGACAGGACACTCCGGCAGGGGAGTATTCTTGCACTGGTTGGTTATTCCCATGTGGATGTTCATGAGCCGATCGGTTCCCTTATCCGGACCTTCAAGGATGATATACTGAAAGGATTCTGGGATCGCGAGCGGCAGTTTGTGGACGAGCGGTATTCAACATTCCCGTTTCCCTTTCCCGAAATCGGGCTTCCTGAAATGACTATTTGTTACACATGGACCCTGGAACAACTTGTCGGCTATCTCCACACGTGGTCCGCTGTGCAGCATTATCGTGATCACAAAAATGCGGATCCTGTCAGCCGCATCCTTCCGGATCTCGAAAATATGTGGGGAGAACATGAAATACGGGAGGTATCGTTTCCACTTTTTGCCAGGATCGGGAGAAAGGGGAGGTAGGGGAAAGGTCGGGCCTCAGGGGAGACAGTACCAAAATGTAGCGTTTTTACCGGGACACACAGGGAAGATTTTTTTTGTACATTCAGGGGGGCCTGAAACGCATGAACCGGATGAACCGAATGACCGTACGTTTGTTTTTCATGGGGATTCTGCTCGGATCTCTATGCCGGGGCCAGACATATCTCGGGAACTATACGGGGTATACCGTCCGGGGAAAAGCAACCACCGTCTATGCCGACACATCCTCGCTCCGTTTTATTTTTTACCGGGCCGACATCGTGCGTGTTGATTTCCTGCCTCATCCCTCAACTGTTCCCGATTCCTCCTTTATCATCGTGCAGGATTCCTCGGTGGCGATCGGGGCAATTGTTACAGAAACGGACTCTTCACTATCCCTTTCCTCTCCGGATATAACCATATTCTGCAAAAAATATCCACTGAGGGTGTCGTACTATTCATCCGCGGGAAAATTACTCCTTGCCGAACCGGAGGGTGGAGGAGTGGCAACATATAACGCCCAACGGATGGCGAAGTTTTCCCTTGCACCTGACGATCATTTGTATGGAACAGGTGAGCGCGGGACATCGCTGGATAAACGGGGACAGTCGTTTCAGTCCATCAATACTCAGACCTATGGCTACACACAGCCCCTTGCCACGATGAACATCAACGTCCCCTTGATCGTCTCCCTCAAAGGGTATGCCGTGTATTTTGATAATACCTACCGGGGTAATTTTGATTTTGGTGTTGCACGTCCGGATGAGTTTTATTATGCCGTCCCGGGCGGAGAACTGACCTACTATTTCATGAGTTCTGACACCCTCACTGGTCTACTGGAACGGTACACATGGCTCACGGGCCGGCAGCCTTTACCACCACGTTGGGCGTTTGGGTATCTTCAGTCAAAATACGGTTACCAGAATGCCGCAGAGGCTGCTTCCGTCATTCAACGGATGCGCCAGGATAATATTCCGTGCGATGCGATCATTCTGGATCTCTACTGGTACTATCACATGGGTGATCTGAGCTGGAATACTGCCTCATGGCCTGATCCCGGGGGAATGATATCCGATTTCCTTGCGCAGGGGATCAAGACCATCGTCATTACCGAACCCTATATTGTCGAGTATTCAGGGAATTTTCCTGCCGCAGCCGCTGACGGATATCTCGCCAGGAACAGTTCGGGGGATCCGTATCTTCTGAGCAACTGGTGGTCGTGTAGTTGTAATGCAGGCCTCCTCGATATCACCAACCCTGCCGCCCGGACATGGTGGTGGAATAAGCATCCGGCGTTTATGGGTGATAGTATGGGGGGAATCTGGACAGATCTGGGTGAACCGGAGACCCATCCCCTCGATATGGTTCATTCTCTCGGCAGTACATTAAAAGTTCACAATATCTATAACTTTCTCTGGGCCCAGACACTCTTCAACGGTTTCCGGGATATATATCCCGGCAGAAGGCTGTTCAATCTGACCAGGTCGGGCTATGCGGGGATTCAGCGATACGGAGTGATCACCTGGTCGGGGGATGTTGGAAAAAGTTTCGGCGGACTGGCGGTACAATTGCCGATACTGCTCGGTATGGGATTATCGGGGATTGCGTATCACAATTCCGATATCGGAGGATTTTGCTGCGGGACGACGACTCCCGAGCTCTATTCTCGATGGATGGAATTCGGGGCATTCTGCCCCGTAACCAGGGCGCATGGGTCGGGGCAGGGGACGGAACCATGGGCGTTTGGCGATACCACCGAACAGATCTCCCGGAAATTCATCCGGCTCCGCTACTCCCTGTTGCCGTATATCTATACCATGGCGTATGAAAACTACCGTAGCGGGTTACCGCTCGTACGCCCCTTATTCTTCGAGGATCCGTCCGATCCGATTCTCTGGAATGAAAGCTCATCCTATCTTTGGGGAAGTGCAATGCTTGTGTCCCCGGTCGTTCAGAGCGGCCAGCGGTCGAAGACGGTCTATTTGCCGAAGGGGACGTGGATAGAATACTGGACTGATGAGCGGTTCTCGGGCAACCAGAACGTCACGGTTCGGGCGCCTCTTGACAGGATGCCGGTTTTTGTCAAATCCGGCAGCATCATCCCCACTCAGCCTGTCGGAAACTACACTGATGAACGGGTTATGGACACATTGATTCTCCAGTGTTACCCGGATTCACTTGTGCAGGGGGCGTTCACGTTATATGAGGATGATGGCAGGACCCTGGAGTATCAATCAGGCCGGTATGCCCGGACGCTGTTTTCCCTGAGTCTGAGTCCCGTTCACGGGACGGGAGATACTTCGGGAACGCTCGAGATTACGGTCGGAAAGGCGGATGGGATTTTTTCGGGGAAACTTCCAAACCGCGTCTATCTCTGCGATGTCCACTCCATCATGGCAAAGCCGGCTGCGGTGTATGTCAATGGTCAGGGATTGGCCGAGAGTTTTTCGCTTGATCTTTTGCGGCAGTCCGCGAGGGGATTTTTCTATGATGACTCGCTGCGGCAAGTATTCATCCAGTTCACGGGCCGGACCGACAGCGTGTACAGTATTGTTGCACAACTTCCGCTGACATCCACCCTTGTTCAGGGGGAGGACCTGCCCGGCAATTTCCGCCTGATTCAGAATTATCCGAATCCGTTCAATCCATCAACGAAGATCGGGTACGAAATTCGGACGGTGAGCTTTGTGTCGTTAAAAATTTATGATATTCTCGGCAGGGAGATAGCCACACTTCAGAATAATATCCAGCAGCCCGGGAAGTATTCCGTGTATTGGGATGCGGGGGTGTACGGCGGAGGGGTTTATTTTTACCGTCTCACGGCAACAACCCTGTCACGCTCGCCCATGGTCTATTCCACGGCCCGGAAAATGATTCTCGTTAAATAGCATGCCGGGCACTCTCTGAATGGTTCCTGGCGGGAACAGATGAGGTGTTCCTGAGATGTGACTATCGTACCGTTCCCTGGCTGGCCACAGCCTCGATCGCCTTCTTAAGCTCTTCCTGGTCTCCGAGATAAAAACTCTTTATCGGGCGCAGTCGATCGTCGAGTGTGTAAACGAGGGGGATGGCCGTTGGGATGTTGAGCCCGGGAATATCCTTGTCGGATATCGTATCGAGGTACTTTACCAGTGCACGCAGGCTGTTTCCATGGGCGGAGATGATCACACGTTTTCCGGACCGGATCGCGGGTGCGATCGTGTCATGCCAGTAGGGGAGAAACCGTTCAACAGTGTCCTTCAGGCATTCCGTAAGGGGGAGAATGTCGTGGTTCATCGTCCGGTACCGGATGTCATTGACCGGATTGCGGGGATCGGAGGGTTCGAGTGCCGGCGGACGGACATCATAGCTCCTCCGCCAGAGACGGACCTGCTCCTCGCCGTATTTTGAAGTCATATCCGGTTTGCTGAGCCCCTGAAGAGCTCCGTAATGACGTTCGTTTAGCCGCCAGGAGTTGTAAACGGGGATCCACATGAGATCCAGTTCATCCAGGGTGATCCAGAGTGTTCGTATGGCCCGCTTGAGGACAGAGGTGAAGGCGAGATCAAATACATATCCGTTTTCCTTCAGCAATTTTCCCGCTGCGCGTGCTTCGTCGACTCCTTTTTCTGAAAGATCGACATCGGTCCAGCCGGTAAAACGATTTTCCTTATTCCACGTGCTTTCTCCGTGCCTGAGTAAAACCAAGTGATACATATCGATTCCTATCCAGTAGATATTCCCAAAATGACCAGATATCGCGTGGATGGACAACGCGATATTCCCAATATACGAATTTTTCACGTTTGATTCTTGGCTTTAACTTTCTTAGATTGACCTCTGAAACACTCCCTGTGTTCCTTTCCGCCGTCATAGAACTTGGCGTGAATGTTCTGTCTATGATGCACATCTTCGGGTCAAGTCATGCAAGGTTGGTCGTGACAGGAAGGGAACTGATTGAATCCTGTTGTAGTCCGAGAAAGGAGAGCGCGCGATGAAACATCCTGCGTTGGTGTTCGTCGGGATGATGGTTTTCTTTGGATCAATAAGCATACTTGTCTTTAGCCCTTCCCCACATTCAGACCGTTCCGGTTTGAACAGACACCGGACAGAAAAAGAGGATAAAAATTTTGAGCGTACGGGTGCATACCAGGCTCTGGATTTCTGGACGAGGGCCCGCGCATATCCCGACAGGGATATTCCCCAGAATAAATACTATAAGGCGTTTCTGGCGGAACGGCTGAAACGCTCGACACGTTCTGTCATGTCGACCATGGGGACTGTCTGGAATCCCATCGGTCCGACCAACCTGCATGGACGCTCACTGAGTGTGGCGCTTAATCCCCTCAATCCGAACACCGTCTATGTCGGAACCGCGAGCGGGGGGTTGTGGCGCTCCTTTTCGGGCGGGCTTGTCGCGGACTGGCAGCAGATCAGGCTCGGTTACCCCGCGCTTGGTATTTCCGCCATTGTCATCGATCCGTCGGATACCAGTACGTTGTTTATCGGCACGGGTGAAGTGTACCGTGATTCGGCCTCAGACGGTGGGCTGGTCATCCGGACGACAAGGGGGAGCTATGGTATCGGTATTCTGAAATCCACCGACGCGGGCGTGACATGGACAAAAAGTCTCGACTGGTCGCTCAACCAGCAGACGGGGATTCAGGCGATCCGTATGAATCCCCTGAACCATCATACCCTCTGGGCGGCGACGACGGAGGGTGTCTATAAAACTACCGATGCCGGGACGACCTGGAATAATGTCGATCCCGTCAGAAT
The DNA here is from genome assembly GCA_033854175.1 of Bacteroidota bacterium. Lineage (GTDB taxonomy): Bacteria > Bacteroidota > Ignavibacteria > UBA10030 > SZUA-254 > DATKPE01. Next base: position 4,002 of record JAWOKN010000100.1, on the reverse strand, counting down.
GGTTGAGGACCTACTCATGTACCCTGCTGACACGAACACCGTTGTCATTTCTCACGGCGATTTCAATCCGGCCAGCGGTATGGACAAAACCACCAACAATGGATTGACGTGGTTCCCTTCGCTCTACCACGGGTACACCGGTAAAACGGTTCTTGATATCTACGATGCGCACCCCAACGTTATCTACGCGAGCGCTTCCGACAGCACTCTCGGCTCGGGAGAAATCTGGAAATCCACCGACTTCGGTGCGAGCTGGTACGTGGTGAATTCAACAGCACGCACACTCCCCAATTTCGGGGTTCAGGGATGGTATTCACATTACGTTGCCGTGAACCCCGCCGACTCGAATCAGATCATTCACGCGGAGGTGAATATCTCCAAATCGTCAAACGGGGGCCAGAGCTTTTCCGGCAGCGTCGGTTCGTATTCCGATCATCACGCGTTTGCAAAGTACCCGGCTGTTCCAAACTTGTTTTACGAGGTGAATGACGACGGTGTGTACAGGTCGACAGATTTTGGTGCGTCGTTTGTCAGTGTCAGCGATGGAATGCAGACGGGCCAGCTCTACAACGGCTTTTCAAGCTCGGCGCAGGATTCCCTTCTCCTCCTGACCCAGTCGCAGGATCATATCCCGGGGTATATCTACCGGGGAAGCTCCATATGGGCATCGAGTGCGACTGACGAGGTCGGTTGGACGGCCATTGACCAGACCAACGACAATATCATGTACGCGGTGGACAGAAACGGCAGTGCACTGTACAAATCGACCGACCGCGGGAACACCTTTCCGACTGCTGTCGGATTTAACGGGACCGGAGGCTGGAATTCACCGTTTGTCGTTTCGACGGCGCATCCCAACGTCCTCTATTTTGCCGATCAGTATGTCCATAAATCAACAACCGCAGGAGCATCGTTTGTAACCGGAAACGGTAACGCGGTGCTGGATGGCAATCCTGCGTTGTCGATGGCCATGGGACGGATGGGTGTCGATACGGTGTACATCGGAATGGCACCTCTGGTCACCTCGGCCCATATTTTCCGCACTGTTGACGGCGGGGCGACATGGACAAACATTACCAGCTCGCCACTTCCCAATCGGTATCCGATGGATATTGCTGTTGATCCGAACACCGCCTCGGTCGTTTACGCCGCCTTCGGTGGTTTCGGGTCCGGCCATCTTTTCAAATCGACCGACGCGGGAAGCACATGGACTGACATTACGGGCACGCTCCCCGATGTACCAACAACGGCCATCGCTATCGATCCGTTTCAATCGAACAATGTCTACGTCGGAAACGACTTCGGCGTTTATGTGTCGACCGATGCCGGATCGACGTGGTCGGAATTCAATGAAGGCCTTCCTGATGCTGTCATTGCAGCAGACCTGGTCGTTTCACCGGCAAACAAAACGCTGCGCATCGCCACACACGGGAACGGCGTGTATGAACGGAAGTTACTCGGTGCGTCCGATCCGCAGTTTTTTGATATCAGGCCGCTGAGCATCAATACACCTGCAGACGGATCGATGTATCTTGTCGGTTCAACCGTTTCCCCGCTCAGTGCGACCTTCCGTAATGCGAGTACCATTGTCTCAGGCGATTCCATTACGGTCCAGTTCCGCATCGTGCACGGATCAACGGAAATTTTCTCAAGCACGAAACGGATATCCCCGCTTGCCGCCGGCGAGAACCGTCAGGTGACGTTTGACGGTTCCTTTACGCCAACCGATTCCGGAGCCTTGACGACGGAGGCCGTTGCACTGGTCGCCGACAGTAATGCCGCCGATGATACGCTGAAAGGGACACTGCTGGTGATTCTCCAGCCGACGGTCAGCAACTGGAGGGATACAAAATCCAGCTGTCCCTATCTCGAAATAACGGGCGGATCGCCGGGGCCCTTCGGTGACGATGCCACGACCCATGTTGGGCTTCCGTTTTTGTTCCTCTACGATGGGTATCCCTATGATTCCATCCAGATCAGCACCAATGGATGGCTGGAGTTCGGAACGGGCACTCCCGGAACGCTGCACGGACTATCAACACCTTCCCAGGTGACGGCATATTTTGTCCCCTCGCTTGCGACAACCGCCCATCCGACCAAGGCCCTCGGACCGTGGTGGACAGATCTCAGCACGGGATACAACGGAACGACCGGGAGCGTCACCTACGCAACAACAGGTACCGCCCCGAACCGAGAGTTTATCGTGCAGTGGAAATACATGCTTCCCTATTATGATGAGTCCGTCACAACCATGCGGATCAATTTTCAGATCCATCTTTTTGAATCTTCCAACGAGGTGGAATTTCATTATGGCCCGGTTGTCCCAGGCTCCTTCCCGTCATACGCCACCGGCGCGGCAATAGGCCTCAAGGATTATGTCGGAGGGGATTACAGGTATTACGATCTCACCCGGCATGCTACGGGGTTGTCGTCACAGCTTATTTCAAATCTGACACCCGTCGCAAACTGGCCCGGCCAGGACAGCTGCATTCACGTAACGACCAATTTCATCGGAATGACGCTGACACCTTACGCCGGTTGGAATCTCATGTCCGTTCCGGTAACTCCGTTCGATTATTCGAAGCAGGCAAATTTCCCCTCCTCCGTCATCTTTGAATACCTCGGTGGATATCACCCGCTGGCCTCCTCGGACTCAGTCCTTCCTGGTGTTGGATTCTGGGTACGCTTTGATACAATTCCGTATTATCGCCTCTGGGGTACATCGTTGCCATCGGTGACCGTCGGACTTAAACAGGGATGGAATATCATCGGTGGACCTGATCATGCTGTCAATGCTCCTTCCGGTGGTGTCATCCTCAGTTATGCTCTTGGTTATTCGACATCTTCCGGCTATACCCTCTCTTCTGTCCTGCAACCGGGATATGGCTATTGGTTGAGGGTCTCTGCGGATACCACCCTGACGCTGGGTCCGTCGGTTGTTGCAAAGGGAACCCCGGCGGAGCTGGATCGCTACGACAGTTTTACATTCCGGGATAAACTCGGCAGGGGACAAACGTTGTATTTCAATGAGGATCCGTCATCAAATGTGGATGCCGACAAATATTCGCTCCCGCCTGTTCCCCCCGTGGGCATGTTTGATGTCCGTTACGGGAGCGGCAGATTTGTCGAAACGGTCCCATCGGCGGGGATTCCACGTGAGGGGCTGCGCATCCCGGTCAATGTACAGGCCGCGCAGGGGCCGATTACGGTTCTCTACAAGGTTGGCGGGATCGGGGAGTATCAGCTTGCATTTGAGGAACTGAATAGGGACGCGGGACCTACGGTCATCGGGGTGCACGGTGAGGGGCGGACAGCGGTGGATGGCAATCCCGGACATCAGTTGGTCCTGGTGGTTACGACAGGTTCAGGCCAGGTTCCGCGCGATTTCGCTCTCCGGCAAAATTATCCGAATCCGTTTAATCCGACGACTCGCATTGAGTATGACCTTCCGCAGACGGCCCATGTCACACTGCGTGTCTATGACCTCACCGGCAGAGAGGTAGGGGTGCTTGTGGATGCCGACCAGGAGGCCGGATCGAAGTCGGTAAACTTTGATGCGTCCGCATTGTCAAGCGGCATGTATATTTATAAAATTACCGCCGGAAAGTTTTCAACAGCGAGAAAGATGCTGCTTGTGAAATAATTCACTTTCCTGTTATACGATATTAATTTGACAGATCCCTGTCTGGATGCCCCGACAGGGACTTTTTTATCCTGCATGACATCCGGCCAGCAGTGTGTGTAAAATGTCGACACGGATCAGGGCCGGCCTCTTTCCATCGCCATCGTGCAATCCGACGCCTGGCACCAAGATCAGTCAGCGGTTGCGACAACTCCGATGCTGTCCTGGCTCTGCACCTTCCGCACTACATGCTCCGATCACATTGGTAAATTAAACTCCTTTAATGCTTTTTTGTCAAATATCTGCACGGAAGACCCTCGACAGAGAATGTTCAGAAATAGCACAATTACCGCACTTGTTTTCCTCGGTACACTTGCGTC